>NZ_JTCM02000126.1 GCF_000817785.2 Hassallia byssoidea VB512170 | reverse complement strand
CCCTGCCCCCTGCCCCCTGCCCCCTGCCCCCTTAATGATAAGTTTTTAACCAGACATAATTTTAGTTGGGTATTAATTTCGGAGGCTGGGTACGAGGCACATTTTCGTGTTCCTTCAGCTTTAATCGCTGTAAAGTTTGCAATAATTCCTTTGTAGTGTAGGGTTTAGAAAGAAATGCTTTGACTTGAGCAACCCCCATGAGTTTGTTACTGGCTACCAAACCGCTGACAGCAATAATCAAGACTTGGGAATTCATTTTTTGCAATGCGCGAATGGTGAGCGCTCCGTCCATCGACGGCATCATCATATCCACCAAGACCACACTAATTTTATCTTTGTGCTGGGCATACTGCGCGATCGCCTCAATTCCATCGCTGGCTGTCAACACTTTATAATTGTACGTTTCTAACGAGATTTTGGTCGTCTCTAAAATTGGGGCTTCGTCATCGACAACCAGAATTAATTCTCCGTTTCCTTTTGGTAGTTCGAGGTTTTCTGCAAGTGACGTTGCTGTTGCCTGCACTGCTGGCAAGAACACTTTAAATTCAGTTCCTCTGCCAACGTTGCTGGATACCTTGACAAAACCATTATGACTTGTTATAATGCCCCTCACGGTTGAAAGACCTAAACCTGTACCTTTGCCAAACTCTTTAGTGGTGAAAAACGGCTCGAATATTCTATCCAATATTTCTGGGGACATGCCGATGCCTGTATCTGTAACAGCGATCGCAATGTAGGGACCAACACTTGCCTCAAGATTCATGCGGACATACTGTTCATCAATGAAGACATTTTCCGCAGAGATATTCAAAGTCCCCCCGTCGGGCATGGCATCGCGAGCGTTGACGACTAAATTCATCAGCACCTGATGCAAATGTGTGGCATCGGCAACGACAGCCCAAAGGTCTGACTTGATATTTGTAGAAAATTCAATCGATTTAGGAAATGTCTGTTGGACAATCTGCTTAATTTCTGAGAACAGATCGTTTATTTGCACAATCGTGCGCTCGTCTTCAACTCCCTGTGCAAACTGTAGCACTTGCTTGACCAAAGCCGCTCCGCGTTTAGCGTTAGTTTCTATAATCTTAAACATCTGCTGACTTTGCTCATCAATATGAGAGAGTTTTAGCGGTAACAGTTGCGCTGCCGCCAGAATTGGAGTCAAAATATTGTTTAGGTCATGTGCAATGCCGCCAGCAAGCGTGCCAATGCTCTCCAGTCGCTGCGCTCGGAGAAACTGCGCTTCGAGTTGTTTTTTCTCTGTAATGTCGGTGTTGACCGTAAGAATCGATTTAGGTTGGTCATTTTGATCGCGCATCAAAGTCCAGCGGCTAGCAACAATTATTTCCTTGCCTTCTTTGGTCACTTGATGCAACTCACCCTGCCAGGAACCACCAATAGGTAAACTTTCTTGGAGGTTTTGGAGTTGAGATTGAGTTTCCAGCGGATACAGAAGTTGATTAGCTTTCTTGCCAATTGCTTCTATTGCCTTCCATCCATACAAATGTTCAGCTCCTTTGTTCCAAAAACAGATTTGGTTGTCGAAGTCTGTAACCAAAATTGCATCTGTGGTGATATCAAGCAAAGCAGCTTGTTCGCGGATTTGCAGATTTTGCTCTTGGAGTGTTTTAGTTAGGTTCCGCAGCCGAAGATGAAGTTCGATACGGGCTAAAACCTCTTCATGCTGAAGCGGTTTGGTGATATAATCGACTGCACCAAGATTCAAGCCTTTGACCTTATCGACTGTTTCGGAAAGTGCGGTCATGAAAATGACGGGAATATCTTTTGTTAACTGATTGTCTTTCAGACGGCGGCACGTTTCAAAACCGTCTATTCCCGGCATGAGTATGTCCAACAAAATCAAGTCGGGTGGAGCATATTCCGCTCTGGCGATCGCACTTTCGCCATCTTCTGCAACCAACACTGTAAATCGAGCATCGGCTAAAAAATCGAACAATATCTCTAAATTTGTCGGAGTATCATCAACGATTAAAATGACACCTTTCTCAGTTAAATTACTCATAAAAATCTCTTAATTAATATTGTTTGAGAAACTCCAAGATTTGTTTCCCTTTAAAACCTTTAGCAAGTTGGCGCAAATGAGTGGCAAACGGTATCCATCGTTCATCCAACTCCTCTAATTTTATCGCTCGTTGTGTAATACCTCTTAAGTCTCCCCTCATCGCTAAATCAAGCAAGACTGCTAGTTCCTCTGCTGGTGGAGCCACAAATGAGTCCTGAGTGCGTGGGGGACTGCTGAGTTCTTCCCTGCTTTTTTGCTCCTCATAAACCCATTCCAGCCCCAAGTGAATTTGTAATTTTTCTAAAAGCTCTGCTTCCCGGATTGGTTTGGGGATAAAATCATCGCAACCAACTTCTCGACTTTGCTTTTGATCGAAATCAAAAACGCTAGCCGAGGCAGCAATCACCACCACTTCCTTCAGGTCTGGTAACATTCTGAGGCGACGGGTAGCTTCAAAACCGTCCATCACGGTCATTACCAAGTCCATAAAAATGACATCGGGCTTAAATTCATGCGCTTTATTAAGAGCGTCTAAGCCATCTGTTGCTTCTGCGACTTCAAACCCTAAAGGCTCTAGTAGATTCAGCAAAACCGAACGATTTGCCCATTTGTCGTCTACCACCAAAACTTTCCGTTTGCAGCCAAGAAAACCAATGATGTGACGGCGATCGACGCTTTTCACATTAATCTCTTGCAAAACCTCAGGTAAATCCAACTCTAGCCAAAAAACGCTTCCTTTCCCTAAAGTACTCTTCACCATCAATTCCCCACCCATGAGCTGAACTAATTGACGGCTAATTGCCAATCCCAATCCTGTTCCTTCAATCTTCCGACTACGCTCACCCACCTGCTGGAATGGCAAAAATATTTCTTTCAATTGCTCTTGTGCAATGCCAATACCCGTATCTTCCACTTGAAACCGAAGTTTCTCCTTTTGATAGCCCACTTTAAAAGTTATACATCCTTTTTCTGTAAACTTAACCGCATTGCTAAGTAAATTAATCAAGACTTGACGCAAGCGTTTTTCATCTGCTCGAATGACTTTTGGTAGTGGAGAAAACGTTTTGTAAATTAAGGAAATTCCCTTTTGTTGGGCACGAATGCGGCAAATATCAGCAATACTCTCAATAAATTCCGGAAAAACAAACTCTTTTGTATCAAGTTCCATTCTCCGAGCTTCGATTTTGGAGAGGTCTAAAATATCGTTAATCAGTGTCAGTAAGTGTTCTCCACACTGATGGATAATGTTAATACCATTCTTTTGCTGAGAAGTTAAATTTTTATCTTTATTAAAAATTTGCGTATAACCCAAAATACCATTGAGCGGGGTGCGGAATTCATGGCTCATATTAGCGAGGAATTCGCTCTTGGCACGGTTGGCTTGTTTTGCTGCTTCTTCTGCTCGCTGCCGTTCTTTAATTTCCTGTTGTAATTGTAAATTTTTCTCTTGTAACTCCAACGTTCGCTCTTCGACTTTTGCACTGAGCGTTTGATTGTACTCCTCTAAATCATTATAGAGACGCGCATTTTCAATCGATATTGCTGCTTGAGAGGATAAAAGTTGTAAAACTTCCAATCGCTCTGGTGTAAATGCACCAGCGGTCAAGTTATTTTCTAAATAAAGAATGCCAATAAGTTTACCTTGATTAACAATTGGCGTACACAAAATAGATTTTGGTTTAGTGTTGATGATATAGCTATCTGTGGTAAATACTCCCTGATGGGTAGCGTCGTTTAGTAGGATATTTTCCTGAGTACTTCGCACATAATTAATCAGAGATATTGGTAGCTGCTGACTAGATTCTATAGGTGTTGATTGCTGCACCGTTATATCATGCCCAACACTTCCGGAAGCTTCTATGAATAACTGCCCTGCTTTTTCTAAAAGTAAAAATCCTGTTTCTGCTCCAGCATTTGCCAAAACAATTTGCATCAATTTAGCCAGCAATTTGTCTAGAACCATTTCCCCAGAAAGGGCAAGAGATGCTTTCAAAACTGCGGCTAAATCCAGAAAAGCGGGACTATTTATAGTTGTAGTTCTAATAGTCTGACTTATCTCTACTTTGGTTTTTCCCTTGGATATCTGAGATAAGATATGAGGATATCTTGCTTCTAAATCTTTGACTTTTGCCGTCGCTCCCCAGCGAATATATCCATAGTAAGCATCAGTCAAATAAGTTTGAGCTACCTTTTCTCTGCCAGACTCAAAATAAAACTTTGCTGCCAGTTCATTGCAGAGCGCTTCTTCTTGGATGTATCCCTGGTTTTTAGATCGAGCGTTCGCTCGATCATAAAATTCCATTGCTTGCCAATATTGACTTAATACTCGCGCTTTTTCTGCCTCCACAAGCTCGTATTTGTGCTGAAAATTCATTGGAGCATGTTCTGCCCATTTCTGCATCTTTTCCTGGTTATTAATTACCCTACTTAAAAGGTGTTCTTGTTGTGAATGTGACGCTGATGGATATATCGCTAGTTGTGCTAAAGAATCGTAGAAATGGAAGACTTGTACAACAAGAAACGCTTTTACCCCATCTAAATACTGAGAACCATAAGCAGCATTTTCCCATGCTTGCTGGTACTCTCCAAACAAATAACAGAGAATAAGTTTGTTTAAATAAAAATAGTGGAGTCCAGTTCTATCATTGGCTTTTCTCAGAAGCGGTAATGATTTCTCCTCGTTGTATACTTCACCCAGCAAACAGCACGCATTTTCAGAGAATTTCAGCAAGTTAAGAACTGACTGCTGAAATATTTGATTCCAACTCAAAGCGTTTTCTTGCTTGAGTTGAGCCAGGGAATTACTAATTGTTGCCATTTCTCGTTCAAGGCTTGTCAGTTCCTCACCGATGAAATATGAATATTGGCATTTTTGCATAGCGGCATAGCCACCATATTCAAAATGTCCGTTTTCCAGTCCACTTTCATATCCATATTGTAAAAGTGGCAAAGTTTCCCTAACATGAACTTTCCCATGAATCGTACACGCCGCTGCTACAAAGAATACACTTGTCTTAATTTCTAAAACGTTGTATCGTTCTAGCAAACTTAAAGCCAACTTACCAAATTTATAAGCCGAATCAATGTCCTGAATTACCCCGTTTAAAATCACACCATAACAAACATAACCGTATGCAGAGAAAGGAGCATTTCCATATTTAATAGATAAATTAACATGTTCGCAAACAACCAACGGAAATAGTGCAGGTGCAGCTTGAAAGGTAGGAGAACCCATACTTGTTAGCATACGTATGGCTGCTAGCTTATCTACCTCTGTCATTAACGGTAAATTAATTAAATCTTCTATACTCTTCCCAGTCAAATTTATTGCTGTTTGCGAGAGTGTTTGTTCGATATCCAAGTCCGTTGGCAATGGGAACCTCACCCCCAAAAGTTCCAACGCTTCTAACCCAATCTTAACCGCTTCGAGTTGCTTGACTTGCGCCATGCAAGCTTGAATTTTCACCTCATAGACTTTCATTTTGTCAATAAAGGTTTTTGCCTGTTGCAGGACAACCGTTGCCCATTTCTCCATCTGCTCAAAATCGCCGTTCAGGTACGCTGTTTCCACTGCTAATTCATAGAGTGCCAGCGTGATTTCGTACTGTTCCTCCCAGCTATTTGCTGTCAATAAGCCCAAACCCACCTTTAAATAGCGGATAGCAGACTCATACGCTGTCGCTGCTTTCGCCTTCTGACCTGCTATAAGATTAAGTTCAGCCAGTTCATATTTTTCTGACTCTAAGGTGAGTAAGTCGGTGCCGTAATTAAGTTGATTAACCAAAGCAAAAATATTTTCTTTTCGTTCTTCAAGGGTAGTCTTTTGTAGAAGCAATTGACCGATTTTTAAGTGAGTTTCTTTTTTCTGAGAATCTGCAATCAAAGAATAAGCCGCTTGCTGCACGCGGTCATGTAGAAACTTGTAGGCAATTGGAAATTGATGATTTATTTCCCATTCCCCGACTAAAGGTATTTTGTAAGATTCATCTAAGGGTAGAACTAAACCTGCTTGCAAAGATTCCCACAAATCTACTGCTGTTTGTGACAAATATGTTTGATTCACAATACTCAAAATATCTAAGGAAAATTTATCCCCAATACAAGCAGCTAACTTTAAGACATTTTGCGTCGTCGGTGACAGCTTCTGAATCTGATTGACCATTAATTCAACAACATTGTCAGTGATATCAATGTCTTTCAGCAACTCGATATCCCACTGCCAACAATGTTGACTGAAGTTAAATGACAACAGATTTTCCTGATAAAGAGATTTGAGCAGTTGAGTTAAAAAGAAAGGATTTCCTTGAGTTTTGTTAAACAGTAACTTAGCTAGTGGCTGTGACTTTTGTTGGTCAGTGCGTAGGGTATCGCTTACCAATTGGTTGACATGAGTGATATGTAAAGGTTGCAGGACAATATTGTTGATAACCGCATTCGTTTTTTGAATTTCCTCCAAAGTCAACATCAACGGATGAGTCGCACTAACTTCGTTATCTCGATACACTCCAATCAGCAACAAATATTGGCTATCTAGGTCACAAGCAAGCAGTTGAATCAACTTTAGAGAAGCTGAATCTGTCCACTGTAAGTCATCCAAAAAAAGTACCAGCGGATGTTCGGGTTGACAAAATACATGAATGAATTGTTGAAACACCCGATTAAATCGGTTTTGGGATTCAGTTGCTGCCAATTGCGGAACCGCAGGCTGAGAACCAATAATTCGTTCAACTTCCGGAATTACATCAATAATCACCTGACCATTGGAACCTACAGCTTTTAAAAGTTTTGCTTTCCAAACTGCTACTTTTTCAGCGCTTTCTGTTAACAACTGCCGAATCAATTCTTGAAAAGCTTGAATTATAGAAGCATAAGGAATATTCCGCTTAAATTGGTCAAACTTACCAGAAATAAAATAACCCCGCTGACGGACGATGGGTTTATGAATTTCATTTACCAAGGAGGATTTACCAATACCTGAGTAACCACTCACCAAAATTATCTCGGTTGCCCCAAGACTAACTCGGTCAAAGGCATTTATTAGGCTTGCAACTTCTTTTTCACGACCATAAAGTTTTTGGGGAATGATAAATTGACTGTATGAATCCAGTTGACCAACAATGAAATCTTCAATTGTCCCAGTCGCTTGCAGTTTTCTTAGACATTCTTCCAAGTCTGCTTTTAGTCCCAAGGCACTTTGATATCTCTGTTCAGCAGTCTTAGCTAATAATTTCATGACAATATCAGAAACTGCTTGAGGAATTTCTGACTTGACTTCTTTCGGTGGAACTGGTGTTTTAGCAATATGGCAGTGAACTAATTCCAAAGGTTCAGTAGCTTGAAAGGGTAGCTGTCCCGTTAGCATTTCATAAAAGGTGACACCTAAGGAGTAAAAGTCAGTTCGGTAGTCAATTGTTCGATTCATCCTCCCAGTTTGTTCTGGTGACATATAAGCAAGGGTGCCTTCCAGCAAATTGAGATTGCTGACAGTCTGATTTTCTCTTGACAGGTACGATGAAATACTAAAGTCTATAATTTCAACTTGATTATTTTTCGCGTTTATCAGGATATTTTGGGGTTTAATATCTTTATGAATAATATTGTTTTGATGTATTTGAGCAAGCGTTGAAGACAATTGAATACCAATTTGCAAAAAATTGCTGAAATCCAATTTTTGCGCGGTAATAAAATTTTTCAGGGGTTCTCCCCCGAAATCTGATAATATTAGCAAAAGACTATTATGATAGCTTTCTAAAGCTAAGGGTTTAACAATTCCTTCTATCTCTAAAGATTGAAGTATTTGATATTCATGTCTTAATCGGGTAAGCTGTTCTATAGTCGGATACTCAGCTTTAATAGTTTTAATAATCACCGAGGTTTGCTCTAGTTCCCTCGTAGCACGGTAAACACAGGTAGTAGTACCGTCACAAATGACTTCGATGAGGTTGTAACCGGCAATGGTGATACTCATTTTGGTTTTATCGCGTCTGTAAGGTGAAGATGCTGTTAGCTGATGATTTACGCATCTATCTTAAGTTAGATGTTTGTTGAAATTAGGAAATATCATCAACTTAATTAATAATTATTAATTCATAATTCATAATTAAAAAAAGTTTGTACCCGGTGCTTCCTATAAGCATTCCTGTAAAGCGTGGGGTTTAAATCCCTTCTAGTACATGCGGGCGCGAATTATAAACAAGCGCATGAATTTTTAATTGTTTACATATATATTAGATTAGCCATACACTCAATTAGGTAGTTGGAAGTTAAATTGGGTAACTCATATGCTGAAAGCATAGCTCAAAAAGTTTGTACGTTATGTCTTCTGAAGAGGTCTTCGTCTTTCCTGCATCTTTTGCCCAACAGCGGTTGTGGTTCATCGACCAATTGATCCCCGGTAATGCTATTTATAATGTGCCAACAGTCATTCGCTTGACAGGGAGGCTTAATTTAGCAGCACTGAAGCAGACTTTTAATGAAATCGTGCGCCGTCATGAAACTTTACGCACCACATTTATAGTATTAGATGGGCAACCCCTGCAAGCGATCGCTCCCAGCTTAACAATACCTTTTTCTATATTAGACCTTCAACAATTGCCAAGCGATGAACGCGAAATTGAAGCAAAGTGCATTATTAACGCAGAGATAGAACGTCCTTTCGATTTGTCTACTGGTCCGTTGCTGCGAGTGACGCTGCTACAGCTTTGGGAAACAGAACATATTCTATTACTGAATATGCACCACATTATCTGCGACGATTGGTCTATTGGAGTGCTGATTCGCGAATTGGGAACGCTGTACGCAGCTTTTGCACAAAACCAGGCTTCACTGTTAGAACTGCCTCTTCAATATGCCGATTTTGCTCACTGGCAGCGCGAATGGTTGCAAGGAGAAGTGTTGTCAACTCAGTTAACTTATTGGCGTCAGCAATTAAACGGCATTTCGATACTACATCTGCCTATTGACAAAGCGCGATCGCCTATACAAAGCTATCAAGGTGCAACGCAATTTCTAGAGTTACCGAAAAACCTAACTGATGCACTAGAAAAGCTTTCGCAGCAAGAAGGTGTCACCTTATTTATGACGCTGCTGGCAGCATTTCAAATTTTACTTCATCGCTACACACATCAAGAAGATATCGCGGTAGGTTCGCCAATTGCTAACCGTAACCGCAGCGAAATCGAAGGATTAATTGGCTTTTTTGTCAATAGTTTGGTGCTACGTACCGACTTAAGTGGAAACCCGACTTTCCGCGAACTGCTATCTAGAGTACGGGAAGTAACACTAGGAGCATACAGTCATCAAGATTTGCCTTTTGAAAAGCTAGTAGAAGAACTGCATCCAGAGCGAAACTTGAGCCAGCACCCGCTATTTCAAGTAGTGTTCGGTTTTCAGAATGCGCCAATGTCAGCGCTAGAAATGCCTGGTTTAGTGCCTAGCTTTATAAATATTGACTTGAAGAAAACACGCTTTGATTTAGAGTTACATCTGTGGAAGTGTTCCGAAGATTTTAGAAGTTTATGGGGTGCAAAATGGGAGCATTCTGAGGGTATTAGAGGTGTAATGGTTTACAGCACAGATTTGTTTAATAAAGCCACTATTACTCGGATGCTGGAAGATTTTCAAACGCTGTTATCAGGCATTGTTGCTAATCCAGATCGACGCATCGCTCATTTACCGCTATTAAACGAAGAAAAGCTCTATAAAGTATTAGTCGAATGGAATAATACTCAAGTTGATTATCCTCAAGATAAGTGTATCCATCAGTTGTTTGAAAATCAGGTGAAGCAGCATCCTGATTCGATAGCAATAATCTTTGAGAACGTAGAGACGCGATATATCGCGTCTCTGACATATGGAGAGTTGAATATCCGCAGCAATCAACTAGCACAGCATTTACAAAAAATCGGGGTAAAATCTGAAGTTTTAGTAGGCATTTGCATTTCACAGTCACCAGAAATGATAATCGGGTTGTTGGGGATTCTGAAAGCGGGGGGAACATATGTTCCTTTAGATCCTAGCTATCCCCAAGAGCGTTTAAATTTCATGCTGGAAGATGCACAAATTTCAGTATTGCTAACACAAGAAAAGTTGCTCAAGCATTTTCAAAGCTTCTCAAATCCAATTATTTGCATAGATAAAAACTGGGAAATTATTGCCCAAAAAAGCGCAGAAAACCCGAAAAACAGCGTAAGCAGTGATAATTTAGCTTATGTAATCTATACTTCTGGCTCAACAGGAAAGCCTAAAGGAGTAGCTGTAACTCACAAAGCTGTAAATCGATTGGTGTGCAATACAAACTATATAAAATTACAACCTACTGATAAAATTGCTCAAGCCTCGAATACTTCCTTTGATGCAGCGACATTCGAGATTTGGGGAGCGCTACTTAATGGTGCCCAACTTGTAGGAATTAGCAAAGATGTCATCTTTTCACCTCATGAATTTGCATTACAACTACGACAAAAAGGTATCAGCGTTCTGTTTTTGACTACTGCTTTATTTCAACAAATTGCCAGAGATGTTCCGCAAGCTTTCGCGACCTTGCGATATTTACTATTTGGGGGTGAAACTGTTGATATTAGATGGGTTAAAAAGATTCTCAAAAATGGTTCGCCAAAACACTTAATTCATGTTTATGGTCCTACAGAAAGTACTACATTTTCTGCTTATTACAGGGTGGAAAACGTACCAGAATCAGCTACATCTATTCCCATTGGTTGCCCGATTGCAAATACACAAATTTATTTACTAGATGCTAATTTACAACCTGTGCCAATTGGGGTTGTTGGTGAATTGTATATTGGTGGTGATGGACTTGCGCGAGAATATTTAAATCGTCCTGAGTTAACAGAAACCCAGTTTCTTGAAGAAACCGGGTTTCTCAGAGTGCGACTTTACAAAACAGGTGATTTAGCTTGCTATTTACCAGATGGCAATATTGAATTTTTAGGTCGCATTGACAATCAAGTTAAAATTCGCGGCTTCCGCATTGAGTTGGGAGAAATAGAAGCGGTGCTGAGTCAACATCCAGCGGTGAGAGAAACAGTAGTTATTGCTGCTGAGGAAATAGCTGGCGATAAACAGTTGGTGGCTTATATTGTTGCCAACCAAGAACAGATACCGACGCAATCAGCGCAAAAACTTGCGTTATTACTTCGTCAATTTTTGAAAGAAAAGTTACCAGAATACATGGTGCCGAAAGCCTATGTATTACTCGAATCTTTACCGCTAACACCTAATGGCAAAGTGGATCGTCGTGCCTTAAAAGCACCTGATATTACTTTTGATAAACCAGATTATGTGGCACCACGGACGCAGGTTGAAGATTTACTTGTGGAAATTTGGGCTAAAATTTTAGGAAAAGAACAAGTAGGTATCCACGACAATTTCTTTGAATTGGGTGGTCATTCTTTATTAGCTACTCAGTTAGTTTCTCGAATCCGGGACACGTTTAAAATAGATTTACCTGTACGCAATTTGTTTGAAGCACCGACTGTTGAACAACTTGCTAAGTACATTGAAACAACATCTTGGGCAGCTTCATTAGATAAAGCTGATATTATAAGTCAGGAGCGAGAAGAAGTTGAATTTTAAGGAAAAACGCTTGAGTTCGAGTAACCAGCACAAAATGCGCTGACAGCTTCGGAAAAACGCTGGTTTTGCTCCATCAATGCCATATGTCCACCGCGTTTAATGCTGACTAATTCAGAAGAAGGTAATTCAGCTTTCATGCGATCGCTCGCAACAGGTTTAGTGGCTATATCTGAAGCACCGCAGACAACCAATACCGGAACATTAACCGTAGGCAAAGTCATTGTTTCATCATATTTCAACATTGCCAATGTGCCGCGAGCCAAAACATTAGGGGAACCCAATGCTGATAATAAACCAGCAAAATTTAGTTGACCGCGTGTTTCTGTACCCGTAAATCCAGATAGCTCTACACTGATATACAGCGAACCATTAAGATATGAGAGCCAAGTCATCAACCACAAAATCGGTGACAGCAAAATGGTGACGTACAACAAAGGTTCGAGCAACGGCTTCTGTAATTTACGTACCAAATTACTAAAAATACAAGTTTTTACCGGATTGGTGTAAGTAGTATCCACAAGAATTAAGCCAGCTACCCGACTCCCCAAAAGCTCAGGAAACAGCCGACAGAAGGTTAGTGTAATCATACCACCCATACTGTGTCCTAGCAGGAAAACAGGCTTATCCCCGGCTATAGCGATAACGGCTTCTAAATCACGGGCATATTTTTCTATTGAGTAATCATTGTTTTTCGGTCTGGAGGATTTTCCTAACCCTGGTAAATCCCATATTATTAGTCGGAAGCGATCGCTCAATTGTCGCTTGGCATAATACCATACAGTACTGTTCGGTCCCCAACCGTGTGACATAATAATCGGTTGACCATCCTCAGGACCAAAAAACTCTACTTGCAGTACACTACCATCCGGTCTTGGCAAGCGCTGCACAGTTTTGCTACGCATAAACTTAGGTTCATCAGTTCCAGGACGCCGCAAAAGTGGCAAACTAATAAAACGACCGCCAATAGACCACAAAACCATTACTAATCCAGCCACCAAATAGAAAGTTCCCACAACTTCTCGTTCGTACCACTCATAAAGAATGTAGATTCCCCCACCAAGTACCCCAATCGACAGCAGTTGAACCAGCCATACAAACAGGAAATTGACGGGCATAAATATCATGAGCTTAAACCTTGCGATACCTTGTAAACTGCATTACCTTTGTGCTTCAACACCATACTTCAAAAAATCCAAATTATGCAATCTCTCAAATGTTCTATATTCTCAATCCAAAGAATGATTTTTATCATGTTCTAAGTGTGGTACAAATGCTGAGTTAATCAAAAAGTACAAAAACTCTCTTAAACTCTTATTCCTTCTCTGCGTCCTCTGTGCCTCTGCGGTTCGTATTTTAGTCCTAAAGCAGTAACTAACAACTCTTGCCAAGGAGTATAATTTTGAAAATAGTTGAATTTCTATCTTATCTTCGCAGCTTAGATATTCAGGTTTTTCTCGAACAAGAAAAATTGCGTTGTAACGCACCTGAAAAAACTCTAACACCAGAACTGCGTGCCGAAATTCAACAACATAAAGCAGAAATTATTCAATTTTTAAAAGCAGCTAATCGTACTACCAACTATACTTCCACACCCCTCAAACCTATTTTGCGGTCAGGAAATCTTCCCCTCTCCTTTGCTCAACAACGATTGTGGTTTCTTGACCAATTAACACCTAACAATCCTTTCTATAACGTTCCGGCAGCACTGCATTTAAAAGGTTCGCTCAATTCAATCGCATTAGAGCAAACTTTTAACGAAATAGTGCAGCGTCATGAAGCTTTACGCACCAGTTTTGTTATGGTGCAAGGGCAACCAGTTCAGAGAATTAATCCCACATTAAAAATATCCTTACCAATAATAGATTTGCGGCAACTGCCACAAGCCGAACGTGAAATACAAGCACGACAACTTACTACCCAAGAAGCTCAACGTCCTTTCAATTTATCAACTGATTCGTTGCTACGAGTAACACTTTTGCAGTTAGATGAAACAGAACATATTCTATTATTGAATATGCACCACATTGTCTCTGATGGTTGGTCTATCGGGGTACTGATTGGTGAAATAGCAGCACTCTACACAGCCTTTAGCAGCGGTCAGCCTTCTTTTTTGCCGAAACTAG
This sequence comes from Hassallia byssoidea VB512170, assembly GCF_000817785.2. Lineage (GTDB taxonomy): Bacteria > Cyanobacteriota > Cyanobacteriia > Cyanobacteriales > Nostocaceae > Hassallia > Hassallia carrinoi. Next base: position 4,680 of record NZ_JTCM02000126.1, on the reverse strand, counting down.
CCATCCAATATGCAGACTTTGCCCAATGGCAGCGCGAATTACTGCAAGGGGAAGTGTTAGAAACTCAGTTAGCTTACTGGCAGAAGCAATTAAATGGCATTTCCATGCTAAATCTGCCTACTGACACAAGACCAGCAGTTCAAACTTATCAGGGTGCAAGGCAACTTCTGCAACTACCAAAAAGCTTGAGCGAAGCGCTAGAAACTCTATCGCAGCAAGAAGAAGTGACTTTGTTCATGACTTTGCTGGCAGCATTCAAAATTTTACTTTACCGCTACACCCAGCAAGAAGATATTGCTGTGGGTTCAGCGATCGCCAACCGCAACCGTAGTGAAATTGAACCATTAATTGGCTTTTTTGTCAATAGTTTAGTGCTGCGTACCGACTTAAGTGGAAACCCAACTTTTCGAGAGTTATTAAGTCGAGTCAAAGAGGTAGCTTTGGGTGCTTATGCTCATCAAGATTTGCCTTTTGAAAAGCTGGTAGAAGAACTGCATCCAGAGCGTGACTTAAATCAAAATCCGTTATTTCAAGTGGTATTTGCGCTTCAAAATGCGCCTATGTCTGCGTTAGAACTACCTAATTTAATACTTAGTCCTTTAGAATTTGATACTCAGACAACGCGCTTTGATTTAGAATTTCATTTGTGGGAGCGAGAACCAAACAATCAATTATGGGTAGATAGCTCGAAAGGAATCAGCGGTTTTGTAATTTACAGAACTGATTTATTTGATGAAGCTACTATTACCCGGATGCTTGGACATTTCCAAATATTGCTGGAAGGTATAGTTGCAAATCCCGAAGAGCGAATTGCAAATTTACCACTTTTAAGTCAAATTGAGCAACATCAGTTGTTAATTGAATGGAACAATACTCAAGTAGATTATCCTCCAGATAGATGCATTCATCAATTATTTGGAAATAGAGCAGAGCAAACTCCTGATTCTACAGCATTGGTATTTGGAGATAAGCAACTCAGCTACAAAGAATTAAATCTACGCAGCAACCAACTTGCACATTATCTGAAAAAATTGGGTGTTCAAGCCGAAGTTTTAGTAGGACTTTGTGTAGAACGCTCTTTTGATATGATAATCGGGATGTTGGGCATTTTGAAAGCGGGTGGAGCTTATGTACCTTTAGATCCAACTTATCCGCATGAGCGTTGTAATTTGATGTTTGAAGATGCTCAAGTACCAATTTTATTAACTCACGAGCGATGGATTGAAAAGCTGGAAAATCACAATTCACACGTAATCTGTTTAGATAAAGATTGGGAAATTATTGCTGAAGAAATTGAAGATAATCTTCCCAGTCAAGTTACAGTAGGAAACTTAGCTTATGTAATTTATACCTCTGGCTCAACTGGAAAGCCTAAAGGAGTACAAATTGAACATAGGGGATTGTTAAATTTAGTTTTTTGGCATCAAAAAGCGTTTGCAGTTTCACACCTTGACCGAGTAACGCAGATAGCTGGGGTTGCTTTTGACGCTTGTGTTTGGGAAATTTTGCCGTATCTTAGTGCTGGAGCAAGCATATATTTTGTAGATGATGAAATTAGGTTAAATCCTGAGCATCTACGAGATTGGCTAATATCAAAAGCGATAACAATTTGCTTTCTCCCAACACCTTTGGCAGAAAAAGTTCTCAGATTAGATTTTCCGAATAACGCAGCTTTACGAATATTGCTTACAGGTGGTGACAAACTACATCAATATCCTTTAGCTGACCATATTTTCCAAGTAGTTAATAACTATGGACCGACTGAAAATACAGTTGTGACAACTTCCGGGAATGTTAAGAATAAAGACAATATAACACCTACAATTGGTCGTCCCATTGACAACACACAAGTTTATATACTTGATAAACATTTACAACTCGTACCTATTGGTGTACCAGGTGAGTTGTACATAAGTGGTGATGGGTTAGCACGAGGCTATTTAAACCTTTCTGATTTAACTGTTGAAAAATTCATTTCTCATCCTTTTAACCACGAGTCAAAAGCACGGCTTTATAAAACAGGTGATTTAGTTCGCTATCAATTAGATGGTAAAATTGAATTTTTAAATCGCGAGGATGAACAGGTAAAAATTCGTGGCTATCGCATTGAGTTAGGAGAAATTGAAGCGGTGCTGAGTCAACATGCAGCAGTGCAGCAAACTGTTGTGATGACTTCTGAGGATGCAGGTGAGAAACGTTTAGTAGCTTATGTTGTGCTAAATAGTGAATATAGCAACGAGCAGGAAAATATACAATTAATGCAATTGCAGGATGAACAAATTTCGCAATGGCAGATGCTTTATAACGACACTTATAATCAACCTGCTAGCGATCGCGATCCAACATTCAATTTTATCGGCTGGAATAGTAGTTACACAAATCAGCCTATTCCAGCAGAACAAATACGCGAATGGGTGAATAACCAAGTAGCGCAAATTCTAACTTTACAACCTAAGCGAGTTCTAGAAATTGGTTGTGGAACAGGTTTATTACTCTTCAGAATTGCCCCGCACTGTACTAAGTATTATGCAACGGACTTTTCCACGATTTCACTTAACTACATCCAACAGCAGTTGGCAAAGCAAGAAATGCCGCAAGTAACGTTGCACCAAAAGATGGCAACTGACTTTGAGGGAATAGAAGCTACTTTTGATGCGGTGATTCTCAATTCTGTGGTGCAATATTTTCCTAATATTGATTATCTTATTCGCGTATTAGAAGGTGCTGTTCAGGCAACTGTACCGGGTGGCTTTATCTTTATAGGAGATGTGCGGAATCTGCAACTTTTACAAGCTTTCCACGCATCTGTGCAACTGTATCAAGCAGAACCTTCCCTCACCCGCGAACAGTTGCAGCAACGGGTACAAATGCAAATTTTTCAAGAAACAGAGTTAGTCATCGAGCCAGCTTTTTTTAATGCATTAAAGCAGCGTTTTCCCCAAATTAGCCATGTAGAAATTCAACTGAACCGAGGACGCGAATGCAATGAATTAACTCAGTTTCGTTACAATGCAATTCTGCATATTGGCAGCGAAACTGTTAATAATACTAAGGATTATTCAGTATTAGACTGGTCTGAAAATAACTTAACACTCTCAGCAGTGCGTCAGCTATTGATTGAAAACCAACCAGATATTTTAGCTATTACCAATGTACCTAATGCGCGAGTGATAACAGCAGTTAAAACAGCAGAATGGCTATCAGGTGTAGAAGATTTTAAAACAGCGGGAGTAATGCGCTCATCTTTGCAAGAACTCGAAAATTTAGGAGTAGATCCAGAAGATTTTTATATGGATGTACCCTACAGCGTTAATATTAGCTGGTCAGATTCGAGTAGTGAAGGACGCTACGATGTAGTTTTTGTACAGCAAGAAGCAATAAATAAAAGAATTATTTTTTCACCCAGCACTGACTTGCGTCCGTGGCGAAGTTACGCTAATAATCCTTTACAATCTTCTTCAGCACGTAAGTTAGTACCGCAGTTGCAAACTTATTTAGCACAAAAGCTGCCTGAGTACATGATACCATCTAGTTTTGTGATGCTGGAATCTTTACCTCTAACAGCTAATGGCAAAGTAAATCGCCGTGCTTTAAGAGTACCTTTGATTAAGTCAGAATTTTGTTATGTCGCACCTCGGACTTTGGTTGAAGAAGTGTTGGTGAAAATTTTTGCTGAGGTTTTGGGACTCAAGCACGTAGGAATTCATGACAATTTCTTTGAATTAGGTGGTCATTCGTTATTAGCAACTCAGCTTGTCTCTAGAGTGCGTGACAGCTTTGGGTTGGAGTTACCTTTGCGTAGCGTATTTGAGGCATCGACAATTGCAGAATTATCTAAGGTGGTGGAAAGCTTTAAACTCATCAATGCTGAAAATCAAGCCCCAGCTTTAGTACCACTATCGCGTGAGAGTCGCAGGATGAAGTTATCTTCCCTAAACAAATCGTCTGAAACTAGCTGAAAAATTAGATGGCGATGCCTTCGGCAAGCCGCAGAGCGGCAACGCTTTATTAAAAAGGTAGGCGAGAATAAAATTATATAAAGAAACATAAAGCATTTAAAAGAAACTCGTAGTACGCGCTCATAACGCACTAATTGCTTGTTACAAACCTTTAATTATTTACGGCGACTTACTTAAAGGAAAAAACTATGAATGACTCATCATTCGTTATCTTTATTGTCTTTGGAACTATATGGATTTTAATGGGAATCGCAGGGGTAATAGCTATCTTGAAAATGGATGGGCAAGAAATTAGGTTTGGCAAAATAGGACTCATTGTTGCTATCCCAATTGTCATCCCAATTATCATTACCCTTACATACGCGGCAATTAAGGGCACATTTTGAATAATCAAACGAGTTGGATTGTTTTTGACCGCGATCGCATAACTCTTGCGCTCTTGTGCTTCTGCTGCTTCATTTTAACGCAAAAGCCGCAAAAACCGTATTTGTAAGTGTTTGCCCTTATTCGTAGCAACTACAGCAGGCTTTTGTTGACTTGTGAGGATGGCACAACTCGAATGGGCAATTTATGCGATCGCAGCGAAAGTTGAAAATCTCATCTCACACTTCGGTTCAGTTGCAGCCCCTACACTAAAACGCCGACATTACCGGACAGCCTTGTATTAAAGATCCTCAAAACTCCACGACTATTTCAGCTATATGGCTGTCCGGTTTTGTCT
>NZ_JTCM02000125.1 GCF_000817785.2 Hassallia byssoidea VB512170 | reverse complement strand
CCCGCTTTTGGCTACGCCAAAGTTCCCCTCCCCGCAAGCGGGGAGGGGTTAGGGGTGGGGTTCTGTAATTATGGGCAATTTGCCGGACATCATATAATATTGAATTACACTTACTAAATACATATTACATCTAATAAATACTTAAGTAATTAAAGATTAAGTAAAGACACTTATGATATCCAGATGTATCACTCTCAATTATATAACTCATCATAAACCCAAACCAAGCCTATTCATAGCCTATGAAGCTGAAATACCACGAGTTCCTGTTTTTCTACGTCTTTGAATTTCCAAAAGCTCTTGCTTTAACTCTTCTTTCACCGTCATGCCTTCATCTGGATCGGGTAAAAAGTCTTCTAGCACTTCTACAACTGTTTCTCGAATCAGGGTTTTTAATTCATCAGTTGTGAGGTCTTTGACTTGCATAAATATAGCTTCATAATAATGCCATTAATTCAAGTTTACCCTAAATATGGTTGGCGGTAATAGCGTCAGGGCGATCGCTAGCAACGAATATTTCTCTTCTTTGCGCCTGGTGCGCGACGCCAGTTGCAGATAGCGCGGGGAGGATCGCGCAACGCACTGGCTACGAGTGCGTGAGATTCTTTCTCCAAATCTAGAATAATGATGAAAAAGTTATTAAATTGACCACAGCAATTATTGTGCTGGTGCAAATAAACAGATATTACAGCCATTTTCACATCAATGCACTACACTACTCCCTACTTTCCACTCCCCCCCTTAACTGTGGTCTATACATCTGAAAATAGCTGTAAGTAGAAAAGACTGCCAGACAATCGCTAATTTAACGTTCAAGATAAACCCTACTCATCACCTTCCACATTCTCTGGTGGATGCAGATTTGCACTCGTCAACAAACGGCGTAAATTGACAACACCAAAGCGGTTCAAACGCAAAGCTTCAACCGTTGCTCGACCACAAGCTGTTTTACCAATTACCTGTGTAAAATCATCACTCCAGCTAAAATGCTCTCTCCAAAATTGCTGTCGAGGATTATATAGTGCAATTTTTTCTTTTGTTTCTGGATCGGTTGCTTGGGTTTTGGTATGTTTATAACTATTACAGCCGAAGCAACTCCAGGCAAGATTTTCTAAAACTGTTTCCCCACCTGCTTGTCGAGGTTTTATATGCTCAACCGTAAAACTCTCAGTAGCAAATTGCTCAGAACAGCGACAATACTCGCAGTAACCACGCGCACGAGCTGCAACAATACGCCTCATTGATTCTGGGGTTCGTGACATTAGGCGACGTTGCTGTGTTTAGGCAAGAACTCATTAATCAGCACTTTCAAATCAACTTTGCGAAGTTGAGCCAGTTTTATCAATGCTTCTGCACGTTCAGCATCTTGTTGTTCAACGCGCTCAACGTACATTAGTAGCTCTTGATGCTCTGTGTCTGTAATTACTCCAATCTCGTTTTGCTGACGCAGATAAGCCAATCTATCTTGTTCTTTGGGAGACAGACGGTGTTGAATAATTTGAAGCAAAGCGGCTTCGCTGATTTGGGGGTTTGGTGCTTCTGATACCTGTAAAGCTTCGTGAGAAAGCGCTTCCAAAAATTGGACAGCTTTTACTAAAGATTCTCCTGGTAATTGTTCGAGTAAAGCGATCGCTCTTTTACGAATTTCTGTAGGTACAGCCATTATTACCTGACCTCGTTTGCTTCTAGCTTAAATTATAACCATCTTGCCCTACTTTCTCTAATGCGAACGACTTACCTCACGCAAGCTTCGCACTCTATCTCCTCAAACCAAAATCCGTAGCCCTGACGAATATTTCTCTTCTTTGCGCCTTAGCGCCTTTGCGTGAGATTCTTCCTCAAAATCCAGGAGAATGATGAAAAAGTTATCAAACTTACCACCCCAATTGTGCTTCACTCAGTAATAGTGGCTGTATAAAAAACTGGGGGTAGCACAATGTCAGGTTCGAGAAGTACTCATTGGGGCTGGTTCTTAGGAATTGCAATAACTAGTATCAGTTCTGCCAATTGTGCTATAGCCCAAATTACCCCAGATAGCAGCCTACCGAATAATTCTCGCGTCACAACACAGAACAACATCAGCAATATTGACAGAGGAACGCAAGCAGGGAGCAATTTGTTCCACAGTTTTTTACAATTCTCCCTGCCAAATTCTGCTAATGTAGCTAATTTCCAGACTATCCCCGCAATTAATAATGTAATTGTTCGCGTCACCGGCGTGGGAGCGCCTTTTATCTCCAACATCAACGGGACAATTCAAACTAGCAATCCAGCTAACTTCTTTCTACTCAACCCCAACGGCATTATCTTTGGTTCAGGTGCAACGCTGAATATTGGTGGTGCTTTTTTAGGAACCACGGCTAGCAGACTTAACTTTCAAGATGGAACGCAATTTAGGACAACAGATCCAACTCCCCTACTAACGATAACTGCACCCATTGGTTTGGGGTTGACGCAAGGAGCAGGAAATATTACTGTGCAGTCTTCGTTTCTTTCTGCTGGACGAACTGACAACTTTAGCGACTTTGCGCTGGTGGGAGGTAATGTATCACTGAACAACACGACTTTACGGACTCCTGGAGGTCGCGTCGAGTTGGGAGGATTAGCAGCAGCGGGGACGGTGGGGTTAAATGTTGTTGGTAATAATCTGAGTTTGAGTTTTCCCGATGCAGTAGCGCGAGCAGATGTGTCACTTAACAATGGCACTGAAGTTAATGTTCTAGCTGGTGGTGGCGGTAGTATTGCAGTCAATGCCCGCAATTTAGATATTTTAGCCGGAAGTGATCTTTTGGCAGGTATAGGGCAAGGTTTAGGGACAGTTGACTCTGTTGCGGGAGATATTACGCTGAATGCCACAGGAGAAATAAAAGTTGTCGGGGAAAACAGCAATATCGCTAATGCTGTGCTACCGCAAGCATTGGGGAAGGGGGGTAATTTAATAATTAACACCCAACAATTGCTGATGCAGGATGGGGCACAAGTCGGTACTATTACATTTGGTGCAGGCAATGCGGGAAATTTCACCCTGACTGCTAATAACGTGATAATTGGTTCTGACAGCATCTTGTCTGCTCAAGCTGACCGAGGCTCAACAGGGAATGCCGGCGACCTAACGATTAACACTCAACAGTTACTCGTGCGAGATGGGGCACAAGTAAGTGCTAGGACATTTGGTGCAGGTAAAGGGGGAAATTTGACCCTCACGGCTAAGGGGGTGCAACTGATTGGTTCTGACAGCAGCTTGTCTGCTCAAGCTGACCGAGGCTCCACAGGGAATGCAGGCGACCTGACGATTAACACTCAACAGTTGCTGGTGCGAGATGGGGCACAAGTCAGTGCTGGCACATTTGGTGCAGGCAATGGAGGAAATTTCACCCTCACGGCTGACGGGGTGCAACTGATTAGTTCTGGCAGCGGCTTGTTTGCTAATGCTAACCGAGGCTCAACAGGCAATGCAGGCGACCTGACGATTAACACTCAACAGTTACTCGTGCAAGATGGGGCACAAGTCGGTGCTGGAACATTTGGTGCAGGTAAAGGGGGAAATTTCACCCTCACGGCTGACGGGGTGCAACTGATTAGTTCTGGCAGCGGCTTGTTTGCTGATGCTCAACCAAGCTCAACAGGGAATGCCGGCGACCTGACGATTAACACCCAACAGTTACTCGTGCGAGATGGGGCACAAATAAGTGCTGGCACATTTGGTGCAGGCAAAGGGGGAAATTTGACGCTTAACACCCGCGATTTAGAGGTGCAAGATGGGGCACAAGTAAGTGCTAGCACATTTGGTGCAGGTAAAGGGGGAAATTTGACCCTCACGGCTGAGGGGGTGCAAGTGATTGGTTCTGACAGCGGCTTGTTTGCTCAAGCTGACCGAGGCTCAACAGGGAATGCAGGCGACTTGACGATTAACACTCAACAGTTGCTGGTGCGAGATGGGGCACAAGTAAGTTCTGGCACATTTGGTACAGGCAACGGGGGAAATTTGACGCTTAACACCCGTAATTTACAGGTGGGAGATGGAGCAGTAGTTACTGTTAGCAGCACATTTGGTTCAGGCAATGGGGGAAATTTGACCCTGACGGCTGAAGGGGTGCAACTGATTGGTTCTGGCAGCGGCTTGTTTGCTGTTACTAACGCAGGCTCGACAGGCAATGCTGGGGACCTGATAATTAATACACAACAGTTACTGGTGCGAGATGGGGCACAAGTAAATGCTGCGACAGTTGGTGTAGGTAAAGGGGGAAATTTGACCCTCACGGCTGAGGGGGTGCAAGTGATTGGTTTTGGCAGCGGCTTGTTTGCTAGTACTACCGCAGGCTCAACAGGCAATGCAGGCGACCTGACGATTAACACTCAACAGTTGCTGGTGCGAGATGGGGCAGTAGTCAGTGCTGGCACATTTGGTGCAGGCAATGGAGGAAATTTAACCCTCACGGCTGACGGGGTGCAACTGATTGGTTCTGGCAGTGGCTTGTTTGCTCAAGCTGACCGAGGCTCAACAGGCAATGCAGGCGACCTGACGATTAATACTCGACAGTTACTCGTGCGAGATGGGGCAGTAGTATCTGTGAGAAGCTTAGGAACAGGGACGGCAGGTAATTTAATCGTAAATGCTCGCTCTATTCGCTTAGATAATGATGCCCTCGTAACTGCTGACACCCGCAGCAATCGCATTGACCCAAATCGAGAACAGGCAACTATCACCTTACGTTCCAGAGATTTAATCTTAACTCGTGGCAGCAACATCACCACCAACGCTACAGGCAACAATGTCATCGGTGGCAACATCAACATTAACACCGATGTTTTAGCCGCTGTCGAAAGTAGCAACATCAAGGCTAATTCTGCTAACTCTCGTGGGGGTCGCGTAATCATCACAACTCAAGGCTTTATTCTCTCCCCCGATAGTACTATCACCGCAACTGGGGCAAATCCTGAGTTAAACGGCACTGTGGAAATCAACACACCCGATATAGACCCTACTCAAGGACTCACAAAACTGCCTGCATCTGTAGTTAATACTCCAGTGCTAGTTTCCTCTAGCTGTGCCGCTTTTGCTGACGAAGAAGGCAGTAAATTTACAGTCACCGGACGCGGTGGCTTACCCCCCAGCCCTGACGATTTCCTCAGCAGTGATGTGGTATGGTCAGATACTCGCCTTCTGGCTACCACAGCGCAGCAGCATCAACCCAAGACACCTGCTGCCAAACCATCATCTAAACCTAAGGCGATCGCGATCGTACCTGCAACTGGCTGGGTATTCAACGACAAGGGAGAAGTAACGCTGATTTCCTCTGTGTCTAATCCTACTAATTTTGTGTCTGCTCCTGTTACCTGCCTCAATCGCTGAACATTTTTCGGGTGCGTTACGAAAAATTACGCACCGTAAACAAGAGCGCACTTTACATTTATGGGGCGATCGCTGCTATTAAATCTAAGTGAAAACATCATCTCTCTCTCTCATTATAAGTATTTATTATGATTTGTATAGAATATTCTGTATGAATCATCGTAGATCGATTTTAACCAACTTGTTATATTTATTAACATAATCTCAGAAATCAATATCTCTTATTGAGATTTGAACTTCTCCTACAAACCTCGGTTCATCGCACCGAGGTTTTTTATTGCCAAGAAAAATCAAGGTTTGTATCAGACTAAATAAGCCAAACCTTTACTCAATGTATAAAATGCTTATCTTTCTTACGACAGGTGTCAAATCTTATATAAATTGCCAAATTTATATAAGATACCTTTTTTTCCATCCATGCAACGAAAATTTTTTATATCAGTTGAAAAGAAAAAGGAATTATTTCACACAGAGCTAATCAAATGTGGCGTAGACTACCAAAAAGCTGCACAAGTTGCTCATATTTTAGCTCTGGAAAAACCAGATGAGCTTTTGACTGAAAAAGAGATAGAACTTACTAAAGAAGTTTGTCAAGAGTGGTTAACACATCACAAACGCTTGACTTCAATTTTTAGAGACTATTAATAGTTCTTAATTTTATTAACGTTGTCAGGGAAAAGAACTAAAAAAAAGTATTGTCAACTTAACCGAAAGCTGATATTGCTGAAAAATACCAGCTTGACTAATACCGTGATTTAAATTTGTTCTCAATCATTTAACACGAGTGTTTGTTAAGTTGACAGTACCGACAATAAGCGCTCCCGTTAAACCTTTATTAATGTATTAATGCCATCATGACTCTCAAGAAAGCCCTGTAACCTTGATTTGTTCTTGGCTAATCTTCATCAACTCGTAGAGGTCAGAGGCATATAAATCTTCGTGACTTGGCTTGTCTGTTTGACTTGTTGCTACAATTGGATCGCCGTAAGCTTTAGTTCTGCCAATTAGTAAAAGTTTTTTGCCAGCACATTCGCCAATTAGTTGAAAATTGTAATCAGGGAAAAATTCTACATCTGTAAAGAAAGCACGATTTTTAATGGGCATTTTATCTCCTTTGTGAAACACGCTTGCAAAATGGCGATCGCCTTTTTCTCTAACCATAGCGCTGCAAAACATTATCCGTGTTTTACCAGCTACAAATACGCTTTATTGATGGATTTAGACTTTAATTTGATTAATCGTTCAATGCAAACTTTACCGAAATTCAGTGCTTCAGCTTCTGTGAGAAAAGAGAATGACTCCTCATACTGATTTTCTTGCGACTCAGTATAATCAACACTAACGCCGTTCAACTCTTTCTTCGATTCTACAATCGACTGTTTGTAATTAATCATCCTAGCCTCCGTGTATTTGTAGCGGTTGGCGAGGTGGGTGAAAAAACAGAATATATCACTATTAATAATAACAGTGATGCCACTTAGAAGAGCCTGACGACAAATGCTTACAGCAAGCTTATGTCAAAGGTACTCCTCCCAATGCCGACGGAGTTAGCTGACGGGCTAAGACTGGAAGGTGTCTTTCTCTAAAAAGAGATTCGCCCCAATTACTGGTTCCTCCGCTTCTAATCTAGCTTGGCTAGATTGAATTAGGCGATTTTACCCACTTACATTATTAATAAAATATACTGAGATGTCCTAATAGTCAAGAGGGAATAAGCTCGGAAATTACTTAGGGGTTATTTTTGTTAGCGGTTGGAGATGAGGGGGCAGGGGGCAGGGGGCAGGGGGCAGGGGGAGTTTGTCTCTCCATCTCCCTGTCTCCCTTATCTCCCCCATCCCCTTGTCTCCCTTGTCTCCCTTGTCCCCCTTGTCTCCCCAACTTCCTTATCTTGCGATTCCACCTACAAGTGCAGCTTGGTTATCGCTTGTAACTATTTGCTGCTGTAAATCTTGCCAGCAAACGTTTTCCAAACTGGGTAACACAACATGTGCTTTACCCACTCTTTCCACTGGACCTAGTCCAACAGTTCGCATTCCCGCAACCAGCGCACCTTCTACACCTGCGCTTGCGTCTTCCACCACGACACACTCAGAGGGTGAAAGCCCTAATTTTTCGGCTGCAAATAGAAATACATCTGGTGCTGGTTTCGGTTGGGAAACGCTGTAACCATCAGCTACAACATCTAATTTATCAGCAATACCCAAGCGTTCAATAACAGTTTGGGCATTTTTACTAGATGAACCTAAAGCGACTTTAACCCCAGCATCTCGCAATTCCTGTAATAAATTCGCTACTCCAGGCAGCAGATTATCTGGCTTGATACTGTGCATGAATTCGAGGTAGTAGCGGTTTTTACGTTCCATCATCTCCTGAATTTGCTCTTCAGTTGCCTCGCTGTCGCCTAATATATGCAATAGCGATTCTCGACGCGGTAATCCTCGCATCGCTTCATTTGCCTCGCGGTCAAAAGGAATACCTTCTTCATCTGCCAGTCGCTTCCAACCCAAATAGTGAAACTCCGAAGTATCAGTTAAAACGCCATCTAAGTCAAAGATGACACCCTGAATTTGGGAGGGAAAGTGGGGAGTGGGGAGTGGGGAGTGGGGAGTGGGGGAAGACAAGGGAGAAATTTTTCCAAAAAGTCCTCCTTGTCCCCCTTGTCCTCCTTGTCCCCCTTGTCCTCCTTGTCCTCCTTGTCCCCCTTGTCCTCCTTGTCCCCATGTCTCCAAGGAGTCCTCTTCACTGGCAGTCAAATCAAAGTCATACCACTCATTACGCCATTGCAAGCGAAACTTGAGGCGTGTCCAATTAGGTGGTAAATTAGGACAAGCTACAGGACCAAATTGAGTCATGCGGATACCGCCAAAGCCGAAAATCACAGCTTGCCAAACTCCACCTGCACTGGCTGCGTGAACTCCTTCACCTGCGTTACGGCGGACATCTTCTAAGTCTACCAACGCTGCCCGCGTAAAGTGAGTGTATGCTTCGGTTGGTTGATTCAGGTCGCAAGCTAAAATGGCGTTAATTGCAGGACCGAGAGAGGAACCATAAGTGTGGTCGGTGCGGGGGTTATAATAATCCCAATTGCTAGCGAGGGTTTTGCAGTCATAGCGATCGCGCAGCAAATACAATAACATCAACACATCAGGCTGTTTGAGAATTTGCTTTTCGCTGGTGGCTTCAATTCCCAGCAAACCTTGCATAGATTTGGTGCGAGGTTCGTAGTCTTCTAAATTGACATGTTCTAGCCCGAAAAAGCCTTCAAATTGTTCAATCAAACCAGTTTGGGCATCTTGATTCACAAATATATGCTCTCGTATATCAGCCCAGCGCTGCAATCTTTCGCTAACTAAATCGAGTTGTTGCGCCAGATGTGCCCAGGTATCGGGATAAGCTTGTTTTAGCCAGTCCCACATCTCCAAAGCTGATTGTAAGTGCCATTGCACCATCAGATTGGTAAAGGCATTATTATCGACGCGATCGTGATTTTCATCGGGTCCAATCACATCACGAATATCGTAACATTGGCGCTGTTGATTCCATTCAACCCGACTTTCCCAGAAAACAGCCGTATCTAAGATAATTTCCGCACCATAATCGCGCATCCACTCATCATCGCCGGTAATCTGCCAGTATTGCCAAACTGCATAAGCTACATCAGCGGTGATATGCACTTCTATGTCACCGCACCAAATGCGAACTAAATTGCCATTGGGATCGGGAACCCAGCGCGGAGTAACTTCATCCCCAGTTGTGGCACTTTCCCACGCATACATTGCCCCTTTGTATCCAGCTTCTTGAGCTTTGCGTCGCGCTCCTGGTAAACTGTGGTAGCGATAGGTAAGCAAGTTACGCGCTAAGGCGGGTTGAGTTAAAGTTAATAAGGGCAAGACAAAAATTTCTGTATCCCAAAATATATGTCCGCGATAGGCGAAACCAGAGAGGGTTTTGGGAGGAATACTTACTCTATCGTCGTGACGCGGTGCAACTGCCAGCAATTGAAAAAGATTGTAACGGATGCTCAGTTGAGCCTCGCTGTCGCCTTCAATAATTATATCATTATCTTGCCAAACTCGATCCCAAGCGGTAATGTGAGCCGCTAACAAAGTGCTGTAACAAGGTTCATCAGCTAACCGTTGCAACGCTGCTTCCATCGGCTTTTCAGTTTCCCTGGAAGTAAACACCGTGACAATCTTTTCTACAGTCACCGTTTGCTTTGGCTGTACTTGCAAACAGATAAATGGGGACAAAGAATTATCTTCCTTGTCTCCAAGGAGTCCCCCTTGTCCCCCTTGTCCCCCTTGTCCCCTTGTCCCCTTCTCTCCCTCTACCACCAACTTAGCAGCCATTCCCAGTTGAATTTCTGAGTGAAGAGTTTGGCTGTGTAGCCAGATAAGATTATCGGTGCTACCTTGGTTGAGAGTTTGCCAGTGTTTTACACCTTGGGTATCTTGTTCGGCGTTAAACTGAAATTCAACTTCGATATCACCTGCAAAATCTATTGATGTGATTTGACAACGGATTGCCAAAACATGTTGATCTGCTAAAGAAGCAAAACGCTCAAAGTGAAAATCTAAAGTATGACCGTTAGGCGATCGCCATCTCACATCACGGCTAACTATACCCAAACGCATATCCAGCCGACGTTCGTATTTGAGGATTTTACCACTATCTAGACTAAAGCGATCGCCTGCGACTTTCACCACTAAAGGCAACCAGCTTGGACAGTTGACAAGTTCTGTGTAGGCAATGCTTGTATCATCATACACACCATGAATTAGTGTGGCTGGGCAATCTTGGGGATAACCTTCCTCGAAACTTCCCCGCGTTCCCAAGTAACCGTTACCAAGGGTGAAGACAGTTTCCTTGTGGTGTAACGCTTTCGGATCGAACTCTGTTTCAATAATGTGCCAAAAAGAGGCGTCAATTAGTTGCTTTTGTTGAGAATTATCAGCAGATAGATTAAGCATGGCGTAAGAAGACCTATATTTGCGGCTAGCTGTGGGCAAGATGAAATAGAATTTTTAGGGGCAACAAAGCGTGATTAACTTCTTGCCTCCGTTGTTTAGACTGTTTCGGCTGTGATTATAGCCCAAACAGCCACAAGTGACGTTGGGTTGATTAAAAACGTTCCCGTTTTCATCCCCCTATAGATAGGTTTAATGAATAGCTTAGGTTAATAATGATAAGTGCGACAAAATATACGATTTTTTACATTTAGAGAATAATCGTCGAAAAACTACATATTTTGCATTGCAGCGATAAAGTATTTTTGTGCATTCTGGGATTTGGCTGTAGATGAGGCGATCGCTATTTTTCCCAAAAACGCACACAGAAGCAAAAATCTGGCAAATCACACATATTGTAGAGACGTTCCGGCGGAACGTCTCTACAATAGACGTTCCGCCGGAACGTCTCTACTGCATAACGTGATATTAGACAATATTAAAGTTGTGGGGATGATTGCGAAATCACCCCCACATTCCCCTGTTATAGAATTTACTTGCAGCACCCTTATTGCAACTTATATTTACTCAGCAATATCAACTAAACTTTCAACTTGAGAATCAGCCAATGTCGGGGAAGTAAAAATACGAGAGTAGAGACTTGATGGTTGTTGCGAGGCAAATACTGGTAAAACCTGACGCGCATGAGTTGCAACTTCCACTGCTTTAACCTCATAAGTCTGGGTTGCTAACTTAGGATAGAAGCCGATACCGATGATGGGAAGCAGCAGACAAGCAGTAATAAATAACTCGCGGGGCTTGATATCAGGTAGTGTAGCATCTAAATGTAATTCTTGATTTTGCTTACCGTAGAAGACTTGACGCAGCATCGACAGCAAGTAAATCGGAGTCAAAATCACGCCCACGGCTGATAGCAAAACGACTACAACTTTGAAGCTAGAACTGTAAACGTCACTGGAAGCGATACCGAGAAATACCATCAACTCACCAACGAAGCCACTCATTCCTGGTAAAGCCAGAGAAGCCATTGCCCCAGCGGTAAATACTGCGAAGGTTCTGGGCATTACTTTTGCCATACCACCCATTTTTTCCATCATCAAGGTGTGGGTGCGTTCGTAAGTTACCCCTGAAAGGAAGAACAAGCTAGCGGCAATTAAACCGTGAGACAGCATTTGTAACACTGCACCACTCATACCAATTTCAGTGTAAGAAGCGATGCCAATCAACACAAACCCCATGTGGGCGATCGAAGAGTAAGCTAAACGACGCTTAAGATTAGTTTGGGCAAAAGCGCAACAAGCACCGTAAACAATGTTGACTACACCCAAAATCGCCAGCACTGGAGCAAAATAAACATGGGCATTAGGCAGCATTTCCATATTGATGCGAATCAGGGCATATCCTCCCATCTTTAACAATACGCCTGCTAAAATCATCGAACCCGGTGCTGATGCTTCACCGTGGGCATCAGGTAGCCAAGTGTGTAGAGGGAAAATCGGCAGCTTTACGCCGAAGGCAATTAAGAAACCTGCGTAAGCCAACATTTCTATAGCTTTGGGATATTGCTTCATTCCCAGAGTTGCCATGTCAAATGTGACGCTATCTCCAGAGAATGCGATCGCAAAACCCGCAATTAAAATAAATATTGATGCAGCAGCTGTGTAAAGAATAAATTTAGTAGCTGCATACTGCCGTTTCTGTCCTCCCCAGATCGAAATCAACAGGTACACCGGCACTAATTCGATTTCCCACATCAAAAAGAATAACAGCAAATCCTGAGCGAGAAACACGCCAAGCTGGGCACTGTACATTGCCAACATTAGCCCATAAAACAAACGCGGCTTGTTTGTTACTTTCCAAGCCGCGAAGATTGCGAGGGTATTAATTAAGCCTGTCAGCAGTATCAACGGCATCGACAGACCATCTAGTGCTAGTGACCAATTCAAATTCAACTGCGGTACCCAAGGATAGCTTTCTACAAGCTGGAATGTTGAACTTTGAAAATCGTAGTTTTGCCACAAGGCATAAATCATTAAGGCAAAGTCGGCGATCGCTATCCCCAATCCATACCACCGGACGGTTTTGCCCTCTTTATCTGGGATAAGCGGAATGGGTAGGGTAGCCACTAAAGGCAAGAGAACTATGGTTGTTAACCAAGGAAATTCAACGGCATTCATCACTGACAATCAATTTGTTTTTTCTCTTTTGGTTACATTATATTAAGCAATTTATAGTTTTGTAAATGTTATTTCTCTCTAAACAATCGAATTATGGGCATAAATAGTAATAAATACTTATTTATCCCGATGAATTTATTTTATAAGTGAAGTTTTGTTAAGTCAATAACAAGCTCACGCTATCGCCTCCGTTAACATTTTTAATACAAAATCTGTCTGAAGGAGGATGTTTAGGCGAATGGGGTATAATGTTCAGCAAAAATTACTAATTAAGCTCTAAACTATACGGTTGACAATCGTCCAGACATCAGAATCGGAGCGGACATGGGGAACCGATATAGTTTTGAAGCCAGTAATAAACGGTTTGTAATAAACTTGCCAATATATTGGACTAATGCGATCGGCACAAGCTTTGAGGATTCGTATTTCATCTGCAAGTTCCCCAGCTAGTTGATTAATGCGTTCAGCATGAACCTTAGCCAGACTTCTAGCAGACTCTAGCTGTTCTTGGGGCGATTGTTGTAGGTTAGAAAAAGAGTTTAACTGAGTTTGTTTATTTTGTAATTCAGCTTTCAAAGCAGCGATCGCATCATCTATTCCTTTAATCTCAGTTGAGATTTGGGCTGTTTCCCTGGCATGATGGCGGTAAGCTTCAGCTATTGCCTGGGGTGAAGAATTTTCGTTACTTATCACCACATCATTAATAGTCAGAGTAGCGCGTTCTTGCTGAAGAGCATCAATTTGAGAGCGAATCGCTGCAATTTCTGCTTGTATTTGCTCCATAATAAAGTCCTGAGTTTTAAGTGAGTGTAGAAAAATCTGGGGAATTTTATGCTTGAGTAGTGCTGGTTGCACCTTGAGTATCAAGAGAAAGCGATCGCACAATCGCACTTATTTTTTCTTGCTTCCAAGCAGCAGTCATCGCTGCTGCAACAGCTTGTGAATGTAACTCATCCGTCAAGGCTAAAAGCGTCGGTCCTGCACCACTAATTACCATGCCATAAGCGCCAGTAGCAAGCGCAGCTGAATTTACAGCATCGTACCCCGGAATTAGTGCTTTTCGATAAGGTTGATGTAACTTATCTTGTAAAGCGGTTTTTAACCAATTATTGTTGGCAGTTTCCAAACCGCGCAACAATAAGCCCAAGTGTGCAGTATTGAAAATTGCATCTGCACGACTTACTTGTGTTGGGAGAACTTGCCGCGCTTGTTTAGTTGAAAGCTCAAAATCAGGAATCGCTACCACTGGCACAACATGATTATGCCAAGGAATTTCACAAATCTCCCAAGCGTTGTCAGCAGTTGCAGCGAGACGACATCCACCCAACAAAGCGGGAACGACATTATCGGGATGTCCTTCGATAGCGATCGCTAATTCCATCACCTGCGACTGACTTAAAGGTTCACCTGCCAACAAATTAGCACCAATTAATCCACCAACAATCGCTGTTGCCGAACTACCTAAACCCCGTGCCAAAGGTACACCCATTTTAATCTCGATTTTTACAGGTGGCGGTGTCTGCTGCAAGTGTTGGTAGAAAGTGACAAACGCCTGATAAACTAGATTACTCTCATCAGTTTTAACGGTTTCAGCCCCCTTACCCGTGACAGAGATAATTATCCCAGCTTTGTCAAGACGAGTGAACTTAAACTCGTTGTAAAGCGTCAAAGCTGCGCCAATACAATCGAAACCCGGTCCTAAATTGGCGGTTGTGGCGGGAACTGTTACAGTTACACAAGAAACAAAAGACATTTATAAAATACTTTGCAATCATTAACCAGCATCCCACGTAACTGATTAATTTGGTTATGAATAATTTAAATGATGTGCAAGACACATCCGATCGCATGATTGTCGTGAAGTGAGCGATCGCTCATTAGCCCACTTTGCAAATCTATCTTTCAACAACAGCGGCAGTTTTTTTAGTTTACAGAAAGTGAGAAAGGCGATCGCCCATTACTTACACTTGTTAACTCAATTGAGACAACTAAGCCTCAAGCATACGTTTCTGGTATCAAATCAAATATAATTACATGATCTACCTGCGGTAGCAATTGCCGCAGAATCTGTAAATAGGCATCTGCGTCATTTCTACCCCGGAACCGATCAACTACCAATCGCTGCATATTGGGTAGCTGCCGAATAATACACCAAGGGTGAGTATTTGATTTTGGCTTTGATGTTGATATCATAGAGCAATCAAAGACTATGATTATAGGATGTGTTAGGAATAGCGTTAGCGAAGCGGCTCTGAAAGAGCTTCGCTCTCAAGTTTTCCAGGCGAGACGAGCGATGTCTGACGACAAGCCGCTACGCGTCTACGCTTTTGATGTGTTTTTTAGGTGAGTATTCACCTTTACTATACATATAGGTGAATACTCACCTTTGTCAAGACATGGATGGGACGAGTTAGACTGCGAATTCGAGAATTAGCTCAGAAGCGGGGTTGGACACTGCAAGATGTAGCTGACCATGCTGAAGTCAACTACAACACAGTCAAAAGCTATGCTCGACGTGACGACGGGATGAATACAGTTGATTTAAGTGCAGTCTATAAAATAGCTCGTGCTTTAGAGGTGACGATTGAAGAATTGATTGAATTGGTGGAAGATTAAGCTCAAGCAGATGTATATTTCGCACCGTTCGATTTTAAGGCGATCGCATTTGATGGGGTGAGGTGCGATCGCCATCTATCATTATAATTGCCCAGTCGTCCTATCCTCAAACCGACGTTAAGCACGCTCGTGGCAGTTTACCATGTGGCGAGGAGATGATGGAGATATGGATAGATAATGATGAGTATCGAGGTCAACACTATTACCCAAAAGAATTATACTGTGGGAAAGAAAAACAACTTCCGTAAAACTTGGAAAACATTAACTGAGCTAGGTCAGGAATTTGGAGTATCAGCCGTTAAATTTGGTAATTTGCTTAAACAGCATGGATTGCGTGAGAAAGATGGTGAACCTAGTCAATTAGCAAAGGATGGTGCAATATTTGAGAAAATTACACCCAAGGAAGGTAAACCTTATTATTTATGGCATAGTCAAAAAACATCTGAATACCTTGTTTCTCAAGGTGTAGCCAAAAATAGCGTATCAGCTGAAGATGCTGAAAAAATGACTTCAGCTCGAAAACTGGCACGTTCTTACATGGAAGCGCAAAAGCTAGATGACGAAGGTTCTAAACTCGGTTACATGATGCTTTCTGAAATGGTAGATGATATTAAAAAAGTTGGTTTAGAGCGATTTAATCAAGCTCTTAAATCAATTGGTTACAAAGGTGACGAAGTTAATTTAGAAGGTTGGTAACAAGATGGCTACTCTCACATACTGCAACTGTTCCACAGCATCTGCAAGCTGAGTTAGTAATGATATTTCATCTTCAAAGGGCAGCGCGATCGCTCGATATGAGCTATTCACCAAACAGTGGACAAGACTAGACAGCTAGTTCATTCATTGGACAGATAGCCAGCCATAGCGAAAGCTACGTTTTGAGAATCATGACACCTACAGGTGCTTTCGGTGCTTGTAGCTCTGTCGTCAACCATTAAACATCTGTATTTGGTTAAGGAAGTGTGGTTGACCTAACAAGTTTTCAAAACATTGGCGTTCGCGAAGCGTCTCCCTTTGGGAGAGGAAAACATAACCTGAGCAATCAGAGGACAAAATGTCTAACTTTGTATTTGTAGTAGATACCAATAAGCAGCCGTTAACCCCAATACCGCCAGGACAGGCTAGGCGATTACTGAAAGCAAAGCAAGCTGCTGTGTATCGTCGTTACCCGTTCACAATCATTCTAAAATATGCAGTTTCTAGCCTTGGAATAGAGCCACGTCAACTAAAAATTGACCCAGGTTCAAAGATTACCGGGTTAGCGATTTTGCAAAGTGACAAAGTTCTTTGGGGTGCTGAATTAACCCATCGGGGACAGCAAATTAAGAATGACTTAGAGTCTCGCAGCGCTATTCGTCGCAACCGTCGTAACCGCAAAACTCGTTACCGCAAGCCACGATTTATTAACCGAATCAGAAAGCTTGGGTGGTTGCCACCAAGCCTAGAATCTAGGGTGAAAAACATTATTACTTGGGTCAACCGCATAACTCGATATGTCCCCATTACAGGGATATCTCAAGAGTTAGTTAAATTTGACCTTCAAAGAATGCAAAATCCTGAAATATCAGGTGAAGAATATCAGCGAGGCGAACTTGCGGGCTACGAAGTCAGGGAATATTTGCTTGAAAAATGGGGAAGAAAATGCGCTTATTGTAACGTCGAAAATGTACCTTTTGAAGTATAGCATATTCACCCCAAGTCAAAGGGTGGGAGCGATCGCGTTTCTAACCTTACGCTTGCCTGCCACGATTGCAATTCCCGCAAAGAAAATAGAGATATTAAAGATTTTTTAGCCAAAAAACCTGACGTACTATCTCGTATTTTGAGACAAGCGAAACAACCGCTCAAGGATGCGACCGCAGTTAATTCAACGCGATGGGCACTATTTAATAGGCTTAAAGAGATAGGCTTGCCTATCGAGACTGGGACTGGTGGGAGAACCAAGCATAACCGCACTCGCCTAAATCTTCCTAAAACCCACTGGCTTGACGCAGCTTGCGTGGGCATAGTAGAAGGACTACAAGTTCTTACCTCACAGCGTTTGTTGATTGCTGCAAAAGGATGGGGTAGTCGTCAGATGGGTACACTGAATAAATATGGTTTCCCCGCAAAGCACAAGACGCGGTGCAAAACTTTCTTTGGTTTCCAAACTGGTGATATGCTACGTGCGATTCTTCCCTCTGGGAAGTTGGCAGGCACTCATATTGGCAAATTGACCGACGCGTGAAAGCGGAGTTTTTGCTTTGGAAAACACCAAAGGAGAAAGTTAGCCCAGTCCGCTATAAATATTGCAAATCAATTCACCGTAACGATGGCTATATGTATGCATTTTCGACAAATGTCCAATAAATCAGTGATTAAAGGAATAGCGATCGCCATAAATAAGCAATCTGTAGGCAAAACTGAGAATAAAGCGCTCGATGGGTTGACTGCTCAGTTAGGTAAATCTGAATTTATTATGTTACCTGCAAATACTTCATATAATTATTTTCACTTACCTTCTTCCCACTCTTTGCCACCAGGTAACTCACTCAACATCTCATCAATAGCACCAGGCAAAGACTTTTGAGAATTCGTATAAGTCAAATCTAAAAAAGCCTGTGCTAGTTTTATAATCTGAGATTTATCTACAATTGCTTCCAGTCGCTTAGGTGTATACAAACCATTTAAAACTTCAGCAGATGCAGGCTTGATTGCTGCATCAAAAGCAGCATCCAGCAACTCCTCCCATTCAGTTTGCTTCACATAATGAGAAGTCTTATTATCCTGTAAATTTAAATCTTGAATTTCTAAAATTGAACCTTCAATCGAAGCTGCCCAGGAATTAGTTAATCTTTGTTCAACCTGATTTTTAATCAAATGAATAATGAGTCTGATGAGGAAACTTCTAATATTTCGGATATAACTCTTTCGACTCATCAACTCTAACTCATCAACAATTACCAAAGCATCATCATAACGTCCCTCAAGAATAGACTTCCTTAAATCCCAAATTTCTTGAGTCATAGCGATTTATCCAAATACTAAATACAGGATAAACGAAAACCCCCTTTCTCTCATCAGAGCAAGGGGTTTTCGTTGTCTTAAATTATAAATCCTGGCATCGAGCTATTTTGGCGTAGGGCTACCCCTAAACTATCGTCGCCGCGTGCTGTGTTTCACCTCTGAGTTCGGGATGGGTTCAGTGTGGTTCCACCGCGCAATTAACACCAGAAAACTTTTCGGGAGGGGGAAAGGGAAAAGGAAGATTATTTTTCTTCAAACCTTTACCCTTGTTCGGAATCCCTGAAGACTGCAAGTGAAGCGAATCAAACCAATTGTGATTAGGTCAAGCCCTCGGTCTATTAGCACGGCTCGGCTGCATACATTGCTGCACTTCCACCTACCGCCTATTAACAAGTGTTCTACTTGTGACCTTA
>NZ_JTCM02000124.1 GCF_000817785.2 Hassallia byssoidea VB512170 | reverse complement strand
TGGACACTCATTGACAGCCTTCTACACAGACTGTCTATGATGCTGCACGAACAACTAAGAACAAGGCTGTCAATGAGTGTCTATTGTTTGTGAGTCCCCAACTGCAAACATTATCACTTAAAACAAAACTTCATCAATGATACTAAATATAATTAATTTTGGCTTTTTTATCTTTTCTATGATAAAGGTAATGTTTCTGTGTTTGCTGTCAACGTTGCTCGACTGCGTTACCCTCAAAATGGCACATGGAGGAATGAGCGATGCAGGCGGTGTGGCTCACACTCAACGCATGGTTGTGCGTCTGTTCCACCACTTCTGTGTACCGCGCTTGGTGGCATGACTCCTTCCTATTTCAGGTAAAGTAACTTCTATAAAAGATAACGTACAGTTCTAGCTAAGGTAAATCACAGTGACTTCCCGCTTTGAAGAAATACAAAGACTAATCGCAGATATTGAGGACTTATTCGCTAAAAGCGGCAAACGCTTACCCAGAGTTCTATCCGGTCAGGCAGCACAAGAGCCAAGACAGCTTTTAGAACGAATTCGCGACTTTCTCATCAAATTAAGGGACGAATCAGAAAACAAGCTTGCCGAACAGCCACAATTATCGCCAATACTCGCGAAATTTGCCGATCGCGGTAATAGTGAGTCTTCACCACAGCCAGATCAAAATCAACAACAGAGTGTCTTTGTCCCCCAAGAGCAAAAAATTGATTTTTCCGCATTGCTTCAGCCGTTGCAAGCAGAATTACAAACTTTGTTGCAAGAGCGAGCCACTTTAGTACAGGAAATCAGACAATTAGAGCAACGGCGATTGCACAACTACTCCTTAACCCAGCAGATGGCAAATCAGGAGCAGATGATTTCCGAATTTTTGCAGGTGTTGATGAATCGCATAGTGCCAATAACCCCACAAATAACAGATAATTTAGCATCAGGCGCGAGCCAGCAACTCGATACTAATTACTCAACAGAACTAGAATCTACCTCGACTCCACCATTTTTAGAATCAACACCCCCAGAACAGTTAACACGCTTTGCTGCGGAGTTAGATCGCCGTCTCTTATCGCTAGATGGAACTGTGAATGTCGTCTTTGAAGCACTACAGCGTAACATTCACACTTACCACGAGTCATTATCTCAAGCATTAGCGAGAATGCACAGCCAAGGAGTGCAAACAGAACACTTGATGAGCAGCTTTCTCAACAATTTGACTTCTCAGTTGCAGCAATCTTCTTTAAGGGGAGAAAACGAAACCTCTTCATCACCGACAATTATTCAACAAGATACCCCCGCGACAACAAATCTAGATACAGTACTTTTGCAACTTGGTGTGGATGAGCCAAACTCACTCGTTACTGCTAATACTACAACTCCAGCCGCATCAGTGCCGAATGCTCAGTTAGTTGTTGATGAAGTAGATCAGCTTTACGCCAGTTTGTTTGGTACTGAAAATCTCACCGAGCAAAGCCAGAAAATTGACACAATTCGAGAATCGGATATTACAGATAAGTTATCTGCTAACGCTTCAACTGATTTATCAATGTCGAATATTGTCCAGCCACCAGAAAGCCCCACAAAATTACAACAATCGGTTGTTCAGGATGAAGTCACCCCGGAAATAATTAATCAGGAAACAAATGTTATAGATGATGTATCGGCTTTGACCACAGATTCATCACAACTTGGCGGCACAAACGAAGTGCAACAAACGGAGAATCCAGTTGTTGTACAAGATGCTTGGCTGCAAGAATCAAACGCGGATCTTCTGGATGCAAGCAACCCCACACCAGCAATATCAGATACTTATGAAAAAGTAACACTGAATAATACTGAGAATATTTTGCCGTCAGCCGAAGATGTAACACCTGTGCCTGTTGAAGAACCGACAATTGCCGATACAATTACTGTCTTGGGCGACTTGTTAATTAATGTAGCGCCAGATACTTCAGAAACTCCAAGTTCGTTATTTGTGCAGAAAGATGAAGAACCACAGCGAACAAACTATATTAGCGCTTCTCCCCAGGAAAATTTACTCTCTCAAGCTGAAGCGATCGCTGACTCTGTTTTTGATATTTCCTTAGACGAAGACCAGTTAGAGCAATTAAATCAAGATTTAGCTGATTTTGATCGGCAATTAAATTCTCAGTCACAACCGGAAATCAACTTAGAAAATCAATTTATAGCAGAAAATACTTTGACTGCCGCTGAGTCTGTTGTCGAGGTGTTAGAGATTTTCCCCGCGTCAAGTGAAAAGACTGAATCGACAGCATTGCTAAGTTCCGGTGGCGCAAATCAACCAGAATCGCTCAATCTTGATGGTTCAGTTTGGTATCTGGGAATCGATTTGGGTACAACTGGAATTTCTGCAACGCTGTTGAATCGCTCCACAAATGTTGTCTATCCTCTTTATTGGTCAGCAGAAAAGCAATCGGCAGCAACTTTATTAAAACCATCGTTTCGTTTACCAGCAGAAGTTTATTTACCTGCGGCTTCTGTATCTGGTAGCGAGATGTCCACAGAAGCACTCCACTCAGAAGCCCCAGTAGCTGTGGCTTCTGAAAAGGCAGGAGTAGCTACTAGCAATTCTCCCGAATTAGCGCAAACAAACAGTGTTTATTCAGCGCAGTTGAAGCCTTATTTACAAATAGCGATACCCTACAAAAACGAGCTAGATAAATGGGAACCTGTGTTGCAATTAAATGAATTTTCCGCAGGTCCTTTGATTTGGGTTGTGCGATCGCTCTCGAAATTGCTGTTAACTCTCAAATGCGTAAGCACTAGCACTACACCAGGTTTAACAGCAGCAGCTGTTGGTATAGATGAACAAAGTTTTCAGACAATTATCAACAATATTGCTGGTGTAATAATAACTTGTCCATCTAACTGGTCGGAACAATATCGCTTTAATGTCCGCGAAGCTTTACTCACCAGCGAAATAGTGCAGCATCCACAGCAAGTATTTTTTGTGGAAGAAGCGATCGCTAGTTTGCTTAGTGAACTCGACGGTGCTAACGGTGAGACTGTACAATTGTGCGTTCCCGAAGGTTCTCCTCCGCCAATTCAAAGCGATCGCCGTCCGATTGGTAGCACTCTGACAATTAATATTGGCGCAACTTCCACAGAAATGGCGCTAGTCGATTTGCCAGAAAACCTGCAAGAACTGACACACAGTAATTTTATGCTCCACGGTTTTGCTTATGCTGGCAAAGGAATTGAGCAAGACATTATCTGTCAGTTACTGTTTCCCCAAAAATGGCAACAACCACGTTCCTCAACACAAGACGATAGCAAAACTACTAGCAGTAATGCTTGGCATTGGCAACCAGCGATTCCTGGTTTAGATCGGATGCAGCTGTCAAGTTTGAATTTAGAAGAATTAGAACTTCCTCGACCTGGGGAACCAGATATCACAACTCGCATTCGTCTTCAGCAACGGCTCGAAAGTTCTCTTTTGGGACAGGCGGTGTTAGATGCCGGACTTGCTTTAAAATTGATTTTACAGCACCAAGAATCTTTTACTTTGGAATTGGCAGATCGGCGATGGGTGTTGCATCGGCGAGATTTAGAAGCGAATGTATTTGTTCCGTTTGTGCGACGCCTCAACCGAGAACTTAACAGATTGTTAGTAGCGAAGGGAATTCCTACAGAAGCAATTAATCAAGCTATACTCACCGGTGGAGTGGCAACTTGCGGTGCGGTGAAAAGTTGGCTGCGGCAAAAACTCCCCAACGCTAAGATTATTCAAGATTTATCTAGCAATGACGGTGCCCCCACTTGTAGCCGGGTTGCTTATGGTTTGGCAATGTTACCTTTGCATCCCCAAGTTGTAGAGGTAGCAAAGCAACAGTATACAGATTATTTCTTGTTTAGTGAATTGCTGCGACTAATGCCAGAGCGATCGCTATCTTTTAACGAAGTTATTCAGTTATTCGAGAATCAAGGCATCAATACCCGTACTTGTCAGCAACGCTTGCTGGCTTTTTTAGAAGGTGAGTTACCTCCTGGTTTGATTCCTTCTAGTCTAGACTCCAACTGGCTGACTCACACTTCAAAAGAAAATCCTGACTATAAAGCGATCGCTGCTGCCCCACTTTTTGACAAACAAGGTAGCCTTACCTATCGTCCCAATTCCCAACAACTACAAGCACTGCGTCGCTATCTCGATGCTATCAAAGCCAGTACTCAGCAATCCTTTGACGAACCTTACACAGTTAATTTCGTACTTGTCAGCAATTAGATTGCTGCTTGAAAGTTCGTAGTAACGGCTTTAGCCGTTGTAATTCAGCGCTCTTCTCGCTCACTACCAAGCCCGCAAATAGTTTTACATAACACGCAGCTATCGTAAGTATAAATATTTAAGTGTACTTCCATCCAGATTGCGTGTTATTGTTTTTTTATGTATTTGCTTCCGAGAAAATACTGAAAATTTAAAAAACCCTGCGTAATTGAAAGATTAGATAAAATTTGCCGTTTCCGCATTTACTCAAGAAAATTTCTTGTCTATATTGGCATTTAGCAACATATAAATCAGTAAAAACCGAATTATAGCCGTGTCCACCTGTACTTCTAATACAGAATCTTTTGTTGTAAATGATTTTGTAACTATAAATCATTCTATACACGCATCAACAGTAAGCACTGTCAAACGATTAATTGACATTTTCGGAGCGATTATCGGGTTGATGGTTACAGCAGTAGTGTGTATTCCCGTAGCGATCGCCAACTTGATTGACAACCCAGGTCCTCTGTTTTATTCTCAAATTCGCTGCGGTCTTAACGGAAAACCCTTCCGCATGTGGAAATTTCGCTCAATGATCGTTGGTGCCGATAAACTCAAGCATCTAGTAACAAACGAGGCAAAAGGTCACATTTTTAAATCTGTTCACGATCCTCGCATTACTCGTGTTGGTAAATTTTTGCGGCACACCAGCTTAGACGAATTTCCTCAATTTTGGAACGTCTTAATCGGAGACATGAGTTTAGTTGGTACTCGTCCACCCACTCCTGACGAAGTAACACAATACGAACCACACCACTGGCAAAGATTGCGAGTTAAACCAGGCATTACCGGCGAATGGCAAGCTAATGGTCGTTCCTCCATTAACGACTTTGAAATTATCGTCAGCATGGATATTGACTATCAGCGTAAGTGGTCTGTTGCCTACGATTTAAGTCTCCTAGTCAAAACTGTTTGGGTCGTATTTAAAAAAAGCGGTGCTTATTAATAAAATTTCCGTAAAAACTCTCTCAAACTCTCCCAAACTCTGTGTACTCTGTGTCGCGCCAGATGCTTCAAGTCGGCAGAGCCGCCCAACGCACTGGCTTCTCTGCGGTTCGTTTCTTCCAATCCACGCATTAAGAATTATTTAACCCTTCACACCCGCGCTACTTTCCGTCGGTACAATATAACGTTGTAAAAACAGAAATAATATCAACACAGGCGCAATCGAAATTACCGAACCAGCAGCTACCAACCGCCAATCTAAGGAAAACGTACCCGCTAATTTCGCGACTCCCAAAGGTAGAGTGTATAACTGTTCATCTTGGATGACAATTAAGGGCCAAATAAAGTCACTCCAAGAACCAATAAATACGAAAATAGCCAAAGTTACCAGTGCAGGGCGAATCGCTGGCAACATAACATGCCACCACAAGCCTAACTCTGAGCAGCCATCCATTCTAGCAGCTTCTTCCATTTCTTTAGGAACACTAATAAAAGCTTGCCGCAACAGAAAAATCCCAAATGCAGAAGCCAAGCTAGGAAAAATCATTCCCAAATAAGTGTTTCTCAAACCCATTTGCACTGTCAAAATGTACAGGGGAATCATCACGATTTGGAAGGGAATCATAATCGTGGAGACGATCGCCACAAAAATCCAGTCTCGTCCTGGAAAGGACAATCGAGCTATCGGGTAAGCTGAAGCCGCGCAAAATAGTAGATTTAAGCCCACAGTCAGCACTGCCACCAATGTACTGTTGAATAAGTACTGCCCAAAAGGTAGAGCTTGCCAAACTGAGACAAAGTTATTCAAAGTAGGTTGATTAGGCAATAATTGCAGCGGCGTCGCAAAGATATTTTCTGTCTTGCTTTTCAACGCCGTACTTAAAAGCCACAGCAAAGGAAACAGCGTCATTAAGGCGATCGCTCCCAATAACCCATACATCCATAACCAATTTTTGCTTTTAATTAAAGTCATTTCTTTTTCTCCACTCTCTTTTACAACTTCTTAATTACCATAAATTATTTACTGCTTTTACAACGTTTTATCCGGTAAACATCTATCCTAAAATCATTTTAATTGCTTGTGTTTGTCAAAGGATCATAGTAATATAGTAAGTGTATTTTACTAACTACATAGCGTTGTTGTTGGTGCGTCGAGGACAATAGTCCTCGGCGCGGAATTCCAAAAGTTATTTGGGAATTTATTTCTACCTGAATTTTCAAAAATAAATACCATAACTAGAAAAATTCCTTGTAACTCGTAACAACGCTCCAACTAACAATTAACAACTAACTTCTACAAGCAGTCAACCCCATTTCAGTGCAAACATTTTGTAACGGTTGATCCCAAGATTCAATTGGTAGCTGTGGTAGATAGGCAAAATCAAATACAATTCCGATAGTCGGCTTTGTTGCCCACTCAGGAGAACTCAGCAGGCGATCGTAATATCCACCCCCATAACCCAAGCGATATCCTTGATAGTCGCAAGCCACACTGGGAATGATAATCAAATCCACTTCCGCAGGCTTTATAGTTGGTGCGTCGGCATGAGGTTCGATAATACCATAACCGTTTTTTTGCAGGGAATCTTCTTTTGTGTAGAGATGCCAGCAAAGCGAGTCACCGACGCAGCGTGGAAATCCCCATCTTTTAGTAATCTGGGTATCTTTCCCACCGTTAAAAGATGCAAACAGTGGACTGAGGTCAGGTTCTTTCTTGAAACTGAAATAAGCCAGGATTGTTTTTGCTTGGGTAAACAGTGGTGAGGTAGTTATGTGAGTGCAGATGCGATCGCTACTTTGTTTCCATTCTGCCAGCGACATTGATTGACGTGTTTTGAGAAGCGATCGGCGTAATTCTGCTTTTTCCATTTAGAGAAATTTTCTTTTAATCTAACCGACGTCCTGTGAGGTCTACGAAAATATCTTCTAAATTAGAAGCACGCACCATCATCCCGGTTTTATCTTTTTGTTGATCTAGATAAACATTAGCTTCTGACAAAGTCGGGAAAAACTGATATTGAGTGCGATCGCCAACTTGCTTCATCACCAAACCTTGACCATGTAAGGAGCGCAACTGTTGTAGAGTTCCTAAAGAAATCAGCTTTCCGCCATCCATAATACCAATGCGTCCTGGCTTATCACCGCCAAAAGCATCGCACAAATATTCGACCTCATCCATATAATGGGTCGTTAGTAGCATCGTCATTCCTTGCTTATTCAAATCTCGAATAATTTCCCAAAGGCGCCGTCTTGTTTGCGGATCTAGTCCTACCGTCGGTTCATCTAAAAACAGAATTTGCGGTTGATGCAACAAAGCTCTCGCTATCTGTAACCGTCGCTTCATCCCCCCAGACAAAGTTTTTACTAAACCATTGCGTCTGTCTGCTAGCTCTACATAATCTAGCCATTGATTAATTAATCGCTGTCGCTGTGGATTGGCAATGTGATGTAGCCTTCCGTGCAACTCCATATTTTCCCATACTGTTAAATCTGCATCTACACTGACTTGTTGCAAAACTACACCAATGCTTTGCTTTGCCAATATCGGTTGCTTTACCACGTCATATCCAGATACTTCAATCCGCCCTTGGGATGGTTTCGTTAACGTGGTTAGCATCCGAATTGTCGTAGATTTACCTGCACCATTGGGACCGAGTAGACCAAATATTTCACCTGCTTCAATTGTGAATGAAAGATCGTTCACCACAGGTACATTGTTGTAAAGCTTGTAGACATTTTCTAGGTAGACAGCAGCAGTCATGGATACTTTGCATATGATTGTGAATTCATCCTTAAACTAGCATTCCTGCCGCCAGGACACTTACTTCAAAAGGAATAAGGGCATTGGGCTTTTTTAATTTGGGTCAAAGGGTAAAGGAAAAAAGGGGAAAGGGGGATGGAGTCATATAAAATCAGTCGAATTATTTTAAAATATTTCAACATTTCCCCTTTCCCCTTTCCCCTTTCCCCCTTCCCCATTGCCCAATTCCCAATGCCCAATTCCTTATGCTGGAAATGCCTTGACTAATTCATCGCCGGGAATAATTGTGGTGTAGAAGACATAGTTATGATTAGCTACATAACGGCGATCGCCTTTTATTATCGCCATGAACTCGCGGTGTCCTTCGCGTCTGCGTCCCACTAAACAACCCGCACTGGCATTTTTAATATCATTTACAGGAGCATCGTAGCCCCAGTGTTGATTTATGTAGAAATCATCACCTGTGTCAAGTCTGTCGCCAGTTCGTTTAAAATCTTCGTTGAAATCTCGGCAAACAGTAATTTCCCCAACTTGCCTTAAAGCTTCGTGACGCTCTGCTGTGCCGTGGATTCCCACAGACCAAGCTTTGTATTGCCCAAATTGAATTCTCGCAGCTCCTTGAGAATTCATTGGCTGGAAGGTATAATGTCTACCTGGTTCGGTGGTAGCTTGCCAGTGGTTGACGATTTTAGGAACACCATCCACGACTTCAATGACTATCCGTCGATCGTTAAATTCATTCGGTGCATCATTATTGAGGCTGCCGTCTTCATTCATGCCCTCAACGTAAACAATATTATATTCTTTCGGTTCGGTGAATATGGTATAATTTTTGGATTGCATATATTTTACAATCCGGCTTGCTAGGTCATTACCTAGTTTTAAGGGAGTTTTAGGAAGTTCGTCTCGTTTAGTTTCAATCAGTTCTTTAGCTGTGACTTTTCCTAAAAATTCAGTTTCTCCTGTCTTTGTTAAGTTTTGAAATTTTTTCAGTGCGGCTGCTGAAAGCGGTCCAAACTTGCCATCAGCAGGAGGTTCCAACAGACCCAAGCCAATTAATTGTATCTGAACTTGATGAGCCAAGTCTGGATCTTGAGCGATCGCCTCAAAGCCATACTTCTCATCTGTTCCCAAAAACTCTTGTAATTTCATACTGCGCCCTTCAACTCTTATTTATCACATCTGCTGACTAATAGGTGCAAAACTCAATAAATTATGCACTTACTCAATTTGGGTGCTGTGAAAATTTTTAAGTGATGATGACTGGTTGTTATCCAAAAACCCGATTTTTTATTGTCTGTACGTTGGTTTTAGAACCTATTTAATAAGGCTTTTCTTTGAAAATATACCTTTGGGTAGATTATTTCGTCAAAATGATTATTGGTTACAAAACTTAAAATTATTGTGTAAAACAATACTTTTTTTAGTAAAAACATTGAAATATAAAAAAAGCTGTAAAATTACTGAGAAAAACGTGAGATTTAATAAATAAATTGTCAATTAGAGCGCTGTTTTACAGAGGCAGTGGCAGTAAAAACCAGAGCTTTACAGATTTAGGAATATTGCTGTCAAAAAAGTTAATTATTTGTATAAATAACATCTAATCTAAGTGACTCATTAGCTGACATTTTTTCATGTCATGAGCGATATTTGATAATAAATGGCTGGTGTCTACGCAAGCAGCCTAAAAATCAGAAAAGGTTAATTTTTTGTATAAAAAAATCAAATTTTCCAGAAATGAGCTAACTTCAAAACACGGAGGAAAGTCTGTGTTCTCATTTGAGGGAAGAAAAATGACAGAAGTATCAGTTCGTCTTCGCGATCTCAAACCGGAATATCAGAAGCTTTGGCAAAGCTGTCAAATAAAATCTGACCAATTAGATACCACCAAGCAGATAGTTGCGAAAATTAGGGCAAATCGCGATCGCTACCAAGCTGTACAACAAAAAATTAATGTACCTTGGTACTTTATTGCGGTCATCCACAATATGGAATCCTCCCTTAGCTTCAGCAAACATCTGCACAACGGCGATCCCCTGAAAAAACGTACCGTAAATGTCCCCGCAGGTAGACCAGTCCCCGACCCCATTAAAGGTTGGGACGTAGGCTACACATGGGAAGAAAGTGCTATAGATGCTTTGACAAAAGGAGGCAAAGATTTAGACAAAGTAAAAGATTGGAGTTTACCCGCACAACTTTGGCAAATTGAACAATACAACGGTTTTGGTTACAGGCAAAACCATCCAGATGTTCTCACCCCTTATCTGTGGTCGGGCACAAACCACTATACCAAAGGTAAGTACACCTCTGACGGAAAATGGAATGCGAATGCAGTTTCTGAACAAATCGGCGCCGCTGCTTTACTAAAAATTTTGATCAAAGAAGAAAATCTTACCATTCTCATGGCTTAATGGGAATTGGGCATTGGGCATGGGTAATGGGTAATGGGGAATGGGTAATCGGTAATGGGTAATGGGTAATAGAAAGAAATTGTCCCCCAAGTCGTCCCCCCACTTCCCACTCCCCACTCCCCACTCCCCACTCCCCATCTTTCACACAATATTTAGAGTGTTAAATCAGCATGTGATTTAGATAACAACTTTTTCAGAAATTTCTTTAACTTTGATGCTGACACTGATATAAGATAATTGTATTGATACAGGCACAAGCCCCAAACTTTGTGATCCCGATGTATACAAGTGAGTTGACTAAGTATCCTCCCAGAACAGAGATTGCAAACACAAGCCGCATTCTCGTGGTAGAAGATGAAGAACTAATTCGGGAAATGTTGGTTGTCGCTTTGGAGGAGGAGGGTTACGGGGTGGTAACTGCCTCGGATGGACGAACGGCTCTAGAATATCTCAAAAATTTTGAACCCAACTCTGGAGAGGTTGTTTTTGACTTAGTTATCCTTGATTTGATGCTGCCTCAAATCAATGGACTGGATATTTGCCGCTTGCTGCGTCATCAAGGAAATCCAGTACCAATTTTGATGCTGAGTGCTAAAGGTAGTGAAACTGACCGCGTTTTGGGTTTAGAAGTCGGGGCAGATGACTATCTGACTAAACCTTTTAGTATGCGGGAGTTAGTCGCTCGTTGTCGAGCTTTACTTCGGCGTCAACGCTTAAGCACTTTGCCCGTAGTGCCAGTTTTACATTATAAAGAAGTGACACTAAATCCCCAAGAGTGTCGCGTTATGGTTCGCGGTCAAGAAGTGAATTTATCGCCAAAAGAGTTCCGCCTTTTAGAATTGTTCATGAGTTATGCTCGTCGGGTATGGTCGCGAGAACAATTGCTAGATCAAGTTTGGGGTCCGGATTTTGTCGGGGATAGTAAAACTGTAGACGTTCACATCCGCTGGTTACGCGAAAAATTAGAGCTTGATCCTAGCCGTCCTGAATATATCGTGACTGTGAGAGGTTTTGGCTATCGATTTGGATAATTGATTCAGATAGTTGTTAGTTTTTAGTTGTCATCAAGTAACTAAAAACTTGCGATGCTGGTATTGGTTTTTTTTCTGGGTTTAGCCATAGGCATTGGGTTTTGGATTTGGCAACAAATTCAACTAAATCGCTATTTGCGACGAGTGGTGCGACCTTTTGCCCCCGATTCTTCTAAGGTAATGCTACCGCTGATTCCTCGTTTGCGGGATGAAATTGCCTTAGTTGAGCAGCATCAGCAAGATTTACAGCAGTCGCTGCAAACTTATGAAAAAGTGCTGGATTTTGCACCGGTGGGATATTTGCAAGTTGATGAAGAAAATCAACTGCTGTGGTGCAATCAGCAGGCAAGAGAGATACTGTATTTGCAAAGGTGGCAACCAGGACAGGTGCGCTTGTTGCTAGAACTGGTAAGATCCTATGAACTGGATCGGTTAATTGAGCAAACGCGCGATCGCTCTTCTTGCCAAATCAAAGAATGGGTGTTTCACCCCTCTTATGAAAACGCCGCAGCCATGTTAGAATTAAAGCCTTTAGCTTTGCGAGCATCCAGCTTGCCCTTACCCAATGGACAAGTAGGGGTATTTCTGGAAAATCGCCAACCACTGCTAGATATGAACGCAGCACGCGATCGCGCTTTTTCCGATCTGGCACACGAACTGAAAACTCCCCTAACTTCGATTCGTCTGGTCGTAGAAACTTTACAAAACCGCTTAGAATCACCTTTGAATCGTTGGGTTGACCGCTTAATGCAAGAAGTTGACCGATTAATTAGCTTAGTGCATAGCTGGTTAGAACTTACCCAAATACAAAATAATCCAGGAATTGAACTACATCCAGAAGTAGTAGAAGTGCGATCGCTAATTGCCTCTGTCTGGGCAACACTAGAACCGATAGCACAGCAACAGCAATTAACTCTTGACTCAAGAGGAGGCGAAAATCTCTGGATAAAAGCAGATAAATCGCGAATTTACCAAGTATTCCTCAATTTGCTCGATAACAGCATCAAATACAGTCCCCCTGGTACAAAAATTTACGTTGAGGCGAAAATCATCCCCATAAATAATAACTATGAATACAATTCTTCTCCCCAAAGTCTGGAAATCAATATAATAGATTCCGGATTCGGTTTTTCGGCAAGCGATTTGCCTTATGTTTTTGAGCGATTTTACCGGGGAGATACAGCCAGAACTCGTGACTCACAACCACCTAGTAACTCAAAAACGGGAATTGTTGGAACTGGTTTAGGTTTGGCGATCGTTAAACAAATCATCCTCGCACACGGAGGTTCGATTAAAGCCATGAATCATCCCGAAACAAAAGGTGCATGGCTGCAAATTGTATTCCCAGAAGTAGTGGCAAACTCCCAAAGCCAAGACTATAGTTAAACAATATCTTCATGTTTGAGACGAAAAATGACCAAAGCAGTCCTTGATAGTCCCAATCCTGAAAGACCCCAGCTAGCACGCGCTATGAGACGTTTAGAACGGGATGTTTTACGTATGGGTGCTTTGGTCGAACAATCATTTCGCCTCAGTCACCAAGCTTTAATTGCCCGGAACTTAACCGCAGCTGAGGAACTTCCCCGATTAGATAAAAAAATTGACCGCTTTTATAAACAAATCGAATTAGACTGTACGGCAATCATGACCCTGCAAGCACCGACAGCTCAAGATTTGCGGTCTTTGAGTGCTATTATGCAGCTGGTGCGCGACCTAGAACGCATCGGCGATTATGCTAAAGATTTAGCTGAAATTGCCGTGAAAATCTTTCCTTATCCGCCTCATCATACTTTACCAGAAATTGCCGTCATGTTTCATCACGCCCAGGCAATGCTAGCTACTAGTTTGGTGGCTCTGGCAGATTTGGATGAAGTCAGCGGACGCAGTATCAAACGTTTAGATGATGCTGTAGATAATGCCTACGATCGCGTTTATCAAACTTTAGCTTACCAACGAGATGTCCCAGGCGTAGTTGAACCAATTGTCTTGCTAGCTTTAGCAATTCGCTGTCTCGAACGTATGGCAGATCACGCCACCAACATCGGTCAACGAGTAGCATACATCGTTACCGGTCAACGCGGTTAATTGCGGCATTGAGCAATGGGCATCGGGCAATTGTTTAATGGGCAATGGGGATTGGTAATTCCTCCTTGTCCACGGACACGTTCTGAGCTCCTCCACCCCCGCACTCGCGCTCGTCCTCCCCTTGTCCCCTTGTCCTTTTGTCCCCATGCCCAATGACGGCAGGTGCTCCACTTGGTCCGACACCAAGACCGCACAGCCAAACCTATGCCCAATTCCCCAGACAATTTAAAAATTTTGTAGTAGTGGATACCGGTTTTCCACAATTTTTTTTGGTAATCTGTGACAAGAAATTAATTCTTAGTAAAAAACATACATTACATTTAAGTGTAACTTTTGGTTAAACTCGAAAAATTAAAGTAATAATCAGGTAAGTTGAAAATTTATTTTTATACTACAATGATGAAAGTATAGAATGATACAGATAAATATAGATAGAAATATTTTTTGCTCAAGCAAATCAAATATTTGTTAAATAACATACATTTCACGAAAAGCTTACCTGTTCTTAATCTTTGACGTTTAAAGTAACCAAAGATCGGCATTGCTGAATGCTCCTTTATATCTCACTCTCTGTTTATGGTGTAATCGATAAAACTGATGAGTATCAAACGTCGGGAATTCTTGCTGTTATTGGGAGGAAGTGCAGGTGCAGTAGCACTTGGCTCTCTGGGTGGGTGTGATAAAAAAAATACATTACAGCAAGTAGCTACCAAGGTAAATTCATTTTTATTTAAACCGATAAAAGGTGCTATACCCTTAGAAACGGCTGGGTTCAAACCAGAACAGCAAAAAGAAATTTACAGCACCCATGAAGTTGTAGATGATTTAGTACTACCACAAGGTTTTCAATATCAAGTTATTGCAGCTTGGGGTGATAAAGTCGGTGATTCGCGCTTTGGTTACAACAACGATTATTTATCTTTTGTGCCAACAACTGAAAACGAAGGATATCTCTCAGTTAACTTTGAATATATCAGTGCCATCCCCTGGATGCAGACATATCAGCAAGTAATAGGCAAATCATTACCATTTGCAGAGGTAAAAACAGCACTGAATTTGAATGCATCCGGGAAAAATGAAATAAATGCTTATGCTTTGCCAGATAATGACCCAATAAAAGCGAAAATCAAGGAAATCTGTTCAGAAGCGCTTTTAGATCAAGGATTGGGGATTATCTCGATTAGAAAAACAGCTGCGGGTAAATGGGAAAGAACTAATTCTGCAAGCGATCGCCGAATTAGTGGAATTTCTGGCTTAGAAGACAAGCGTTATTTAAAAGCAACCGGTCCTGCGGTAACTGTGTTTCGCAAAAAGCAAGGACAGGGATATATTGATAAATTAGGCGATCGCATTATCGGTTCTTTCGCTAACTGCGCCGGTGGGACAACACCTTGGGGTACAGTCTTAAGTGCAGAAGAAAACTTTCAAGCGCAAGTACCTGAACCAGTATATGCCGATGGAACATCCTTAGATCCAAGTAAACGTCCTTTTGCTTTGGGTGATGAAGAACTTTTCGGACAAGGTAATGTTTTCGGATTAGCGGGAAATAAATATGGCTGGATTGTCGAAGTCGATCCAGCAAACCCGAATGATTACGGCACAAAACACACTTGGTTAGGACGATATCATCATGAAGCTGTTGGTGTGCGGGTTGAAGCAGGCAAACAACTAGCATTTTATTCCGGATGCGATCGCCGGGGAGGACATATATATAAGTTTGTGAGTAGCGATCGCGTCACCAACCCCAAAGATAAAGCTAATTCCCAACTGTTGCAAAAAGGAATGCTTTACGCTGCCAAATTTAACGCTGATGGTACCGGTCGCTGGATTCCCCTAAAAGCAGACACACCTGTAGATCCAGATGTTCCTAGCAACATCGCTGGAAATATCATCCGTCTACCAAAAGGTGCGACAAGCGAAAAAGGCAAAGTCAATTTTCAACCTTTACCAGAACCAATTGAAGGAGTTAATCTACAAATCACCAAAGACGAAGAAATTAGCTTTTTTAAACAAAACTACAAAAAGTTAGGCGACCTTTACACGGGTAATACTGAAGAACAGCAAGGTGCAATTTTAATTGACGCACATTATGCCGCAAATGCCGCCGGTGCTACCTGCACAGCGCGTCCCGAAGATACGGAAATTGCTTTGAGTGGCGATTTGTACATCAGCTTTACCTCTGGTTCTCCTGATAAAGAGGGGGGTCCAGATATCAGAGTTTTCAAAAGTCCTAAAGGTGAAGCACCCTATGAGTATGGCTGGGTGATGCGTTTAACTGAAGACAACAACGATCCCGCAGCCGAGAAATTTAAATGGCAAATGTTAGCAACAGGAGGTGAACCCGCAGCAGGTGGTATGGGTTTTGCCAATCCCGATAATTTGCTGTTAGATCGTAGCGGAAATGTCTGGATGGTAACAGATATGTCCAGCGGTAAAATGAATAGTGCCATCATTAATCGCGTTAATGACCAAGGTAAACCTGCTAACATATCGGGTTTGTTTGGTAACAACGCTCTGTGGTTTATTCCCACCAGTGGTGAAGAAGCAGGTAAAGCTTTTCTATTTGCCACAGGACCTATGGAATGCGAAACCACAGGTCCGTGCTTCACTCTTGACGAGCAAACAATGTTCCTCTCAGTCCAGCATCCAGGTGAAAGCAACGGTATACGTAAAAACCAAGCTTCAGAAAGCAGAGAATTTTTAGTTACCACTACCACGGGTGAAGAATTTATGCAAACTCGTCAAGTTCCGATTGGCTCGAATTGGCCCAGCAAAACTCCCAATTCTCCACCGAAGCCAGCAGTTGTTGCTATTACTAAATCTTCATCTACTTGACAATTATTTTTAATAGCAGTACGCTAATCATAATTTAATCAAGGAATTTTTATACAAACCATTACCAAATTTTAAGCTGCACCTATATATAAAATTCCCATGACAATATATGCTAATGCCATGTCATAACTTCTAAAAGCTACCACCCGATTTGAGTAACGCTTCCTCAGGCGGTATGACCTGCTCAAATTATTAGTTGAATAATTTACAGACACTATTTGGCAATTGAATTTGAGATTTGCCCATGATTCAAATTATCTCAACTTACCTTAAAGCGGTTTTTCCTTTGAAAACATCTATCCTTTGACTGAAAGAGCGTGGTGATGAGTGTTCTAGCAAGCATTTGCCTTGCATAGATTGGGTTTTGCATTCCTTGATAATTTTTAAATCTAGCAAACAACTTCTATTAAGCGAGATAACTTCCATGACATATTCATCGATTAATACACCAAATCCTATATCTAACAATCCCTTAACTACTGCAAATGAACAACTGCCCCAGAGGTTATTTAACCGTCGAGAAATAATTCCCCAACGCAATGATGTACTTTGGCGGATTGAGCGGGGGACAATTCGTACCTTAACCTGGAGTGAAGATGGAACATTCATCACTCTGGGTTATTGGGGACCTGGGGATTTAGTTGGTTATCCTTTATCCACAGTCAAACCTTACCAAATTGAATGTTTGACAAGTGTAGAGGTAAGCATAATACCACCTCACCTTTGGCACGAAGATTTGAATGCTTTATTATGCCACATTCAACAAGCAGAGGAATTGCTAAGTATAGTACATCGTAAGCCAATTTCTCTACGTTTGTGGCAATTTTTGGTCTGGTTGAGTCAAAAGTTTGGTCGTGAGGTAGAACAAGGCAAGCTGATTGACTTGAATATTACCCACCAAGAAATTGCCGAAGTTTTAAATACAACACGGGTGACAGTCACGCGGCTGCTACAGCAGTTTGAGGAAGAAGGAAAAATGTTACGCTATAAACGCCGGATTGTTCTATGTTTTCTGAATCAAGGGGCAAAAAAATAGTGTCAAATGTGTGCTAGTTGACTTGTTTATACTACAGGCACTTTGATTAAATAAATAATGACAGTTTCCTGGTGAGGACTTACACAACACTATATTAAATAATTACTTCGTGTTTCACGGAAGTTTGAAGTGCCGAAAGTCGCTATTAATTATCTGTGCGTCTGGAGGAGTTAGTTTTTAGATGATTTGGCGTAAGTCCGTTCCTTATGAAACAACGAGAGCGAATATTTTGTCTGTGGGATTTTTGGGTGCGATCCGCCGCACCTTGCGATTCTCGCTTTTGCTATAAAGGACGAGGGGTGCGATCGCGATCGCTCCTTGGCGATTCCGCTCCTCATGAGATAATATTGCTGACGCTCAAAAATCAAGAGTAAGTATTAAAGCACTAACTCACGAAACAAACGATAAATTTTAAATACATAAATAAAGTTACCAAAAAATTCAATAAACTTTAAGTTATCGTAATCGGTCTGATAACTATATTAGCTATGGGTATTTTTAGAGGAATTTTGGAAAAATTTTGCCTCTTAATATAGTTACTTCACTTGACAGTAGACACAACCATTATCTATGAAATTATCGAGGAGCGTAAATATCCTCGCTCCGTAACTATAACTTGATTGTTGGTGCAGCTTTTATTTCAGTCAATGAGCAAAAATGATGCCTAAACATTGCGCTATTGAGCAATAATTTTTATCTGAAGGCAGTTGTTGTCATTGGCGCAAGATACCAATTTTACCTAACCTTAACCTGAGAATAATTTTCAAACTAGACTTTTGACTTCTTGGAGAAATAGTCAACAACATGAAGGAGGAAATTACATATCTAAAATTGAATATTAATCATAATATCTGCTACTATTACTGTAAAATGTTTATCGGAATTTTCCCCGATTAAATCAATAGGTGTGAGTGAAAGTCAAAAAAATGAAAAAACCTCTGTGGAACGTTTTTAAACTAAGTCCATTAGTTGTTGCTGCCTCATTTTTAGCGGCAAACAGTGCCAATTCAGCTGAAGTCAAAGCTGAACAAGAACAGACAACTTCTGTTTCCCAATTGTCCCAAGAAGCTAACAGCATCGGTCAGGTAACATCGGTATCTCAGTTTTCTGATGTGCAGCCGACAGATTGGGCATTCCAAGCATTACAATCTCTAGTTGAGCGGTATGGCTGTATCGC
>NZ_JTCM02000123.1 GCF_000817785.2 Hassallia byssoidea VB512170 | reverse complement strand
ATCCTCAACACGATAGCGAGTCACAAAGGATGTTCGCGCTTCGCGTCTGGTGAAGGAGAAGCCTGTCCATTTTTGTCCGGGTTCAGTCCAAGGGGGATAATTTGTCTTACATTATTACATTTGTAGCACGCATTTAGCGAATGCCTTACCAATTACATTTGAAAGCAGAAGAAAGAAAATACAACGATTTTTATCATTACCAAAATTGTTAATGGCTAATATTAATTAACCATTAACAATTACGAAAAAGC
This sequence comes from Hassallia byssoidea VB512170, assembly GCF_000817785.2. Classification (GTDB taxonomy): domain Bacteria; phylum Cyanobacteriota; class Cyanobacteriia; order Cyanobacteriales; family Nostocaceae; genus Hassallia; species Hassallia carrinoi. Next base: position 18,380 of record NZ_JTCM02000123.1, on the reverse strand, counting down.
TCTTATTCACAAATGGCTTCTGATTTCTATATTTTCATTTTTGCTTCCACAAAACACATTAGGAAAAGGTGTTTTCGCGAGTTCTCAACCAGAGAAGGAAAGATTCTAGATACAAAAGTTTATCTTGCAAGCGTTCTCTAACCCGAATTTGGTAGATAGTCGTTGTCAAAAATCTCTCTGGCGCATCGGTTTCTGGGAAAAAATCTTTGCAGACGGAATCAGCGAGAGAAGTTACCTCAGAATCAGCTTTTATTCTCTGCCAAACTTCTGTAGGAATGCTTACTCCTAGTAGTTCATTAACTAAAAAAAGACCAAGAAATAGTATTCGCCTACAGCCAAATTTGTTAGATTGCGCTATGACTTTTTCCCAATTAATCCCTGGATGATTCCGAATTAATTCGGCAATGTCGGCAAGCCATCCTACCACTTCCCAACGATGCCTAGACCCATGAACACACAGGATTGGCAGCCAATCTTCCAAAGAAAGATTTGGTATTGTTGTACCAAAAAAAGCAAAAGGCTCAAGTTTGTCCCATAAGTCTTTAGCTTCAATTGGGCATGTATACTTAGGCGCAATTCTCCAATGTATCTCTAGAAGAATTGCTTTATCCTGATTAAAAAAGTTATAGGAATGCTCAGTTTTAGCTTGTAAAAAAGCTCTTTCCTGGCTAGGAGTCAATTTAATCTCCGGTTGATATCCCAGAGAAAGCAGCACTTCTTTAAATTCCAAAACATCTGGCTGTTGAACCATGACATCCAAATCGCCAGACTGCCGAAGTGCTAAATTGCCGTATATTGCAGTAGCTAAAACTTGACCTTTGTATGGTAAAGCGACAATTCCACGCTCTTTTAAAAGACCGAGGATTTTTAGGAGTTCTCCACTGAGAAATAAGTTGCGTTGAGCATTTCTCTGAAAAAGTTCTCGGAGTTGGTTAAATGCTTCATTAGGAACTGCATTCGCACAAATTTTGTTGAGGCTGTTATATAAAAGTGGCATTAACTTGTGTCTATATGCTGTTGCAATTAGGTATTGCCAATCTATATCTTCCTTAACTAAAGATTTGATGCGTTGAGCGCGTTCATCATCTATCTGGGTACGAGCGCAAGAAAGAAGTAGCTCAACTTCGGGGCGGGTATTGATATTCTGGTTTTTAGTGTATGGTTTAGAAAAGGTTTTCATCACTGCGAAAGCTGGTCATTATTAGAATATTTTTACTTTGTTAATAAGTTTTGCTCAGGAAGTAAAGCGATGTCTGAGGACAAGCCATAAAGCTTGGTGCAGTCGCTCATGGGGAGCCACTCCGTTGGACGGGTTCCCCGGCTTGAAGGAAGTGGCGTGGAAACCACGGCAGGTGCGTGACTGTCGGCAAAGCGCGATAGCGCACTGGCTCCCCTTGGCGTTAGCCTCTCCCAAAGGGAGAAGACCGCGCTGCTTCACCGCTTTGCGTCTACGCTTTTAACCAGCAAACCCTGAGTGTACAACTCATCTATAAATGTCTCCACATCACACCGGAGTGTGGCTTCTTCAACGTCGTAGCTGCTTAATAGTGACATAACAACTTGTTCCACATCGCCATGTTGAGCGTAAGCTTGCCAAATATCAGCAGCTACACCAGTCAAGCAAAAGCTTTCACCAGTTGCCAAATTCCCAACCACAATCTGTCCCTCATACTCTCCAAAGATGACTTGTGACCCTGGTTGAATGAGTCCTTTACTCTCCGGCTGAATCTGGATAATTGGAGCTTCAGTAGCAGCTTTGAGTCGATTTTTCAAGCAGATTTCTGGAGGAATCAAAAGCCAACAACCCTCTATCTTTTCAGTCACAGGATTCCAAACAAAGCGGTCTGGTTCATTCCAGCTAAAACAGATATTGTCTGTTTTCCCCACCCAGTAGCGGATTCCATCTAGTTGTGCGAGGCAGTGTGCTTGCCAGTCTGGGTAACTATCGCCGAGGTCTTCTGGTGCATAGTCATGAATATCTTGAGCGCTCAAACAAGCTTTAACGTGCGGTTCACGAGATGCGATCGCTCTTCGCAAATCTGGATGAGAATAAAGCACTGCAAATATTACTGCCTCATGAGAATGAGACTGCAAAAAGTTGCTCAGTCGAGAACCAGTAAAAACACAGTCATCCACCACTACCCAAGGCACATCGGGCGATGGCGGTGGTTCTAATTGTTCGGGAGTCAACCCCAAAGCGTAAGCCAGCATTGCCAAAACTATCAGCCCTCCACGGGGAATCCCAGTAAAGTGAAACTCCTTTAATTCCTCATAACCAAAGCGATCTACTAATTGTTTCGCCAGACGCTCACAATCCGCTTCCGCTTGACGATAACTGATGTAGCGCAGACGAGTTATGTTCAGATTCAAATCCGGGAGTTCTCTAGCAATTCGCACTCTACCAGCTTCATCCAAGCAACCCAACACAAAAAGTGCAGGTTGAGGAGTGGGACGAACAATTAATATGTTTCCGGGCATTTCTGCCCAGATGGGACTGCTGGCAATAGCTTGAGCTAGCCCAAAAAGTGCCTCGGTGGGTTCCTTTAGCTGAAGTTCACGGCTGTACTTAGCCAAGGCTTCTGAGTCGATAGGAATGCCGTATATTTTAGGTAATGATACGGATGGCAGTCGTGCCTCGTTTTGGCAGAGAATTTCTTGCATAGTTAAACAGGAACATTACTAGTAACTTCCATTTGCTCTTTCCAAGACTGGGCATAAAAACCACCCTGAGCCAGCAATTCATCATGGCTTCCTGATTCCACAATCTTACCGGCACGCATGACGTGAATTATGTCAGCCCGCATTGCCAAGGTGAAGCGGTGAGTAATTACAACCGCAGTCCGTCCATTTGCCATAGTGCGGAATCGCTCCAACCAATCAAACTCTGCCCAAGGGTCCATTGCACTGGTCGGTTCATCCAGAATAATGATTTCGGCACGTCGCAAAAATGCTCTTGCCAAAGCAAGACGCTGCCATTGTCCGCCGCTGAGTTCTGTACCTTCAGGAAACAACTTGCCTAATATTGCGTTGTAACTTTGAGGTAAGCTAGCAATTTTCTCATGAATGCCAGCATTTTTAGCTGCCAACTCAATCTCATCTAAGCTTGGAGTTGCTGACCAATCGCCCAAAGCAATGTTTTCGGCAGCGGTGACGTAGTAAGAAACAGGAAACTGGAACAAAACTGTAATTAAACGCTGATATTCTATAACAGATAAATCGCGAATATCGATTCCGTCTAGTTGAATGCAACCAGACTCAGGGTCATAAAAACGACAAAGTAACTTGATTAAAGTACTCTTTCCTGCACCGTTATCCCCGACAATTGCGACTATTTTCCCCGCCGGAATTGTCAAATTAAAATTTTCTAAGACAGGGCGATCGCTACCAGGATAGCCAAAACTAACTTGTTGAAAGCTAATTCCTTGTTTCAATTGCTTGGGAATAGCTAGGGGCTGGGTTGGGTTGATAATTTGCGGTTTTAACTCTAAAAATTCAAATAAATTACTGATAAATAAGCTACTTTTATAGATTTGTCCTAGATTACCCAGCAGCGAAACCATTACGCCCCGACTCTGTTGAAACGCCTGGAAAAACAGTGCAAGTTCACCAAGGGTCATCTTTCCTTGCAGGATTCGCCAAACTACCCAACTCAGAGGAGCCATAAAAACGAAAAGTCCCAAAATCGTGGCACTGAAGCGCCCTAAACTTTGGACTTTGAGTATTTGCAGATACTCTGTTCTGAGCCGATGGCGTGATTTTAGGTAAGTAGACTGGAACTGAGAACCTAAGTTAAATAGTCGTAATTCCGCAGCAGTGTTGCTGTTAGTCAGGAGTGCATCGTAATATTCCTGCCGTCGCCGTTCTGTTGTAGTCCCCTGCCACCAACGGTGATAGTAGCGATTAAGATTTAGGATTATATATAAAGATGGCAGCGCACTGATTAATAAAACAACTGCTAGCCATGCACCATAAGGAAGTAATATTGCCGCCATTGCCAGAAGGGTAATGCTGTTTTGCATTCCATTACCGAGATTTTCTAACAGAGACAGGGATTGACCGCTGGCATCGCTACGCGCTCGGTTCAGGCGATCGTAATACTCTGATGATTCATAAAAGGCATAATCTACTGCTACAGACTTTTGATGAATCAAGGTGGTGATATGGTCGTGGACAAATTCAGATTGAGCCGTCCGTACCCATTCCATCACGGTTTGCAGACTTCCTCCTAGCAGCAAGACGCAAACCATTGCTGCTGCTGGAATTATAATCGGTTGAGCGCTCTGCCAAGTCGCCCCAGCCCCCATGACTGCTACTAAACCATCAACCACCGAGCGAGTCAGGTAGACCATCGCAACTGGCATGAGTCCCTGAATAACTAGTAATATAGCCCAGGCGATTGTCCATCCTTTAGATGCAGTCCAGACTAAATCTAGTGTTTTTGGCAGATAAGAAATTCGAGCGATCGCTCTGCCTAATCTTCTATTCAAAATTTTAAATCCCTTTCTTTTTCATTTTTAAAATATACCCTTAGGCAGATGCAAACAATTGAATATTCTTGTCTTCATCAAATATTGTTTGAGCAATATCTTCTTCTATTAGCTTGACTAACTCCGGTAATCCAGCTAAAGAACTTTTTCTTTTTAAACGACATATCGATACATTCTTCACCAAATTAGCGCACTGACGCAGATGAGAGCTAACAAACTCTGGTGTAGTTAGTAAGTCGGTAGCGCGGGAGTGGCGAACCAGTTCCATCAGAGCATTTTGAGGTGACAGAGGCTGTATTTCGTTGTGCGTTGCTGCCACATTTTCCAGCACATAAATCCGCTTGACTGGTAGAGCAATTTGTGAAAATCCAAGGGAGAGACGATTATTCCGTTTTGCTACCCCAGCATGAATTGAAGTTAATCTCTCAAAGTCGTATCCTAAAGAAGCCGCTGCATCTGGTAATAGTTTCACTTGGGGAAAGCTGGGAAAAGCAATCGGGGGGTTACTCTCAACTTTTATCGCCATCACATCGTCTGTGAGTAAACCATACCCTTGATTGTAAAAAGCATTCGCTAAGGTTGATTTACCCCATCCTGAATGACCCAAAAACGCTACTGCTCCATTATTGATCGCAATGCTACTGGCATGAAGGACGAGATGCGATCGCTGTCGCAGCAACACGGCAAAAGCTGGTCCCAAAATAAAAGGACGAAGCAAATCCTCATCAATTCCTGGGTCTGGTTCGACAACAATCTTGCGTCCCGACTCTACCAAAAACCTGCCCGCTGTAGAGTTTTCTAACTCTAAAAATGCCACTAGCTTGTTAGCACCATCAGCTGTTTGTGTTTCTAACTGGCTAAGGGAGCGCAGCGAAATCACCACATCCGGCTTTTGTGAAACTTCACTCTTGCTGAGTTCCGGAAAAGGAAACTCAGAGTGAATGCGGAGATTATAGGCAGTATAAGCAAACACCTTTGAGTATCCTTGGACAAAATTATAGTTGGCTATTATGATTGTGTTAACCTGCTTTCCTTCTTCAAAAGGAAGGATAAAAAAGGGCTACGGATGCCCGTAGCCCTTTGCTAGGCAAGCTCTAGCTTCGACAACGAAGGTAGATTGATTGCAAGGACTTTAAAAGCTGTTTATTCAGCTTGCTGTAGCGGCTACTACAGCATTCCTTGCTCTCTATTACACACCCTTCGCGGAAGGATTCACGCAATCACCTTTCTTCGGACCGGTTTTGTAGGTTATGCAAGCATTCAGTGAACCAGTACCATTTTGGTTTGTTGCGTTCGTCTGACCGTAAAATACATCGCCGTCTTTACTGTCGAAAGAGTAAGCCGTGATATTGCTGACGCTTCCGTGTTTGACGAGTTGTGGTGCTTCGTAGCTTTTCTTCATTTGAGAACTCCTGATTGTTGGTTGTAAACCCGAACTGTTAATTTGATTCAGATAACCTTTTACTAGGCAAGCTCTAGCTTCGACAAAGAAGGTAGATTGATTGCAAGGACTTTAAAAGCTGTTTATTCAACTTGCTGTAGCGGCTACTACAGCATTCCTTGCTCTCTATTACACACCCTTCGCGGAAGGATTCACGCAATCACCTTTCTTCAGACCGGTTTTGTAGGTTATGCAAGCATTCAGTGAACCAGTACCATTTTGGTTTGTTGCGTTTGTCTGACCGTAAAATACATCGCCGTCTTTACTGTCGAAAGAGTAAGCCGTGATATTGCTGACGCTTCCGTGTTTAACCAGTTGTGGTACTTCGTAGCTTTTCTTCATTTGAGAACTCCTGATTGTTGGTTGTCAATCCGAACTCTTAATTTAAGCTTAGAGTAACGGCATCTCTATTGTTACATATAAACTGTGAAAAAGCAAAAATTATTACTAACTTTTATAGTGAACTGTTCTCTATAACTTGCTGTAACGCAACCACAATGCCAACATCGCTCCTTTCCAAACTGGCAATCGCTCTTCCTGTAGATTAACTTTGCTTGCAGATATTAATCGCTCATATGCTGCACGCAAGACATTTGTGTCTACGTAAGTTTCCGCAGCTTGCAAGTGGTTGAGCATTACCTCATCTAAAACTTTTCGATCTAGTGTCAGTAGACCGTACTGAAAAGTATGGGACATATTGCCTTTGCCCAGACGCCACTGCACTTGGTCAGGTAAAACATTTTTCATGGCACGGCGCATGACTAAGCGCGACCATCCTTTGTTAAATTTCTGTTCAGGAGGCAGAGACAGACAAAACTCCAGCAAGCGTTTATCCATAAACGGGTGACGAACTTCGACTTGAAAAGCTGCTGCATAGCGATCTGATATCTCTAGCGCTTGGGTTATTACGCCAGAACTAAGACCGCGCCAGTGACGTTCCCTTTCTGTACACGGGAAACTTGACAGAAAGTCTTTAAAAAGCTCGATACGCTTCTGCAAACCGATGCGCCTCGCAAAGCTGCGGTTAATCATCGATTTGTCAAGGTTTGTATTAAAACTATGTCCGCGTAGAAAGTGCCAAACTTTGAGCATGAACTGCGGAAGCAAAGGTTTTAAGCCGTGGCGCAGAAAAATCTGCCACCGGGAAACGCTAAAGTGTTTCAATAACTCATTGGTCTGTTTAACAAAAGCAATCAACTTCCATTTGCGTGCCAGCTGTTCCAAAGATGTCAGACCATACTGTCGCAGAATACTCATTTGTGACGCACCAGTGAGTTCATAAACAGCGTCAAGTTCAAGAGCGAAAGTTGCCCATTCTCCTTTATTTGCCAGTTCAGCGAAATAACCCTCGCCGTGCGATATCGTATTATCGCCATCAAAGCCATCTAAGACAACTCGGACACCAACTTTTTGAGCAGCATCGTTCAATTCCCAAGCCAAGAAATGTGTAGGTGCGGAAATGGCTTCATCTTGATAGCGGAAAATTTCCTCTAAGTTTGACAAAGGACCCATTTCATCAGCGTGGACATAGTGAGGAATCATGTCACCTTGGGCAATCACAGCCTCAATAAAAGAGCGCTCGTCACTTTCGGGAACAGCATCAAAGATATTTGAGAAGGTGTGCAATGAGCGATTTTTTCCTTCTTGTATCAGCAACTGTCGTGCCATACAAGTAATAGAAGAAGAGTCCAACCCACCACTGAGATGAGAACCCACGGTAAAAGCGCTACGCAACCGACACCGTACAGCTTCGGCAAAGATTTTCTGCAATGCTTCGGCATATTCTTCATCAGAATTCAGCCGTAGTTCCCGCTTCGGGTCAAGCGTCCAGTAAGACTGTATTTGTATACCTTTGGCATTCACCGTTAGGCTACTTGCCGGAGGAAGGCGAAAGATATCCTGGTAAAAGGTGTTGGATTTATCTTGCAAGTTTGCTGCCAGATAGTCACCTACCTTCACCTCATTGAGTTGGCGTGGTATTTCTTGCAAACACAATAAAGCTTTAATTTCAGAGCCAAAAGCAAAAATTCGACCTGTTTGAAAGTGATAGTAGAAGGGCTTAACACCGATGTGGTCTCTAGCACAGAATAGTATCTGCTTTTGTTTATCCCAAATTGCAAAGGCAAAATCACCTAAAAGATGCTTTGGGCATTGTTCGCCCCATTTTTCGTAAGCAGCCAATATCAACTGGCTATCCGTAATTTTCTCAGATGCACAGTTATTTAATTGTAACACACTTATGAGTTCATCGCGGTTATCTATGCGAGCATCTGAGGTAATAATCAAATCGCCTGTAGAGTTAGCTAAAGGTAACTTTTCTAGCAAGGATTCAGGAGTAGTCCACAGCATCCGATGCCCGAAACCGATCGCCCCATCTATCCAGATATCTGCACCATCGGGTCCCCGATGCGCCAGGGTTTCCACCATCATTCCCAAGTCTTCGCGGTCTACAGGGCGATCGCTTAGATAGTGAATACCCATGATGCCACTCATAATTTCACTCCTTCAAGAGACGGCAGTGGAATGAAACGTGAAAGGTCTGCCAGATAACCCATGACAATTAGTCCTTCATGTTCTATCCAAGCGTGAGCTTCTAAAATTCCTTTTTCTCCTTTAGCAACACCGATCCGCAGTTCGCAAGAGTAACCGTAACGACTCATCACCACTTGGGTAGTCAAAGCGCGAGCCAGACACTTTACACCAGGCATATAGCGGCTAACTGCCTTTACAGCCCAAGAAATCTTGCCGACGGACACTTGTGTCACTTGTGGGCGATCGCTTTGCCGGCTAATTTTTGCTATCAGTTTTAAAAGGGTGCGGAAGGGCATTAACCACAACCCTAGCCTGATGGTTGCTAGTAAAATTAAGGTCATGATTAAAAGGTGGCGATCGCCCGCTCCCATCCGAAAAAATTTAAACAGTCGTATTATTTTTGACATCGATTAGTCCTGCTGCCAGAAGGTCTTCAAGCAATGCTTTGAGGTCGCGATCGCACTGTTGAGGTTCAACTTCATACTCTTGCAGAAGGATCGGCTTGATATCTTTCACAGCTTTTGGTTCCTGAATCAAAGTCCAAATCAGCGCTCCCACCTCATTCAAACCGTGATAAACTCCAGTCTTGAGATTGAGAATGACTGCCTCCCCACCCAGATCCGAAGAAATTTGTTCTTGATTTGCCTCTACTATCGAAGACTCTGAGATTTTCTGGTCTAGTTGTTTTAAGTTCATATTTTCTAAATTTCCTTTGGCTATTTGATTAATGATGTATTTACCTTTTGTATAAATCACTTTTCTTGTACTTACGTATCTATCCGGGAAGATTTGACTAAATATCGAATATATTTTTTAGACTTAGGTAAATACTCATAAGCAAATTCACGAACTGTGGAGTATCGCCATACACAAGCTATCAGAATCGATATGCCTGGGTGCATACTTGGAAGCAGAAGTTATAAGGGCAAAATCACTACCTTTAACAGCTAGACAATAATAAATGCAAAAATCGTCACAAAGCCTTTAGGGTCAGCGATCGCCGAGGTTAGATAGCAGTAATTACCCCTGGTATAAAATCTTGAGAAGTTTGCTTGGCTACAATTCGCAGAAAGTAGATTTTACTAAAACAAGCAGCCTGGTATACGTATTTGGTAGATACTTACGTACCCTCTCTTATGGCAGTATACATACGTATGTTATCTTTGGATCTAAGGTTCATGAAAAAAACACATTCTTGTTAAGAGCGTGTAAAGAAAAACAATTTATTCAGGACTTAGGCAAAACATATCTTCTGTAGCGATAATTCATGAATTATCGCACTCGTAAATTAAGGAACTACGGCGATTTTTTGCGTAAGTCCTATTATTATTGGAAACTAACCCAGCATTGAAACTGAGGATAGCCACCAATTGATTGACCGATAAGCCATCACTATTCTTTGAGTGTCATCAACCTTAAGCGTTCTTGAAGATAACTTTCTTTTAGGCAATATTCAAAGATTTTTAAACTGGTGATTACAACTGACAATCAACTCAAGCTGTTGGTGAAAGTTTAATATTGTGAATTTGACTGAAGCGATGTCGGGACGACAACGCTCCGCGAACGCCTATAGTTGCGCCAATTATAAAGCTTATAACTAAAGACGCATCCGATAAAAAATCTATATTAGATAATTTAAACTTATGCTGACTGCAAGCTGCTATAGTATCTTACTAAGTGGAGACATATTGCTTAATGATGTCAAAAATGAGAATCAACTCACAACTCAGGTTGCTCAACGATTGCTTCGCACAGTAAAGCCATCCACATATCTGGTGGTTCGGAGTAGTAATCAATTTCTTCAACTTGATATCGACAAGAGTTAGAGCCGTTTTTTAAAAAAATATAATCACCACGCTTGATACCTTTACCCTGTCCTGTCATATAACCTTTTTTCAAGTCATTTACAAATTCAAATACATAGTCACGTCCGCTGACGTATCGGGTATAATCATAAGTTTTATTCGGCTGCTGTTTGGGTTTATTTAATAAAAAGCTAAACAGCGATGAAAAAACGACCCTGAGGTTGATGCTTGACCTGGTAGAAGACATAAGTAAATTAAAAATAATAATTTGCAAACAGATAAGCAGTTTCTTTTACGCTGACAATTAGCTCTCGTTCAATTTGGGTAATTTATCACAATCATGGATAGCTATAACCTAAATGTATTATCATTTTAATCGACTATTTTTATTTGACAAGGTTTAAATACCTAAAATACCAGGGCAAACAAGTTTAAGATGCAAGACAATTTAAGGCAATGTCTTACATAAGTCGGCAGGCATTCATAAAATGCTTCAATTGTAATACCAATTCTGGCTTGAAGATGCGTAAGCGCACAAATTACGCACGCACGCTTGAACGCTTCTGTGTAGGGGACCCTTCATGAAGGGTTCCCTACACAGATGGGAAGCGCAACCTCACATAGAATTGGTATAACTATTTACTAGTTCGTTAGTCACAAAAACACTCTTAAGGACAATGTTCGCGCTCGGATAGTCATTATCTGGCTTTAGTGAAGGGCAAGGATGTCATTTGTCCAAAATCAGATTTGAAAGCACTTGACATTACACCATGAGTGACTGCTATACTAATTGAAGTGAAATCGTTGGGGCGTAGCCAAGTGGTAAGGCAGCGGGTTTTGGTCCCGCCATTCCTAGGTTCGAATCCTAGCGCCCCAGTATTATGTAGAAGGGCTAGTTGTAATACACTGTCCTTTATTTTTTATCTAAAGTATAAGTAAAGATTAGCGAGAGTTTGAGGGTTAGCCAGAGCGATCGTCTAATATAATTTATACTCTAGGAAGGTTTGATAGCTTCATGTAGCTGAGATTTATTTACAAAGCGCACTCGTATATTTGTTGCTTTAGCAGTAGCTGAAATCTACGAGTTGCAATTTGCCCTAGCGTTGATCGCCTTAAACAAAATATTAACCTGAATCCGTGGAAACTTCTACAAAAAATTACGCTTAGAGACGAAAAAAATATATTTCTGTACTTAAAAATACTCGGCTACACTGAAACAAATTAACTCAAATCTTTGTTATTTAGTTTTATCCGGAAAAGTTTAAAGTTAATTAGTAACACTAAACAAATTAGTCCAACCTGCAACACTTGGATTTAAATACCAAACGTGTTAACTTTATTGGAACCTAATTAGCCTACATTGCAGAGGAAGTTGACTGTATAAAAAGTCTACACTGCTTTGACTGACGATCTATAATGAACCAACCAATTTATCCTGCGTAATGTTACTGTAGTTGTAGTGCATCGCTCCGTTAGGAGATCGGATCGAAAATACTGTCTTCCAGGGTAATAAGCCTATCAGGTGGGTCAAGAGCAATACTCAAGTTCTGCTTGAGATTCTTTGGACTATGAAATTAGTCGGTTTATTCAGTAATTAACCGGGGTGTGCCGAAAGCCAAGGCAGCGTAAGACGAAATTCAACTACGTATGTCTAATTAAAATTAACACATCGTATTCCGAAATTACTGTTAGTAATTTAATTTACCATAGCCATGCTAAAGTCAGAAAAATATCCTCACCCTTTGTCACAAGCGAACACAGCCCAGTTAAATGATGTTGATGAAGGTGGATTAAATCTGGGTCAAGTTGGATCTGCTTTGCGTCGCCGAGCATTGTTAATTGCTGGTGTAACAGGCGTAGTAGCAACGGCGGCGGTGTTGAAAGCAGAACAAGACCCTCCGGTGTATCAAGCTGAGTTTGAGATTTTAACCAAGTCTTTAAGTGCCGAGAATAAGGCTCTAGCCGATGTTCCTCAAACTCTCGGTTCCCAACAGGTAGCAGCTCCTGAGTCTACAAAAGAAGTTCAGACCACGATCGCAGTTTTACAAAGTCATAAAGTTTTAGACCCTGTTGTCGAAAAGCTTCAAGCTAAACATCCTGACTTGACTTACGAGGTAGTTGTTGGGAGTTTAGCGATCGCACCCGAAAAACTAAATATCTTAAAAGTCCAATATATTCATCCTGACGAGAAGGTAGTTAGTGAGGTTTCCAAAGCACTTGCTGATGCTTATTTGCAGTATAGTTTGGCAGAGCGTCAGGCAGATGTAGATCAGGCAATTAAGTTCGTTAACCAAGAAAAAATGCCCTTAGAGCAGCGGGTTCAGGTGTGGCAAAACAAATTGCGAAACCTGCGGTTGGAGAATAAGTTAATTGATCCAGCACAGAAAGCTGGAGAGGTATCTGGACATATTGCGACTTTGACGCAACAGCAACTCGATAATCGGGTGCAGCTACAGCAATGGGTAGCTAAGTATCAAGACTTACAAACAGAGTTAGCCCAACAACCAGGTGCTGAGGCTAGTAATTCATTGTTGAGTGATAATCCTCGTTATCAAAAGTTACTGGATCAGATTCAGGGATTGGATGGTGAGATAGCCAAAAGGTCAGCTATCTTTACAGACGAAGAAGAGGGCATGAAGCGTCTTAATGAACAGAAAGCAACGATACTCTCTTTGTTGCAACAGGAAAGGCTGCGGGTTAATCGAGATTTTCAAAGCCGCATCCGGGAACTGCAAGCCAGAGATCGAGCATTGGATGCAAAAATAAATAGTCTAAATAATTACGTTAAGGATTTGGCAAGTATTAGCCGTAATTACGATAACATTCAGCGGGAATTACAAGTTGCCACTCAAGGTCTGACTCAATTTACAAGCAAACAACAAGCATTGCAGCTCGAGAAAGCCCAAAAGCAACAACCTTGGCAGTTACTCGATCCTAAACTGACTAAAGTGAGCGAACCTGATGCTATTTCAGAAAGTGCTAAGAAAAACTTAGCATTGGGGGCGATGTTAGGCTTACTGTTGGGTGTAGGGGCAGCTTTAGTTGTAGATAAACTCAGCAATGTTTTCTATACTTCTAAGGAACTCAAAGATGCTACTAGACTGCCTTTGTTAGGTGTAGTTCCGTTAAGAAAAGAACTAGCGGCATTGGCGAAGCCAGAAAATGTACGATCAGGAGTGCAACCAGTAAGTAGCATTTCCTTTTTTGAAGTATTTCGCTCTCTCTACACAAATATTCTTCTTTTGGGTTCGGATACGCCAATTCGCTCTCTTGTAATCAGTTCGGCAGGACAGGGAGACGGTAAGTCTACTGTTGCTATACAGTTAGCGCAGGCAGCAGCCGCGATGGGGCAACGAGTATTATTAGTAGATGCGAATCTACGTTGTCCGACTTTGCACAATCGAGTCGGACTGATGAATATTCAGGGATTGACCGATGTAATTTCCCAAGACCTAGAGTGGAGTAATGTAATTGAGCGATCGCCTTTAGAAGAAAATCTCTTTGTCATGAGTGCAGGTCCAATTCCCCCAGACTCAGTAAGGTTACTCGCTTCTCAAAAAATGCAAGATTTAATGGACGATCTGCAAGCCAGTTTCGATTTGGTAATCTATGACACACCGCCACTTTTGGGCTTTGCAGATGCTTATTTACTAGCGGCTAATACCAACGGTATGGTGCTAGTTGCTGGTTTGGGTAAGCTCAAACGTACTGTACTCCAACAAGCATTAGAAGAAATTCAAGTTTCTGGCACTCCCATTTTAGGGTTAATCGCCAATAAATCTAAAGATTCCACACCATCGTCTTATAGCCACTATCAGCAGTATTACAGACAGAGCATGAGTGCTGAACGAGTTGGTGACGATACAGATGACACCACCGCTAATTCCGGGTCAAAGTCTACTTCAATCACAAATATAAAACGACGTTAAAATGGGAATTGGGAATTGGGAATAGGTAATTGGGAATAGGTAATTGGGAACGCATTTACCCATTACCCATTTTCCATTACCCATTACCCATTCCCCATTCCCTATTTTTCCGGCGATTTGAGAGCTTGATCGAGAACTTGCCTTGCTTGTTCTGCTTTAGTTCGCGCTTCTTGATAACGCATATTAGCTTGGGCAAAATTTTTCAGAACTTTAAAACCTTCTTTGAGTCGGGTAATTTCCTCCTCAGTCACTGACTGATCGCTAAAGAGGACATCAACTGCTTTGCGAATTTCCAATGCTTCAGCACGGGAATCTTGAACCTTGAGCTTGAGTGTAGCAAGATTGCTCAAAACTTGGACAGCTTGTGTAATCGCATCTTCACCGCCGGCAGTGTCAATTGGTGCTTCTTTCACCTCAATCAATTGTTGAGCACCAAATCCCTCTTCTAATTCCGTGGGTAGTTTACCTGCTTCCATTAGTTCCATCAGCTGATCCATCGCTTTCTCACGGGCTTTAGCTGAATCTTTGCCGGAAACAGTGAGAATGATTTCTGGGCTTTGAGCAAGAGTGTACTGAACCATATCTAAGCAAAAAAGTTGCTGGTTAACCAAGCCGAGGGAAACTATTTTAACATGAAGTGAGTAACAACAAGTTGTTTCTAAATTTTAAAAAATAATTTTGAATTTTACATTTTGCTCTTCAGTTGAGCAGTTGCTTTGCAGGGTTTACCAAAGCAACAAAAATAAAACTTTATACTAAAAAAGGGAGAATAAATTTTCATAGGAGGGAAGAGCAATGGCTCCCAATCCCACCATTATGCAGGCTGTGGAACAATTGGGCTATCGTGTCACCGTTGGTGATGTGGCAACTCAGGCAGGATTGAATGTTGCGGAGGCGAATCAGGGCTTATTAGCTCTTGCAACTGATGCTGGCGCACATTTGCAAGTAGCAGAAACAGGTGATATTGTTTACCTGTTTCCCAAAACTTTTCGAGTAATTTTACGTAATAAATATTTGCAGTTGCGATTGCAGGAATGGTGGAAAAAGGTATGGGGAATTCTATTTTACCTAATTCGCATTTCCTTTGGAATTTTATTAATTGCTTCGATCGCTCTGATGACGATCGCCATTATCATCATTATTACTGCGATCAACTCAGATCGCGACGGAAACGGCGGTGGAGGTAATTCTAGCAATCATAGCGACGGTTGGGGCTTTTTCTATTTTCCCGATTTATTCTGGTATTTTAGCCCAGATTATCGCACTCACTACCAAGAACGGCGGCGAGCGAAAAGCGATCTGAATTTCTTTGAAGCTGTCTTTTCATTTTTGTTTGGTGATGGCAATCCTAACACCAAATTAGAAGAACGCCGCTGGCGAGAAATTACAAGTGTAATTCGCAACAACCGTGGTGCAGTGGTAGCTGAACAAATTTCTCCCTATCTAGATAATATCGGTGAGAAATATCAACAAGAATACGAAGACTATATGTTGCCTGTTCTCACTCGCTTTAATGGGCAACCAGCGGTAAGTCCCCAAGGAGAGATTGTCTATTACTTCCCAGAGTTACAGGTGAGTGCTGCGAAAAAACGTCCTCAGTCAGCGTCGGTGTACCTGGAGGAATTTCCTTGGCGGTTTAGTGCGGCAAGTTCCGGACAAATCCTGCTTTCGGCTGGGTTGGGTGCAGTTAATTTGGTTGGTGCTTTGGTGTTGGGAAGTTTGTTGCGAGGTGGTATTGTCGCTGCAAAACTGGGTGGACTTGTCGCTTTTGTCCAAGGAATTTACTGGTTGCTGTTGGCTTACGGAATCGGTTTCTTGGGGATACCGCTAGTGCGTTATTTTTGGATTCAATGGCGCAATAGTAAAATTGTCGCACGTAACCGCGATCGCCTTGAGCGTGCCAGACTATTAGCAAGCGAGAAAGATGCATCTTTGGAAAATAAAATCGACTACGCTCATCAGTTTGCGGCTGAAAAAGTCATTGACAATGAAGATTTAGCATACACCACAGAAACTGACTTATTAGAACAAGAGGACGCTGAATGGCAACGGCGTCTTGAGCGGGGGAGTGGTGAATAAGAGGAGGGGGAGAGTTCTTGGGAGGGGGAGCTGGGGAAGCAGGGGAAGCAGGGGAAGCAGGGGGAGAAATTCCCCTAAGTCTCCCTTGTCCACGCCAGGCGCCTCAACGTTCGTGACCTCCGCACGGAGAAAAGCTCCCCTTGTCTCCCTTGTCTCCCATGTCTCCCCACACCACGCTTCCCCGACTCCCCCACTCTTTTTGACTACTTTACTCGAATTGGGGTAAGGGCTACGCCTTGGTAGTAATGCCCCAAAATTTGTAGGTGGTTGACTCCTCGTCGAGCTAAATTATACGCTCCCCATTGACTCATACCTAAACCATGACCGTAGCCGAGTCCTTGAACGACAAAACTACCATCTGTTTGTTTGCTGACGTTAAAGCGAGTACTTTTCAGCTTTAGTGCCGTACGCACTTGTTCGCCTTGTAATACTTTAGTACCTTTGTCACCGACAATTTTCAAGGTTTTAACGCTGCGGAAAGGGGAAAACGCTTGTGGAAGCATATCTTTGACATTGCCCACGCCAGGAATCATGGCGCTGATTTGGGCGCTTGAGAAGGTTTTTACCCAATTGCATTCGCTAATATTTTGGTCGAAGTCTTGAACTGCACGCAGGTAAGGCAGGGTATTTCCCCAAACATCTTCAACGTTTTCGGTGTGTCCGCCAGAACAAGCGTGAAAAACTGAAAGAATAATTTGATTTTTATAAGTTAGTACAAGTCCTGCTGTGGCATCTACTGCTTTATAAGTACCACCGGATTCACTAATTACGCCTTTGTAAATTTGCCAGCGGTCGGGGGTATCGCCGACATCGTAAATGGGATTGCTGCGTTGTTTTTCGCGTTCGTAGAGGGCATAGGTACGAGCGGCGATCGCCTGTGCTTGTAGCGCTTCTTGGGGCCAGTTCGCATCCATTTCGCCACCGATGACGCTGTAGAGATATTCTTCGATATCAACCCAGTTTACAGCGGTTACGCCTTTGTCTGTGGGAACAACCAGAGTTCTGCCTCGATACCAGCGATCGCCTATATAAACGAATCCCTTAGCTGTTGGCTCAATCCAAAATAAACCAGATCGCCATCTATCCAAAGCAACTCCCCCAGGAATCGCTTGGGCATAATAGGAACTCATAGACGGTAATTGTCCTAAAGTGCGACCAGAACCATCTTTAACGATCGCAGTTGTGGAACTGCCGACTTTTACCTGATTAACGCCTCTTTCAATTGCTACGCGCAATATTACAGATGCTTGAGCTGGCGCAACCAAAACAATCCAAAAAAGAATGCCTATCCACCAATGGCGGACTTTAATCTGGGAAAATAAAGACCCTAATAACAGTTGTAACTTCATGCTGATAATTTATTCACACTTCTATACGTTTACAGTTCTGCTTTACAGTAGTTTCCCGGAGATTGCATCGCCACCTCACTAAATATAGATGAACTACCTTAGACTATCAAGTTTCTTTGGGCGCGGTTTTTAGTGTGGATATTGCTCAGAAGATGAAAATGGGGAATGGGGAATGGGGAATGGGGAGTGGGGAGTGGGGAATGGGGAATGGGGAATGGGGAATGGGGAATGGGGAACGCATTTAGTGGGCTGCTGCCTCGACTGTTAGTAATGGAGGCAGCAGTTCTCCAAGAACCACATTTACTGGCAGAGCAAGGAAACGAGAAGGAAAACACGAAACTTCGAGTTCTGAACACGAAACTTCAGCTTCAGAACATGAAACTTCGAGTTCAGAACATGAAACTTCGAGTTCAGAACATGAAACTTCGAGTTCAGAACATGAAACTTCAGCTTCAGAACATGAAACTTCGAGTTCAGAACATGAAACTTCGAGTTCAGAACATGAAACTTCGAGTTCTGAACACGAAACTTCGAGTTCTGAACACGAAACTTCAGCTTCAGAACATGAAACTTCGAGTTCGGAAGACGAAACTCCGAGTTCGGAAGACGAAACTTTAAACTTTTAACTGGGAATGTCTCGTTCTACACTTAAACACCAATGCCCCATGCCCTTTGAAGAGGGGGAAAGGGGAAAGGGGAAAGGGGAAAGGGAAAATGTTGAAATATTTTCACTTCTCTTCGACTGATTTTATATGACT
>NZ_JTCM02000122.1 GCF_000817785.2 Hassallia byssoidea VB512170 | reverse complement strand
GATTGAAACTGCTTTTAGTCAAGTCTCATTAAATGATATTCATAATTGGTTTACCCATTGTTGCTATTGTACCTCACTAGACTGATAAACGCTATATTCATTTGTAAGCTTTGCTTTATCGAACTCCAAAAACATAGTACAGCTGCAACGCTCTTAGGTGTGTTTTCGGGATTTGCTTGTAAGGCATCCCCTACACTGTGTAAATATACATCGAGACTCACTCATAGGCTTTTGGAGAGATGAGGTCAGAAATTTTTGTGCCATTTCACTTTGATTTTGATGCACTTGCCTTTCATTTCTTTCTGTTGATTGAGCGAGTGTATTGCTCGTTTGAGCCGATACTTGAAAACAGCTAAAAAATACTCCTAAAGTCAACAAGGCTGTTGACCAACAACTCGGAGAGCCAAATGAATGCAATACCATCATGTTGGATAGAATCGTAAGAGTTCATTTTTAGATCTCTAGCTCAAAACCCTCTCTCTATTTGACTTATGGGCAAGCGCGTGCATTTTTTTCAATTACGACTCACGCGCCAAAGTCAAAAGTAAATTCAGTGGGATTTGAGTTAACTGGATTTGGGTTAAGTGGAGTTTGAGGAACTTGAAATTTGAATTTTTCAAGTCCCAATTGTCTTAAAGACGAAAGCACAGATAAGGGCAACTTGACACTTGCGGCTGCTTTGGAAATTGGTGTTCTGTTCCGTACCAATGCCAAAAATTCACGCACTTTAAAGACAACCGGGTCATCGGTTGCTGTATAACCCAAGGCGATCGCAATTTGTAAACCCCTTTCAATGTCGCTGTCGCGTGGCAACGCCGGTTATTTCCTACCAGCCCAGTTTGTTCGACTCCGGGAGTTATCGCAGATATAGAAATGCCACTATAGGTGTTGCGACCTGCAATTATAGCGGTTCTGTTGTTGGATGTAATACAATAGACTTATCCTTAATATAAATAACATGCAATAATAAAAAGCTGGAGAAAAATTATGTATAGAGAATATGACGAGTCCTTTGGCAAGAATTGAATCACATCCCTATGAAGCAAAACGATTAATTGGCATTAATTATTAGCAATTTTTAGCATTGGTAGCTTTGGCAGAGGAAAGGCATAGAGAAAAACAGGCAGAAATTGAAAAAAATAAAATTCGGATAATCGCTCCTGGAGGCGGTCGTAAACCAGCGATGTCAGCGAAAGAAGGAGTATGCTTATGTCTAGTTTACCTCCGACAAAAACCAATTTTTAAGATTTTAGGCTTGCTGTTTGACATATCCAAAACTAAAGCCAATGATGCCTTTAATTATTGGGTAGATATCTTGCGAGATATTTTACCAGCATCTCAAATAGAAGAAGTATCAACAGATAGTCAAAAATATCAATAATTACAGCATCTGCTGTCTGAATACGAATTAATTGTTGATAGTGCAGAACAACCTACAGCAAGACCTGTAGACTATCAAGAGCAAAAAAGATATTACTCAGGTAAGAAAAAAATGCACACAATAAAAAATCAATTTATTGTGCTACCGGGTGGTGAAGATATTGTCGATGTCTGTGTGGGAATGTTAGGTAAAACCAGTGATATTAATTTATTTCGAGAAACTCGGCATAAATTTCCAAAAGACAAAAATTTATTGGCGATAAAGCCTACATTGGAGATGATGCCATTACCACGCCTCATAAAAAACCAAAAAATACAGAGATTTCGGAATTACAAAAACAAGAGAATAAACAACTATCATCACGTCGAATCGTCGTTGAACATATGATATGTCGGGTGAAAATATTTCGAGTCAAAGCGCGATAAATTCCGTCTAGCTCGACATAGATATAGTCAAGTAATTATGGCTGTTTGTGGACTGGTCAGGTTACGAATTAATCGGTTATTTTCTTTCACTATCGCAACTTAATTTTTTACTCCTTCAATTGAGTTCCTCATTTTCTACCTTTCACCCTAATGCGTGATTTTTTGCCCCTGAATGCTCTCAAATACCTATTTTTTCGTAGCTCAAATAGCGATCGCCTATTGCATCCAAATTTGTCAAATCCAGTCACCGTCAGCATTTACCATTTGCGGATTAGTCTAGTGTACAAAACTACGAGTCACGCTAAAACGTTCAGCTAATTTACAATATGAACCTTCTTTATTGTTGTAAGCGTCTATAATTTTTTGACTACCGATCATTTGAGTAAGCTTTCATATGAAGTAGGCAAATACATCCTACCCTTAATTTATCATCTTTGTACTTCACTCAAACGATAACCGCTATATCTAAATTAATGCGTCGTGTTTTCTATGCAAATTTATCATTCCCGCACAGTTACTTATAGCCCTGCTTATACAATTGTTCCGACATACGAGTGCTTTAATCGCTGTACTTACTGCAACTTTCGGACAGATTCGGGCAAAAGTCCCTGGATGACTGTATCAGCCGCAGAAAATCTTTTAAAACAGCTTCAAAGCAAAGGTGTCTGTGAAATTTTGATACTCAGTGGTGAAGTGCATCCCTCTTCGTCGCGGCGTCAAGCCTGGTTTCAGCGGATTTATGATTTATGTAAATTGGCACTTTCAATGGGGTTTCTGCCGCATACCAATGCCGGAGTGCTGAGTTATGAAGAAATGCAAAAATTAAAGACAGTTAATGTATCTATGGGGTTGATGTTAGAGCAATTAAATCCACTATTGTTAAATACAGTACATAAATACGCACCAAGTAAAGTCCCAGAAGTGCGGTTGCAACAATTAGAGTGGGCAGGTAAGTTGCAAATTCCTTTTACAACAGGGTTACTACTGGGAATAGGGGAAACTGAGGATGATTGGTGGGAAACATTAGAAGCTATAACTCGCTTGCATCAGCGTTACCATCACATTCAAGAAGTCATTTTGCAACCGCACAGTCCCGGATATCAGCAAACGTTTGATGCACCTGGTTTAGTTCTGTATAAATTACCAGAAGTCGTTTTTAAGGCACGTCAAATTCTCCCGCCAGATATTACCATTCAAATTCCACCGAATTTAGTCAAAGATGACCGATGGTTACTTGCTTGTATGAAAGCTGGTGCAAGGGATTTAGGGGGAATTGGACCAAAAGATGAAGTCAATCCCGATTATCTGCATCTTCAAGTGGAGGCATTGCAAGAAATTTTACAGCAGGCTGGCTGGCAAGTTGTGCCGAGGTTGCCAATTTATCCGCAGTTTGATGATTGGTTATCGGTGGAATTGCAAGCAGCTGTGAAGCGGTGGCGATGCAGCGTCTAGGGCTAAAATATGATTTTTGATTATAATGGTACGTTTTTATTATTTATACAAATACAGCAAAATCTCAAAGATGCATTCGATACTTGAATACAATTTTTATCCCAGTCGCAGTTTAAGAAATAAAACGAATTATGAGAATTGCTGATTGACACGTACAATCATTGAGGCTGAGTAGTGGTAGTCATAACGAAGTAATCAGGCGATGTCTGACGACAAGCCGCTCCGCGTCTACGCTTAACTGAAGCTAAATTTCAATTGCAATTAAATATTTTTAACTTATTTTCTCTCACTTCTAAAGGTTTGCACTTCTTTGACTCGACAAATTTCTCTTTTTTTCGACTACATACTCCAAAAAATGCCTCATCTGTGGCAATCTGGGAAACAGAGATTTTTTTAATCTGATATTTAAGCTACAGCAAATTTACCTAAGAGGTTATGCAAACCTTACCAACACTTACTACTTCAAACACCGCATCCAGTCAAGCCACTTTTGACACAACTATTAAACGGCGCAAAACCCGTCCTGTGAGAGTTGGCAATGTCACTATTGGCGGCGGCTTCCCCGTCGTAGTGCAGTCGATGATTAATGAAGACACACTTGATATTGATGGATCTGTAGCAGCAATTCGGCGTTTGCACGAAATTGGCTGTGAAATTGTCCGAGTCACAGTACCAAGTATGGCTCATGCGAAAGCATTGGCAGAAATTAAACAAAAATTAATTAAAACTTACCAAGACGTACCCATTGTTGCTGATGTGCATCACAACGGCATGAAAATTGCCTTGGAAGTCGCCAAACACATAGAAAAAGTGCGGATTAATCCTGGTTTATATGTGTTTGAAAAGCCAAATGCGAATAGAAGCGAATTCTCCAAAACGGAATTTGATGAAATCGGCGAAAAAGTCCGCGAAACTTTAGAACCTCTAGTAGTTTCTTTGCGCGACCAAGGTAAATCAATGCGAATCGGCGTAAATCACGGTTCCCTTGCCGAAAGGATGCTATTTACCTACGGCGACACCCCAGAAGGAATGGTAGAATCTGCTTTGGAATTCATTCGCATCTGTGAATCTTTGGATTTTCATAATTTGGTTATTTCCATGAAAGCTTCACGAGTGCCGGTGATGGTAGCCGCATATCGCTTGATGGCAAAGCGGATGGACGAATTCGGTATGAATTATCCTTTACATTTGGGCGTGACAGAAGCTGGTGATGGCGAATACGGACGGATTAAGTCCACTGCGGGTATTGCCACCTTGCTAGCTGATGGCATTGGCGATACAATTCGCGTCTCTCTAACTGAAGCACCAGAAAAAGAAATTCCCGTCTGTTACAGCATTTTGCAAGCTTTAGGATTGCGAAAGACGATGGTGGAGTACGTCGCGTGTCCTTCTTGCGGACGTACTTTGTTTAATTTAGAAGAAGTGCTGCACAAAGTCCGGGAAGCAACAAAACACCTCACTGGGCTAGATATTGCTGTTATGGGTTGCATTGTCAATGGTCCGGGAGAAATGGCTGATGCTGACTATGGTTATGTCGGCAAGACTCCTGGATATATTTCTCTCTATCGAGGGAGAGAAGAAATCAAAAAAGTACCAGAAGATAAAGGTGTAGAGGAGTTAATTAATTTGATTAAAGCAGACGATCGCTGGGTAGAACCGTAAATAAATTAGAGGCTAGGGACGTTTGGGCGCTTGGGCTAGTTGAAACAAATTCTTAAATGCTAATCCTAGTTACCAGTCAAGCGTCCAAGCGTCCCCAATCGCCAGAAAAACCGGATTGCAAATCATTTTTCTGAAATAAGAATACATGCCTGGTCTTTACGGTGATACCCTGTGTTAGATTGAGCATACTGAATATATTTTTTCCTTAGCCTTTGCAGCTGTCATTATGGTGATTACAAGAAATGGACTTGTTTTGGGTGCTACGGCAGTAACGTTAACCACAATTGCTGTTACTAGTCTTGGCATTCACTCCCAAGGACAGGCTTTATTTAAAGAAAGTCCCAAAGAATTAGTAGACGAGGTTTGGCAAATTGTTCAACGCCAATACGTAGACGGTACTTTTAATAAGTTAGATTGGCAGGCTGTTCGTCGTGAGTACTTGAGCAAGTCCTACACCAACAAGCAAGAAGCTTACAAATCCATCCGGGAAATGCTGAAAAAGCTGGACGATCCTTACACCCGGTTTATGGACCCTGAGGAGTTCAAGAATATGCAAGTGGACACCTCTGGCGAATTGATAGGCATAGGCATCACAATTAGTCAAGATGAAAAAACGAAACAGCTGGTTGTAATTGCTCCGATTGAGGATACACCGGCTTTTAAGGCTGGAATTCTGGCAAAGGACAAGATCCTCAAAATTGACGGTAAATCGACTAAGGGAATGGATACCACTCAGGCAGTATCCTTAATTCGTGGTGAACCAAATACTACCGTAAGTTTAACTGTTGATCGTAACGGTCAACAAAAAGATTTTCAAATTAAACGCGCACGCATTGAAATCCATCCTGTGAAGTATTCCCAAAAGCAAACACCAGCAGGAAACACCGGATATATTCGCTTGAACCAGTTCAGCGCTAATGCCGCTAAGGAAATGCAAAGCGCAATCAAAGATTTAGAAAGCAAAAAGGTTGCTGGCTATGTTCTGGATCTGCGCGGTAATCCAGGTGGCTTATTATTCGCCAGTGTGGACATTGCCCGAATGTTTATAAATAGCGGTACGATTGTCTCAACTATTCCTCGCCAAGGTCAGGCAGAAAAAGAAGTGGCAAACGGACGCGCTTTGACAAATAAACCGGTGGTGGTGTTGGTAGATAAAGGTTCCGCTAGTGCTAGTGAAATCCTCTCCGGCGCGTTGCAGGATAATAAGCGTGCTGTTATAGTTGGTACTCAAACCTTTGGTAAAGGTTTGGTACAATCGGTGCGCCCTCTAGACGATGGTTCAGGATTAGCAGTAACGATCGCTAGATATCATACCCCAAGTGGTAGAGATATTAATAAGCATGGAATAGACCCAGATGTCAAAGTAGATTTGACTGATGCCCAAAAACAAGAGTTATGGCTGCGCGATCGCGATAAACTTGCGACACTAGCAGACCCGCAATTCGCTAAAGCAGTAGAAGTGTTGGGCAAAGAAATTGCTGGGAAAGGTACTACAAGGGCTGAAAAATGAAATGGGTAATGGGTAATGGGTAATGGGGAATGGGTAATGGCTAAAGAATTTTACTTTTGCCTTTAGACGGGTTGACATTTGCCTGAGCGAATCAGTCCGACGCGGCGGGCGATCGCTTCTCCTTCTGAGGTAAATGGTCCCCATTGTTCTATAATTTCTGGATTATCGTCCTCGGTTACTTCTTGGCTGGGGACGATTTCGCAATTTCCGGCAGGGCGCTTGACTATATGCCAAGATTGTGCATTATTCATAACTGATATAAAAATATTGTTTGTTACAGGAAAGATTTTACGGCATCCTGAAAGCATCTCCACGCTTATAAAGTAGATTGCTAGGATAAGCAGTAAGAATCCTGTTTTGCTAGTGTTATGCCTTCACCGTTTCCAGGGATGAACCCTTACCTAGAAAATCCCGAATTGTGGGCTGAAGTTCACAGTAGACTAATTGTTGCGATCGCTGATGCAATTGCTCCTCAATTGCGACCGAAATACCGAGTAGCGGTTGAAAAACGAGTATATCAAATGACAGATGATAATTCAGTTTTAGTTGGTATCCCTGATGTCGCTGTGGGACGTTCTTTAACAACTACAGAAGAATTATCTAATATTGCAGTAGCTTCACCACCTGCAAAACCAGTGATTGTCAACCTTCCCATGTTAGAGGAAGTGCGGGAAGGATATCTAGAAGTGCGGGAAGTCGGAACAAAAGAAGTGGTGACAGCGATTGAGGTTCTTTCACCAAAAAACAAGCGTTCAAAAGAAGGAAGAAAAGCTTACGAAAGCAAGCGTCAGCAGGTATTAAATAGCTTGACTCATCTGGTTGAAATTGATTTGCTACGTAGCGGTGAACCAATGCCAATTTTGGCTAATCAAATTCAGTCAGATTATCGCATTTTGGTAAGTCGCAGCGAATCTCGTCCGAAAGCAGAATTATACCCTTTTGGACTGCAAGAGAAGATTCCAGCTTTTTTGTTACCGCTACGTCGGGGTGATACAGAACCATTAGTAGACTTGCAAGCGGTGATACACGGTGTATACGATCGCGCTGGATTTGATTTGGCTATAGATTATACTCGCGAAAGAGTTCCACCTCTTGCGTCAGCTGATGTTGCTTGGGCTAATGGATTGTTGCAACAGCAAGGATTACGTTAAGTTTTTAACCTACTGTCGAAATGCCCTCAGTGTTGGACTTCTGCCTACAGTTCGGCTTTGTTCGATAAACTGAGGAATTGCTTCTAAAATTGGCAAGTTGGGAAAAGTAGCACTAATTTCTGACTCTATATATTTACCATCGTTTAGAATATTAATTTGTAACTTACCATGAACATATCGCCACAATTCAGGGACTCCTAATGCTTCGTAAGCATCTAGTTGAGTTTTGGAGGTTACATCAACTTCAATCGCTAAATCGGGTGGTGGGTCAATTGTTAAGTCGCGCTCTTTACCAATCATTAAAGCATGATTTTGAATGTAAAATGAGTCATCAGGTTCAACACCACTAGCCATATCTTCACGTTTAAAGGTGGTTGAACCAAATGACTCACAGTCAATTTCTAACTCCTCTAGCAGGATTTTTACTAAGTCACCAATAATGACTTTAGCTTTTTCATGCTTTGGTAATGGCATTCTTATCTCCAAAGTTCCCTGGCTGTAAGCTAAACGTGCAGCTCGATGGTCGCCAAGTTCTTCTATAATTGCCTCAAATTCCTGCCAGTTGACATTATGGAACATCACCCTATGTCCTGGCGGAACACTTAATTGTCGCAATTGAAGTGTTACCATTACAAACCATTCAAATCTAAAGTTGAGCTTGTTAAAGCCAGCATAAAACTATCCTACTGTGAGTTTTTCCGGCACCTCTTGAAGATGGTCATAATTTCAGTGAAAAAAACCGATGTCTAAAGTAAGCGATCGCAATTCCCCATCAAACTTGAAATCCCCTAATACTTTACATAAAGTAATGTATAATGTAATGTATAGATTAGAAATAAAGTTAAACTGTGTCGAGCAAAATTCGCAAGCAGATTTATATTGAACCGCGTCAAGAACATCTGCTAAAAGCGATCGCCCAACAAGCTGGTATAAGTGAAGCAGAAGTTATTCGCTCCTGCATTGACCTTCATCTAGGTGGAATCACTGCACCCCAGATAGATATCGCAGCGTGGGAAGCAGAAAAAGAATTTATAGAAAAAATCAAAACTCGACCTGTTAAACTTGGAGGTCGAGATTGGCAGCGTGAAGAACTCTATGAACGGTAGGGTTTTACTTGATACTAATATTCTCGTTTACATTTACGATCCACTTGATAGTGCAAAGCAAGAACGTGCGATCGCAGTTGTCGATCAATTAATTCGTTCTGGGAAAGCGGTAATTAGTACCCAGATCGTAGGAGAATTTTTTATGGCGACAACCCGGACTCGGCGGTCGCTTCTAACTCCGGCTGAAGCGGTGGTACGAATGCGTAATTATTCAGCTGCTTGCCATGTTGTTGATATTACAAGACTCATCTCTCTAGAAGCGATTCGCGGTGTGGAAATTCATCACTTTGGATTTTGGGACGCGCAAATTTGGGCAACAGCGCGACTTAACCAAATTGAAGAAGTTTATAGTGAAGACTTTGCATCGGGTGCTACAGTTGAGGGCGTGCGGTTTACGAATCCTTTGACAGAAAACTTGTAGTCAAGGGACTTCCAAGGAGCGATCGCAACTGTTGCGTTAAGATATATAACACGACACTGCAACAGATTAATCATGAAAATCAAAGCGGTTATCTGGCAAGAAGACGGTGTATGGTGTGCTTCTGTACCTGCCTTACCAGGATGTCACACATGGGGAGAAAGCTACGAACACTTGTTAGAGATGCTTAAAGATGCGATCCAAGGTTGGCTTGAAGTTGCTAGCCAAAAGGAGGAACTTGAAGCCGATAAACAGTCTTAGTCCAATTTATTGGACTTTAGCTATTAGCCCGGAACTTTGAGTTCCGGGCTAACGTTGATTCTAGATTAATCTAAAATCCAAAATTATACCAATTTAAATAATGTTTGCGACACATAATTTCTTCGTAGGGGCACGGCAATGCCGTGCCCCTACCCATCTGCCGTGCCCCTACCCATCTGTCGCATTCTTTTTTTAAATTGGTATTACTTGCCGTTGCCGTTGCCGTTACCATTAGTAGTAACGATGCGTTCCGCAAGTTTTTCCGGCACCTCTTGGAGATGATCGTATTCCCAGTGGAAGGAACCGACGCCTAAAGTAAGCGATCGCAACTCTACTATAAAGTCGTGCATTTCGGCTTGCGGCAAATAAGCTGAGATATTGTCCCATCCTTGCCAATCTTTTCTACCTTCATAACCTAAAATTTGCCCGCGTTTGCCACTTAAAAGTTGCAGTGCTTTCGAGGTAAATTCGCTGGGGGTTGTCACTTCCACATGCAAAATCGGTTCTAGCAGCGTGGGTTGTCCTTGAGGTATTCCCGTTTGCATTGCTAATCGGGCAGCTTGCTTAAATGCTTGTTCGGAACTATCAACGTTATGATAAGAACCATTCGTCAAAGTTACCGCTACATCTACCACAGGATAGCCCAAGGGACCGTGTGCTAAAAACTCGCGCACACCCATTTCTACCCCAGGAATGTATTGTTTGGGAACGACACCACCGACAATGCGATCGCTAAAATTAAAGCCTTCGCCGCGTGCTAACGGTTTAATATCTAGAAAAACATCGCCAAATTGTCCGTGTCCGCCGCTTTGGTGTTTGTAGCGCCCGTGAATCGAAGCTACAGGTTTGCGGATAGTTTCTTTGTAAGGAACTTGCGGCAAGTGAGTTGTCATTGGTAAATTATATTTGCGGCGCAATCTGTCTAAAGCGACTTGCAAATGTATTTCACCTTGTCCCCAAAGAATAACTTCGTGAGTATCGCCGTGTTGTTCCCAAGCAAGAGATGGATCTTCTTCTAACAGCTTGGCGATCGCACTGCTGAGTTTAACTTCATCGTTGCGCTTTTCTGGAGTAATTGCCAAAGCATAAACTGGTTCTAATTGTTCAGCTTTTGGTAATTCCTTCGACTGCTGTGTGGAAAGTGTATCTCCAGTTTTTACATTTTCTAAACGGCTTAAAGCGACTATTTCCCCTGCATAAGCTTCTTGAAGTGATTGCTGTTGTTGTCCCATGAGGCGATAAATTCCTCCAGCACGAACACCGTTGAGGAGAATACCATCAGTTAGTTTACCGCGCCAAACACGCACTAGAGAGAGTTTGCCACCTTGGGGAGTATAATAGGTTTTCAGAACCTGCGCTAGCGGAGTATCGCCTTTACGGTCTTTTAAACGGCGTTCTGCGGTGCTTTCTGGTTCGGGTGCTTCTCGTAGTAAAGCTTCTAATAAAGGTCGCACGCCATAATCGAGTTCGGCAATACCAAAGAAAACAGGTACAACTAAATCTGCACCTAATTCCAGTTTTAAATCTTTAAGAATTTCTTCTTGGGGTGGTTCGATGTCTTCTAAAAGTTCTTCGAGTAAATTATCGTCAAAATTTGCTAAGGCTTCGAGCATTTCTGCTCGTGCTATGTGTTCTTCTTCTTTAAGAGATTCGGGAAACGGAATCGGATCGGCAGGGGCGCCAGGATGATATTGATAAGCTTGTTCGGTTACTAAATCTATAAAGCCGGTTAGCTGTTCCCCATTCATAATGGGATATTGGTGCGCTACCAAGGGACGGCTAGAAACAGCTTTGAGAGCGTGTAAAGTTTCTAAAACATGGATATTCGCCCGATCCATTTTGTTAACAAAGACGATATGGGGAATTTCCCAATCGTCGAGGAATTTAAATAAAGGTGCTAGGGTGAGGACGCGATCGCGTATGGGTTCGCAAACTACAATTGCTGCATCGACTCCCATTAAGGCGTTGTAGGTTTCTTGGGCAAATTCCACCGAACCCGGACAATCAATAAAGGTAAAGCGAATATCGTTGTATTGAGTGCTTGCTGTACCTACTTCGAGACTCATGTGGCGATCGCGCTCTGCTGCCGCACTATCTCCTACTGTATTGCCATCCTTGACATTGCCTTTGCGGGAAATCGCTCCTGTGACAAATAACAAACTTTCTAGTAACGTGGTCTTCCCGCTTAAATAAGGACCGACAATTGCAACGTTCCGCGAACCCGATTTTACTTTTTCGTTCATAAAACCTCCCTTGCGGTGAGCTACACCAGCCGCATTATGCTGATTTATTTTGGGTGACAATTCTTTGTGCTTTGATTGTTACCCGTCTTTAATTTGTCATTATCCTTCTTTTAACCTAGTTAACAAAAAATCGTAGCTTGTTGTAAGATTTACCTGAAGAAAATTTAAGTTGCACAAACTTTGATACAAAATTCCAAAGTTTTGTAAAATTATTCAGTTAAAACCAAACTTTTTGTGAATGAAACGTCACTAAAGGTGTTACGAGGAGCGAAAGTTAATGAGATTATCATTCTATAAATATTGTAAAGCAGGGCTGGTTAGTTTAATTTTGTTGGGTGGTAGCATCCTCTCCCCGTCTTCTTCTGCTTCTCCTACTCCTACTCCCTACTCCCTACTCCCCATTCCCCCGTTGCTGGCGCAATATAATAATAATCAAACTGCTACAGATTGGTTAAATCAAGGCTTGCAGGCGATAAATGTGGGAAGGGTAGAAGATGCGATCGCCTATTTTAATCAAGCAATTAAGCTAGATCCGAATTTGGCACCGGCACATTATAATTTAGGGTTAGCGCTGCGACAGGTGGGACAATTACAACCTGCGGCAGATGCATTTTATCGCGCAACTCTAGCCGACCCCAAATTTGCTCCGGCTTTTGCTAATTTGGGGGGAGCGTTGTTGGAAGGTAATAATTTACAACAGGCAAATGATTACTTGCAACGAGCGTTGCAACTCGATTCAAAGCTGGGTTTTGCTCATTATAATTTTGGCTTGCTACGAGAGCAACAAGGCGATTGGGATAAAGCGATCGCATCTTTTAAAAAAGCAATGCAATATAGTCAAAATGCTCCAGAACCAGCTTATCATCTGGGGATATGTTATCTCCAACAAAATAAAGTTGATAAAGCAAAAGATGCATTTCGCAAAGCTGTAAAAATTAATCCGAAGTATTCAGAAGCTCATTATAATTTGGGAACGATTTGGTATAACCAAAATAAATCACAAGAAGCTTTAGAAGCATTTAGAAAATCGGCTGAGGCAAACTCGAATTATCCCAACGCTTATTACGGTGCGGGGTTAGTTTTTATGCAATTAAGACAATATCCATCAGCGGTACAGGTATTACAATATGCCAGAGATTTATATAATGCTCAAAATAATACTTTGTGGGCGAGAAATGCCGACCAATTGTTACAACAATTACAGAATTTAAATTATCAACTCCGTTGAGGTGCGATTGCTTCACGTTGCGTAACAATAGAATTATTGGTTGGGGTTTCATAAAGGATAGACAAAAATAGACAGCCTCTCTTACAAAGCTTTGATCGGAGGAAACCTCCGCTCAAACTTTGCGCTTCTACACAGATCGTCTGTGATGCCCCATAAATATTTCAACACAAGGCTGTCTATTTTTGTCCAGGTTCTGCCCAAGGCTGGTGTAGTCGTAAATTGTTCCCATGAGAATGCAAATGTACAAGCAAAAGCGCTTCAAGAGTCAATTTTTATTAGGCGATCGCTGGTTTGATCGACATTCAATTGTTCGCAACATGGAGGCTTTCCAAGATTTAATCGTTATAGTTTTGTGTTTGACTTTGTTCGCTGTCATGGTAATGCAGCTGTGGGGGATATTTAACGCCCTCATGAAGCCATTAGATTATAAAATTGTGACAGCTAAGATACTATTCATCTTGATTTTGGTCGAGTTATTTCGATTGCTCATGGTTTACTTACAAGAGCATAGTATTTCTGTTGGCGTAGCAGTAGAGGTAACAATTGTATCTGTATTGCGAGAAGTAGTTGTTCACGGAGCGTTAGAAATTTCTTCGATGCAAACAGCAGCAATGTGTGGCTTATTGTTTATTCTCGGTGCGCTACTAGTTGTGTGTGCCAAAACGCCACATATGGATTGCATTAGTGCTAACACCAAATCTTGCCCAATTAGGTATCGAGGAGGTAGAGAACATCAAAATGAATTCTCACATTCTCATCACTGTGATGAAAATCAACCGGTTGCATAATGAATTCTCAGCCTGAGAACCCCGACTTTTTTCAGAAGTCGGGGTTCTAAAGTCTTTCAACACTCTGAAAATGCAGCTACACGAGTGATGATATTCAACAAGTGCCAGCAGGCATCATACTAAGGTTGTTAATTATGTATCTGTAACTACGCTTTTGGGCAGATGAATGACTCTTTGAGGATGGGTACAAATTAATAAGTACCACTAGGAGGGTTATATGACTACAGGTAACGGAAATTCTCAACCGATTAGCAATCTTGAGTACGATTTTATTACTGTGTTGCAGAACAAAGCTGAAGCAGTCAAAGCTTACGACTCTTACATCCAAGACGCACAACAAGCAGGTTCTCAACCTTGTGTAGAGTTGTTCGAGAAGTTGCGCTCCTCTGATATCCAACAAGTACAAGAAATACGCC
The DNA here is from genome assembly GCF_000817785.2 of Hassallia byssoidea VB512170. Classification (GTDB taxonomy): domain Bacteria; phylum Cyanobacteriota; class Cyanobacteriia; order Cyanobacteriales; family Nostocaceae; genus Hassallia; species Hassallia carrinoi. The sequence goes on along the minus strand of NZ_JTCM02000122.1, from coordinate 4,787 downwards.
AGCATCTTCAACAAGTTATGCAGCATGGTAAAATGTAGGCTGCTCCTGACAAGGTGTAAACTTTGTGCCTAAATTTTGAATAGAATTAACAAAAAAGCGATCGCCTGCAAATTCCAGATAGAAGTTGGAAAAAGAGCGATCGCTTTTTGCCAGGAGTGTAAATAAACGCGCATTAAACGTAGTAAGGGCTTCAGCCCTTAAGTGCAATTGAGCGATAAATCGCTCACTACATTGTAGAGTAATATACAGTCTACCTATTTATTAGAGCAAAATTATGATTTTTGCTGGCAAACGACCAAACAATTTAGGTGTGAACAGTGGTAAATTAGCACCTTGCCCTAATAGCCCGAACTGTGTTTCTAGTCAAAGTTCTTCTTCAGTTCATTCAATTGCACCGCTGAGTTATAGTTCTACCCCAGAAGAAGCGATCGCTAATCTCAAAAGTGTGATTCAATCTTTGCCTAGAACCAAAATCATCACAGAAAGCAAGGATTATTTGTATGCAGAATTTAAAAGCGCTTTGATGGGATTTGTCGATGATGTGGAATTTTATCTAGACCGCAAAGCGAATGTTATCCAAGTTCGCTCTGCGTCGCGTTTGGGTCAAAGCGATTTGGGCGTAAATCGCAAACGGATAGAAACGATTAGAGCCAAATTAGCCGAAGTTAAATAAAACCAACTTTAGTTAGACGAAAATTAATGACTTTCTGTTTAAGATATTTAATCAGTTCTTGTCAATCCAAAATCGTAAATCTAAAATCCAAAATCGTATGACCCCAGCAGTTAGCACCGTAACCGTTTCCCCAATGGATCGGTATAATCAGGCGTTAATTGATAACCTTCATCCTCCAGATTGGGTTAATCCTGAACCTGCACCGAGTTACAATTTGGTTGTCATTGGTGCGGGTACGGCAGGATTGGTGACTGCTGCGGGTGCAGCTTTGTTAGGTGCGAAAGTGGCTTTGATAGAAAAGCACTTGATGGGGGGTGATTGTACTAATGTGGGTTGTGTACCATCAAAAACGCTGATTCGCTCTGCGCGGGTGGTTGCAGATATCCATTACGCGCAAAAATTTGGCATTAACAAACCTCGTAATATTGATATTGATTTTCCCGCAGTGATGGAGCGGTTGCGACGAATACGTACAGAAATTAGTCCGAATGATTCTGCTAAACGGTTTCAAGAAGAATTTGGTGTTGACGTGTTTTTTGGCGAGGCTCGATTTAAAGATACTGATACGGTAGAAGTGGGAGAAAGTATTTTACACTTCAAAAAAGCGGCGATCGCTACAGGTTCGCGCCCTACTAAATTACCGATTGATGGCTTGAATAAAGTCGGATATCTCACTAATGAAACGGTGTTTTCTCTGACACAATGCCCCAATCGATTGGCGGTAATTGGTGGAGGCTACATCGGTTGCGAATTGGCTCAGACTTTTCAACGCTTAGGTTCAGAAGTCATTTTACTACAAAAAGGTTCGCGTTTGCTGAGTCGTGAAGATGCTGAAGCAGCAGAGATTATTCAAAAAGCTTTTGTGCGCGAGGGTATTCAGTTACTTTTTGAGTCGAAAATTAAATTCATTGAACGCAAGGATGCAGAAAAAGTCATTCATTACGAGATTAACGGACAAGAGGAAACGCTTGCAGTCGATGAAATTTTAGTGGCAACAGGGCGATCGCCTAATGTAGAAAGCTTGAATCTGGAAGCTGTGGGTGTAGAATACGATGAAAAGCAAGGTGTGATTATCAATGACTACTTACAGACAACTAATCCCCGAATCTATGCGGTGGGTGATGTCTGCATGAAGTGGAAGTTTACTCATGCTGCTGATGCTGCGGCTCGGATTGTAATTCAAAATGCGCTGTTTTCGATTTTTGGGCTGGGACGTAAAAAGCTGAGTTCTTTAATTATGCCTTGGTGTACTTATACCGATCCAGAAGTTGCCCATGTAGGTATGTATCCCGAAGAAGCTGAGGCAAAGGGTATTGAAGTTGATACATTTAGCGTACCTCTCAACGATGTCGATCGAGCGATCGTTGATGGGGAAACTGAAGGATTTACCAAATTATATGTAAAGAAGGGAACAGATAAGCTTTTAGGAGCAACGATAGTCGCTCGACATGCGGGTGAGATGATTAGCGAGGTGACTTTAGCAATAACTAATAATTTGGGTTTGAGTGCGATCGCCAAAACAATTCACCCATATCCCACCCAAGCAGAAGCTATCCGCAAAGCTGCCGATAAGTATAGCATTGCCCGTTTGGAAAGCTTTAAGAAGTTATCCTCGGCTTGGTTAGCGTGGAGACGTTAATGCATCGACTGACAATGCGATTGTATCGACTGACAATGCGATTGTGTCGGCTTGCAAATGCTAACTAAGCCACATTCCGCAGGTTATAGTAAATATTACTGCTAATCTTTCTCAGTGTATGAATAAACAGTCATCAACTTCTGCCGTTGAAGATTTTATCTCGTTTCGCGGTCATCAAGTGTGGTATCGCATTGTTAAACCGAACCAAGAAGCAGAAGGCAAACTACCTTTGTTGTGTCTTCATGGAGGTCCAGGAGTACCCCATGATTACTTAGAACCATTAGAAGCGATCGCTTACACGGGAAGGCAAGTTATTTTCTACGATCAACTAGGATGTGGAAATAGCGATCGTCCTACGGAAGAAAATTTATATTCGATTGATTTATTTAAAGATGAACTCTTAGCCATCCGCAGCACTTTAAACTTAGAGCAAATCCATCTTTTTGGACAATCATGGGGTGGTTGTTTGGCACTAGAACATACCCTTTCTCAAGCAACTGGTTTAGCAAGTCTGATTTTGGCTAATACACCTGCCAGCATTCAGCAATTTGTGAGTGAAGCTTATAGCTTAATGAACGATCTACCCGCAGATATCAAAGAGATTATTTCTAAACATGAAACCGCAGGTACAACCCAAGACCCAGAATATAAAGAGGCTATGGAAGTCTTTAACCATAACTTTCTCTGTCGTTTAAACCCTTGGCCCAGTTGTTTGACTACAGCCTACAGCAAAGTTGGTACAGAGTTTCGGGGTGTTGGCAAAATCATCGACTGGAATGTTGAAAACCGCTTAAGTGAAATTTTTGTACCGACACTGCTGCTTTCTGGTAAGTATGATGAAGTAACTCCAGCTTGTGTAGAAAAATTAAAGCTAGGTATTTCTAATTCAGAGTGGGTACTATTTGAAAATAGTTCACATATGCCTCACTTGGAAGAGACAGAAAGATTTTTGCAAGTCTTAGACGAATTTTTGAGCCGAGTAGAACACAATCGCGGCTATTCCTGACTTCAGCAATAGTAATCCTATTTGATATCAAGTCCGGTTAATCACTTATGATTACCGGATCTGTGCAAAAGTCCCAAAAGCCTCTTTCAAGAAAACAAGAGTGCAAGAAAGCAAGAGTGCGGTCTAAATGATAAGTCTTTAACCGCACACGATATAATGCATCGACCTGCATTGTTAATGCATCGACCTGCATTGTTAATGCATCGACCTGCATTGTTAATGCATCGGCTTGCATTGTTAATGCATCGACCTGCATTGTTAATGCATCGACCTGCATTGTTAATGCATCGGCTTGCCCTATCTATAGCGGTTCCTATTCAGATACGGTACAACATCATATCGCCAGGTGTAGGGGCACGGCAGTGCCCCTACGGGTGTACCTCACGTAAACGAGAACCGCTATAATACCAAATTGGCAAAGGATGTATGTTAATTAACACAATAAGTAGATTTTTGCATCTATTACTGAGATGACTTTAATCTCTACCGAGAGTAAGTTTTTAGAAATAGCGAATGCCAGTAGGCTGTTAACAACAACACCATGATGTTCAGTGTTGTTACTACAGGGAAGTCAAATTCTGCCTAAGATTTCTCGAACTATTCTCAATAACCTAAGTAAAGAGGATTTGTGCAATGAAAAAGATGATAATTGCCTTGTTTATCATGCTCTCCTTGACTTTATCGCTAGGTCAGGGGCAAGCTGTTGCTGCAAGCGACTGCTTGAAAACGCTAAATACTGGTGCAGCTACAACCATACCAGTATTTTACGAAGATCAAGCTGCTTTCTACGGCTGGTCGGGAGGTGTGATTACTAATGATATGTACTACAACGCCTGCGGTCAAACTGTGACTCTCAAAGTTAACTATGCTGACTGGAACAAAGCCCGAGAAGCAGGAAAGCTAGATGGAATTCGATATATATACAAAGCAAAGGATGGTCCAATTCAGGTTAGGAAGGTTGCAGGAACTCAACCCACGGATGTGAAAATTGAGGATTTCTACAGCTAAGGAAGACTAACATTCTCACCAATTTACTGATGAGGGTTTTTGCTTTGAAGCTGACATCATCGGCTAGTCTTTCCTAAATTGGGAGAATGTATTCAGAATAGCAAAGCGCGAAGCGGCTCTGAAAGAGCTTCGCTGACGATTCTTGCAGACTAAACAAGCGATTCTCCGTAGGAGAGGCTACAAAAAACGCGCTGAGAAATTAGATCCCCGACTTCTTTGAGAAGTCGGGGATCTGCACACGGGCATTTTCACAAATCAAGACGCGATAAATCGTCGTCTTCACAAATCAAGACGCGATAAATCGTCGTCTCTACTAATTTTTAATCGCACCTCTAACTAAAATCACCGTACTCTCTACATTGGATGCGATCGCTACTTCTTTTTTTCTAGAACCGCAAAATTTGCTAGAGAGTTGAGCAGCCAGTGGTAAAGACTAAAAACCTATAGAATGAAATACTGCT
>NZ_JTCM02000015.1 GCF_000817785.2 Hassallia byssoidea VB512170 | reverse complement strand
AGACAAATGGGGACAGGCTTCATCAAAAATAGTCGTGGGTAATTGCGGATCTACAAAACAAGCCTGTCCCCATTTGTCGTGGGTTTTTGCAAGGGAACGGCAGTCGGGACAGGCATTAACTCAACGCCTGAGTTTGCAAAAGTTGTAGCAGCAGAAATTGCTCAGCTTACTGGACTCCCTTTCATCAGCGCTCCTAATAAATTTACAGTACAGGGTAGTCATGATGCACTAGTAATGCTAAGTGGTGCGCTGAAGACGCTGGCAACCTCTTTATACAAAATTGGTAATGATATTCGTTTATTAAGCTGTGGGCCTCGCTGCGGCTTCCACGAACTCGATATTCCTGCCAACGAACCAGGCTCATCCATCATGCCGGGAAAGGTGAATCCTACCCAGTGTGAAGCACTAGCAATGATTGCCGTACAAGTGATAGCCAACGACGTAGCAGTGACGTTTGGCGGAGCGAGTGGCTATCTGGAGATGAATGTTTATAAGCCAGTAATCATTCACAACATTATGCACTCGATTCGGATTATCAGCGATGGCTGCCACAACTTTAATCGGTTTTTGGTGGCAGGAATGCAACCCAACCAGAAGCAAATTAGTGCCTTTGTGGAGCGATCGCTGATGTTAGTGACGGCTCTCAGCCCAATTATCGGATACGACAAAGCCTCGCAAGTGGCACACTATGCCCTCGACCACGATCTGACGTTGAAGGAAGCGGCTCTGAAGCTGGGGTATGTTTCCGCTGATGAATTTGACCAAGTTGTTGATCCCGCAAAAATGGTTCGTCCCTACGTTGCAAAGTAGTCATTGAATTTGATTGGTTTAACCGAATTAGCATAAGGAGTAAAAGTAATGAACTACGAAACTATCCTGAACGGCAAGCGTGGAGTTGAACTGCTGCATGACCCATCGTTAAATAAATCCACTGCCTATACGGAGGCTGAACGGCAGGCGTTAGGGCTAGTGGGGCTAGTTCCCGACGTGACTGAATCAGAAGATCTGCAATTGCGCCGTGTGATGCAGCAGCTCGGTCATAAGAATACCGACCTCGAGCGCTATATCTATCTGATGAATTTGCTCGACCACGACGAAACCCTGTTCTACCGGACGATAATGTCAGACCCAACGCGATTTTTACCGATCGTCTACGATCCAACGATCGGGGAAGCTTGTCTCAAGTTTGGACATATCTTTCGGAGTCCCAGAGGGATGTATGTGTCGATCAAGCGTCGGGGACAGGTAAAGAAAATTCTCCAGAATTGGCCCGTTAAGGATGTGAGAGTTATTTGCGTCACAGACGGGGGGCGGATTCTTGGATTAGGCGATCTGGGTGCGAACGGCATGGGCATTTTGATCGGCAAACTGCAACTTTACACGGCAACGGCTGGAGTGCCACCGACAGGACTACTGCCCATCTACCTAGATGCTGGAACCAACAACGAGCAATACCTTCACGATCCGCTGTACTTGGGTCTGCGTAAAACACGCCCATCCACCGAGGAACTATACAGCTTCGTAGATGAATTTGTTGAAGCAGTGCAAGAAGTATTTCCTAAGTGCTGCATTCACTTTGAGGATTGGACGGGAGTTGATGCGGTACATTTGCTGGAACGCTATCGAGATAAAGTATCTTGCTACAACGATGACGTGCAGGGTACAGCAGGTATCACTCTGGCTGGTATGATCAACGCAACTAAACTCAAGGGAACACAGTTAAAGGACGAGAAGTATCTGTTCCTGGGTGCAGGTTCAGCGGCGATCGGTTTGGCGAATCTGCTCTGTACAGCGCTAGTGGCACAGGGGATGACGCTCGAAGATGCCCAGTCGCGGGTGTCTATGTTCGACATCAACGGCTTGCTGGAACCAACTCGCACCGATCTTGTGGATTTCCAGAAGCCCTACGCACACCCGCACCCGCCCACCAGAGATTTTGTAGCGGCAATCGAGAGCATTAAGCCAACGACCATCATCGGTGTCAGTACCGTGGGTGGTGCTTTTACCCAACAGGTGGTTGAAACAATGTCGCAGCTGAACGATCGCCCTGTAATTATGGCGCTGTCGAACCCGACCGAACATGCGGAATGCACGCCAGAACAGGCGTATACCTGGTCGAAGGGGAAAGCAATCTATGCGGCTGGAGTGCAGTTTCCACCCGTTCACTTCAACGGTCAAACCTTCCTGCCGGGACAAGCCAACAACTTCTACATTTTCCCAGCAGTTGGATTAGCGATTTATGCCACAGAAGCAAAGCGAGTTTCTGATGAAATGTTTATTGAAGCAGCGGCAGCGGTTGCCGATCAGGTGCCGGAAGACCTGCTGAAGCAGGGACTGATTTATCCGCCGCAGTCAAACATCCTGGAAACCGAGATTAAGACCGCAGTACGGGTGGCAAAACTGGTGTTTGACAGTGGACTGGCACGGGTCGATCGCCCTGCTGACATTGAAGCGTTTATTCGTCAGCACGTGTACAAGCCGGAGTACAAAACCCTTGCTTAAGAGAACCGATCTTGGTTCTTGGTGGTGCTGTAAAAAAGGGGCTGAAGCTGCTTGACTAAGGTTGTGCCATTGACTTGCTGATTCACAGTTGAAAACCGTCTTGCCTCAATATCCCAATCGCAAGCGCAAAGGAGATTTTTGTCAGATGTTAGACTCAATTTTTGTTGTCTTGTCGCCAATATTTTTCGTGTTGGCGATTGGATACTTTGCAGGACGAGCCAAGCAATTTGATAGCACTCAAACCAGCGGACTCAATGAACTGGTTTTAGATTACGCGCTTCCAGCCTCTTTATTTGTTGGCACCTCTAGCACTTCCCGCGATCGTCTTTTACAATAAGGAACTTTTTTCTTAGAGGATGTCTGAAAAGTAAGAAAGCCCACGTAACGGTATCCTGTCATTAGAAAAAATACTTAAGTATGACAGCGTTACCTTGGCCATGAGTCCATCTATCCTGCGTAATTTGACTTCTCTTGCAGTGGAAACTGCTATCAGGACTAATTCCAGCAGCGAAAAAAGGCGGTAGAAAACCCAGTGTTGACATGGAAGCAGTAGTGAATGCAATATGATTACATCTTGTGTGCAGGTTGTGCGTGGCGTATGCTCCCCCACGACTTCCCAAACTGGAAAACCGTTTACCATTATTTTCGACAGTGGAGAAAGGACGGGACGTGGCAACAAATCCATGAACGATTGCGCTTGTGGGTACGTGTAAGCCAAAATCGAGAACCATCTCCGCGCCTAAGCCATAATGGATAGTCAATCGGTTGAGACGGCAACAATGGTATCCCAAGAAGTCGGCTATGACTCAGGTAAGAAAATCAAGGGACGTAAGCGGCACATACTTATCGATACCTTGGGCTTGCAAGAGCGTTGTCGTGATTACTGCCGCCAACGTGAGCGAACAAGCAGGAGCCAAACAAGTTTTGTTTAAACTCGATCAAGTACGCAATAAGCCTTCGGCATGGCTTCGCTTACCGCATGGGTAGATTGATTCGGATTTGGGTTGATGGTGGCTATCGCGGTATAGGTTTTACGCACGCTTGTGATGGATGTTTATCGCTGGCTCTGGAGCGTTGTTACACGCTCTGAAGAACTATTGGTTTTGTTGTACTCCCTAAGCGTTGGCTGGTTGAGAGGACTTTTGGTTGGTTCAATTGGTGCCGCCGACTCAGTAAGGACTATGAGATTTTACCGCAAACTTCAGAGGCTTTTATTTATGTTGCAATGATTCGTTTAATGTTAAAACAGCTTGCGTAATCACGCATCACCTCCTCACAACTTTTCAGACATCCTCTTAGCGATTTTCATCGGAGAAGCAAATGCCAGATAAAAAGGTTCGCAGCAGGAGAAACTTCCTAATATCAATCAGTCAGCTTGCTGCTACGGGTTTTGTTGCGTCTGCAACCGCGACCGCAGCAGCCGCCATTGGTATGTCTGTTCGCCAATTGGAATCCTCGGAAAAGCAGACCGAGGCTACCGCAGAAAAGGTCGTGGATGCGCTTCAGGATGCCTACGGCTTACACCCTGGTCAGCGACGAAATCACACGAAAGGTGTGGGTGCCTTGGGCACGTTCATTGGTAATCCAAAAGTCAAAGAAATCTCGCGCTCTGGGCTGTTCTCTGGAGAAAAGCTTGACATCGTCGCACGCTTCTCCATCGCTGGTGGCGACCCAGTGGCATCGGACGCTGAGAAAAGCCCACGCGGGATGGCGCTCGAATTCAGACTACCCGATGGCAGCCTGCATCATATGACTATGCTCAGTACGCCGATGTTCTTTGCTGCCACACCGAAAACGTTTTTGGACAAGTTCATCGCACTGGCGATCAATCCCGCTACCGGAAAACCAGACCCAGCGAAGTTCAAGCAGTTCGAGGCTTCACACCCGGATAATGTGCTGCAAACAAAATTCTTGCAGGAGAACAATCCACCCCCAAGCTATGCTAATTCTGCATTTTACGGCATCCATGCCTTCAAGTTCATTAATGATGCGGGTAAAACGATGATCGTCAAATTCCGCTTTGTTCCCCAAGATGGCGAGAAGCAGCTTTCAAATGCACAGTTGGCATCAATGCCGCGCAACTTTCTGGAACAGGCACTCATGGAGCGCATGCGTACGGGTTCAGTGAACTGGGACATGATCGTGACGATCGGTGAGCCGGGTGACCCTGAAACCAATCCGACGCTGTTCTGGCCGAAGAACCGTCGAGAGCTGAAGGCTGGTACCTTAACACTGACATCGGCGACGCCATCTGACCTGGCTGGCAGCTATCAGATCAACTACGATCCTCTGATCGTGGCAGACGGGATCGCACCGACTGACGATCCAATTCTTCTCTTCCGATCTTCTTCCTACGCCACATCCCACACAAGGCGGATACGTGACCTGTGACGCTCGACAACAATCTGGGGATATAACGTTTACTATTTTTGCGACCTGTGGTTGACCTTCGTTAGTTCGCATTGGATAACGCTCTAGATGCCCATAAAGCGGTGGAGAAATGAACAGCACCAGCAAAACGCGATCGATGTCGGTTAACTATCTAGAACCATCAATTTCAATAGGATTTAAGTATTTCTTATGAGCGATGCTTTATGAATAATCTTGAATTCACTGCAATTATTGCCCTTGCCTCTATTTTGGCGGGCTTACTAGGTGCTTTGACTGGGCTAGGAGGAGGCGTTGTGGTTGTGCCACTCTTGACACTGGGACTGGATGTAGATATTCGTTATGCGATCGGCTCTGCTTTAGTGTCTGTGATTGCTACCTCGTCTGGAGCAGCGATCGCCTATGTCCGAGAAGGGTACAGCAATATCCGAGTTGGGATGTTTCTAGAAGTTGCCACAACCTTTGGAGCCGTGACGGGGGCGCTAATCGCGGCAAAGGCTCCTACCAGAGTGATTGCAATCATCTTCGGAGTGGTGTTGTTGGTATCCACCTATCTCAGCAATCGACCCCATCATTCACAAGCTGTCAATCTGCCGATCAATCCACTGGCAGCTCGCTTAAAGCTCGATGGCAGCTACCCAACGCCGCAGGGCGAACAGTCCTATCACATTCAACATGTTCCGGGTGGATTTGCCGTGATGCTGGTTGCAGGAGCGCTCTCTGGCTTGCTCGGCATCGGTTCTGGCGCGCTCAAGGTGCTGGCAATGGATCGGGTAATGCAACTACCGTTTAAGGTGTCTACGACCACCAGCAATTTCATGATTGGGGTGACTGCCGCTGCCAGTGCTGGCATTTATTTCAGTCGAGGATACATCGATCCGGGGTTGTGTATGCCTGTACTGCTAGGTGTATTAGTGGGCGCATGGTGCGGAGCCAAAGTGTTAGTCCGAGCAAAAGTCACTGCACTGCGGATCGTCTTTAGCATTGTCCTACTGGCGATCGGCATTCAAATGATTTATAACGGCATCACCGGAAGGATTTGACATGGCAAGAACACGTCAATGGACAGACCAGCAGGTTGAGATCGCGATTAGTATTCTTTTACGAATTGGAGTTATTCTGGCAGCAGCGATCGTGATTGTAGGCGGTATTCTCTATCTGATTCATAACGGTCATGATACTCCTCAAGGTCACATCTTTCGCGGAGAACCGGCTGACCTGCGCCAAGTACCTGGCGTTCTCCATGATGTGCTGGCACTACGAGGACGGGGCATCATCCAGCTTGGCATTCTACTGTTGATTCTAACTCCCGTTGCACGAGTTGCGTTTTCAGTGTTCGCATTTTGGCAACAACGCGATCGCCTTTATATCATCATTACGTTAATTGTGCTAGTGATTCTTATTCACGGTCTTCTGGCAACAGGATAAATTGAAAAAATTTCAACATCATAAGAGGAAACTATGAAAACACGACTGAAGCAAATTACATTACTAGGTTTGATGACTTGTGTTTTAGCTCATCTCTCCTTAAGAGCTTCGGCTGACTCTACTGCTGACTTGGTTCTCAGTTTGAAGTGCAAAGGTGGATACAACGTTAATATTTGGAAACGGCATGGTTCGGGTGAACTTCTCTACCGTTCTACTAGTCCTCAAGGCAATTTAAGTTTGGGTAAAGGAACTAAAGAGAATACAGGAGCTGCTCAAGTCTACAAGTTTAAGAATGGTAACTATAAATACCAAGTCCTTGAAGGTAAGGGAGATCACCAAGGGCAAGGAACGTTAGAGGTATTCAAGAAAGATCGCTCGATCCTGAGTAAAGTTTGTACACAAAATTGATGAAAAGCGGCGATTGAAATGCGATCGCATTTCAAGGATTTCCGAATATTTAGACCTTCTGCATCAATACGGGCGCGAATGAATTCGGTGATGACATGAAAAGAAGTTATACCTTAGGAGTTACAACATTTTTGCATCATACTCAAGCATTAGGTCAGCAAACTTCAGATCGACAAACCAACCCTCTAATTGATAAGAGTGGAGAAGATACAGTTTACATCGGTACGTTTCTGACGATCGTTGCTATTGCAGCGATTGTTGGAGTATTGAGTCGGCGGTTCGAACATGCTGTTCTTACCGCATTAGGATTAAGCTTAATAGCAATTGCCATCTTTTTTTTCATAAACCATTAGCATCCTTCACGCTCCTTAAAGTCTCTCGAACCGCCACTAATACTATTGATTTAATTCAGCCCAATTGCTGATCGCCTTATATTTTTTCAGGAGATAGATCCGTGTCAGACAAATATGAAAGAGTATTCGCTTCAATCCCTGTTTATGATGCCACGATTCATTACCAGCAAACAAGTTGGCAAGTAATTCAAAGCTACGTTCAACTCACAAAGCCTCGCATCATCTTATTGTTACTCATCACGACAACTGCTGGTATGGCAATGGCAGCAAAAGGACATATCGATCCCTGGCTGCTATCGATCGCATTAGTAAGTGGTGTTTGCGCCGCAGGAGCAGCAAATACAATGAATTGTCTCTACGATCGCGATATCGATTTTGCGATGGAACGCACCCGCCATCGTCCGCTGCCGTCGGGTCGAATCCAACCCCATCATGCCTTAATGTTTGCGATCGCGCTTGCATTGATTTCGTTTACGCTTCTAGCTGTCTTCGCTAACCTGTTGAGCGCCAGTTTAGCAATGGTAGGGATTCTCCTTTACGTACTGGTATACACCCATTGGCTAAAACGGCATCACTGTCAGAACATCGTCATTGGCGGAGCGGCAGGTGCAATTCCGCCTCTAGTTGGGTGGGCAGCAGTAACAGGCGATTTGAGTTGGGCAGCATGGTGCTTGTTTGCGATCGTGTTTCTCTGGACACCTCCTCATTTCTGGGCATTGGCAATGATGCTTCGAGATGACTATGCCAAAGTGGGCGTTCCTATGCTGCCTGTGGTTGCGGGAAATGAAACTACAACTAGACAAATTTTTGTCTACACCTTAATTCTCATTCCAGTAACTTTACTGCTTGCTTATCCGCTCCAGGCAACAAATTGGCTGTATCCCGTTGTCGCGATCGTCTTAGGTAGTATTTTTGTGCGTAAAGCCTGGTTGTTAAGACAGTCTCCCTCAAATTTGGAGTTGGCGCGATCGCTGTTTAAATACTCCATTATTTACATGATGTTGCTATCTGTTGGAATCGTAATTGGTTGTTTGCCCATTACTTGCGGAGTACTCAACAGGATTTCTTGACCATCAATCTTTAAGGCATGGATAATACAAATCTAAAATTGGATTTGAACAGAAAATGTTGAGCGCAGTCCCTACCCATACTGAAAGTTGGGTAGGGTAAGCTACACATATTACACAACCGTATTGATACCTTAAACAGTAACTTGGTAACTGAATGCATGATTAAATGTCTAGAGTCAGAAGAATGCAGTTAGTGGAGAGGCATGTCATTAACCAAAAACATAAATATTATCTCCAGATAGATGATTTATGTTTCCTGTCAAAGAATCTCTACAATGTAGCTAATTATCAGATGAGACAGGAGTTTATTCATAACTCAATCATCCTAAATTATCATCAAGTACAAAAGTTACTTCAAGGTCAAGTAGACTACAAAGCTTTACCAGCAAAAGTAAGTCAACAAGTTTTAATGATACTAGATAAAAACTGGAAATCGTTCTGGGAATCTTTGAAAGCTTTTCATTCAGAGCCGGAGAAGTTCTTCGGTAGACCAAAGTTACCGAAGTACAAACATAAATTAGAAGGAAGAAATATTCTAGTCTATACAATTCAAGCAATTAGTAAAACAGCGCTAGTAAAAAGAGGTGTTGTCAAACTTTCTCAAACTAATATTGAACTGAAGACCGCAGTACCTTATGAACAGTTAGCTCAAGTAAGAGTAGTTCCAAAACTGAATCATTATGTGGTTGAAGTAGTTTACAACACAGAAATTCAAGCGGAAGGTTTGGATGAAAGTAGAGTAGCAGGTCTAGATTTAGGAGTAACTAACTTAGCAACAATTACTTCAAATATCAAAGGATTCTCACCATTTATTGTCAATGGTAAACCACTGAAAGCAATCAACCAATTCTTCAATAAGAAGAAATCCGAACTGCAATCAATATCAAGAAAGGAACGACAAAAAGAATCCAGAAGCTTGGCAAGAAACGCAACTTTAAGGTTGATGATTATTTACATAAAGCTAGTCGATTCTTAATTAACGAACTGGTAGAGAATAACATTGGCACGTTAATTATTGGTAAAAATGATACATGGAAACAAGAATCAAACATCGGCAAGAGAAACAATCAAAACTTCGTACAGATTCCTCATGACAGATTTATTCACCAACTTAAATATAAAGCTGCGCTTGTCGGAATTAAAGTTCTTCTTACTGAAGAATCCTACACAAGTAGAGCCAGCTTTCTAGATTTAGATACAATCCCAACTTATAAAAAAGGAGTCCAACATACCTTTAGTGGTAAGCGGATTCAAAGGGGAATGTACAGAAGTAAATCTGGAAGATTGATTAATGCTGACTGCAATGGTTCATATAACATAATCAGAAAAGCAATTCCAAATGCTTTTGCAAATGGAATAGAGGGTGCCGTAGTTCATCCAGTAAGGTTAAACTTACAAACTAATTAAGTGGAATACTTGTCCATGAAATTAGCAACTATAAGTTCCTGCTTAACTATACAAACTTGAATGGTCAGAAATATGATGCCGTTGTATATTCGATCCATGTTCAAACAATTTGCTAGAACCAGAGACATTCAAATTTTTGGATTGAACGCGACAAGGGGGCTATATTGTTAACCCATTCATTAGATTGTTCGCTGTCCTTTATCTTCCCTTTCCGAAAATGAATTCCTCGAATCGCCCTACAATTATAGTTGGAGCAGGTTTTACAGGTCTTTTTACGGCTTTACATCTGCGTCATCAGCACGATCTGCGATCGCTCGTTCTAATTGACCCGCAGGAGCGGTTTGTCTTCAAGCCGATGTTGTATGAGCTACTGACGGGTGAATTGTCAGAAGATGCCGTCTGTCCGACTTATAAAGAATTGCTGCAAGGCAGCGATATCGACTTTGTGCAGGATAAGGTAACGGCGATCAACCTGCAAGCAAAACGTCTTGATTTAGCTTCTGGCTTAGACTACACTTACAACCACCTTGTCTTAGCAGTTGGCAGCGTTCAGGGCTATCTAGGAACGGAAGGCGCACAAGAAAATGCCTTTGCATTTCGGACGCGAGAGAATGCGATCGCATTGGAACGACAGTTACGAGATTGTTTGCAGCGTGCCAGCCAGACGAGCGACGAACAGCAAAGGCGATCGCTCCTAACCTTTGCCGTCGTGGGGGCAGGTCCAACCGGTGTAGAAATGGCGGCAACGCTCGCAGATTTGTTACCTTACTGGTATGCCCAACTGGGCGGCAATATTCATGAGATTCGCATTGTTTTAATCAATCACGGCAAGACAATTCTCTCAGGGGATGTTAACGCGGGTTTACAGAATGTGGCTCTTCACGCTTTCAAAACTCGAACAGTGCCCGTTGAAACGATCTTAGGCGTAGGAGTGAAAGCCGTTGATGCAGATCGCCTGGACTATCAGCCTGCTAACAGTACCGAAACCAAAACTCTATTGACCCAGACTACCATCTGGACGGCGGGTACTGCCTCGAACCCACTCATCCAAAGCCTTAAGTCTCAGATTTCGACAGCCCATTTAGATAAGCATGGTTTACCATTAGTAACCCCAACCCTGCAACTGTTGGATTTTCCAGAAGTGTTTGCCGCAGGCGACTGCGCGGACGTACAAGAGAAGCAACAACCTGCTTTAGCACAAGTAGCGTATCAACAAGGTGCAAACATTGCTCGCAATCTGATTGCACTTGCTGAGGGAAAATCGCCCAGCCCAGCCCATGTAAATCTTCGCGGTACCCTAATGAAATTGGGTTTAGGCTATGGTGTGGCTAATTTATTTGACAAAGTAAAGGTTACTGGTAAACCTGGCGATCTCATCCGCAATGCAACTTATTTGGAAATGCTGCCCACCCCTCTACATGACTTTAAGGCGACCACTGAATGGCTCAAAGAAGAAATATTTCATCATTACCACCGACCCAAGTCGGAATCGGAAACCACCGCTAAACAGCCTCTATCTCCTGTTGAGCGACGCGATCACTCGCTAGTAAAAGCATTGGCGGTTCTGGCTCCGATCGCCTTTTTGATTGCCGCCTATTTTGGCTTACGAACGCCACCCTCTGAACAACACAGGCAACCGCAGACGAATCCACCTACACAATCAACCCCATAGTTCTATAGCCAAGAGACTATTATACTACTGCCGCCTTAATTTAACTAGGGAGAGCAACATGAGAGCCACTGAATCTGAAACGAGAGAACAAACGATTAACTCTAGATGGTTAACGACGATCGCGATCCTCATGATTATTTTAGGAATAATTGCGACCGTATTTCCCTTTTTTGCCACGATTACTTCGACCTTATTGTTTGGCTGGATCTTCATCTTTGCCGGAATTGCTCAAATCGTTTATGCCTTTCAATCTAAAGGAGCGGGTCAAGTCGCCTGGAAGCTCATTCTAGGACTTTTGTATCTTCTAGCTGGAATTTTTGTCTTAACCGATCCGCTGCAAGGGGCACTTGCCTTCACATTAGTCTTGGGCGTTACCATTTTTGTGCAAGGCATCATTCAGGTCTCACTTGCGTTTCAAATGCGCCGAGCTTCACCAAACTGGGGTTGGATGCTCGTCAGCGGCATCATAGGGATTATTTTCGGGATTTTCATCTGGTCTAGCTTTCCGTTTAGTGCAGTTTGGCTGATTGGTACTTGGGTCGGAATCAATCTGTTTTTCGATGGGATGTGGATGCTAACGCTACATTCTGAACAGCCCCGTACTCTGCTTTAGCGATCGTCAGCCCCTGATCGCGTTGCAGTTTTGCTTGTAGGGTACGGTACAACCCTACCTTAACTCAATTAATCTCATAGTTCTATTCATAGGAGAACGTGATGCCTCTGCTGCCGTTGAATGACCAGAATCTCCCCTATCCCGATACCATCCATCCAATCGTCGTTCACTTTGTAATTGCGATGGTATTTTTCGCCTACTTCTGTGATGTTGCTGGATATCTCAGCCGCAACCATCGGATGTTTGAGGTAAGTTGGTGGAATTTAGTTGTTGCGTCCGTTGCTGTTTTTGTTGCGGTGATTTTTGGTGAATTTGAAGCAGGACTGGCACAACCTTATGCGGCTGCCCAACCTGCCTTAGATTGGCACACAGTGAATGGCTGGTCAATTTCAGCCATTTTGGTTGCCATTACTGCATGGCGCGGCATCATTCGAGTGCGCGATCCGTTAAAGATACCTGTGTTTTACCTGGGTGCAGCGACGTTTTTGATGTGTCTCGTCTGTTTGCAAATTTATCTTGGTGATTTGATTGATTGGGTCTATGGGCTGCACACCGTGCCTGTCGTCGAAGCCGCAAAACAAGGACTCCTAAAATGAATCCACAATTAATTGACCAGTTAAAGCAATTGGGAATTGAATTGGGGGCTAATGGACTACCCTACCGATTTCCACTGCATCCTAATTTTGTACATCTGACGTTAGGTTTATTTATCATTGCGATCGCCTTCGATTTCGCTGGTACGTTATTTCCGTTAGAACGACCAATTCTGAAGTTTTTCTCAATGCCAGTCAGTCGGTCTAACTTTTTTGATGTGTCCTGGTACAACATTGTAGCAGCATCTGCGATTTCGTTTTTTACTGTGGCAGCAGGCTTTTTTGAGATCCTGCTGGCAGATCCCCCCACGAATATGAAAAGTGATTGGGGATTGGGTGCGGGTACTACCATGTTGTTACATGGCGTTGGTGGAGTGCTATTGCTGACTCTGATTGTAGCAATGACAATTTGGCGAGGCTACCAACGCTTTCGCTGGCGCAAGAACGAGCCTCGACAGGTGCAGTGGAGCTATCTACTTGCAGGAATTTTCATTCTAGGTTTTATGTTTGTTCACGGGACGTTGGGGGCGCAATTAGGAGCCGAATTTGGCGTGCATGGTACGGCTGCTGGTTTGATTCGGCAAGGTGAAAATCCCAATCAAGTTCTCCAACCCTAAATGCGATTATTATGCGAAACTTTAACATTGCGCTACTAGCTATTTTTGTAGGAGCGATCGTTCTTGCCAGCCACGCACTAGGACAACAAGCTTATAATTGGCTACCAATCGCGGCAACAACAGAAGCCGAACTCGTCGGTCATTTGTTTAGCTTCCTAGTCACACTCGGAACAATTGTTTTTCTGGGTGTGATGGGAATGCTGCTCTATTCAATTCTATTTTACCGAGCCACTAACAGCGATACGAGTGATGCACCAGCCATTCGCGGTAATTTGAAGCTGGAGATTACTTGGACGGTGATTCCAATTTTGCTAGTAATCTGGATTGCCAGCTACAGTTACAACATTTACCAGCGCATGAGCATTCTTGGTTCCTTGCCACTGGTTCATCTACACCTCTTGGAAGCTCCCGCCTATGCTGAAACGGGCAGTAGCGATATGCAGCCTACCGAACAGATTGAGGTAGTTGTGAAACAATGGTCTTGGTCGTTCCGCTATCCCAGCCAAAATGTTACCAGCACCGAGTTACATCTTCCAATCAATCGGCGAGTTCACCTGATGTTGCAGTCTAAAGATGTAGTGCATGGCTTCTATGTACCCAACTTCCGAATTAAGCAAGACATTATCCCGAACCAGACAATCCCATTGAGATTTACCCCCAATCGCATTGGTAAGTATCAACTGCATGACTCTCAATTTAGCGGCACTTATTTTGCCCTAATGACAGCCGATGTTTATGTTGATTCTCCTGAAACTTACAACCAGTGGTTAGCCGAAGCAGCCACCCGTCCGCCTGTTCCAGCAGTAAATCCTGCAAAATCCGAGCATAGTCAACCACCCAAAACACCCCTGCGAAGTAAGTGGCACACCGTTTCACCTGCTCAACCACCCATTGTAAATAAATAATAATCTCAAAAAGGTAATAAATGACAAATATTTTCATTAAAAGTGCTAGCGAACCCGAACAGACCAACTGGAAACGCTACTTTAGCTTTAGTACTGACCATAAGGTAATTGGCGTTCAATATCTAGTTACAGCATTTATCTTCTTCCTGATTGGCGGTTTGTTCGCCATGATTGTTCGTGCCGAACTGCTTACCCCGCAATTAGATGTCGTCGATCGCTCCCTTTACAATGGGCTATTCACGATGCACGGTACGATTATGATCTTTCTGTGGATCTTTCCTGCAAATGTGGGATTGGCGAACTATCTGATTCCTCTGATGATTGGAGCGCGAGAGACAGCATTTCCTGTGCTGAATGCGATCGCCTTTTGGTTAATTCCAGTTGTAGGAATCTTGCTGTTGTTCAGCTTCTTCTTACCCAGTGGCACGGCTCAGGCAGGTTGGTGGTCTTATCCTCCAGTGAGCATCCAAAATCCGTCCGGTCACTTGATTAACGGAGAGTTCATCTGGTTGCTGGCAGTAGCAATCTCTGGAGTATCGTCGATTATGGGCGGTGTAAATTTGGTCACGACCATTTTCCGAATGCGAGCGCCAGGAATGACATTTTTGCGGATGCCAGTTTATGTCTGGACAACGCTCAGTGCCCAATTGCTGCAATTGTTTTGCTTGCCTGCCCTCACGGGTGCAGCCATTATGCTACTCTTCGATCTCTCCTTTGGTACAGACTTTTTCAGTCCCTTCAAGCAGGGCGATCCGGTAATCTACCAGCACTTGTTTTGGTTTTACTCTCATCCCGCCGTGTATGTCATGGCATTGCCTGCTTTTGGAGTTTTCTCAGAAGTCATTCCTGCCTTTGCCCGTAAACCACTGTTTGGTTATAAAACTGTCGCCATTTCCTCCCTACTCATTAGTGTAATTAGTACGCTTGTCTGGGTACATCATATGTTTGCCAGTGCTACTCCCAACTGGATGCGAATCTTGTTTATGGCAACATCGATGCTGGTAGCAGTACCAACGGGAATCAAAGTGTTTGCTTGGACTGCAACTGTTTGGCGGGGCAAGCTGCATTTCAAGACCCCAATGCTGTTTGCTTTAGGTGGTGTAGCAATGTTTTTGTTTGCGGGCATTAGTGGAGTGATGCTGGCTTCAGTACCCTTTGATATTCACGTCAACAATACTTACTTTATCGTCGGGCATTTTCACTACGTGGTCTTTAACACTGTCACGATGGCAATCTATGCTGGAATCTACTACTGGTTTCCTAAAATCACGGGACGCATGTATTCCGAAGGATGGGGCAAGTTACACTTCTGGCTGACCTTTATTGGCGCAAATCTCAACTTCTTTCCGATGCACCCGCTCGGCTTACAGGGAATGGTGCGCCGTATCTCCTCCTACGATCCGCAGTACACCGCATGGAATGTAGTTGCTAGCTTGGGAGCTTTTCTATTGGGCATGTCTACCTTACCCTTTATTGCTAATATCGTCAGTTCTTGGTTGCAGGGGCGCAAAGCACCTAATAATCCTTGGAATGCGACTGGATTAGAGTGGACAACCTCCTCACCGCCACCCATCGAAAACTTTGAAGAGATCCCGATTGTGACTTCAGAACCCTACGGTTACGGAGAATCTCATCGATTGGCTGCCGATTCTTCGTCTATCTAGATTTCGGGCGTTGCTGATTGAAGATATGAATTTGTCTCACGCATAGACACGAAGTGGCTTCCCGCAGGGTAGGCGCAAAGGCGCAAAGGTACAAAGAAAAGGAAAGGTATTTTCGGCATTTGATATTTTGATTTAGCAACGCCAGATTTCGTTATCATTTCACGTCAGGAGTCAGTGATGGAAAGCCCGATCGATTCAAGAAATTCGCCTCCAAAGAACCTCAATTCTATGCCTAAGCAAGATAACCTTGCCTTCGGCTTTCCCGTGTTTCTTCTATCGGAAAGCGTTATTTTTGTCAGCTTTTTTGTAACTTATGCCCTACTCCGTTGGAAAAACCCAAATTGGTTTCCCCTCGGTGTTTCTGGGCTAGATATACCCAGAGCAGCGATAAACACAGTTATTTTGGTTGCCAGTAGTGGTGTAATTTATTTTGCAGAACGCGCACTCGATCGCCATCAACTAATTAAATTTCGTCGTCTGTGGCTACTGACTGCTGCAATGGGTGCGGTCTTTCTGATTGGGCAGGTACTCGAATGGCGCAATATGCCCTTTGGTCTTGATGCTGGGTTAGCAGGGGCAACTTTTTATCTACTGACTGGCTTTCACGGAATGCACGTTTTCACTGGCGTGGTCTTGCTGCTATATATGTATTTTCGCTCCCTAGTTCCTGGTAATTACAATGCCGGACACCAGGGCGTGAGTGCAGTCTCCTTGTTCTGGCACTTTGTCGATCTTATCTGGATTATCTTGTTTTTATTGCTCTACGTTTGGTAGGTATTGTGCTGCCGCAAATACAATCTGCTTGAATCGGATAGATAAGAGGAGTCAAGAACAATGGTTAAACGCAAGCCTAAAAATTTAGTTCAAAAACTGTTGTACATTACCTAATTATTTGTCCAATTAACAAAATCTTGTCACAAAATAGATAAATAGCTCAAAGCCTGTCTTAACAAAGGTTATGGCAGGTTTTTAATTGCTCAATTCTCACAACCTTATTTTGGCTATCTTAACAAATTAGATGTCCAATTCCTGAAATTTCACAATTTAACTCGCCTAGCAATAAAAACCCGTGATGGCAAGGATTTATCCGTAGATTACAGTAACCATGTTGGTTCCAGCTTTGTGGGTAGATGGTTGGTGTCAGAGGTGTTTTATGACATTTGGGGGAATGGTGAAGTGGCAGAAGATTTATTTTTTTAGGTTTTCAATTTTTTCCGAAAAATAGCCAGTTCCTCATGTATTTGAGCTATGGCTTATATACAACAGTATAATTACACAATTACTCCCGCAATTACTCTTGGTATTTTGCTCACAAGCTCATACGAGCCTGACTGCGAATATCCAAGCGATGGAAATTACTTACCAAAAACTTCAATCCCTGTTACCAGTGTTACACAATTGAGGCAAACCCTTAATCAGGAGTGCAAGAGTAAATGCAAAGAAACGAAATGAAAGATATGGTAGTGTTAGTGCCTGGAATCATGGGCAGTGTACTACAAATACAAAATTCAGAAGGTTCAAAAGATATCTGGAATCTATCATCCCAAGCAGCCACCCAAGCAGCCACCGATTTATTTGACTATTTTGTTAAGGCTGTAATTGAGCGAGAGCCAAGGCAATTTCTTGAAACACTAATAATAGACAAAGACGATCTAGAAAAAGATTACTTGGATGACGGTATCAAAGCGACAGGTTTAATCAAGAAGCCAGCCATAGTTCCCGAATTTTTCAAGATATTTGATGGTTACTCTTATATTTCGCAAAAACTCACTCAAAACTTTGATTTAAATCCTGGCGAGAACTATTTTGAGTTTGCCTATGACTGGCGACGGGATAATAGGGTTGCTGCTAGGTTGTTAAAAAAGCTGATTGACGAAAAATTACTGATATGGCAAAAGACGCATCCTGAAGCTAAGGTGATTATCATTGCTCATAGTATGGGGGGCTTAGTTTCTCGTTATTATTTGGAACATTTAGACGGTGCAGAACATTGCACAGCTCTAATTACTTTGGGGACTCCCTATCGTGGTTCTGTGAAAGCATTAGACTTTTTGGCTAATGGCTTCCAAAAAAAGCCACTGCCAGACTTGACGGATGTATTGCGTTCTTTCACTTCTATATATCAATTGTTGCCAATGTATCCGGTAGTGAATGTTGATAAAAATTGGCTATATGTAAAGGATACTAATATACCTCATGTAAATATAAACCGAGCAAAAGAGGCACAGGAGTTTCTTGAACTAATTAATTTACCCAAAAATCTTAGGAACAGTAGTTTGTATATATGCCAACAAATAATCGGTATAGGACAAAATAGCACGTTTCAATCTGGAATACTATCCAATGACAGATTAAAACCATGTAATAAAACACTGCCACCAAATCCAAAAACTCAACAACCGCTTCAAGCTAGTTATGCAACTGGCGATAATACCGTACCTAAGTTTTCTGCAATCCCAGTTGATTTGGATCGCAAGCTACAAGATGTAAGTTTTGTTGAGACTCATGGTGCGCTGCAAAGTAATGTCCAGGTATGGAAATCACTGGAAGAAAAATTAATACAGCTACAAGGTCATACAAGCGACTATTGTGCGCCTGAAAATGATCAGTCTCTGAAGCCAACCGCAGGTATTAATCTCACCGTTGATGACTTGTATCTCCGTGATGAAGAAGTCATATTGGGTGCAGAAATCATAAATATTGATTCTGATATTTTGAAAAAGAAACAAAACTTTGGTGGTTTAAGCGCGATTATTACACCAGTCAATGCAAACGAAGAACAAGAGGAGCTAGAAGTAGACTTGGAGCAGAAGCAAGATAACCAATACCAGTTGCCTCCACAACCTAATAAGCTTGCGCCAGGATTGTACAAGTTGCAAGTACAAACAAACTGGGTGGACACAGAAGCTCCAAAGGCTGTGCATGATTTATTCATAATTACTGAATGAGAATGTGAATCAATAGGTGAAAAACTACAGTTCATTATCAATGTTGGCAGTTATGAGCAATGAATTTTGGGATAAAACAGATGAATTAGGTTTAGTTAAATTTGTAAATTTTGCTAGAGAGTCGGAAGCGGTTAAACAGTTTATACAAAATTCCCACTTGCCTGCTAGTGGATTTGACTCTCATTCAAAATCAGATAATCTTCTCTTGTTGATTGAAGAAATTTACAATGCTTTATGCCAGCAAAATATTGAATATGATCTAAATGAATATTTTCATTCTTGGATTCAGGATAAACCACAAAAAATACGCCCAGCCGAGGTTCTTCTCAATAACCGTCAAGGAACTTGTCTAGATTTAGCAATACTTTTCTGTGCTATTTGTTGTCATTTTGATTTACTACCGATCTTAATTCTTGTTAATGGTCATGCTTTAGCAGCCGTATCTCTTATGCATCGATTTAGGGATTGGGAAAATGACGGACGTGGCGCACAAGAACTCTTTTGGCAAGGGCTTGGAACGCTAAAGGATAAAGAAAAATTGAAAAAGATAATCAAAAACAAGGAATATTTGGCTGTTGAGTGTACTGGTTTTGCTCATAGTGAAACTTTGCCAGGAAATGGAGATTGTAAAAGAGAAAATGGGTTTCTTTCATTTAAAAATGCGGTTAAATGTGGTAAGCAACAAATAGAAAAAAATGAATTAAGGTTTGCCCTAGATATTCCTATGGCTTATAACTTTTGGTTGCCTAAAGTGTTTAAAGAACGCCTCGATCAAGACTTGATACAGCTAAAAAGGTTTAATAATGATAAAAACTTAAATGAAATTTACGTTTCTCTTGGATTAATCGAGCGTGAAAAAGATGCACAACCCAAACCTAGCGAGAATTCAGTAAATCCAACAAGTTCGGATTTCAATAAGCCTGAAAAAGGTAAAGTTGTAAGAGAATATAAAAATGATGAGTTTTTCGATGAAGTCTTAAAGAAGAGTGATAGCACTAACAACCAAGGGAAAAGATTGCTGATTATTGGCGATCCCGGAGGTGGGAAAAGTACTCTTTTACGAAAAATAGCTGATTGGGTATTAGTAGACTATGAAAAAGGTTTCCCCATTTGGATTTATCTGGCTAAATTTAACAACGAGTTAGTGAAAGATGAAGATGTTAGCGATCCGGGATGGTTGTATAAACATTTGTCTGAACAATGGTTAAGAAATTTATCGCAAGAGGGTAGAGAAACACCAGAGAAATGGAAAGATAAATTTGAAGAACTACTGAAAACTCGTCAGATTTGGCTGCTATTAGATGGGGCAGATGAAATGGCGGTTAGTTATCCTTTGAAAAAAATTCAAGAACAGCTAACGAAAGGATGGGCTAATTCAGTAAGCATTGTAATGAGTTGTCGTTTAAATCTGTGGGAACAACAAAAGGATACTCTGAATGAAAAATTTGATATTTACCGTACTTTAGACTTTAGTTACCCTGAGCAAGTACATCAGTTTATTAGTAATTGGTTTGGAAACGATAACTCTACAGCAAAAGAATTACAAGATAAACTAGAAGAAAAAAATCGGGAACGTCTGCGAAATTTAGTAAAAAATCCTTTACGTTTAGCGTTATTGTGCCGCATTTGGAAGGAAGGTTCAAAAACATTACCAGAAACCAAAGCTGGTTTCTATCAATTGCTTGTAAACAAGCATTATCAATGGAAAGATGATGCTAATGAGAAATTTAAAATATTGGTTGAAAAAAAGGAAGAAGAACCAAATAAAACAACATTTGAAAAACTGAATATAAAATTAGGAGAATTGGCGATAGACGCGATTGATAATAGTGATTTTCGATTTAGACTGCGAGAAAATTTTATCGAAAAATATCTTGGAAACCCTAACGTAGAAAATACACCATTCTGGTGGGCATTAAATTTAGGATGGCTGTTGGATATAGGCTATCCTTCAGAAGAAGAAAAAAATTTAGGAGAGAAGGTATACGCATTCTTCCATCCCACATTTCAAGAATATTTCGCAGCGACAGCAGTAGAAAGCTATGATTTTTTCCTACCAGAATCACACAAAGATAGACCTGTAAAAGACAAGTTTTACCGAATTTTTGAGCCACAATGGAAAGAACCGATTTTATTGTGGTTAGGGCGTAGTGACGTAGATGATAACTTGAAGAATGAATTTATTCAAAAATTAATAAATTTCAAATCCGGGTGTGGTGATTTTTATTTGTATCGAGCCTATTTTCTTGCCGCAGCAGGGCTTGCTGAATTTGAAAGTTGTAAAAAAGCAGAGGAAATAGTCAAGACAATCGTCAAGTGGTACTTTCAAGAAGAGACGTGGAGGTACAGAGCTAATTACGAAGAAATTAGAGAAGAGGCTAAGACAGCATTGCTCCAGACAAATAGAAAAAAAGCAATCGCCACCTTAGTCGATGTAATCCTCAACCCACAGTATGAATATAGAAGTGAGAAAGCACCCTATTTTTTAGGGGAAATCGGCGCTGGCAACAAAGATGCCATCAATGCCTTAGTCTACCTAACCCACAATGGCAGAGACTACCATGACGTAATCCGTGGGCTAGCAGCAATATCTTTAGGGAAAATCGGCGCTGGCGACAAAGATGCCATCGCTGCCTTAGTCGAGCTAATCGGCAAATCATCTGGAGACACCTGTTGGCGAGCAGTAGAGTCTTTAGGGGAAATCGGAGTTGGCAACTCGGATGAGATTGCTGCCTTAATCAAGCTAATCCAGGATCAAGAAACCCGTAGGCGAGCTGTAGAGTCTTCAAGGGAAAACGGCAAATTATATATATGGGAGCCTAGCTACCACAATGGGATCAATGCTGCCTTTGGCGCTTTACAGAAAATCGGCGTTGACAACTCGGATGCGATCGCCGCATTAGTCGAGCTAATCGGCAACCCACAGTATAGAGAAATCCATAAGCAAGCAGTAAATTCTTTAGAGAAAATCTGCACTCGCAAAAAAGATGCCATTGCTGCCTTAACACAGGCTTTAGTCAAGCTAACCCACAACCCACAGGATGAAGACACCTGTAGGCAAGTAGCAGAATCTTTAGGAAAAATCGACTCTAGAAACTCAGATGCGATCGCTGCCTTAGTCGAGTTAACCCGCAATGCACAGAATGAAGACACCCGTAGGGAAGCAGCAGAATCTTTAGAGAAAATCGACCCTGGCAACAAAGATGGCATCCCTGCCTTAGTCAAGCTAACCCGCAAAGCACAGTATGAAGGCAACCGTAAGAAAGCAGCAGAATCTTTAGTGAAAATTGGCGTTGGCAAAAAAGATGCCATCGATGTTTTAGTCTACCTAACCCACAACGCACAGGATGAAGACACCCGTAGGGAAGCAGCAGAATTTTTAGAGAAAATCGACCCTGGCAACAAAGATGGCATCCCTGCCTTAGTCAAGCTAATCCTCAACACGCAGGACACAACCAACATTCGTAGGCGAGCAGCATATTCTTTATGGAAAATCGGTGCTAACAACCCGGATGCCATCGCTGCCTTAGTCGAGTTAATCCGCAATGCACAGAATGAAGACATCCGTAAGAAAGCAGCAGAAAATTTATATAAAATCAGTGCTGACAACAAAGATGCCATCGCTGCCTTAGTCCATCTAATCGGCAACGCACAAAATGAAGACACCCGTAGAACAGCAGTAGAATCTTTAGGGAGAATCGGCGCTGACAACGGCGCTGACAACAAAGATGCCATTGCTGCCTTAGTCCATCTAATCGGCAACGCACAAAATGAAGACACCCGTAAGCAAGCAGTAGAATCTTTAGCGAAAATCGACCCTGGCAACAAAGATGCCATTACTGCCTTAGTCCACCTAATGGACAAATCATCTGGAGACACCCGTAGGAGAGCAGTAAATTCTTTAGGAGAAATCGGTGCTGGCGACAAAGATGCCATCGCTGCCTTAGTGCAGTTCATCAGCAACCCACCGGATAAAGCCGCCCGTTGGCAAGCAGAGTATGCAGCAAATTCTTTAGGGAAAATCGGTGCTGGCGACAAAGATGCCATCGCTGCCTTAGTCAAGCTAACCTGTAACACACAACGGGATGGAAATTATACACCAGAGAGAGCAGCCTCAAGTTTGAAAAATATTTTAATAACGGATCAAATACCTCTCGTTGTCACTAAGTTGAAGAATTATTCAAAGTCCTATCCCTCAAGTTACTCAATTATCTGGCACTGTGCCCAATCTCTTAGCTACCCTTGCAAAAACCCACGACAAATGGGGACAGGCTTGTTTTGTAGATCCGCAATTACCCACGACTATTTTTGATGAAGCCTGTCCCCATTTGTCTAGGGAAGGACTCGCCCCCTCCTCATCCCCCGTCGCTTGTCTCTGGGTGGGAAATTCAATAGATCAAGTTAGAGGCGATCGCCATGCTCATATCTTTTTGCTGTATGTGGTGAGCGAACATCGGCGACGCGGTATTGGTAAAGCTTTGATGCAATATGTAGAAAATTGGGCGCTCACTAGAGGCGATCGCCAAATTGGTTTGCAAGTCTTTAAGTCAAATCAACCCGCATTAAATCTTTACAATCAATTAGGTTATCAAACCCAGTCTCTATGGATGGTAAAATCTCTAGATTATAAGAAAATTTAACGCAGGTTATAGAAAAATGTATAATTTAACCGATACATATCAGGCTTTGACTTATTAGCATTGGGGGTTATTTGTTGATCTTGATCGCGGCTGCAAATGAAATGAAATATGTATGACGAAGACGACTTAAGCCTACTAGATGCCGAGGTGGAGCTAGAAAGCCCTTTAGATCGGATAGAGCCGATAACTGCCGAATCAGTTGTGGCGAAGCCCGATCCAGATTTGATGCTAGCCCTCCTGGAAAACCCCCAACCGCAGCAACGGATGCTAGCGGCAAGAGCTTTTTGTGACATTGAAGATGCCAGGGCTACCCCGCATCTGATTCGCTTGTTAACTGATACCTGCCCATTAGTGCGGGTGAGTGCCGCTTATGGTATTGGACGCAATCCCAATCGAGATGCTGTTGAACCTTTAATTGCTCAACTAAACCGCGATTGGAATGGCTATGTGCGTAAAGGAGTAGTTTGGGCTTTAGGAAACTGCCGCGATCGCCGTTCTTTAGCGCCTTTAGCAGATGCCTTGAGAACCGATATTTCCGCAGTGCGATTATGGGCAGCTAGTGCCTTAGCGCAGATGGCATCCGTCAGTTATGAGGCAGTTGTCGGGGCGATAGCACCATTAATTGAGGCTTTAGTACAAGATCCCATACCCGCAGTGCGGAGTAACAGCGCTTGGGCGATCGGGCAGTTGTGCCGCGAACTACCTTCTAACGTCGTTTATGCCACAGCGATCGATGCTTTAATTCAAGCTTTTGCCGAAGATACAGATTTAGGAGTGCGAGAAGACTCCAAAGCCTCGCTTTTAGGCGTCGGCGATCCGCGTGGCTTGCAGTTAATTGAAACCCTCGAACAAGAAGGATGGTTTTGATTTGGGCAATGGGCATGGGGCATGGGGCATCGGGCATCGGGCATGGGGCATGGAAAGAATCTCTCTCATTCCCAATGCCCATTGCCCATTGCCCAATGCCCTATTCAGTTGTGGACTTAACTAAATTTAGCTCGTAAGGACGTTCCGTATCATCTTCACCCAAATACTCACCATTTTGAATTTCCAGAATAATTAGGGGAATATGTCCGGGATTTTCTACCTGATGCAATGTTGCGGAAGGCACATAAGTGGACTCATTGCGATTCAGTAATATTTCCTGATGTCCACAAGTAACCTTTGCTACACCGGAGACAACAACCCAATGTTCATTACGGTGATAATGAATTTGTGGTTTAATGCTGTGCCTGGGCTTGATTTCAACCCGACTAATTCTGTAGGTTTCTCCTTCTTCTATAACCTCGACATGACCCCAGTAACGTGTACCTGAGTGTGAAGATTCATCAAGATTTGACTGGGAAGTATTTTCATTTTGAGTCATAATTAAACCTCTCAACAAGATAAGTATCAGTATTTTTTATTATTCCCCAATTTCCTTTTAGGGAGTAGGGAGTGGGGAGTGGGGAGTGGGGAGTAGGGAGTAGGGAGTGGGGAGTAGGGAGTGGGGAGTTAGGAGTGGGGAGTTAGGAGTGAGGAGTTGGAATTTTCCCCATTACCCATTACCCCAACTCTAGAGCCAGAGCCCGCACTCTTGGAAACCCTCCCTTTCTCGCTGGACTCACCATTCCCCATTACCCATTACCGATTCCCCGTATATTGAATTCGATAAATGCGATTATTCGCTTCTTCGGTCAGCAGTAAACTACCATCGGGTAGGACGAGTAAGCCAACAGGACGCCCCCAAGTAGTAGGTTCACTTGGGTTTAGGAGAAATCCGGTGAGAAAGTCTTCATAATAGCCAAGCGATCGCCCTTGATTATTAAAGGGGACAAAAACAACTTTGTAACCAGTACCGCGATCGCGATTCCAAGATCCACGAAAAGCCACAAAAGCACCGTTGCGGTATTTTTCTGGAAACGTCTTACCGTCATAAAACTGCAAACCCAATGCTGCGGAATGTGCTTGAAACAACACATCCGGCGTGCGGGTACGCGCTACCAAATCTGGACGTTTACTTTTGCCACTGTTTGTTTGACGCGGGTCAAGATTGCTTGGTAAAAAGTATGCATAGGGCCATCCGTAAAATTCCCCTTGCTGGATGCGTGTCAAATAGTCTGGCACTAAATCATCGCCGATACCATCTCGCTCGTTGACAGTCGTGTAAAGTTGTTTTGTTACCGGGTGAAAGTCCAGACCGACTGGATTACGCAACCCTGAAGCAAAAGTCTGTTGCCCAGAACCATCTAAATTCATCACCTGCACCGAAGCGCGTGGTAGCGGTTCTTCATCTACATTAGTTCCTGAGCCAACGGAAACGTATAATTTATTGCCATCAGGTGAAACTACCACATTGCGCGTCCAGTGATTGTTGTAACCTTGAGCCGGAAGATCGGCGATTTTCGTACCCGCACCAGAGATTTGCTGTCCTTGAGTGTAGGGAAACCGTAAAACAGCATCAGTATTACCCAGAAAAAAGGAATTACCTGCAAAAGCCATACCGAAAGGTCGATTGAGTTTATTTGCTGCACTAGCAAACGTTTTTTGCTGATCAGCCACACCATCACCGTTGGTGTCACGTAACAAGCGAATGCGGTTTTGGCGAGTTTCTGTCACCAGCACATCACCGTTGGGAGTTAAAGCCAACCAGCGCGGTGCATCTAAATTTTCCGCAAAAACGTTAACTTTAAAGCCAGCGGGTACGCGCAACACCGGGTTTTGCGGAATTGACACAACATTAGGCGACTTGGAAGCGCTTTTAGTCGCGAAGGCTTGCGGTAAATTTTTGACGTTGATGCGGATGGGTGTAGGTGAAAGTGGTTTAGTGCGGACAATATTTGGCGACTGCGAAGAACTCTGCGCTAATTGAGGTGAAGGTGCAGAAACTGGCTTTGTGCGAGTATCTTCATCAGCGCGAGTTCGATCGCAAGCTGCTGCGGACAGTAGTAAAGCTAGCAGTACCCAACGCGCAGAGGCTTTCATAACGGCAATTTAAATCATTATGCATACCTATTTAAGTGTAGATTTATGACTTGAAAACTGTCGCCTACCTAAAAGCGGATTTATTGGGAATTGGGAATTGGGAATGGGTAATGGGGAATGGGTAATGGGTAATGGGGAATGGGTAATGGGTAATGGGGAATGGGTAATGGGTAATGGGGAATGGTTTTGTCCAATTACCAATTACCAATTACCAATTCTCAATGCCCGATGCCCCATGCCCTATTACCAAAGCAAAATTCATTGTTATTTAAATCGATGTTTGTCGGCAAACAACAATTTTTCAAATTCGGGTACGCCTAAAGGACGACTGAAGAGAAAACCTTGCATAGCATCACAGTTGTGTTGCCTAAGATAAGCTAGTTCGGCTTCGGTTTCCACACCTTCAGCAACTACGTTTAGATTTAAATTGTGTCCCATTTGAATTAATGCTTTTGTAATTGCTGACTTTTGGTGGTCATAACCAATATTTTGGATAAAGTAACGGTCGATTTTCAAGGTATGAATCGGTAATTTTTTCAGATACATTAAAGAAGAATAACCTGTACCGAAATCGTCAATAGCAATTTTGACTCCGAAAGATTGCAATTCATTCATAGTAGCGATCGCACTATTCACATCTTGCATTATCATGCTTTCGGTTAGTTCTAGTTCTAAGCAACTTGGTGGCAAATTGTTTGCATTTAAAAATCCCAGAACTTTTTGGTTAAAATCTATTTGAGTAAATTGACGTGATGATAAATTCACAGCCACAGGTAACGAAGTAAAGCCAGCATCGCGCCAAATTTTAATTTGTTTACAGACTGTTTGCAATACCCATTCGCCAATAGGAATAATTAAACCAGTAGATTCTGCTAAAGGAATCAATTCTGAGGGTGATACTAATCCCAATTGGGGGCTGTGCCAACGTAACAAACTTTCAGCACCAATAATTTTTCCCGAATTAATATCAACTATTGGTTGATACTGAACATAAAATTGTTGAAGTTCTCCGTCATTTAAAGCATGGCGTAAAATATCTTCAATTATGTTAATTTCGCTTTGAAATTCTTGAACTTCTGTTTGCAGAGGTAAATATTTTTTCCAAGTAGCTTGCTTATTTAAACGACCCGCGATCGCACTTAATAATTCAGCGCGAGTAAATGGTTTCGTTAAATAGTCATCAGCACCCAAATTCATGCCATGACGAAAGTCAGACCTGCTAGACTTTGCTGTGAGGAAAATAAAGGGAATTGTTGCCGTTACCGGGTCTTGTCTAATGAAAGCTAACACCCCATAACCGTCTATTTCCGGCATCATCATGTCGCACAAAATTAAATCCGGATTTTCACTGGTTACTAACTCTAATCCAATTCGTCCATTGGCAGCGGCAACAGTCTGAAAATCTTCAGCTTCTAGCAATTCCAAAAGGTTTTCGCGAACAGCTTTTTCATCTTCAATTACTAAAATCTTAGTCATGATTTATCTCCAGTTGTATCTAATTTATTAGGGACTCATCAGTCGTCCGCTTTATTTAAAGGTAGAATCACAGTAAAAGTTGTCCCAGCGCCTAGTTCACTCTTGACAAAAATTTCACCTTGGTGTATATCTACACACTTTTTCACAATCGCCAATCCTAAACCGGTTCCTTTGCGATTGCCAACATTAGTGGCACGGTGGAAAGATTCATACAGGTGAGGCAGGTCTTCTTGAGGAATACCAATACCTTGGTCTTGAATCACAAATATTGCTCGTTCATCCTCAAAAGTCAAAGTAAACTTGACGGTGGAATCAATATTTGAATACTTAATCGCATTTGAGAGTAAGTTACTCAGAATGTGTTCCAGCAAGTTTTCATCCATGCAACATGGCATGAATTGATATTGACTGCTAAAAGCAATACCCGGACCAGGTTGTGCTTCATATTGCTGACAACTGAGATTCTGTTGCACTTCTTCCACCAAATGACGGCAGTATTGAACCAAATCCAAGGTTTGTGTTCTATAGTCTAGTTTTCCCGCTTCTTCCTTACTAATAAACAAAACATCATTAAACATTTCAGTCATCCGCTTGACTGCGTTTTGAATGCGATGCAAATGATTGAGTTGTTTTTCTTGCGTCCATTTGTGCCGATAGTGTTCGAGTAACTCGCAAGAAGAAAGAATAGTACTCAAGGGGGTGCGGAATTCATGGGAAGTCATGGAGATAAAGCGAGATTTAAGTTCGTTAAGTTCTTTTTCTTTTTCTAACGCACTTCTGAGTTCCTCTTCTAATTGCTTGCGATCGCTAATATCTGCCCAGTAACCGACAATTTCCAGTGGATTGCCAGCTCGATCGCGCACTAGTTTCGCTTGGTCGTATATCCACCGATAAACCCCATCTTGATGCAAAAAGCGATATTCGTGGTTGTACTGTTCTTGTTCAAATATCCTTGACATCTGAGCAAATACCTGCGGTGCGTCTTCTGGGTGAATGTGGCTAGCCCAGAAGCTAGAAGATTTGAGAAATTCTTGTGCTTGATACCCCAGCATGGCGACGATATTTTCGCTGACGAAGGTGGTGCGGTAATTTTCGGAAGTTTTGCAGGTATAAATCACGCCAGGGCTAGAGTCAAGTAGATATTGCAGCCTTTGTTGCAATACCAGTAGAATTGTTTCTGCTAACTTGCGTTCGCGTAGCGCAGCTTGCTGCTCGCTAACATCGGTTTGAATACCGATATAGTGGGTGCAGACACCATCGACATCAAAAACCGGAGAAATGTTTAATTTATTCCAAAACAAAGTACCATCTTGACGATAGTTGCGTATAATCACCGTGCATTCTTCTTCTTGCCGTATAGCTGCACGAAGTTGCTTGATTTCTGGTTGTTGAGTATCGCTACCTTGGAGAAAACGGCAATTGCGTCCGATGACTTCTACTGCTGTGTAGCCGGTCGTTCGCTCAAAGGCAGCATTAACATAGATAAGCGGCGAATCTGGCAATTTGACATCACAAATAATAATGCCATTGTTGCAGGTAGCGATCGCGCGATCGCGTAGTTTTAAAGTTTGCTCTACTCGCTTGCGCTCAGTAATATCGGTGTGGATACCAACAGTGCCGATAATTTTCCCCGCTGCATCTTTAATCGCATCGGCACGTAAATCAATTTGCACAATGCGACCAATACGGGTTTGCAAACTCACTTCACCACGCCACGACTCGCCACGCTGCACAGTCTCAAATATTCTCTCAAATTCCGACTTCTTTGTAAAAATAGCAGATGGTCCTGAGGCTGCATTTAACTCTTCTACTGTGTAAGCAAACAATTCGATAAACGCTGGATTGAGGTAAACTCCTTGTCCGTCGATGTCAGTTATCGCAATCGCATCGCTGCTACTTTCGATTGCTTTTCGCAAACGTAGCAAAGTTTCTTCTGCTTGTTTTCGCTCAGTGATATCGTGGATAAATTGGCAAAAGCCACGTAACCCAGTTTCATCTCGTAATGCTGTAATTACAATATTTGCCCAGAAGTGCGAACCATCTTTGCGGATGCGATCGCCTTCACATTCAAATCGACCTGTTGCTGCTGCTATCTCTAATTCTTCATTTATGCTGCTAGTATCCTCAAGTCCTTGAAAGCAAGAGAAATGCTGCCCGATAATTTCTGCTTCTTGATATCCGGTAATGCTTTGGGCGCCAAAGTTCCAGCTAGCAATTTGTCCTTGTGGTGAGAGCATAAAAATTGCGTAGTCTCTGACACCTTCAACTAAAGTGCGAAAGCGTTCTTCACTTTGGCGCAATTCTGACTCGGTGCGTTTGCGTTCTGTAATGTCTGTAGAAATTCCACATACACCATAAGCAACGCCATTGGCATCAAGTAAAGGAAACTTAACTGATAAGTAAGTGTGCAACCCATCTTCTTGGGGAACAACTTCTTCCGCTTCTACGGGAATATTATTTAAGAGTACTTGGCGGTTATTCACCGCAAACCCATCGGCAACATCTTTAGACCAAGTATCATATACGCTTTTACCTACGATTTCCTTATTCGTAATGTTAAATAGCTTTTCATACTGACGGTTGATCAACAAAAATCTATTCTCGGTATCTAATATATAAATAACTGCTGGAGAATGATCTAAAATTGCTTGCAGTTGCTCCTGAGTTTCGCGCAATGCTAATTCTGCCTGTCTTTTGACTGTAATATCTTCAAAAGTGCCAAGGATACCCACCACATTACCTTCGGTGTTATGAAGCGGGACTTTATTTGTCTCCAACCAAGTTTGTTTACCATCTCTTCGGGTGTGGGGTGCGACAATCTTATATTCAGGGGTATTTGTCTGCATTACTTTCGCATCACACTTTCGATAAAAGCTCGCTTCTTGTTGATTGCAAAGCAAATCGCAGTCAGTTTTACCTACAATATCTTCTGAATTGTCAAAACCGACACTATTAGCAAAATTTTGGTTACAACCCAAGTAAACGGAATTTCTATCTTTCCAGAAAACACGTTGGGGGATATTGTTTAGCACTAGTTGCAACATTTGCTGCGATCGCCGCAATTCGTCTTCAAAATGCTGGCGATCTGCCATTTCTAGCACTAGTTGCCGATTCATTTGTTTGACAATTTTAGTGCGTTCTGCTATGTGTGTTTCTAACTCTTCGTTCGTTTGCTTGAGTTCGGTAATATCTATGCAGCAACCGATGTAACCAGCAAAGTTATTATCAGGTGTAAATCTGGGGATGGCTTTATCGAGTAACCAACGATACTCTCCATCTGCACGTCGGAGGCGATATTCCATCTGGAAGCACTCACGAGCATTAAAAGCTGAAAGGTAAGTATCTATACAGCGCTCTTTCTCTTGGGGATGAATGTTATCTGTCCAACCGTTGCCTAATTCTTGTTCTTGGGTTCGTCCAGTGAATTCTAATAAAGCCTGGTTGCAAAACGTACACAGCCCGTCTGTGTCTGCCATCCAGATAAGCACTGGTGCGGAATCAGCCATTGTGTGAAAGCGTTTTTCACTTTCTCGCAACAACTCAGCCGCTTGTTTTGCCAAAGTAATGTCTTGAGCAATGCCAGTCATGCGGTAAACTTCTCCCAATTCATTTTTGAGGGGAAAAGTTCGCGACCAAATCCAACGCACTTCGCCGTCGGGACGCAAAATCCTGTATTCTTGTTCGTAAGGCTTGCCGGATGTTTGGGCGGCAATGCTTTTGATAATGCGATCGCGATCTTCCGGATGAATCGCTTCGGTAAAGTCGAGCGGATTTTCATACAAACGATCGCACTTACGTCCCCAAATTTTTTCATAAGCCGGACTAACATAAAGTATCTTATTCTCTTTCGGGTCGCGCACAAAGAAAACTTCGCAAATGTTTTCTACAAGTTGCCGAAATACATCCTCATTCGTCTCTACTAGCGACGCCGACTCTAGAGAATCTCGTTTTTTTACTTTCGTTTCTAGTGCTTGACAAATGCTTTGAAATGTGAATAAACCTAATAATTCATTTTGCTCATCAAGAATTGGAATTAAACTCAACTGATGTTGGCGCAACAATGACAAAGCTGTAGCGATATCGTGAAAATCAGATTTTTTCAGCGTAATTACGGAAGAATTCATGACTTGAGAAATCTGAGTAGTTTTCAAGTCAACTTCATGAGAAATTAGCCGCAGAACATCTTGGGGTGTAAACCAGCCAAGAGTGTGCGAATCTTCGATTACCAAGACAGCACTAGCTTGTTCCTGACTCAAAAGCGCGATCGCATCCATTACAGATGTTGCAGGTGCAACAGTCAAAAAAGAAAAATCAATTACCGATTCTATTGATGGTAGATGAAGAAATTCAGCCAAAGCTTGCATAGAAGGGGAAAGGGGAAAGGGGAAAGGGGAAAGGGGAAAGGGGAAAGGGGAAAGGGGAAAGGGGAAAGGGGAAAGGGTCAGAAAAATATCCAGGAGTGATTTAAATAACTCTTTATTTCCACGCCTTTTACCTTTTCCCTTTACCCTTTCCCCCTCTTTAAAATCCCCATTCCTATCGCCTCAACTGCACCCGCTCACCGTATCGCAATAACCTTTCGATAGTAGCGAGGCGATTTTCCCAGGCTCTAACTTGATAAGGATTATCAATATTTTCTTGGCGCATCCAAGTGCGGAATTGAGACTGAAAGCGAGTAAGCGTTGCTCTTGCGGCTATTAACTTACTTGTAGAAGGTGCGGCAGAAAGCTGATCTAAAGCATTTTGCAAAACTTCTGTTTGGCTGTTAAAAGTTGAAAGTGTCGTTTGAGGTAAACGCAATTGGTCGTTTTGCAAGACAAACTTCCATTCGCGTTGCAGCGCTGTGTAACGCACGGCAGCAGTTTTAAAAGGTTGACGGTGAGGAATAATTTCACCTTGGCGAATATTACCTTGAGTATTACCAAAAACTTTCTGTAACTCGTTGGTCAGATTTTCGGCGGCAAACAATGCGTAACCGCTAACTGGCAAGTCCCTAATTACCTGAATTTGATCGAATGCGCCAATTACCGGCAAAGAAAGCAAGCGAATTCCCGGCACTAACAAAGTTGCACCTAATTTTGTGGAAGCAATCCAAGGTTGTGCTAGTCGCTGGAAGCGAGGAGTATCTAAGGCATAAGTCATGGGGACAATTAAATCTATATCTCCCTGTCTTGCCCAAACTTCCCAATGCTGTTGGATTTTCTGAATGCGTTCTTGTTCTGGCAGGGGAAATACGGCAACTGAGACAATTAAATTAGGTCGCTTTTGTCGCAACTGCTGTGAAGCTTGAGCGACAAAACTATCAACTTGCTGGGTGCGAAATTCCGTCCACTTTTGCCACAAATCCCGTTGAGAGGGAGAAATACTAATTGGATCTACGCCATTAAGTTGTTGAAATTGCGCTCTGGCAGCTTTACCATAACCGTAAATTCTGCCGGCGGCTGGGTCTTGAAAAGGATAGCGAATGTAGTCTAGTTGCAGCCCATCTACATCATAGCGGGTAACAATTTCTTCATACAGCCTAAGTAAATACTGCCGCACTTCCGGATTAGCTTGGTCGAAAAATGGCTTAGTTTGTCCTGCGGGAATCATGTTACCGCGGTTATCGTAGTTTGCCCAGTCGGGATGAGCCGCTAGCACTGGTCCTGGGTAATTAGCAGGAGCGTTGATAATTTCGTTGTGGCGCTGGTTGCCAGCAGCAAATGTCCAAACCCAAGCGTGTAATTCCATGTTGCGCTCATGGGCTAATTTCACTGCTGCGGCTAAAGGGTCCCAGCCACGAGTTAAGGGGTTTTGCTGAGGCGCAACTTGACTTGGGTAAATTGTATAACTGGCGTTGACGGTTTCAAAAAAGATAGTGTTAATACCGGCTTTTGAGAGCCGGTCGAGTATCTCAGCCAGTCCCTGTTCGTTTCTAGCACGGACAATTGTACCTCTGTCTAACCAAACGGCGCGAATTTCTGGTTGGGCTAATTGGCGATCGACGGGAAACTGCTGCCACAAATTGGCTTTTGCTTGAATCCATTGCTGACGCGCTTCGGCGTATTTTTGTTGGGCAATTAACTGAGGTAAGTTTTTGGCTATTTCTCTGGCTTGGTTGGTGGTAGAAACTAGCGCTCCCGGTCTGGTGGATGCTACTTGTGTAGGTTGCGCCTGCTTGACAATTTGGGGATTGTTGTCAATGGCGTTGGCGGTTAAATTGGCGCTGTCAACTCGACCGATGAGATTTTGTAATTCTTGTTGTAAGGCGATCGCATCACTACTACTAATCGGTGCATTTGAGTTCGGGACAACATCCAAACGTACCGCTTGTTCAAGTTGATCGATCGCTTCTTCTGACTTTGGCGGTTTTACATTAGGAATCGGTCTAGATTGGGGTGCAGTGGCGGTGAGAGGTGCGGGGAAAGACGTGTAGGGGCGTGATTCCCCCGCCCTTTGGGGTTTTATTTGAGATTCCCCCGCCCTTTGGGGTTTTATTTGAGATTCCCCCGTCCGAACAGGAGTGGGGGAAGCAAGGGCGACGGATGTAGAACAGTTTGGCGAACCGCCTTCTACTTTATTTGAGGTATTTGCTGATTCTTTCACATGACGGTTGACAGCGGCTTTTAACCAAGCAGTATCTAACTCAGGAGATGAAGCTGTATCTACTCCCCAACGCCAGCCAAAAAAGGTGGATCGTTCAGTTGCGACGACGGCGGCGGGATTATCTTTAGAATTCCAAACAGCAGCAGCTTCACTGTTTGCATTATCAGCAACGACAACACCGCCGCGCACTTTACCAAAAAGTCCGTTTTGGTTTGCCCAATTTTGTAAGTTGTTTTTTGCGGGTTGCAATTGTTGTGCATCATTGAGGCTAAATCCCCAATAACCCCCTAAGAGTGTTTGCAATAACTGCCGCACTCCCGGTGCTGATAAAGTACCTACAGGTCCTGAGGCAATTAATCGCCCACCTTTGCTCATCCATTCTTCGAGAGCGATCGCTTGTGCGGGTGTTAATGTATCTACATTCGGTAAAAATAACACTTGGCGATCGCCCCAATCTGCCGCACTCTTGACATTTGTCAAGGAAATCACACAATAGTTTACCCCGGCTTGTTGCAAGCGGTTTGTTATCCCTGTCCACTGATTAGTATTTTCTTGGCTCTGCACTATCGTTAATGTAGGGCTTTGGGTCGCCGCGATCGCAGGCTTGATGTTAAAGAAGCTAAAAGGTAAAAAGTAAAAGGTAAAAGCTATTACCAATTTTCTCTTTTTGCTTAAATCGTTCTTCCTTGTTCGTTTTTCTTGACTCCTCACGCTTTGACTCCTCAGGCTTATGACTCGACTTTAGACTAATGCATGGAAAATGACCCAGCAATGCTGAGTTAAAGAAATTTAAAGCAGCAAATATAAAAACAGCCAATTCAAGCAGATTTGGCAACTTGATTGCGTGGTTTATAAGTACCTTTTATTATAATAGGATACGTGATTTTACGCTGTTTGAGTTTGTCTGGTTTTGAGAAATATTCTTTTTTTTCCAAAAACTGCATAATTCAATTCAGGTATTCCCAATAAGCTAAATAGAACAGAGAAAAATAAACGTTGATGTCTTCAGAACCCCGACTTCTTTAATAAGTCGGGGTTCTTGTTTTTCACTATACTTTACCAACGCTTACATTTTGATTGGAGAAAACTGCATAATTTGATTTCGCTTTCCCCAATAAGTATATAAGCAAAGGGAAATCCTCTCAGAAACTTCCGAAACTCATTCTGTCATAAATTTATTCACGAGGCAAAAAAATGAAACTTTACTATCGCGGTCTTAGCTACGAATACAACTCAGCAGAAGCTGCTAAAAAAGCAACACGACCATTTGCACCAGTTCGCGATAAAGGTTGTGCTTATAATCTGACTTATCGTGGACTAACTTATCGTGTTGACCCAAATATCCAGCCTGCGGAAGTTTCTACACCACCAGTAGCTTATCAATTAATTTATCGCTTAATCGCCTATTTTGTGAAGAAAACGCATACAGGAGAAGTTTCTGGTGTCTCTCAACCTGTTGACGCTGTAAATATTGGGAAATTTCTCATCAATAATTTGGGATTGCAAAAATAATGATGAAAAGTGTTATCGTACTGACAATTTTATTTCCCTAACAACAAGTGTACAAAAAGAGGATATCATGGCTGAATACGATTATATTGTAATTGGTGCAGGCTCGGC
Organism: Hassallia byssoidea VB512170; assembly: GCF_000817785.2. Taxonomy (GTDB): domain Bacteria; phylum Cyanobacteriota; class Cyanobacteriia; order Cyanobacteriales; family Nostocaceae; genus Hassallia; species Hassallia carrinoi. The sequence continues at coordinate 57,827 of NZ_JTCM02000015.1, read as the reverse complement.
AGGTTGCGTTGTCGCCAATCGTCTCACCGAAGATGCTCAAACAACAGTCTTGTTGCTCGAAGCTGGCAACCCAGCTAATAAACCAGAAATTCAAATCCCGCTCGACTGGACTAAATTATGGGGTACTGAAGTTGACTGGGCATATTTTTCAGAAGAAGAACCGTATATAAATAACCGCAAAATCTATTGTCCGCGTGGGAAAGTTTTGGGTGGCACCAGTTCGATTAATGCCATGATTTATATCCGAGGCAACCGTCGCGATTTTGACCAATGGCAAGAGTTAGGCAATCCGGGTTGGAGTTACCAAGATATGTTGCCATACTTCAAAAAATCTGAAAACCAGCAACGCGGAGCATGTCAAGTTCACGGTGTCGATGGAGCGTTGAGCGTTACCGATGCAATTGCCCCTGCTGTGACTTCACACAAATTTGTCGAAGCTGCTGTTGCAATCGGATATAATAACAACCCCGACTTCAACGCAGAGCAACAAGAAGGTGCGGGGATTTATCAGTTAACTATTAAAGATGGTAAGCGACACAGTACGGCGGCTGCGTTTTTGCTGCCAATTCTCAATCGTCCCAATTTAACAACCCAAACAGAAGCGTTGGTGACTCGGTTATTGTTTGAGAAAACGCGCATCGTTGGGGTAGAATACATGCACCAAGGGACGCTGCACCAAGTCAGAGTAAACCAGGAAGTGATTTTAAGTGCTGGTGCTTTCGATTCACCAAAATTACTAATGCTCTCCGGAATTGGCAATGCAGAACACCTGCAAGCATTAAGCATTCCCGTAGTAGTTGATTTACCAGGTGTCGGTCAAAACCTCCAAGACCACATAATGGTAGCTGTGGCACACCAAGCAACTCAGGATTTGCAACCTGCTGCAACTAGTAATATCGCTGAAGCTGGATTATTTTTGCATAGCGAAAGCAATTTAGATGCTGTACCAGATTTGCAGTTGTTCTCAGGTCCGGTTTTGTGGGCGCCTCCTGCTTATGCTCGTCCTGGTTCGGGATTCGCTAGTACAGCTTGTCTGACCCATCCCCAAAGTCGCGGTAGTGTAAGTCTGCGTTCTGCTTCTTTTAAAGACGCACCTGTAATTCGGATGAACTTTCTTGAAAGTGAATCTGATGTGCAAAAGCTAGTTGCAGGGATAAAAATAATTCGTGAATTGTTCGGTACAAGTGCTTTTGATGAATTTCGAGGTGAAGAAGTCGCTCCCGGTGCTGACAATAAGAGCGATGAAGCACTGCAAGCTTATGTCCGAGAAACTTGCGATAGTGATTACCACCCTGTCGGCACTTGCAAGATGGGAATAGACCCAATGGCGGTTGTAGACCCGGAATTGCGAGTATATGGGGTTGAGGGATTGCGTGTTGTCGATGCATCAATTATGCCAAATATTATTACGGGAAATACGAATGCACCAACAATTGCGATCGCTGAAAAGGCAGCTGATTTAATTAAAGGTGCCAGTTATGTCTCACAGCAAGAATTGGAGTTAACAAAGCTGTCATCCTGATGGCGTATAAACTTAATTTACGTAGGGGCAATTCATGAAGGGTCCCCTACTTTAGTTTTGCGCTCATTCCTGTGTAATATCATGTCCGCATAATTAGTTATGATTCACACAGTCATTGCACCCCACCCCGATCAGCCCCTCCCCGCTTGCGGGGAGGGGAGACGAAGCGTAGCTTTGGCGGGGTGGGGTTCTTCTGGTTTAATAAGTAATCAACCGGACACGATATAAGTAGAATACATCGACCTGTTATGCTATAACATCGCGATGTTATGTTATTGCATCGCGATGTTATGTTATTGCATCGCGATGTTATGTTATTGCATCGCGATGTTATGTTATTGCATCGCTGTGTTATGTTATTGCATCGCGATGTTATGTTATTGCATCGCCCTGTTATGCTATAACATCGCCCTGTTATATCATGTCGGGTTAGTTGCCTATATTGTAGAGACGTTCCACTGGAACGTCTCTACGACGGTTGCAATGTTTTTATTAATATTAATTAAGCGGACATGATATTATGCTATGGCATTGAGGCGAAATTTGATGAAAAGGCTTTAGCGATCGCCACTTTCTCCTTCTGCGATCGCCTGAAATAGTATTCGGACTTACGCACTCATGTTGCCTTACCAATTGAATTTACGTAGGGGCAATTCATGAAGGGTCCCCTACTTTAATTTTGCGTAAGTCCTAAGTATATTTGCATTTAATAACTCGCAACTTCGGTTAATATCAAAACTGAGCCGCAAACCGAATTAAAACCTCTTTCTAAAGAGTCTCAAGATTAAAAAGTAGAATTATCAGGATATTCAAATAATAATAGTTACAGCTTTACTAGATCTACACCATTTTTTGATTAATTGAACACTACTTTAGACATACTTACTGAGCAAGAATATCAACAGCGAATTCTTAATAATTTTTTATATAAAATAATCCGGAAGAGATAGATTTAACCTGAAAGTTACGTTACATTTAATTTATTGTTAACCTATTGGCTTGATTTAGCTATTGGGTAATGGGGTAAATGACTAAAAGTATCAGCAATCACAAAAAATTAAATCTGTCCGCTAAAATATCACCTGACATCTCTACACAACAAAGCAATGAAGTTAATCAGAGTACAACTAAAACTATAAAACAGTCAACGGGGTTACAGCCCTCAGGTGGCTTGCAAATAGTTCATGTAACTACCGGACGGGTGCGACTTTGCACTACTGACAGTAGTCTTAACTCGATATTAGACAGCATTGCCCAAGATTTACGCTGCTTAGATGGAGTCAGAGAAGTTTGTGTGAATGAGCAAACGGGCAGTTTGATAATTAATTTTGATGAAGATAAGCTGTCATTGCCGCAAATTTTAGCTAAAAACTCGAATTTTGACATCCAACCGCAAGCAAAGTCTGATTCAGCTAGCAATCTAGATCCTTTTGCCGCTTGGAAATCGCTTTCATTTTGGAAAGAACAGGGCATTTCCTTAATTCCCATGATGACAGGCTTGGCGGTAACAAGAGGGTTGGGAATTTATGGCTGGGTATCGATTCCAGTCTACATGATTGCAGCGGATGCAACTCGTGGTGTAATTGGTTATCTTGGTCAACTTTCGACATCAGAAAAAAACAAAAATTATCATTCCAGTTCTGCGATAAAAAGCGACATAAAAGACGAATCGAAATTATCAATCCAAGAAGAAAAGTCAACAAATGTTGATAAACCTAATGAAGTGATAGCACCTGCAAAGATTGACTACAGCGTAGTCCATGCAATTAATGGACGAATTCGGTTGAATGTGCCGAAAATCGCTGTCGATCGCGCTTATGGACGGCGACTTGAGAGATTAGTAAAAAGCGATGCTCAAGTTACAAGCGTGCGAGTAAATTATGATGCAGCATCGATCGCGATCGCTTATCAGCAGAGTGAGATACCATTATCTCATTGGGTGAGTTTGATAGAGTTGGCGCTAGAGACAAAGCCGCCAACATACCAACAATCAGAAATTAGTCAGACTGCGGAAATTACAGAGACAACAACGGCAAATCAAACAAATTTAAAAGTTAGTCAGTCAACATTATCCAGTCCGTGGACTAACCTAAAACCGCCAGCGATGTCTTTCTCCTTAGGTATTATGGCGAACTTACCTTTAGAAACGTAAGACACAGTTTGAAGCGGAATACTCAAGGTAAATTATGGCTGGTTTAACGTTGGAAATGCGATCGCATCTAGATAAAAAACAAGGGCAAATAGTCACAGACGAGATTAATTGCCCAGTAACGCCGCCTGCAAAGGTAGTATATAGCATTACTTATGCACTTCCCGGACAAGTGGGATTTTGCATACCTCAAATTAGCGAAGATCCAAAATATCTGCAACGCCTTCTAACTTTACTTGCCGATGAACCTTTGGTAATAAGTCAGCAAATCAATATCAATAATACTACCGCCGGGTCAATTGTCATTACTTACAATTGTGGTGTAATGTCAGATGTTGAAATGCGATCGCATCTTTGCAATTTGATTCAGTTTGCTGGTAATGTAGAAGTGCTACCAGCAACTGCAAACCAATTCAAATTATACCCAGTTGCCAAGAACCTAGAATCCAGACAGGATACAAAGCCAAAGTCCTCTTTGGATGCGTCAGTGTCTAAAACTAAAAGCAACTCGGTATCCTCTACTCATTCTCAGCCCGTAATTCAACAAACAAAGCAACCGGCAAAAGTAGCTTATAGCGTTGCTCATGCAATTCCCGGAAGAGTGCGGTTTCGCATACCTCGAATTGCCAGCGATCCAAAATATGTCCAACGCTTAAAGGCATTACTCAAATCGGATTCTACAGTTACGAGTGAGCGAGTTAATAGCGCTGCTGTGTCGATTGTCATTACCTATAAAACTGCAATGATGCGGGATTCCCACAAGCGAGTGCAAAGCTTCTTGTCAGCAGCAGTATCCCATCTAGCCAGTCTAATTCAATCTGCCAACGATCCCGCAGCTGCGATAAGTTAGCTAACCCTACTAGCAAAATTTGACAAATAACCTGTTTATAGCTACTCCCTTCCCGCTACAAAATTACCTATCTTCTTTTCCTTCCTCCTTCGTGTACGAGCGTGTCTAGCCTGCGGCAACGGCAAAGCCGAACGCGGTTCGTTAAATAGGTATTCTTCGAGCGGGAAGGGAGTAATCAATCTTGCGGGATTGGTGGCTAATTTGCTTTCTTTACCTCAGCAAAGAGCCTGATTTTCAGTTTCACAATATTGTATCAAAGAAAACTAATGGCAAAAGTAACACTGGAACTACCATCACCCCCAACTCAAGTGACTGTGGTGGAAGGGAATGGTAAAGTTTCTTCAATTGACAGTAATGGACATCAAGGACAGTTTCCCAACGTTACATACAGCGTTGTTCATACAATTCCGGGAAGGCTGCGGTTTCGCGTGCCTCGCTTACGCTGTGATGCAGATTATGCCAAGCGTCTAGAAGTATTGTTAACAGCAGATGCGCTGGTAAAGAATGTCCGTGTCAAGCCGGCGGCAATGTCAGTTGCAGTTACTTATAAATCTGCTAAAGTTGACGATGCGAAAATGCGATCGCACCTTGACGATTTGATTCAGGCTGCAAGTGAAGTAGTCGTGAAAAATACCGTCACATCAACCGATAATGAGACATCTTGGCCCGGTTTACAACTTTCTGCTGTTGCGACTACTTTAGCAGTGTTGGGGGGACCTTTGGGATTACCAATCCCACCGTTAATAGTAGCGCTGCCGATCGCTCTTGCTACTTTACCCGTTGTTCAACGAGCATGGCAAGGTATTACGGTAGAGCGAAAACTGAATATTGACTTTTTGGATTTGATGGCGATCGCTATTACTACCTTCCAAGGTCAATTTCTCACACCATCGCTAATGCTCAGTTTAATTGAAGTCGGCGAAAATATACGCGATCGCACCGCTCGTTCTTCCGCTCAACAAACTTTAGATTTACTTAGTTCTCTGGGACAATTTGTCTGGGTAGAACAAAATGGTGAAAAGGTACAAATTCCCATTCAAGATGTCCAGCGCGGGGATACAGTCATTGTTTACCCTGGCGAACAAGTGCCGATTGATGGTAGCATTTTGCGAGGTAAAGCGCTGCTAGACGAGCAAAAACTAACTGGCGAATCGATGCCAGTCTTGAAAAAGAAGGGACAACCAGTTTTTGCATCAACGCTGGTACGGGAAGGACGAATTTATATTCTCACAGAACGGGTAGGCAATGATACCCGCGCCGGACAGAGCATTAAGTTAATGCAAGAAGCGCCAGTCCACGATACCCGCATGGAAAATTATGCCACGAAATTTGCTCAAAAAGCAGTTGTGCCAACTTTGCTACTTGGTGGGGCAGTATTTGCCGCAACTCGCAATCCCTCACGGGCAGCCAGCGTCTTAACTTTAGACTTTGCTACCGGGATTCGAGTATCAGTCCCAACAACAGTTTTAGCAGCGTTAACTTATGCTGCGCGGCGGGGTATTCTTATCCGTAGCGGACGGGCGTTAGAACAACTAGCAGAAGTTGATACAATTGTCTTTGATAAGACAGGGACACTGACTAAGGGAGAAGTCGATGTTGTCAGTGTAGAAAGTCTCAATCCGGCAACTTCAAGATTGCGGGTATTAGAATTGGCAGCAGCCGCCGAACAGCGTTTAACTCATCCAGTCGCAGAAGCAATTGTTCGCTATGCCGAAGCCGAGCAAGTAGCAATTTTACCGCGTAGCAAGTGGGACTATCAACTAGGTTTGGGCGTGCAAGCTTTGATTGATGGAGAGACAGTTTACGTCGGAAGCGATCGCTTTTTGCGCTTGAGTGGCGTTGACACCGAAGCGCTAAACGGTCAGCAAAAATCAGCAGATTCAGCGATTTATGTAGGCAGCAACGGTCAACTTCAAGGTATTATTAAATATAGCGATCTTCTGCGTCCGGAAAGCCGAGAAGTCATTACAGCACTTTCAAAAGAAGGTGTGGAAATTCACATGCTAACCGGCGATAATAAGCGAACCGCTACCGCTGTTGCTGCTGAACTTGGTATATTGCCATCCGCAACTCACGCAGAAGCTTTTCCAGAACAAAAAGCAACAGTAGTCCGCCAACTGCACGAACAAGGCAAGACAGTTGCATTTGTAGGCGATGGCATCAACGATTCGCCAGCATTAGCCTACGCTGATGTATCCGTATCCTTTGCCAACGGTTCTGAAATAGCCCGCGAGACAGCAGACTTAGTGTTGATGCAAAATGACTTGCATGGTTTATTAGAAGCTATAGCGATCGCTCGTCAAGCCAAGCAATTAATTCGCCAAAACACAGGTCTTGTTGCCATTCCTAACTTAGCGGCAATAGCGATCGCCGTTCTCTTTGGTCTTAACCCCTTAGCCGCAACAGTAGTTAACAATGGTTCAACCGTAGTTGCCGGAGTCAACGGTTTGCGTCCAATTCTTAAAAGTCGCAAGAATAAAACTCTACCATCAGCAAGATGATACAACTATCTTGACAAGAGTACCTTAAAAAGCTTTCCCAGATTTTTTAATTAACCAGGAGGAAATTGAATATGGCACCTAAAATTAGTGATTTCGTGGAAGACGCAGGCGCTCCCGGTATTATAGCCGGAATTGGTGCAGTACTTTTAGCACCTGTTTTGTTGCCGATTGTAGCTGGAGTTGGTAAACCCTTAGTCAAGTCAGTCATCAAAGGTGGAATTGGTCTTTATGAAAGAAGCAAAGGAACCATTGCAGAAATGGGGGAAACCTGGGAAGACATGGTAGCCGAAGCGAGAGCGGAACTTGCTGAAGAAAAACAAACCCCAGCGTTTGAAGCTAGTGCCACCCATGCGGATAATGTCCCAGATAATGGTGCATAATTCCTGAAAAAGATAGGGGTGTAAACTCCTCAAGAATCCCGGTTTCTTCAACAATCCCGGTTTCTTGAAGAAACCGGGATTCTGAGACTTGCAAAAAACCCACCATAGTACAAGTCAAAAAGGCAATTGCATGTTAACAAATGGTTATAGCACTTCCAATAAAATGCCGGAAATTATAGACAAAGCCAGCTTAAAAACACCAGTAAAACCGATATCCACAAAAGTTGTCAGTTCGACTCCCGGAAGATTGCGATTGAGAGTAGCTCATTCCCATCGTCAAGTAGAAAAGATGCAACACATCGCCGATGTTTTGTCAGCAAATTCTCACATAAATCAAGTTAAAACTAATGTTTCTCATGGCAGTATTGTCATCAATCACGACGGTGAAGATGGCAGCCTAGAAAATGTGCTAGCGACACTTAAAGATTTAGGAATAATTTTTGCCGATGTTACCGAGGGTAACACCGAAGCAGCAGCAGGAATATCATCAGCGGTTGTTGACTTAAACCAGCGTGTCAAACAGTCAACGCATGGTGCTATCGATCTGCGGTTTCTTTTTCCTTTAGGATTAGCTAGTCTTTCGCTGCGGCAATTACTTAATAAAGGCTTGCAAATAGAAACTATTCCCTGGTATGTTTTAGCATGGTATGCTTTTGATAGCTTTATCAAGTTGCACGGAACTAGCCAAAAACAATCAACAAACGATTCAAAGGGTGTAGGGGGTAGGGGGTAGGGTGTGGGGAACCCACGTTTTAAAACGTGGGATTGGAGCAGTGATGCCGTTTTTCTCGCGCTACGCGTCCCCTTAAAACATCTTTTTTTTAAATGGGCTTTAAACCCACATGCGTAAGTTTTTATTTAAACCCCTACACCCCACACCCAACACCCCACACCCTTGGGCTGAACCTGGACAAAAATGGACAGCCAACATCTGTAAAATGTCGTGGGGGATCGAGGATCTAGTAAACAAGGCTGTCCATTTTTGTCTATTGTTTGTGAAACCCTATTCTTTGTAAAAAAGCTTAGTTAAACCGCCAAATTTTGATGGTTTTATCAGAACTACCACTAGCAAGAAATTGACCATTAGGACTAATAGCAATAGAGTTTACTGCCCCAGAGTGTTCTGTGAGAGTTTGTAGTAACTCTCCCGTGCGTAAAAGCCAAATTTTGATGGTTTTGTCTGCGCTACCGCTAAAGAGAATTTCTCCATCAGGACTAACAGCTAACGATCTTACCTCTTGTGAATGTCCAGTCAAAGTGTGCAGCACTTTACCTGTAGCTAGATGCCAAATTTTGATGGTTTTGTCTGCGCTACCGCTAAAGAGAATTTCTCCATCAGGACTAATGATTACTGATTTCACCTCACCTGAATGTCCGTTAAGGGTGCGTAATGGATCTCCGGTGCGTGGGTTCCACAGCCTAATTTTGTTGTCAGAACTAGCACTAGCGAGGATTGTACCATCGGGACTGATAGCAGCGGCATTAACTGCGGATGAATGCCAAAGGGTACAAATGCGATCGCCTTTATGTAAGTTCCAAATTTTGATTTTATTACTGCCGCTAGCCAGAATTTGTCCGTCAGGACTGATTGCGATGCAGTTAACCGGTTTTTGATGTCCTAAGAGAGTGTGAAGTAATTTCCGAGAATTGAGGTTCCATACTTTGACATTACTTTTGGGATGTTGGCAACTACCAACAGCGAGAAAATGTCCATCGGAACTAATAGCAACAGAGGAAATTTCTCCTAAATCTTCTGTGAGGGTGCGGATAAGTTTGCCGGTGTTGAGATTCCATACTTTGATGGTTTTATCCGCACACCCGCTAACTAAAGTCTCATTATCAGGACTAATGACGACAGATGTCACTTTTTCTGAATGTCCAGTTAAAGTGTGGCTGAGGATAACATGTTCTAGTGTAACTTGGTGTTTGAGGTTGGCGACGCAATTCAAAATTGACTCAACATCAGCAATACTCTGACTATCACCGACTGCGATAAAATATTCTCTTAACTTTTTGACATATTCCTCATCTTTAATGCTGACGGCTGATTGCATTGCCTGAAGCGGATTGATAGAATGTTGTGGTGATATTTGGTGTAGTTGCAACCATGTATTCACAGAATAATTGAGCTGTTCGTTTGCCCAAGAGCGTAGTTTACCGCCGTAGGCATCGCTTAAATGAGATAAACTCTGAGCTAATTGCAAAGCCAATTCTGGAATCCAGTAACAACGCTCATTTTCCAGAGCTTGGTAAACTTGTTTGTAACCAGAGGCGATAACCTCTACTGATTGTAAATCAAAAGTATCTGACAGCAAACTCGGCAGCAACTCTGGTAGTAGCGGAGGTACATCGCGATCGACCAGGTGGTAAGCATCCGCTACCCACCCAGCAACCAAACAGTGATAGGTAATCAAAACTTGGCAAAGTTTTTCAAAGTCTTGACGATTGACTTGATATTGTAAGGATAACTTACTAATATCAATTCCTTTAGCATTCCATTTTTCTACCTTCTCTAAAATTGCTAAATTAACAACATTATCCTTACCAATATGATTAATATCCTCTAAACTTTCTCCTAATGCTATCAGTTCATCTCTAATTTTTTTCCATTCTAAGGCTCGGATTTTAGCAGACTCTTCCAAAATTTGTCGATAAGGTAAACGAGCGATCGTTTTATAGTAATAATTATTTTGTCCCAAACCCCAGTAAGCGATACGAAAATTTAAATAATCTCCATCCTTTTCTGACTCTAAAATCAAAATAGGCTCTGTTTTCAACATTCCAAACAGAGCCTTAATACTTGATTCACTGTGAAAACGTTTACTGTCCCAAGCTCCTGCTAAAAACTCTGTTGGTCTAACTGGACTGTGTAGAGAGTAATGCTTGTTGAGGAAATCTCGTAATCCTTCAGCTAACGTTAACTCAATTTGAGGAATTCTTTCATCTCTATTATCGTCAAATTGGTCAAAATGTACTTGAGGAGGAGCGATAAAGATTTTTAGTGGAGTCCGTCCATAATTGGTGCGATCTAAAATTTGTGAAGGGTATAATCTTAAAGACCAGTTATCAAGAATTTTATTGACTTCTGGCAACTTGAGTGCTGTTTCTCGCTCTTGCGCGGCTATTCTTAATCGCGTCTCGCGATCGTAAGCTACTAATTGCTGTTGGAGAATTCTTTCTTGTTCAAAATCTTCAACATCACTACTTTTTTGAACTGAAGTATTTAGAGCTTTAAGTAATTCGGGAATTGCCTCAATCGGTTGATATTTACTCAAAGATAGACTCGCTTGACTTCTCTTTTGTACTAACTCTGCAAGAACAGGTGCAAACTCTACTACCAGTTGAATTAGTAACCCTAACCCTTGTTGCATAAACATATACCTAGGCATTAAATAAAATAAATAAGCAACGCTTGCATGAAATCAGGACAATACTCTTATCCAGGAAATTCATACATACTCTCGATCTTACTACTTGAGAGTATAGTAACCCAACCGTGAAAAGTTAAAAGCCTTACATGTCAATCCGTTTATGTACTGAACTATCTGTAAATAAAAATGATAATTATCTAAGAGGGGGAGATACGAGCATTTATCAGAAAGGCAGCTATGCTGAGAGGATGTTTGGAAAGTCGCAAAGTTTACAAAAAGATCCCTCTCCAAACCTCTCACGCCACATCGCTCAACGGGGGGGAACCCCCGCACGCGAGTGGCTCCCCCACGGGGGGAGAGGCTTTGAAACCCCCCTTCCCTCTTAGGGAAGGGGGGCTAGGGGGGTTAGGTCTCTTTGTCAAATCTAATACTTTCACTCGCATCCTCTGAGGGCAGTGTTAAAGAAACTTAATTAACCTAATAGCAGCGACTAGATTCACTACGGGGATAGATGTTTTCACACAGAAGAATAGCTATGAATAAAGTGAACTGAATGCAGTTCAATAAAACGTCTTAGAACATCAATCAAAAACTTTATAACCCTCGGTTATGTTTTTTTAAATAAAAATATGACAGTATGACTTCTAGAAAACGGTCTAATTCTGACAAAAGTGCTATTGTTAACCTGCCTTTAGCACCGGAAAGAACAACTAAAAGCGTAGCTAATAAAACAGTGCCACCCCAAAAGATTTTCTATAGCATTGTCCATGCAATTCCTGGGCGCATACGTTTTCGTATTCCTCTGTTAGCCATAGATTCTGAGTATGCTAATAAACTCAAATTAGCGATCGAATCTGACCCAAGGGTTACAAATGTCCGTGCTAACCCGGTAGCTGCATCGATTGTCATCAATTATCAAGTAGGCGTAATTTCAGATAATCAAATGCGCGAGCATCTGATCAGTCTGATTCAAACTGCCCAAGATGTGGTTGTGCCAAAACAGGTAACGGCAAAATCAATTATCTTAACCATCTTTGATGCTGTAATTAACTTAATTGACAGTACACGCAACATCAACCAAGCGCGTAATGCCATTGTACATCAAAGGTTTAGGACAGACGTTTGGGAACGGATACTTTCTACCTCAAGAACCATAATCAAGAGGCTAAAATCTGCCACCATATTTATCTTGCCCAACAAGCGAAGGCAATTGCACAGCAATGTCAAGGTGGACTCACAGCGTTTGAAACTGCAACCTTGAGCGCGAAGCTGACGTTGTGTAGCTGCCAACACAGCGATCGTTGACATTAAGGTATCACCTGTTAAATTCAGATACGGTTTGACATCAATTAAGTAAAAAAATGGGTACTCCTCATTTGCATAAACTTCTTAATCAAAATCATTTGGTTCAAGCAATACATACTGCTGTTAAAGGAAGAGCTAGATATAAGGTAAATGGGCTTCATTATTCGGAAGCTTTCAAAAGATATCTTGAATCGAGATTATTAGAGCAGGAAATAATCTTGCAAGCTCGTGCTAATAGTTACACAGGAAACGTTCTTGTTATTTTCCATCCAGATAAGAGTTTAAAGGCGATCGCGCTGCTCATTCAAGAAATTGTCTTAGATTATCGGAAAAAATGCAGTAAATCACTTGCTGCCACACAAAGCCAATCAGTTGCCGCAGTCATTAAAGACAGTAATTTGCATTTTTTTGATACTAAAGAAAATACTGCTTTCCAAAAGGGTAATAACCGAAACATATTTGATTTTGCCAGATATCAAATATCCATGCAACGACAATTAGACCAAACAGGCAGTCAATTTATTCCGGTATTGGGGGCTGTTTGCGCCCTTGTATGCGGCACCGGACTGTTGTACGCATATAATCTTGACGAAGCCATTTTGCTCTCGATCCAGAAGCTGCATACACCACTGCTCGATCGCCTGTTGCTTAGTATCACTTTTCTGGGCGATCCGCTCTTTATGCTGATATCTTCTTTCGGGCTAGCAATTAGTCCCTTATATCATAATCGTCGCTGGCAAGCAACTATCTTGGGTATAGCTGGAGTCGGTGCAATCTTGCTAAATTGTTTGATGAAAATATTATTTGGTAGAGCGCGTCCAGCACTGTGGAAGCATATTATTAATGTGGGTCAACACAGTTTCCCCAGCGGTCATGCAATGGTTTCAATAGTGATTTACGGTTTTACCGGCTATATTCTGGCTCTTGAGTTTCCTCAATGGCGCTTGCGGATTTATGCTTTGACAGTTGTCTTAATTGCTGCGATCGGTTTCAGTCGGCTTTATCTTGGAGTACATTGGCTGACTGATGTGACAGCTGGCTATGCGGCAGGTTTAGTGTGGTTGATTGTTTGTATTCTTAGTTTGGAATCGCAGCAAAAAAAGCGATCGTTACTAGAAGCAGGCTGATCGGTAGGTTCTCCCCCAAGGCTATTTCATTATTTCTACCCGATCAAAAGCTTGCCTTGACTTTTTGAATTAAGGCGATCGCTTTTGTTTTTGCCTTTCGTACCAACTTGCGCTCAAAATCTGGCGTTTGATAAACTTCCTGGGGGTTGATGCTGATAGGTTAGAGCAAATCAAGCACCTGCTGGGGTGGGAATGAAAATGGAGCCAATTCGGTTATGTGCAGCTTATTATGCCGAGTCGCCTTGTCACAAAATTGAATAGCAGTTTAAGGATATCCAGGGGTGTAAGCGGCGTCAGTTACGGCTACTTTCGGAATGTCCAAATTGTAGTGCTAGGTTCAAGGTTCCGGCGTTGTGGGTGGATGGTTGGTGTCAGCGGTGTTTTATGCCGTTTAAAAATATGCCTTACTTGCAAAAACCTTACTAAATATCTCAAGACTGCATAATAATATCAATTTCACCAGGTTTTTTTGATTTATCACCAAATAAGGCTGTTTGTGTATTCTTTTTATATGGTTGAGACACTATTTGAATAGATTTTTCAGGGAATACTTCACGCAATACTTCCAATGTAGTTTGTTTGGTAAAATCCCTCGCATCAGTTCTGACATATACCGTTGCTTTGCTATCCATAATTTCAGCACATTGGCTGAATACTTGTTCCAATAGTTCACGATATGCAGTTTTGGATTCAAATCGATTTTGCCATTTATCACTAATCCAAATAGGTGTATCTGGGCTACCAAGCATCCACAAACGTAGCCATTGGTCATAGTGGTAATTGGTTAGCTTGTAATATGGAGGAGATGTAAATAGAAGATTAAAAGGTTTTTGTATACTGCAAGAAACTTTATTTTTTAGTTTATCAATTAGAGAAGTGCTATCTCCCAGTATAACTTTGCCATTTATTAAGTTAGGAATTCCCTTAGCATAACGCCATTCAACACGTTTTAGTAAATACTCAACTGGGTCTAGTTCTGGAGGTGTTAGCTGTTTTTTTTTCCACCAATTGATTGAATAATCTGGACTCATAGATTTGCCTTGGCGCATCTGATTTGATAGTGATTGCTCTCTCCTTCCATGTAGGTGAACTAATATTATAGACATGAGCGTTGCGTCAACTCTACTACTCTTCCAACAAAGTTCATCACGAGCAGCCAATAAATAACCCAGTACATTTGGCGAATAACAAAAATGAAAAAACTCCGGCAGAGCTTCTAATCGTTGCCTTTCAATAGAACTAGCTAAACTACCAATATTTTTAATTCTTTTAATGACATTAACTTTTAATGCTGGTTTCAGTTTTACAAAACCATAAAGCCAACCAACAGGATTGATTTCAATACCAATACCTGAGCGTTCCATTGCTGCTGCTGCATAAACACTTGATGCACGGCCTGCGAATGGATCTATAATTGCATCTCCAGGCTTTGAATAGTTTTCAACAACATGAAATGCAAACTCTTTAGGAAACATAGCGTAGTATGGGCCTAAGCCCGACCATCTACCTATGGCTGTACTTAAGCTTAGTTTATTGGTGGCTTCATTAATCATCTTCCATTGTCCGCCATAAGTTCTTTTGCAAGTTTTTCTAAAACTTTATTACCAAGACGGAGAGGAATAGCAGCTTCTGCATTTGCTGAAACTAAAGGAACCAGTGCATTAGGGAAACGAGAAGAAACCAACTTATCTAAAAGTCCTACTGCATCTGCAAGACGTGGATAATGAGATTGTTCAGCTTGAGTCAAATCTCTATGTTGAGGAGCAAGAAAAGGTAAAGTCACTACAAGACGCGCTCCACATTTAGTTTTATAAAAAAACTTGCGTCCAAAGTAAGTAGCATCACCATAAGGTCTTGTGCTATCAGAAAAAATAATATTTTGTTTGATGTATGAGTCTGTTAATAAGCCAACTGATTGACAGGGAAAGTTCCCAAAGCCACCATTTTCTTTTCTGTCCAAATTTTCAAAATGTTCTACAAAGGTTCCTGTTTTTTCTACTCCAAGGATAAGAATATCTTTTCCCTCTGTAAATCGCTTGGCTACAGTATTAATCCGACATAATTCTTGATATATAGCTTGACTAATCCATGCTGGTTGTCCAAAAACAGCTAATTGTCCATCTAAGATAATTGCTAACCTACGTAAACTAGAAAGCCATTTTTTAGACTCTAATGTTCTTAAAATATGTACCATCCACAATCGTTCCCAGACTTGCATTATCTCACCAAATATAGCACCATTAGTCCCTGCCGGATTCATCCTTTCATGTATACGTAAAGCATCAGTAGAATATAAAGAACGTGCTAGTTCACATGAGCAAGTATATTGACCGTCCCCTCGCAAATAATCATTTTTTTGTGGACAATCTTCGTAAGGACACTTTTGAGTTTGCCCTGTTTGGTCTGTTGTGGGTTTATATTTTAAAAGGGCTTCATAAGTATCTAGTAAAGATTCCCCATCTTCACACATTCTTACTGCGCTTAAAACCTCAAAGATTGATTTTCTTAGTGAGTCTTTAGCTGATTTTTCGCCTTCACTAATCACATTACAACCTGGCAAAGCGCAATCAATAGACTCAGCTTTTTCTATCGTTTTAAATTCTTTGGGATTAACAGGGCGCTGTTGATCAAGCTTTTGCATCTTGGCAACATCCAAAATTACGCAAGCTACCGTAACATAAGATGCTTCTGCTCCAGGAAAGCCATTTTTGATATTAACCTCAGCATGGCTACCATCTATTGCTATTAATCGCTCTGGTATCCAATCACCTGCTTGAATTTGTATTGGTTGGAGTATTTGTAGAGAGTTGGTATTATCAGATGGAGTTCTAACTTTGTAGCTACCGAGTAACTTTTGAACACGTTCACTTTCTACAAGACGACGTAAAGGTTTATATTGTGCGAATTCTCCTTCGTATGGCACTGTCTATACCTCAAACTTTTTAATTTGTACTGGAATAACAAAAAGATTGCTTAGTGTTTTAACTCGAAGAAATCCTTTGTCTTGAGCGCGACGTATTGATGACTCAAAATCTTCAAAGTCGTAGTATTTACGGAGTTCTCTAGTCTCGTCTGTATTATTGAGATGTCCAATAAACCAGTTTGCTGTATTCTTGAGAATATTCTTTTGGATACTACTCACTTCTTGAGTAGCGTATACCATGCCAATGTGATATTTTGCTCCCTCTTTTGCTGTGCGTACCCACACATCTTTCAAATCCATATCTGTTCCTGCTGGCAAAAGGTTATGAGCTTCTTCTAAGTAAATAATTATTTCGGGTATATTTTTGTCTGCTTGGCGAAAGAGGCTTTGGTTTTCACGAAAAATATGCCACATTAATCTATCAGCAGATGATTTATTAATATCTGGTTCGCCACTGGATTGGTCAATAATTACTAATTTTCCATCTTTCAAATGTTGATATATTTCCACTACATAATCAGTGGTTGTAGTACTGGTGTGTTGATTACGGACTTTGCCAATTTGTCTAGAACCGTTAGGACGAACAAACATTTCGAGCAGTTTTTTTAAATCTTCATCTGCCCAAGGATCTCCAGAGGCTTTTGGGCGTTCTGTTATATACCAGTTCTCAAACTCCTGATAACTACCACCTTTATCAGTCATGAAATTGTAAAGATACTCAAATGCTGTTGCCAACTCTGACCATGTAGGTTTTTCTTTCTGAAGAATTTTCGCAGCTGACTCATAATTAGCATTTAAAATGTGTCTCTCACCAGTATCACCTACTATTACTGCACTTTCTTCTAAAGCTGATATCAGTTCTTGATTAAATAACTTTTTAGTTTCCGGTTGAATATTTTTAGGCGCTTCAAAACCTGCTTTTTTGAGCAAAGCCCGGTAAACTAGTACACGACGTTTATATCTTGTCATAGCCCTGTAGTCATTTTCATCAGGTTGCTCAAAAACTACCTGTCGAAAATTTTGAATGTATTTTGAACCATCAGAAACTAAGGTAGCATCAATAATTTCCTTGCCGATTTTAAGATTTTGTTCAACAAAAAAATTCAAAAGCATCAACTTACGTTTTGGGTCGTTTTTATGCGGCAAAATTCCATATGTTACAACATCTTCTTCTTTGCCAAAAAAATGAGACTTCCATACGTTCTTTATTGCTGAAGGATTTTTCTGTTGGTTTGCATCTTGTTCATTTTCATTCGCGTATTCACCATTTGGGTCAAAAACTATCTGACCTATACGAAGTGGATGCTCATTTGAAAATCTCAAATTAAAAACAGACTGAATAATAATTTTTGTAGTATTCGATTTCCCAGTTCTAGTCATACCAAACAAAGCTGTTTTTTGCCCAAGTAAATCTTCTGGGATAAGCTCAACTTCTACATCTGACACACCCTGAAATGAACGATTAGTTGATGCGTAACGTATTTTACCCACAATAACGGATTGATTAGTTTGTTGTTTTTTACGGTCTGGCTCTCGATAATTGACTATAAGCGATAAAGCTTTGCTATTAGGTTTGTAAACTTTCAAACCTCTATTTGGATAGTAATTAGAAATGTCACTACCAAAACGCAAGACTAAAGAATCATCTGCTCCCATCTCAGATGCTTGATCTAAAAAGAAAGTACCAATGACTTTGCACTTAACACCAGCAAAAGACAAGAGATTATTAGTTTGTCCATCCATCATATTATCCCAGTGTGCATACTCTTCTGCACTCGCTCTTTGAGCAGCCTCCACTCTAATCCGTTCAGCTTCTGGAGCGTTCGGAAGTGGAGCTGCATCCATAACACGTAAAAGCAGAACAGATGCGTCTTCCGTTTTATAGTCAATAGATTCTTCTGGATTGACACGAGTAGCAATGAGAAAGCTTAGACTAGGAATTCCCCCTACTTGCTGGCGGTAGTGATCGTGTATTTGAACTAAGGCAGTTTCGTAGCTAATGGAGTAAATTTCTCCCACATATTGTTTCGTCTGAATTATTGTTGTAAAGATTTCTTTCGCTGTTTTTTCAGCAGATTTATCTTGGTCTTCTTGAAATGCCTTTTCTAATTCTGAAGTCATGCAGTTACAATTCCTCTTTTATTACAGAACTAAACAATTCATCCGGGAGTTTACAAGTTAAACGTAAGCTTTCCACTTTCTTAGTCTTCCCATTAAACTATTTCTAGATTTCATTCAGATTAATTAAAATTAACAGCTAACCATTGAAATATGCAATTATTTTTACTTTTTCAACCTGCTTGCTACCAACTGATAAATCACATCTAACCATACAGGAATGACTGGTTTACCTGCAACTACGGAAGCGATCGCTTTTTCTCTGTCAAACTCCACAAGGGAAAGCATCAGCCCTGTTCCTCCCTTAGCAGCTTTTTCTCCCACTACTCCCAACAACATAAAACGCTTTCCCTGACCAGATTTAAACAACTCCGGCTCCTTGTCTTTCAGGGTTTTGACCGTTTCACCAGCTAAATCAAAACTCAACCCAGCAGACAAAAAATATACCATCACAGCCAATTCCACCAAATTGGCTTTTGAGTAATAAATACTACGCCCAGTTCCCGTTTCACTGATAACAGGAACAATAACTCCCTTCTCTCGCCAGTATTGTAGCTGACGCAGGGTACAGCCTGTTATTTCAGCCGCTTGTTTGCTCGTAAAAAATGTGTCCTGCATGAAATAATTTTACATATGGCTTTTTATAAAACAAAAATGTTATTATTGAACATAAAATGTTTTAACAGGACATGAGCCAAATCACGATTCAGTGCCGTTTGGTTGCCATTGAGACGCGACTCAGTTTTCCCAACTTCGCGTTCGCGTCCTTAATGTCCGAGTCGTTAATCATTAAAATGTACTTAAAACTGTCTGCGCTTATATGCGCTTTCCTGCTCGGTATTGTGTGAAAATGCACTTCATAGCAAGCGGTGGGAGGACTTATAACAAATAAGCCACAAATAAAATTATGGCTCAAAATGCTTGTGCGTTGGTTTTTCTTAAAAGGCGCCACCCGGATTTGAACCGGGGGATAAAGGTTTTGCAGACCTCTGCCTTACCACTTGGCTATGGCGCCGCATTTATATTTACTGCTTGTCTACTATATATGCTTTTTTTTGAATAGCAGTTGAGTAGCCATGCGAAATCAGTTTTTAACCATTGTAGTGCAATTCTACATCTATAACAACAGCAGTTGCAAAGAGGATTTGGCTAAGAATAGCTAGTCGCTACTCGAATTAAGGCGATCGCTCTCTTAAGCCGACAAGCTTTGCGTAAGTCCTATTCTAATATGTTTCGTGCTGCGTTCTATATTTCTATCGCAGGCGGGAGGCGCAATCAGCACAACTATGTCTTCTGGACGATAGCGACTTCTTGACGACATAAAAGTACCATCGTGCGTACAAAGTAGAGACGCGAAATTTCGCGTCTCTACATAACTTTTTATACTTTCACCTCATCCGCAAAACTGTCCCAACGGACAAAGTGAAATGGTCCTGCGACAGATCCCCAGATATGCTCATCGGTTTCTGGGTCTCGTCCTCGGTCAAGGCTAATAAATTTCTCGGTGTCAATCTCAAATTCACTATCAAGATAGGTGTTTTTGTTGTAGCGAAACACCATGCAGCCTTTACCTGGTTCAACTTTGCCTTTGAAGCTGTTACCAGTCCACTCAACAATCATGTTGCAGCCTGGTAATTTTTCTAAATCGTTGATGGTTAACTCTTTGAGGAGTTGTAGGTTACGGGAAGCACCGTAAAACTTTTCTTCTTGCTTAACAGTATAATTTTCGATTTCGATGCGCGAACCTGCGTTCAGCAACTTCAACACCCGCAAGCGATAGGGGTCATTGAGCGTATAATTGTAAGCTTGTTCGACAAACAAACTTACCCCTGATAACAATTCTAACGGGAGGGGACGCATACACACGCGAATATGAGCAAAAAAAGGCGGATTTTCAAAAGCTTGTTCTTGATTACTAAAATCAGCCGCCATCCAGCGAGCTAAGGTGGCAATATCAGTAGAATGTGTCATTACAGATGATAAACCGATTGCTTGAAAATAAGAACGCGAGTTCTTTAAATATTGTAAAACTTGTGGTTGCCTATATTTGTGGAGAATACGATCGCTTATTTTCGTCAATGTCACAGATTGGGTAATGGGTAATGGGTAATGGGTAATGGGCAATGGGCAATGGGCATTTTGAGGAGGGGAAAAGGTTAAAGGGGAAAGGGGAAAGGGAATGAGTTATTTAAAATTCACACAGATGTTTAAAATTACTTCTTCCCCCCTTTACCCTTTCCCCTTTCCCCTTTCCCCCAAGTCTTCCTTTCCCCTTTCCCCTTTCCCCTTTTCCCCTCTTAAAAAAGCCCCATGCCCCGTACAATTAGCAAGGCGAGATAAAACAATGATGCTACGGCGCTTAAGTGTGACAATTACTGCTGCTATAATTTGGCAGTTTTGCAGTTCTTTGACTTTGGCTGAGACAAAAAACCCTGCACAGGCGGATAAATTTCCGCCTAGTCCGCTGGAGCTTACTATACCCGATCCACTGCTACCGCGTAAACCTAACAAACAGCCGTTATCTGTTCTTGAACAGCAAGATTTGACTGTGGCGGTGGATAATTTGAATCAAGAAGCAGCAGCTAAACTGCAAGCTGGAGATAAGATAGGAGCGTTTGATATTTGGAATCGGGAACTGCGTTTGCGTCGCTATTTAGGTTCGTTGGCAGAAGTGCAAGCGCTATCGCGGGTGGGTGCGATCGCCTGGAATGAAAACAATCGCCCAGAAATATTTTATATTATGCAGCGATTGCAAAAAATTCAAACATCTTCCTTTCAAAAGCAAAAAAAACTTGCCAAAACAACACCATCTACAACAGTTGATGTAGAACTTTGGCGATCGCTGGCGATCGCGTATACTAATTTGCGATCGCCTAAAGAGGCAGTCGCAGCTTACGATCAAGTTTTAGCGGCAGTCCGACAAAACAATGATGTTGCAGCCGAAGTTGAAACCCTCAAAACAATGGGGGAACTGCACATGAGTTGGTTTGATTACACCAAAGCTGCCGACACTTACGAACAACTGTTAAATTTTGCGGCAAAAAGTGGCGATCGCATCAATCAGTTAGCATACCTGCAACAACTAGCTTACATTTACGAACAAGGAAGACAACCACAGCAATCAATAAAAATACGCAATCAGTTGATAGAATCTTACCAAAGTGAAAATAATTTAATTCAGATACCAGAATTAAAGCTAGCGATCGGCTCAGATTACCAATCGCTAGCCAAAGAAAATCCAACTTTACTTCCAGAAGCTTTCAAAAACTATCAAGAAGCTTATACCACAGCTTGGCAACAAGAACAATACGTTACTGCTGGCGAAGCTTTACAAAAATTAATCGCCCTATACCGTTCCCAAGGACAAACAGAAGAAGCTTTGCAAACTGGGCAAATTTTGGTACAGACACAAGAGAAAGCCGTCAACTTTTACGGCATGATGAAGGCTTACGACCAAATAGGGCAAATTTATCTAGAACGCAAAGAGCCGACTCTTGCACTAGCAGCCTTTCAAAAAGGGCTGGAATTAGCGCAACAACTCAAGCATGACGAAACTTATTTTACCGAGCAGATTCAGAAGTTGTCAAAGTAATGGGGAATGGGGAATGGGGAATGGGGTAATGGGTAATGGGGAATGGGTAATAGGTAATTGGTAATGGGTAATGGGTAATGGGTAATGGGGGAAAAATTCCTCTCACTCTGCTCCCTGCCCCCCCTGCTTCCCCTGCCCCCAGCTCCCCCTTGTCCCCCTCTCCCCCACTCTCCCACTCCCCCACTCCCCCACTCTCCCACTCCCCACTCCCCACTCCCCACTTTCTAGGCAGCCTTTACCTCAACCCGATTCGATGCTTGAACAACTTCATAGAGTTTATCTTCAAATTTTTGCGAACATGCAGACCAATCGAAATCAAGTATGGATGGGCGTGCCTGCCGTGTCAATTCTTCTTTGAAAGCGGGATTTTCCAGGATTGCAATTACCTTTTCGGCTAAATCTTCTGTGTCATTAGGTTCGGCTAGCAAACCGTTGACACCGGGAAATATCTGCTCTGTAGTTGAAGGTGCATAGACTGCAACAACTGGGGTTCCGGAAGCTAGAGCTTCGTTAGTGGTGGTGCAGAAGTTTTCTGTGACGGAGGGGTTGACAAATATATCTGCTCGTGCAAACCAGCCTAACAGTTCTTTTCCGTGCGACTCACCCCAGACGGTAACACCAGATTTAAACTTTTGGGCGCGTCTTTTGACTTCCTCATCAGCCGGACCGCTACCAACGATGACTAGATGAACGTTAGGAATTTTAGCAGCAATGAGGGGAAATGCATCTAAAAGTTGAGTGACATTCTTTTCTGGGGTAATGCGTCCGACAAAAAGTAGCGTTGGGCGATCGTCGTTAGGAATCGGGTTATAAATAATGTTTTGGGGGTGAAATTTTTCGCAATCAATACCTTGATAGGGAAGATATTCACTGCGTTGAGAATTCAGGCTTTGATATTTTTTCAATTGTTCCCGCGAAGAGAAGTAATTGACGTCATAAGCCTCACTCATTTGCTTAACCAAAGTGGGAAGAATTGGACGAAATAAGTTGAAAATTACGTCTCCCAAGTAATATCGAATATAAGCAATGATATCGGTATGGAAAACAGATATGATTGGTGTGCCGGTTCGCTTTGCATATTCGGTTCCAATCGGACGACCGTAACCTTGCAAGAAAAGCGAGTAACATCCTCTCATTTGCGGTGCTTCTTCAACCACTACAATGTCAGGCTGAAATTTTTCCAACAACTCAGTATCACTCCAATACCGATTGTGCATCGGTTGCGGAAGAGACTTATATAACATCAACGGTTGTGATGGAAATGCGTAAGAAGAAAATTTGGGAAAAATTCTTAATTCTTCTAACCCAGCCATCGGACGCGAGCCAACATTTTTTGGGTATTTGTCGTTAAATTCTGGATGAATAAGAAAAACTTCGTGTCCTTGCTGTAACAACCAGCGAACTCGTTGGTGTACTGCAATGGAAACTCCTGTCAGGAAGGGAGCATACAATCCTGTCAACAGCGCAATGCGAAGCGGTTGCTTTTTCATAATTCCAATAAAGAAAGGGTATTTTTTATTAGAGAGAAATACTACGATCGCTCTAATAAAAGTTGGACTTAGGATTTACGCATTGACACAGATTTGAAGTTGTACAGAGTATTTGTACTCTGCTCCCCTGTAATGAGGGTTTCAGCGTTTAATTATTGAGCGCTGAAGCGCTCACTACAAATTCAATATTTCTATTTTTATCGCGCTTACTACCGTATTGGCATCAACTAAGGCAACTACTTTGTAGGAATTATTTAATTCTAAGACGGTTTGGACGATAGAACTGCATTTGAAACTGCAATTTTTGCGTACTATTGTCAAATAACTAATTTGGACGTGGTTGCTTGTTGCTTTTGAATAATATTGCCAAACCTCTACACAATTGATTTTGAGAGGTGAGTTAATAGTGCGATATTCAGCGGTGTTGTGAATGCATTAGCGGAAAAATTAGGGAAAGACTGTAACAACCATAAAATCCACTGGTGTACAGCGATGTAAATCCCCAATAACAAAATAATAGCCAATCCTGTAAAAATCGCCGTGCGAAGAGATTGCTTTTTCATAGAAGGAAATATTTCATAAAAATGCTGCTTTTGGTGCGGATAAATTGAGGATTTACGCAGCAAATATTTGATGAAAATCCTGATGTATCTGCGCTAAAAATTACAGATACATTTAGATTTATAAAGTAGGCGTTTACAAATAGGGGAAGTTATGATTTGATTTGGGGCGTTTTCACGTTTATTTTAAGCACTTCAGTGCTTACTACAGAGAAAGTTTATTCTCATCAGATTGATCGGAAAGTTGATAAGGGTGGTATTTTACTAAGCGGATGTTCCAAGGTCCTTTGACTTCATAAGAAATGCCGCGCCAATTGACTGTTGATGTCCGCAAAGATGATAAAAAGGCTAATCCATAAACCCACTGTGTTAGGGGAATTGCTATCAGCATTTTCATGAGGATGAAAAATGATAGTTTTGTCGTGGTTTTATCTGGAAAATAAATTACTTGGTGTACGCCTTTTTCTAATCCCAGCATGAGAAAAAGTAAACCGATGGTATAGATAGCGAAGCTGCTAAAGCACAAAGATGCTGCATCCGATTCTCCACTCAAAAACGCCATTAAACCTAACAGGATGACGAGGGTAGGAACTAAGATACTAGAAATAACATCACCAATCACCGCTGACCATAAAGGATGATAAAGTCGAGAAGAAAGTATTTGGCGTTGAAGACAACTGAGTAAGCTGGGTAAATCGCATTCTTCTCGATTTAACATCAAAGAAGGAACAAATTTAACTTGCATTTTCTGTTTTTTTAAAACTTTGCATAACAGCTTATCTTCGTTTAAAGCTTGTCCCCATTTATCTAGCAGTCCTGTTTCTCGAAATAGTTCTGTTTTTAGCGCCAAATTACCACCCCAAGGAATGCGGAAGAGGAACATCTGCACAACGGTGGATATGTTGCCTTGGTAGCGTACCATAGATCCCCAATAATTACCTGTGGGTACGTACCAACGGTTCCCAGTTGTGACGCCTATTTTGGGATGAGTCAGAGGAGTGACTAATTCACGCAACCAATTGGGATGGGGTATTGTATCGGTGTCGATGAGGGCAACAAATGAGTAGGAATCGTCCAACTCAGAGATAGCTTGCACTAGGGAACTGCATTTGAGACTGCAATTGTGACGCCGCATTTTTAAAGGGCTGATTTGGACGTTGATTGCTGCTTGTTGGCTGATATCAGTGGCGATTTTCCAAGCTGGATCTTCGTAACTATCGACGATTAACTTTAAATCATACTGTGGATAGTTTTGGTTCAAGAGCGATCGCAAACAATTCGACAAAAACGGATCGACTCCGCGCAAGCAAAGAATTACCGCTGTTTTCGGCAACTGGTCATCTGCTAAGATGTTTTTGCTCTTTGAGTGCAAGTCAAACAAAAAAGCAACTCCTAAAAACATCTGTATAGTTAACCAACCTAACAAAGATTTAGACAGGAATATCGCCAGTTCTATCATTAAATTTATCGCTTTTAAATGCAGTTTTATGGATCTAGTCCATATTTCATGTCTATGTTGACTGTGGTATTTTTCGAGAGCGAAAAACTAGCTTTGCTAAATTTTGGGGTACCCGTTGTGATTGATACTGTCGGATTATTGGAAATACCAAAGCCTTCTTTAGGGATGCCGAATAAGTCTCTATTAAGTTGGCGATCGCCATTTTGATCGTCAACTACAGCAACAGCATAATTTCCCGGCTTTAAGCCAGTAAATTTTTCTTTTAGAGAACTTCCTGTAATTGGTTTGCAAGCGCTTTTGACAACATTCTTTGTACTTAAAGGAAATCCTTTTTCATTTGAGTAAATTCCTAAGCAAATCTGACCTTTTTGGTGTTTAATGCCATTAACTACTACAGTTAGTGTTGTAGTTTGTTGGGCATTTGCTGTTTTAGCAAAGCTAGCGCTGACTAAAATAGCGAGTAACAAAGAACTGATTTTAGATAACTTCAACATCAGTTATCGCTCCTGAATAGATAATTTTTGCAATTATTTTGTAGAGACACAATATGCTGTGCCTCATTGCTTTTATTACACGCAAACAAAAACCGCTATTAATTGAAAGTTTTTATTTGCTGTTTTTGACTTGAATAGTTTCTCCAACGAATCCAAAACATTTGAGCGGCTTTTGTCAAATCTTTAATTAAAAAAGATTCGTTTCCTCTGAGTTTTTTGTATAAACTAACATGACAACATATTCGTTGATACAAATTCATTGGAAACAGCCATACGGAAAGAGTATATTCCCATAAGATTCGCCAATGTGGAAATATAATTTGTCCTTCATTCGCCGAATCTAACCATACTGACCACCCGTAAAAATCAGGTATCATACTCGATGAGTATTGTGTATTGTTGTTAGTAAACGACAAGTAATCGGGGAAAAACATACTCATTGATTGTTGGGGATGGATTCTGGCAAAAAACAGGCGATCGCCTATTTCATAAAACTTGCCAAGAATCCCCAGTCTTAACAAGAAAATTCCATCTGCAAGACCGTAACTTCCCATCGGGGGTGTAATTCTTAAAGCACTAGCACGTATTACCCCGTAACATTGATAGCTTAAGTGCTTAGTCAGAAGCTCATGAAAACGCTCTTGGGGTTTTGGTGAATCTGTTTTCAGTTTGATATCATATGTGCGTAAGATATCACTGTTTTCGTCAATCAAATATGCTTGAGAGTGACACAAAATTATTGACGGGTCTTTATCAAGTATTTCAATGCACCTAGCGATAAAATCTGGAGCATGTAAATCATCATAAGCTGCCCACTTAAAATACTCCCCCGTAGACAATTCAAACACTCGATTGAAGTTAGGAGCGCACCCAATATTTCTTTCATTACGGTAATAACGGATGCGTTTGTCTTTGGTTGCGTATGTTCTACAAATTTCCTCTGTCTTGTCTGTTGATGCGTTATCGCAAATAATTAACTCGAAATCAGCAAACGTCTGAGCCAAAAGTGATTCTATCGCTTCTTTGAGAAATTTTTCCCCATTATATACAGGTAGTCCAATACTCAATCGTGGCTGATTTTTGGTCATAGGATTACGCTCGTTTATTTCACGACTTTTTGCAGGTCTGTCTGTTCAATCCATTCTTGTGTGCGTCGCATTCCTTCTGCTAAGTCAATTGTTGGTTGATAATTTAACAGAGTTTGTGCTTTAGTAATCGAATAGCCATAGGGACGGCTCATAAAATCTATAGATTCGGGCAGAATATCTGGTTCTTTACGAAACAGTTTCTGTCCTTGACAGCGCAACTTGACAAATAATTTAATTTCATCTTTGGACATAGAAAAGGGTGCAGGTGCTTTGGCTATTTCTGCTAAATGCGTGAAATAGTCTTTCCAAGAAGTTTCTTGTCCGTCAGTGATATTAAATATTTCTCCGTGTGCTTCTTTTTCTATAGCTAAAAAGATGGCATGAATCAAGTTATCTAGATACACATGATTCATAATTCCCTGACCATCGTTTACATAAGCAAATAGCTTCTGACGCATCAATAAAAGTGGTCGAACTATCCAAGGAATACTTCCCGGTCCATAAACTTCACCTGGTCTAATGATGATGATGCCAAAATCTGGGGGAGAATTCAGTTGTAAAAGTGCTGTTTCTGCTTCTATTTTCGTTTCGCAGTAGGGATTTTTTTCCCCACAAAGCGGTCCATCTTCGGTGACGCGATCGGGATAGTTGAAACCGTAAACTAAACCGCTAGAAAGATGCACAAAGGTTTTAACACCAGCTTTTTTAGCGGCTTTAGCTATGTTGACGGTTCCGCTAACATTTATCTCTCGAAAACGGTCGATTGCACCAGCTTCTTTGGCAAGTTCGGCTGTATGAAAAACTATGTCAACTTCTTCGCAAGCAACTTCGGCAACAGCAGCATGATTAATATCACCTACCATCACCTCTGCACCCAATTGTTGCACTTTTTTCAGGTTATCTGGAGAACTTTGCAGTCCCCGGACTTTCATACCTTGGGCTATGGCTAATTCAGCAGTACGCAAGCCGATAAATTGGTCAATACCGGTGATGAGGATGGTTTTGTTTTGGAGGTTCATTGTTAGTTTTGGGTGTTAGTTGATGGTTGATAGTTGATAGTTGATAGTTGATAGTTGATGGTTGTTGGGTATTGTATTAACCACTAACCACGTACAGACGCGATGTTCCTCGCGTCTCTACTATCCACTACCCACATACAGACGCGATGTTCCTCGCGTCTCTACTATCCACTATCCAATTTAAAAAATGTCTGCTGGGTCGGCGGAGCGGAGTTTATTAATTGCAAGTGTTCCCGAAGTAATACACATTAAAACTGTTGATACCAATACAATTAGTGCATTATTCAAAGTCATCCTTATTGGCAAATTAGTAGCTTTCATTGCAAAGTCATATAAACCTAAGGAAAAAGCAAATCCCGGAATATAACTGAGAATTGCTAATATTAAAGCTTGTTGAAAAACTACAATTAATAAATAATTATTCGCATAACCTATAGCTTTTAAAGTGGCGTAGGCAACGAATTGAGTAGCAATATTGCTGTAAAGAATTTGATAGACGATGACCACACCAACAACAGAAGCCATTGTTAGCATAAGGTTAAGGATAAAGCCAATCGGTGTTCTAATTGACCAATAATTTTTCTCAAAGTCAATAAAGCCTTGGTGAGTAAATATTTGGACATCATCAGGTAATTCTGCTCGCAAATGTGCTAAAACGGCTTCTGCATCAACACCAGGTTTAAGGGTAACAACACCCATATCTATCATTTCTGATGTACGGCTATTTGGATCTATTCTGAAGAAAGTTGAGTCACTAACAAGTAAACTTCCATCTACTCCAAAAGAGGGACCAAGGCTGAATAAACCACCCACTCTAACTCTGTAACCAGTTAATGCATTAAAGGGAAATATTTCAATTACTTGTTCTTTGTCTGATTTCTCAAAATTTGCGGCGATCGGTCCAAACTCTGGGCGAGAAAGTCGGTCAAAAAGCATCACGTCTGGAATTTTGAGTTTATCTAAATTTTGGTCAACTTCCGGTATATTCAAAACATTTCTACCTGGATCGATACCAATAACATATATTGAGTATTTCTCTCCGGTTTCGGGGTTTTTTAATTTAGCAAATTGTACATAGATAGGGCTAACTGACTCTACACCATCAAATCCTAGTGCTTGAAACAAACGAGTGCGAGAAAAGCTTTGAGCCGATGTCAAAGATTTATATTGAGAACTAACTAAAAATAAATCTCCTCGCAAACTTTGATGTACTGCGGTAGCACTTGAATAAAGTGCATCTTGGAATCCAAGTTGGACAAACATCAGCAGCACAATAAATGCGATACCTGCTACAGCTACTAGAAAACGAACTTTTTGTTGAGCTAGCTGTAGCCATGCTAAGGGAATTTTGAATGCCATTATTAGTTGTTAGTTGTTAATTGTTAGTTGTTGGTTGTTAGTTGTTAGTGGGCATTGGGCATTGGACATTGGGCATTGAACATTGGGCATTTCCTCTTTTCCCCTCTTCAAATTCCCACTATCAACTAACCAATAACCACTAACTACTAACCAATAACTAATGCTAAATTTTAATAGCGACATCTACTTGTAAGTTGGTTAAACGAGCAACTCGTTTACTATCTGCTGGATTGTCGAGGCGAATTTTTACTTTAACTATTTTCCGGTCTGTATCCGATCCGGGATTGAGACTAAAGATATTTTGTTTGTCAATTTGCCAACCAATTTCACTTACAGTTCCCTGCAATGGTTGAGAAATTGCAGGACTGGTAATGGTGGCTTTTTGACCGAGACGCACTTTTTGAATATCGGTTTGATAGACTTCTGCGACGACAAACATTTGCGATATTTTGCCTATTTCCGCAAATCCAGAAGTGCTGATTACTTCTCCGGTTCTGGCATGGATTTTCAAAATCTTTCCATCTATGGGAGCTTTGATATAAGTTAAATCCATGTCTGCTTTTGCTTGAGCGATCGCTGTCATTGCACTTTTGACTTCGCTTTGTGCCAATTGCACATCTACAGGACGCACTTCTTTTATGCTTCCGAGTTTGGCTTTTTCCTGTTTTAGCTGGTCATTGAGAGTGTTGGTAGTGCGGTTGAGCGTTGCTTGAGCTTCTTCAAGCTGCTGTTGTACTGTCTTGAGTTGCAAAGTCTTGCTATCTAATACTGAAGCAGCGATCGCACCTTCTTTATATAATTGCTGGTATCGATTGTTCTCAGTTTCCGCATTTTCTAACTGCGCTTGAATGCGAGCAATGGTCGCTTGTTGAGTTGCGACTTCTCCTTTTAATTGCGACTCTAAACTAGCGATCGCTGCTTTTTGAGCATCGACATCTCCAGATTTAGCTCCTGCTCTTACCTGCCCTAATTTGGCTTGAGCAATTTGCAGTTTGTCTACAGATTGTTGCAAAGCTGATTTACTGCGAGCATAATCTTCTAGCAATGCCAACACTTGCCCTTTCTTAACCTGATCTCCTTCTTTCACTAACAGTTTTTCAACTCGCACACCATTAATTGAATGAGGAGCAGACAAATAAGTCACTTCACCTTCAGGTTCTATCCGTCCTAAGGCTGTAACAGCCACTCTTGCAGGGGCAGTTTTTGGCGGATTTACTGGCTGAGTTTGTGCTTTATATTCAGACGCAAATCTTGAAGAACCATAGAAAAATACTAGCCCGGTTGTTGCAGCAATCGAAGCTGCTAAAATTACTCGCCACCGACTTTGAGGTTTTTTAAATAAGTGGCTTTCTTTGTCTACTGACATATTTTCATCCCAATTTTGCTACGCCAGAGAATAGCCTAAATGGCTACATCAATTAACTGAAATCGACTTATCCAGAAATTAACTTTTATGAGCTTACATTGTCTGGTTTTAGCTTAATTTACGAAAATGTCATATTGTTGTATACGTAGACAAGGCAGTATCTTACTTTCGTAGTTTGTTACCTTTCATCGCATCCGCCACTAAGTAATATATTAGCGGCATTAAGAAGAGCGTTATCGCAAAGTCTCAATCAACTTTATCCTAAGTTTGTATTAGATAAAAAAATGTGCCCAAAAGCGCGTTCCTAAAAAACCTAAATATCAATCAGAACGAAGCGCCGATGAAAGTAAAAATTACAAACTTGTTTTTCACTTTCGCAAAATTTCTTGATTTTGTCAACTTAATTATTCTCTATAACCCTCAACTGAAAATGTCGTCCAAAATACTAAACGTATTTTTTGCAGTCTTCATTTAATGACAAGAAATATTTAATTTTGATGATTGGCATCTGTAAATAATTTGCTTGCTTTTCCCATTGTAATTGATTCATCAACTTCTCAATCTCCGATAGCCGTCCTAGAAATATAGCAATTATTCAGAAATATTATGTTTATTGTGTACTATCAATAAATTCCTAATTGTTTGATAAATAACTTTTTAAACTTGTAAGTTTATTTTTATTTAAACTTGATGATACTCGACTTAATTATGATGTTGTTTTGAAAATATCGAAAAAGTGAGTATGCATGATTTGAGTGTATTCATTGAATCTTTATATTAATTAACGAAAAGTTGTTATTTATTTTTTAATCTAGATAAAATAGATGGATAACCCAAAAATGGCAGAATTATCTTATTATAAATACAAGTTGTAAATTATACTTATGTGTTCTATTTGGTTCAAAATTGACATCAGGAAAAATCTATTTATTTTCTAAAATTATCCAAAACGAACTATTCAGTTTATTCAAGCTGTGCTAGTGTTTGTATTAATTCAAATGCTTCAAAGCAGTGAGGCGCATAAGTTACTTTCTGAAAATATAAAAAGTAATAATTACTAAAAAAAGCCTCATTGCCATCACCGAAGCGATAGTTTTATTGTTTTTCCGAGTCTTAGATAAATCCCGATTAAAGGTGATGTTTTTTGTAACGTAATTGTCAACTTTTTGAAGGTGAGTTCTATAAAATGTATTATCCGGGACGTTGAAACTGGCTATGACATTTATCAATCATAAGAACGTGGTTATTAACACCAGCTACGTTGCTGCAATTGAGCTAGATAATCAAACCAGGTCTGAAAAAAATGCGTTATAGCTACTGCTCAATTTTCACTCTTTCCATTCATTAGTCAAGCAGAAGGGGCACTGCAATTAGGCTTAGACTGATTTCAACAATGTAATCGACATAACAACACAATATCATTCATTGTATTGCTGTATAGTTTTGTTGCGGCATCGCCTGTTGTGTTATGTAGTGTTGCCAATCGATAAAAGCATTTAGAAGAAAGCGAACACTTCTTTTGATAGCGATCGCCCTTTAAGGCGGCTTTTGATCGCTGCTTAGAAGAGATAGTTCCTGCATTGGTAGGCAATAGAAATTGCTGTAGCTTCACACTCCACAGTACTAAGAATCAGGCTACCTCCTATGTCTGCTTATTCAATTGATACTGCACTTCAGCAGTTGAAAGACCAGATAAACAATTGTGAACAGGCTGTGCTTAAGGTTATAGAGGAGAAAAAAATGAAGTCGGAAAATAAAATGTCAATCAACAAAATTAACAGACAACTTCAACACAATCCTATAGCCATTATTGGCATGGCTTCTCTTTTTCCGCAATCGCGAAACTTACAAGAATACTGGGATAATATCGTCAACAAAATTGACTGTATCACCGATGTCCCCGCTTCACACTGGAACATAGATGAATACTACGACCCAGACCCCAGAACAACCAAAGATAAAACTTACTGCAAACGAGGCGGATTCATTCCCGAAGTTGATTTTAACCCGATGGAATTCGGATTGCCTCCTAACATTTTAGAAGTTACAGATGTTTCTCAACTGCTAAGTTTAGTCATTGCCAAAGAAGCAATGGAAGATGCCAACTACAACGAACTTCGCGAGTTTAATCGCGAGAACGTTGGTGTAGTTTTAGGTGTCGCGCAAGGTGGACAATTAGCAATGCCACTAGCAGCCAGATTGCAATATCCCGTCTGGGAAAAAGTACTCAAAAGCAGCGGTTTATCTGATGAAGATACTCAAAAAATCGTCGATAAAATCAAAAGCGCCTATGTAAATTGGAACGAAAACGCCTTTCCCGGCATGTTAGGTAATGTAGTCGCCGGCAGAATTGCCAACCGTCTCAACTTTGGCGGGATAAATTGTGTAGTTGATGCTGCTTGTGCGAGTTCTTTCGGTGCTTTAAAACTGGCAATTAGCGAGTTGACAGAACATCGCAGCGACATGATGCTAACTGGTGGAGTTGACTTAGATAACTCCGTCATGGCTTATATCTCTTTCAGCAAAACACCGGCGGTTTCTCCTGGTGATAAAGTCAAACCTTTCGATGCTAAATCGGATGGGATGATGCTAGGTGAAGGTGTCGGGATGATTTTGCTCAAACGGCTGGAAGATGCGGAACGAGACAATGACAAAATCTATGCAGTCATTAAAGGTATCGGCACATCTAGCGATGGACGGTATAAAAGCATCTATGCACCGCGTCTAGAAGGGCAGGTAAAAGCCTTAGAACGCGCTTATGAAGATGCCGGCTTTGCACCCGAAAGTATCGGTTTGGTGGAAGCGCACGGTACAGGTACAATGGCAGGCGACCCCACCGAATTCTCATCTTTGAGAGAGTTTTTTGGTGAAGACAAAAGACAGCATATCGCTCTTGGTAGCGTGAAGTCGCAAATCGGACACACCAAAGCAGCAGCGGGTGCGGCAAGTTTAATTAAAACTGCTTTGGCGCTACATCACAAAATATTGCCCCCGACAATCAACATTACCGAACCGAACCCGAAACTAAATATCAAAAATTCTGCGTTCTATTTGAATACCGAAACTAGACCTTGGATTCGCGCAGAAGGAGAACCCCCAAGACGTGCGGGTGTCAGTTCTTTCGGCTTTGGCGGGACAAATTATCACGTTGTTTTAGAAGAACATACAGCCGAACACAATCGTGCTTACCGCGTACACAATACGCCGAGTGAGGTGGTGCTGTTCGCAGAAACTCACGCGCAATTGGTGAGCAAATGTGAAGAGATTTTAGGTAACTTACGCTTACCTGATGCTGACAAGCATTATGCTGCACTAATTGAAGAGTGCAAATCTACAGAAATTCCTTTAAATGCGCCTAGAGTCGGATTTGTTGTTGATTCTCTGACACAAGCTGCCAAATTTCTGCAAATTAGTCTCGATTGTCTGAGAAATCGCGCTTCATCTCCAGCTTGGGAACATCCCCAAGGAGTATATTACCGCGCTTCTGGTCTTAACCTCAAAGGCAAAGTCGTCTCTCTCTTCTCTGGACAAGGTTCGCAATACCTAGAAATGGGTCGAGAACTGGCGATGAATTTCCCCAGCTTGCGGCGTCTTTATGGCTACATGGATAGTCTGTTACTCAAAGACAATTTGCAGCCACTTTCAGAAATCGTCTTTCCTCAACCGGCATTTGAGGAAGCAGAGAAAAATGCTCAAGTTGCCGCATTGCAACGCACAGAATATGCTCAACCTGCAATTGGCGTGTTGAGCGCAGGTATGTATAAAATCTTGCAAGAAGCCGGGTTTGAGTCAGATTTCGTTGCCGGACACAGCTTTGGAGAACTCACCGCTTTATGGGCTGCGGGGGTTGTGAGTGAGGAAGATTACCTATATCTCGTAAAAGCTAGAGGACAGGCAATGGCGGCTCCCCAAGACCCCGATCATGATGCGGGAGCGATGCTGGCTGTCAAAGAAGATATCAGTAAGGTGGAAGCTGTTTTAAAGCACTTTCCCCAAGTGACGATCGCTAATCAAAATTCCCCAAATCAGATTGTTTTAGCGGGACTGACGACCGAAATCAACAAAGTGCGGCAAGCTTTGCAAGAAAAAGGATACGCGGCTGTTTTGCTACCTGTTTCTGCGGCTTTCCACACACCACTGATTGCCTTTGCTCAAAAATCCTTTGCGATCGCTAGTAAAACTGTCACTTTCCAAAGTCCGAAAATACCTGTTTTCACCAACGTGACAGGTAAGCAGTATCCTCAAGAACCGCAAGCAATTCACCAAGTTTTAGAATCTCACCTTTCAAAATCGGTGCTGTTTAAGCAGGAGATTGAAAATATCTATGCTGCGGGTGGTTATTGCTTTGTGGAGTTCGGACCGAGGAGAATTCTGTCTAACTTGGTGAAAGATATTTTAGGCGATCGCCCACACTTAGCGATCGCTTTGAATCCCAGCGCTCAAAAAGATAGCGATCGTTCTTTGCGAGAAGCAGTTGTGCAGTTGCGTGTAGCTGGTTTGTCTCTGAAAAATCTCGACCCCTACCAACTTACACCGCAAGTTCCCCCAACCCAGAAAAACAAAGCGTTAAATGTCCGCTTAAACGGCACCAACTATCGCTCTGAAAAAACAAAAAACGCCTTTGCTACAGCTTTGCAAGACGGACATCAAGTAACATTACCCGTCAGCCAATCTGAAGATAATGCGCTTGTCGTTCCCGTCTTTACCACTGAAGAAGGAGTGGAAGTGAAGTTAGAAGTGACTACTCCCACACCAGCAGTTATCAAAAGCAACGGACACAACAAAAACGCCGTTATCGATACGTCTGCGGTAAGTAATATTACCATAGAAACTCCTGAGATTCAACCTGCGCCATCTCATCCACCAGTTCTGGAGTCGCATATGCCCAAGCCAGAAAAACCTTTAAATTACCAACAGGTTTTAGAAAGTTTAGAGTTCCTCCTGACACAGTTTCAACAAAATCAAAGCGAAAATTTACAACTTCACGGAACTTATCTGAATCATCAGATGGAATATGCGAGAACATTTTTCCAACTGATGCAGCAACAGAATTCTGTGTTTGCTGGTAACTCTTCACAGTCAGCGGCAGAACTTTTACCAGTTCTCAA
The DNA here is from genome assembly GCF_000817785.2 of Hassallia byssoidea VB512170. GTDB lineage: Bacteria > Cyanobacteriota > Cyanobacteriia > Cyanobacteriales > Nostocaceae > Hassallia > Hassallia carrinoi. The sequence goes on along the minus strand of NZ_JTCM02000015.1, from coordinate 22,046 downwards.
GGCAAGTTTAGAGCGTAGCATGATGCAGTTTCACTCTCAACAAGGTGAAACCCTACGCATTCATGAGCAGTATCTCAAGGATCAGGTAGAGTATACCAAGAGCTTTTTCCAACTGATACAGCAGGAGTATGCACAGTTAGTTTCTGGGGGACTGGAGACTAGGGACTGGGGACTAGGTTCTTCAGATACCGTCAACGATCAGCCTGTTGTAGAAGCACCCGCACCTGTCGCTAAGGTATTGGAAACAGCACCCCAACCTGTTGTGGAAGCACCCGTTGTCACTACCCCAGTAATACCGCAACCTGTTGTGGAAGCACCCGCAGTCACCGTCAAGGTAGTAGAAACACCTCAGCCGGTTGTTGAAACACCCGCAGTCACCACCAAGATTGTAGAAACACCACCGCAGCCTGTAGTTGAAGCACCCGCAATCACCGTCAAGGTAATAGAAACACCTCAGCCTGTAGTTGAAGCACCCGCAGTCACCGCCAAGGTTGTAGAAACACCACCGCAACCGATTGTCGAAGCACCCGCAGTCAACGTAAATGTAGCAATCAGCACACAATCTACATTAGCAACTACTTCTGATGCGACGGTAAACTTGACTGAGTTGGGTAACAACCTTTTAGCCATTACCAGCGATAAAACAGGCTACCCAGTCGAGATGCTGGAAATGGATATGGATATGGAGGCTGATTTAGGAATTGACTCGATTAAGCGGGTAGAAATCCTCGGTGCGTTGCAAGAAATGTATCCCGACTTGCCTAAGCCAAATCTTGAGGAACTAGCAGAAAAACGCACTATCGGTCAAATTGTCGAATATCTGCAATCTCATGCTTCGCAAAAAGTTTCCGTAGAAATAGCTATTCAAGAAGTACAAACAACTACGGAAGTTCCGGCAATTGTTATTTCTCAGCCAGTAGTTACGGAAATCGAAATCACAAAAACAGTTGAAACAATAGATGCATCAGCAGCTAGTGAGATTGCAGACTTAGGTGCAACTTTGTTAGCCATCACCAGTGACAAGACCGGCTATCCAGTAGAGATGTTAGAACTCGACATGGATATGGAAGCTGATTTGGGGATTGACTCAATCAAACGGGTAGAAATCTTGGGTGCGATGCAAGAAATGTATCCCGATTTACCCAAGCCGAATGTAGAAGAATTGGGAGATTTACGCACCATCGGTCAAATTGTCGATTATCTCCAGAAGCTGGTTGGAGGTGAAAAAAAAAAGTTTCAGTATGAGTCAGACGAGGAATTAGACAACGTTAAACATAATGTGCAACGTCGTCCCGTCCAACTGAAAATTCTGCCCCCACCCGATTCTTTAGACTTCAATTTACCAGAGGGACACATCTGTTTAATTACCGATGATGGTTCCCTCACTACTTCTCAAGTGGCTGAATTACTGATAGAAAAAGGCTGGAAAGTGGTTGTATTAAGTTTCCCTCAATCGGTTGTTTTCCAAACATCGGTTTTACCAGCAGGAGTGATTAATGTCAAGTTGTTGGATTTAACCGAGGAACATTTGCAACAACAATTGAGTGCGATCGCTCTTAATTATGGCACGGTTGGAGCTTTTATCCATCTCAATCCAGCCTTTCAAGTCAGCCACAACGGGAAAATTCCTTATCTTGCAGAAGAAAAGGCGATCGTGAAACACGTTTTTCTGATAGCAAAACATCTGAAAAAATCCCTAAATGAAGCCGCACGTTATGGACGCAGTTTGTTCTGCACCACTGCGCGTCTTGATGGAGCATTTGGACTGGAACACAAAGTAAATTATGGTCCCATCAGTGCCGGTTTATTTGGATTAACTAAGACCTTGAAATGGGAATGGCAAAAAGTATTTTGTCGAGCGATTGACTTGCATCCAGCTATTAGCGCTCAAGAGTCAGCACAACATATCATAGCCGAACTTCACGACCCGAATAATTGTATCAGTGAAGTTGGATATGGTTCGCAAGGTAGAGTAACTATCGTCAGCGTTGGGAGTTGTTAGTTGTAGGGGCGGGGTTTCCCTGCCCTGTAGTAGGCGTTTCAACGCCTATTTCAAGCATTTCAAGCACTGAAGTGCTTACTACGTAATAATTAACAGGAAATTTATGACAACACAAACACAAAATTCTACAACATCAGTTTTTCTAGTTAGTGGTGGTGCAAGAGGGATTACAGCGCAGTGCGTTATCAAATTAGCACAGCATCAATCTGGAAAGTTTATATTACTTGGTCGAAGTGCGATCGCTCAATCTGAGCCAGAGTTTGCTCAAGGTTGTTTTGAAGAACCTGTACTGAAAAAACGCATCATGGAAAATCTTCTTTCTCAAGGAGAGAAGCCTACACCCATGAGTGTACAAAAGGTGTATAACAGCATTATTTCTAGTCGAGAAATTAAAGAGACAATTTCCAGCATTGAAAAGGCAGGAAGCACGGCAGAATATATCAGCGTCGATGTCACAGATCCTATCGCTTTACAGGAGAAAATTGCCGCTGTTGTCAAGCGTACAGGTGCTATTACTGGCATTATACATGGTGCTGGTAATTTAGCCGATAAGTTGATTGAAAAGAAAACTGAGCAGGATTTTGAAAAGGTTTACACGGCAAAAGTTAAGGGGTTAGAAAATCTTTTAGCTTGCGTGCATCCGAGTCAACTGCAACATTTAGTCTTGTTTTCTTCCGTAGCTGGTTTTTATGGGAATATTGGACAGACTGATTATGCGATCGCTAACGAAATTCTCAACAAATCGGCTCATTTAATTAAACAAAAATATCCTGCTTGTCACGTCGTCGCTATCAATTGGGGTGGTTGGGATAGCGGAATGGTGACACCAGAACTCAAAAAAGCCTTTGCCGAAAGAGGAATTGATATTATTCCCGTAGAAGTCGGCACAAAAATGTTAGTTAAAGAGCTCAATGCTGTTAATCGCGCTACCACACAAGTTGTCATTGGTAGTCCAATTACTCCACCTCCAGCAGAGTTAGATTCCGAACTACGCACCTATCGCATTCGTCGGAAAATGACACTAGAAGCTAATCCCTTTTTAGTGGATCATACAATAGCTGGTTCTCAAGTTTTGCCAGCAACTTGCGCGATGTCATGGATGATTAACGCTTGTGAAGAACTCTACCCAGGTTACACATATAACAATTGCCGAGAATTCAAAGTATTGAAAGGAATTACTTTCAATCAAACCTTAGCTAGTGAACATATTTTAGAACTGCAAGAAGTTGCTAAAGTTGGTTCTCAAAGTATCGAATTTCAAGCTACAATTTTGAGTAAAACTCCACAAGGAAAAACTCACTATCATTTCAAAGCTTTTGTAACCCTTCTGCGAGAAATGCCAGCCGTTCCTATCTATGATGGACTTAATCTGGAAGAAGATAACATCATTACCACCACTGGTAAAGCTTTTTATCAAAATGGAGATTCCACATTATTTCACGGACCAGCCTTTCAGAAAATCACCAGAGTTTTAAACATCAATCCCCAAAAAATTACAGTAGAATGTCTTTGGGAAAACATCACAGAACAACAACAAGGACAATTTCCAGTTCGCTGGCACAATCCTTACACAACTGACTTGAGTACACAATCCTTATGGATTTGGTTAAGCCATTTGCATCAAGAAGTTTGTTTACCCGGACAGTTAACTCATTCCGAACAGTTTGCAGTCACACCATGCAACGAACCTTTTTATGTTTCGTGCGAAATCGAAGGAAAAACACAAACCGGCGTAACAGCTAATTTCATTCTCCACAGTCGCGAAGGTGAAATTTACTCACGCATTATCGGAGCAAAAGCCGTAATTTGGCCCATGCAATTATCCAAGCGTAAGTAATTTTCCTTCAACTAACATACCTCTAATTACTCCCTTCCCACATCTTTCTCTGCGTCTCTGCGGTTTTTTAAACAGTATTTCTTAAGTGGGAAACGAGTAACATTACTTCTAGTCCGACAACAGCGTAAATCCTGATAAATCCTTTTCAGTTTGGGGAATAGCGTAAATCCTTTCAAGTTCGGGGATTCAGTAATTACTGATACCAAGTTGCATAAACGTAAAAAAGTTATCTCACAGCAGTTCGTAAGAAACGAGAATCCCGGTTTCTCCAAGAAACCGGGATTCTAAAAGGACGCTTTGAGAATGACATATTTACTCGCAACTTGGTATAAGACAATTCAAATTTGAATTGACCCCCTTTAGCTAAACCCAAACGAGGATATCAGCAGTGGAGAAAATCGCCATAATTGGCTTATCATGCCTTTTTCCTGGGGCTAAAAATCCAGAAGAATTCTGGCAGAATCTTAACGAACAGAAAGATTCAATATCATCTGTAACTATTGAGGATATCGGAGTAGATCCGGCAATCTTTTACGATCCAGTAAAAGGGAAACCCGAAACAATCTATAACCTCAATGGAGGATTTGTCCGTAACTTTAAATTTGAGCCAACTGAATATAATTTACCACCCGAACTACTTGCTAGTTTGGATAACACTTTTCAATGGTCGCTGTACGCTGCTAAACAAGCGATTCAGCAAAGTGGTTATTTGGGCAATCAAGCTGTACTCTCTAAATGCGGCGTAATTTTAGGTACTTTATCTTTACCTACAAAAGCTTCTAATCAATTGTTTGCTCCTATTTATCAGCAAACAATACAGCCAGCAATTCAGGAACTTTTGCAAGAGAAAGACTTTCATTTGCCTTCTTTAGCGACATCTATCAAAGCGTCTCCTTATAACGCTATGATATCAGGCTTTCCAGCAGCGATGGTCGCTCAAGCTCTGTCTTTATCGAATATTCATTTTTGCTTAGACGCAGCTTGTTCTTCACCTTTATATGCGATTAAACTGGCATCTCATTATTTGCGATCGCATAAAGCTGACTTAATGCTAGCTGGGGGAATTAGTTGTGCCGATCCGCTCTTTTTGCGAATGTTCTTTTGTGGTATCCAAGGATATCCCGAAAATGACATCAGCCGTCCTTTAGACAACACATCCAGAGGGCTAATTACCGCCGACGGTATAGGAATGTTTGTCTTAAAAAGACACAGTGATGCTATCAGAGATGGCGATAACATTTTAGCGACAATTTGCGGCATTGGACTCTCAAACGATGGTAGGGGCAAGCATTTATTAAGTCCTAATTCTCAAGGGCAAATTCTCGCTTTTGAGCGAGCATACACTGAAGCTGAACTCAGCCCCAAAGATATCGATTACATGGAGTGCCATGCTACCGGCACATTATTAGGAGATACCACCGAATTTAACTCTGTCGAAACATTTTTTGGTGAACATCAAGCAACACCTTTAGTCGGTTCTGTGAAGGCAAATGTCGGACACCTAATGGTTGCTGCCGGTTCGGTGAGCTTAATGAAAGTCATTTTGAGCATGTGTGGAAATATAATTCCCGCAACAATTAATGTCACCGATCCTATCGGCTCTGATGACAATGTAATTGCACCTAAAAGAATTGTTATAAATGCCACTAAATGGCGGGGAAAAGCATCAGTTAAACGTGCAGCTCTAAGTGCTTTTGGTTTTGGTGGAACTAACGCTCATTTAATTCTCGAAAGAGGGGAAAAAGACAATGACTGAACAATCTGCAAAAATTGCCCTCGTCGGTATGGATGCCTTTTTTGGTGAGTGCAATGGATTAGATGCTTTTGAACGTAGCATTTATGACGGAACACAGCATTTTATTTCTTTACCACCGAAAAGATGGCAAGGTATCGAAGAGCAAGAAACCTTACTTAAGAAGTACGATTTACCAGAAGGGAAAGCACCAATAGGAGCATACATTAAAGATTTTGAAATCGATACTTTCGCTTACAAAATTCCCCCAAATGAAGTAGAAAAGTTAAATCCGCAACAATTATTACTGTTAAAAGTTGCCGATCGCGCTTTGAAAGATGCACAAATTAAAGAGGGTGAAAATGTCGCAGTAATTATTGCTGCTGAAACCGAACTATCTGTTCATCAGTTACAGCAACGATGGAATTTCTCCTGGCAAATAAAAGATGGTTTAAACGCTGGGGAAATTTCCTTACCTAGCGAAAAAGTTACTCAATTAGAAACGATTGTTAAAGACGGACTTCACCATCAAGTTGATATTGGTGAATATCTCAGTTACATCGGTAACATCATGGCGAGTCGGATTTCTTCGCTATGGAATTTTAGCGGTCCTTCCTTCACCATCACAGCGGTAGAAAATTCTGCTCTCAAAGCGCTGGAAGTGGCAGAAATGCTACTTACTTCCGGAGAAGTTGATACTGTGCTAGTTGGCGCTGTAGACTTAGCTGGCGGTGTGGAAAATGTATTATTGCGGAGTCAATTAGCAAAAATTAATACAGGTGTCCCAACTCTCAGTTATGACCAAAAAGCCGACGGCTGGATGGTTGGTGAAGGTGCGGGAGCAGTTGTCCTCAAACGTCACGACACCGCGCTAGAAAAAGGGGAACGCATCTATGCAGTCATTGATGCTCTTAGCTTGGGGCAAGGTCATCATACTCCAACTCAATTAAATAGCGGTATCGTCACCGCAGATACAGAGACCGTCAACTCTACCTGCAAACAAGCTTTCCAGATTGCAGGTATTGAACCGAAAGAGATTAAGTATCTGGAAGTGTACGGTAGTGGGGTTCCCCAAGAAGACGAAGCGGAAATTGCCGGGTTACTGCAAGCTTATCCTCCGACTGGGGATGGATTAGATTGTGCAATTGGTAGTGTTAAAGCTAACATCGGTCACACCTTTGTGGCGTCGGGAATCGCCAGTTTGATAAAAACCGCTCTGTGTCTCTATCACAGATATATTCCCGGATGCCCGAAATGGTCTGGAGTGAAAACGCCGCAAGTTTGGCAAGGTAGTCCTTTTTACGTCGCTACCGAATCTAGACCTTGGTTTCTCGGCAAAGAAAGCACGCGCAGAGTAGCAGCAATTAACAGCATGGGCATAGATGGGACATTTGCCCACGTCATCTTGTCGGAACAACCGAACCAGAAAGAACGCAGCAGCACATATTTACAGCAAACCCCATTTTATTTGTTTCCAATTGCAGCAAGCGATCGCACCGAATTACTACAGCATCTTACCGCACTCCAACAAAGTATCGAAAAGTCTTCTTCTCTGTCAGCTACAGCTAACCATAGTTTTACTGCTTTTAAACAGAATCCTGATGCAAAATATGCTCTCTCCATTCTCGGACGTAACAAAAAAGAATTAACCAGAGAAATCGAATCTGCACGCAAAGGTGTAAATAATGCCTTTGAAAAAGATATAGATTGGCTAACACCTCTTGGTAGTTATTTTACGGCTAAACCATTAGGTAAACAAGGCGGTATTGCCTACGTTTATCCAGCAGCAGTTAACGCTTATGTTGGTTTAGGTCGGAATTTATTCCGCTTATTTCCCAAAGTCCACAATGACGAGATTGTTCAAAGTCTTTACAAGCGTGCTGCTGACGTTGAGAGATTGGTATTTCCCAGAAGCTTGAATAAGTTGACAACCAGACAATTAGAAACTTTGGAAAAGCAACTCTTAGATGATTCTTTGGCATTATTTGAAGCAGAAATGCTGCATACCAGACTCACCACAACTATCATCCAAGACGATTTTCAAATCAAGCCAAAATTTGTCTTTGGATATAGTTTGGGTGAAACTAGTATGATGGTTGCTCAAGGAATTTGGAGCAATTTTTACCAAGGAAGTAACAACTTTAATTCATCACCTTTATTTGGTGAAAGATTATCTGGTGCAAAAAACGCCGTTCGTGAATATTGGGGATTACCAAAAGCAGCATCAAACGACAACAATTTTTGGAGTAACTATGTATTGATAGCCTCAGCATCTGAGGTGCAAGAGTGTATTAAAAACGAGAACCGCGTTTATTTAACTCAGATTAATACACCCGAAGAAGTTGTAATTGCTGGTGAAACAGCAGCTTGTGAGAGAGTAATTAAAACTTTGGGTTGCGATGCTTTCCGCGCTCCCTTCGACCACGTAATACATTGCGAACCGATGCAATCGGAGTACGAAGAACTAGTTAAAGTTAACACATTACCGACAAGTCAAAACCTTCCTGATGCTACTTTTTACTCAGCATTGGAGCATAAACCGATCGCACTTGAAAGTCAGGCGATCGCTCACAGTGTCGCCAAAGTCCTTTGTTCACAACTTGATTTTCTCCAATTAGTTAATCAAGTTTACTCCGATGGAGCGAAAATATTTATCGAAGCCGGTGCAGGTAGCGTTTGTTCTCGGTGGATTGACAAAATTCTCGATGGTAAAGAACATCTCACCGTATCCCTAAATCGAAGAGGTGTAGATGACCATACATCTTTTGTTAAAGCATTAGCTAAACTCGTCAGCCATCGAGTTGAACTCGACTTATCACCACTCTACATTCAGGCAAAAGAAACTACAAGTCAACGATTACCAACAATTAGAAATATCACCTTAGGTGGTAAACCAATTCTTTCTACAATCCTGAGTGAAGAAAACCGGAAACTTTTCCAAAATCAAGCTCAGAAAAAAGTAGTAAAACGTATTTCCATCCAAGAACAAACTAGAGAACTGATAAATTCTTCCAAGGCTGGTAGCAAACACAACAATATTCCGCCATCTCCAACAAAACAAGAGGAAGTTCCCATGAAAAATATCATTGATAACAGTTTTCAGCCTAGAGAAATATCACAATCTTATCAGTCTACCACCACGAAAGAGAGAATTACTCAATCGATTCCTCGTCCACCTGTTGCAACTGAGATAAATCATACAGTAAATCTAAGCGATTTACGTAATTCTCAGTATCAAAAATTGAGTAAGAACAATTCAAGCATTACAAAAACCCACACCGCGTTTCTACAAGCTAGACAGGAATTTAGCCAGCAAATGAGCGAAATCATTCAATTACAGTTAGCCTGCGCCGAAAATTTGCTTAATCAGTAAAGAGATGTAGTAAGCGCTGAAGCGCTTCAGCGCTTACTACATAATAATCTATCACTTCTATTTTGAGGGTTAACCACATTGAAAACTGTAGATACGCTATCGAATAAATATAATGATGGGCTTCGTTTTTCTGCCTCATCTTACAACCAAAATCAGCTTTGGAAATGTTCCTTAGATTGTGTATCTTTTGACCGCCAAGGTATCAAAGAAAAACTTTTGGCTATAGATAAACCTTGTTATATCGTTAGAGTTGAAGGCAGAATCGGTGTCACTAACGAAGGTTATTCTTGTCCTAACGAACATAGCGGTAAACCAGGAACAGTAGAACTGCTGATGGCTGTTCCACCAATTTCAATTCAAAACTTAGGCGACCCCACTTTTCTCTCTTTTCATAATGTTAAATATGCCTATGCGACTGGCGCAATGGCTGGGGGAATTGCTTCTGAAGAAATGGTCATCGCACTAGGAAAAGAGAAAATTTTGAGTTCCTTTGGTGCAGGTGGATTAAGTCCAGAACGTCTGGAAGTAGCCATTAAACGCATTCAAGAAGCTTTACCTTATGGTCCTTACGCTTTTAATTTAATTCACAGTCCCAACGAACCTGCAATTGAACGTCGTGCAGTAGATTTATACCTTAAATATGGCGTAAAAACTGTAGAAGCTTCGGCATTTTTAGACTTAACTCCCAACATTGTTTATTACCGTGTTGCTGGATTAAGTTTGAATGCAGCAAATGAAATCGAAATAAAAAACAAAGTTCTTGCTAAAATTTCGCGCCGAGAAGTTGCTAGCAAATTTATGCAACCAGCGCCAGCAAAAATTATCAAAGAATTACTTCAACAAGGATTAATTAGTGAATTGCAGGCTAATTTAGCAGCCAAAGTTCCAATGGCTGATGATATTATTGCCGAAGCCGATTCTGGTGGTCATACAGATAATCGTCCCCTAGTTTGTCTGTTACCTTCAATTATTGCCTTGAGAGATGAAATTCAAGAACAATATCAATACGAAAAACCGATTAGAGTTGGTGTAGCTGGAGGAATTGCCACCCCAGAATCAGCGTTAGCTGCCTTTATAATGGGTGCTGCTTTTGTAGTTACTGGTTCAATTAATCAGTCGTGTATTGAATCTGGAGCTTGCGAACATACTAAGAAATTGTTAGCTCAAGCAGAAATGGCTGATGTCATCATGGCACCGGCAGCAGATATGTTTGAAATGGGGGTAAAACTTCAAGTCCTCAAAAGAGCAACTCTCTTCCCCATGCGAGCGCAGAAATTATATGAGTTATATAGAAGCTATAACTCGGTTGAAGAAATTCCTCTTGCTGAAAGAGAGAAATTAGAAAAACAAGTTTTCCGCAAAACTATAGCTGAAGTATGGGAAGGAACTGCTGCTTATTTATCGCAAAAAAATCCGGAAAAATTGGCGAAAGCAGTCAATAATCCTAAATTGAAAATGGCTCTAATTTTTCGTTGGTATTTAGGCTTATCTTCGCGTTGGTCTAGTTCTGGTGAAAAAGGTCGAGAAGTCGATTATCAAATTTGGTGCGGTCCCGCTATGGGTAGCTTCAATGACTGGGTACGCGGTTCTTATTTATCTGAGCCAGAAAATCGCCGAGTAGTTGATGTAGCTCATCACATCATGACAGGAGCCGCATTTTTATATCGCATACAAAACTTGAAAATTCAAGGATTGCAAGTAGCAGATTTTTACAGTCAATATCGTCCGGAAGTTTCTAAATTTTAGGTGTGTAAATGAGCTTATCAAATACCGCAAATCAGCCTCATAGTGCTGAAGATATCCAAACCTTTTTAGTGTCAAATATTGCTGAATTGCTCAAAGTCGAAACTGATGAAATAGATATCCAAGAAAACTTGGAAAACTACGGTTTGAGTTCAGCACAGGCAATGATGATTGTGAGTAGATTGGAAGATTTACTCGGATTTCAACCGTCTCCAGTTCTACTGTGGCATTATCCAAATATTGAATCACTTTCACAGCGTTTAGCTGAAGAATCAGAAGATACAAAAGTTATCGGTGATTCAAATTCGGTTATCAAGAATACAACTCCTGTCGTAGATTTGAAAGCTGAAGCTGTTCTCGATTCTAGCATCCGTCCTGTTACATTATCTTTTCAGCCTGTAGTTGAACCAGAACGAATTTTTATAACTGGTGGAACTGGTTTTCTCGGAGCTTTCTTAATCGAAGAATTGCTACAGCAAACGCAAGCTACTATCTACTGCTTAGTACGTGCTGCCAATGTAGAGGAAGGCAAAAATAAACTGATAAAAAATCTCCGACAGTATGCACTTTGGGATGATAGTTTTAATTCCCGAATCATTCCTGTTGTTGGTGATTTGTCTCAGCCATTGTTAGGAATTGGTGCCGAACAATTTCAAATGTTGGCGACAAATATTGACACTATTTATCATAGTGCTGCTTTGTTGAATTATGTTTATCCCTATTCAGCACTGAAAGCAGCTAATGTTCTGGGAACTCAGGAAATTTTGAAATTAGCATGTCAAATCAAAGTTAAACCTGTACATTATGTTTCCAGCGTCGCTGTTTTTGAATCTAATGCTTATGCTGGTAAAGTTGTCAAAGAAGACGATGAATTTGAGCATTGGCAAGGTATTCATCTTGGTTATTCTCAAACAAAATGGGTTGCAGAAAAGTTAGTTAAAATTGCAGGCGATCGCGGACTCCCAATTACTATCCACAGACCCCCATTAATAGCCGGACATAGCCAAACTGGTGTCTCCAACACACACGATTTTATCTGTTTGATGGCAAAAGGTTGTCTGCAAATGGGAAGTTTCCCGGAAGTAGATTATATGTTGGATATGTCTCCTGTAGACTATGTAAGTAAAGCTATTGTTTATCTATCAAGACAGAAAGAATCGATAGGTAAAGCTTTTCATCTACAACATCCTCAACCTGTTCCTTTAACTGTTTTAGTTGATTGGGTGCGTTCTTTTGGTTATCCAGTTGATGTGATTTCTTACGACGCTTGGCAAGAAAAATTAATTAACAATGTGACTTCTGCGGAAAATCCTTTATACACGCTGCGACCCTTTTTACTTGAGCGTAGGTCTGAAGAACAATTGACTATTCCCGATTTATATTTGAAAGCAAGAAGACCGGAAATCAGTTGTGAGGATACCCTGAATGCATTAGCAGGAAGTGGGGTTATTTGTGCGCCAATTGACTCCAAATTGTTTATGACTTATACCGCTTATTTGATTGAAAGCGGTTTCTTGAATTTGGCTGACTAAGTATATTGCACTTCTCGTAGTAAGCACTTCAGTGCTTTGAAAACAAGCGCTGAAGCGCTTACTACATCAACACAAAATAAATTTATGAACCTTGAAAACAAAACTTTACTGATAACCGGAATTGGGGGATTTATTGGCTTACGTGCTACCGAGTTAGCGATCGCTCACAATATGCATGTTCGCGGACTCCAACACTCCCTAGCTAAGGCAAAATTAGCTCAAAACCTCGGCGCAGAAGTCGTTATCGGTAGCATCACCGACCCAATTGCAGCCTCACACGCTTGCCAAGGCGTTGATATTGTAATGCATACAGCCGCCCTGGTGAAAGAAGGAGGCGCGTTAGAAGAGTTTCGCGAGGTAAATGTTGGTGGAAGCTTAAATATGGCTCATGCTGCCAAAAACGCTGGAGCAAAAATCTTTATTCACATTTCTAGCGTTATGGTGTATGGCTTTAATTATCCCAACAAAGTGACAGAATCAGGACCTTTTTACGGCGATAATAATCCTTACTGTCAAACAAAAATCGAAGCCGAAAAAGAACTTTTAAAGTTAAATTCGCCCGATTTTGGCGTGATTATTATTCGACCCGCAGATGTCTATGGACCTGGAAGTAACTCTTGGGTAATTCGTCCGCTTTCACTAATGCACAAAAGAAAGTTTTTTCTACCTAACGGTGGAAGCGGAATAATGAATCATATATATATAGATAACTTGATTGATGCAATTTTTCTCGCTATCGAAAAAGAAGCTTACGGAGAAGCTTTTAATGTCACTGATGGGCAAGAAACTACTTGGAAAGAATATGCGACTCGTTTAGCTAAAGTTGCAAATTTACCTAAACCTTTTTCTCTCCCTGCATCTGTTGTTAAGTTTTTAATTAAGCTGCAATGTTTGCAACAAAAAATGTTAGGTCAAGAAGTAGATATTTTGCCGGAATCTATAGATTTTTTAACTCGACGTTATGCTTATTCGATTGAAAAAGCAAAGAATCAGTTAGGTTATACACCGAATGTTTCTTTAGATCAAGGGATGGAATTTGTGCAGGAATGGTTGAAAAAAACAGATATAAAAAAACTGATTTCGTAATAAAAGCTAGGAAGCGCTATATTAAGGGTAATTTGACAATAAAAGTTGCACCCTGCCCAATACCAGGACTTTGGGCGTGGATAGTACCACCGTGGAGTTCTATGAGGTTGCGTGCGATCGCAAGTCCTAACCCCAGTCCTTTTTTAGAGGCTGATGCTTGACGAAAAGTGTCAAAGATGTATGGCAGAAACTCGGCATCTATTCCGCAGCCAGTATCACTTACTGAGATTTGGGCTTGAGTTTCATTAGTTTGAACACAAACCTTAATTCTTCCTCCAGTAGGAGTAAATTTGACGGCATTAGTAAGTAAATTCAAAATAATTTGCTGCAAACGGTCTGGATCGCCTTGTACTATTGTTGGTGAAGGGTCAAGCGTACACTTTAAGCGAATGTTTTTAGTTGTACAACTTTGATGCACTGTGGCGATCGCAGCTTCAATTACTTCTTGCAGTTCAACTGGCTGGAGATTTAGACTGATTTTACCCGCCGTGATGCGCGAGATATCTAGCAAATCTTCAATCAGTTTGGCTTGCAAAGTGGCATTGCGTTCTATCGTCTCCAAGGATTTCGTCAACATCGATTGATTGGGCTGGCTGCTACGCAGTAACCGCGTCCAACCGAGAATAGCGACCAGGGGGGTATTAAGTTCGTCAGAAACTGTCGCTAGCAATTCATCCTTCTTACGATTGATTGTTTTTTCCTGGTGGAGTGCTTGGGAGCGCAACTGTGCCATTTGGAGATGGGCTAAGACACGGGTGACAAGTTCGCTGGCAGAGAAGGGTTTAATTAGGTAATCGTCAGCACCAGCTTGCAGCCCTTCAATTACAGACTCTTCTCCAGCACGGGCAGACAGCAAGATGATGGGTACTTCTTTTGTCCGCGCATCAGCCCGTAATGCTCGCAGTAACTCAAAACCGTCTAACCCTGGCATCATTACATCACTGAGTATCAAATCTGGCACTCGCTCAGTAGCCGCTGCCAGTGCAGTTGTTCCATCTGCGACAGCTTCTACTTTAACGTGTTCGCTTAATATACGTTTAAGGTAATCGCGTATATCGGCATTATCATCGACAACGAGGATATGATCTGGGGGGGCAGTTTTAGTATTTGAGTTCGCCGAAATAGTATTTGAGTTCGCCGAAATAGTATTTGAGTTCGCCGAAATAGTATTTGAGTTCGCCGAAATAGTATTTGAGTTCGCCGAAATAGTTTCTGAGTTCGCCGAAATAGTATTTGAGTTCGCCGAAATAGTTTCTGAGTTCGCCGAAATAGTATTTGAGATAGATGAAAGAGTATCTATTTTCTCCCCTGCCCCCTGCCCCCCTGCTTCTTCCGGCAACCAGCGCTCTGCCTCTTGAACATAAGGTGCAGCACCTAATGCAGTTGATGTCAGCGTGCGTGTTGCTGTGATACGATCGCCTACATCGAGTTGTAGGCGACGTGCGCTATCGCGCCCCGCTGACGCTCCTAACGTCGCTACCGCTTCGCTAACGCTAACGCTTGGCAGGTGGGCTGTACCTAATAGAATTGTGACGGTGAAGCAGCTTCCTACTCCCACGGTACTGCTGACATCTACAGTTCCGCCATGCAGTCGAATTAATTCCTGCACTAAAGCTAAACCAATACCAGACCCTTCATGAGTTCTGGCTTTTGTTCCTCGCACTTGGTAAAATCGCTTCATAAGATGGGGTAATTCTTCAGGTACAATGCCCGTGCCTGTATCTTCTACCTGTAGCGTTACATGACGGTCATCAGCAAGATGCAGCCTGACGGCAATTTCACCTTCTAAGGTAAACTTAAAGGCGTTGGAGAGCAAGTTGAGAACAATTTTCTCCCACATTTCCCGGTCTACGTATACAGGCTCGCTTATTGGTGGGCAATCGACCACTAGCCGCAGCCCAGCCCGTTCAATGGCAGAACGAAATACACTGGCTAACTCAGTTGTGTACAGTGCCAAGTCGGTTGGTTCATAAACTGCTTCCATGCGTCCAGCTTCGATGCGGGAGAAGTCGAGCAGGGTATTAACCAGTTTCAGCAAACGCAAGCTATTGCGATGGACAAGTTCTAGACGTTCGCGTTGTTCTTGAGTTAGGGAATTGGACGAATCGCTCAAAGCATCTTGCAGCAAAGCCAGCATCAGCGTCAGCGGAGTCCGAAACTCGTGCGAGACGTTGCTGAAGAAGTTTGTTTTGGCGCGATCGAGTTCTGCCAGTGATTCAGCGCGTTGACGTTCTTCTTCGCGGGCGGATTGTTCTCGAACCCGCTGAATTTCTGATTCGCGCAATTCTGTTTCGGCACGGGCGCGGATGATGGTTGCCCAGATGCGTTCGGCGGTTTCGCGGACGAGTTCGATTTCCGCCGCCAACCACTCACGCGGCGCGGATTCGGTGACGCAGAGCGAGCCTACCAACTTGCCTGCTTTGATAAGCGGTACGGTGATATGCGCGGTAATCCTGACAGCCGCCATCATCTCACGGTCGGCTTTGGGAATGATGTCCGAGGTTTCCGCATCCGCGACGATGATAGTTTCGCCCCTTTGAAGGAACGGCATAGTCCAGTCGTAATCCGCTACCTGATAAACGCCAACGAGCGAGGGCGAGTCACCGCGCAAATAATTTTGATTGACGCGCGTGTAACTCCCCGCCTCATTGAATTCGACGTAGTAGGCGCGGTCAACGCCTAAATGTTCGCCCAGCAGCCGACTCGCTTCCGCCTGAATTTCAACGGAGTCAGCCAGTGGGCGCAGTGCGTCGCTGAGCTTTAGCAAAAATGCCTGCCGCTCCTCACTCTCGCGCAGCATCGCGTCCGCTTTCTTCTGGGTCGTGATGTCGTCGTAGAGCACGGTGACGCGATCACCGCTGGCGGGGTAGACGAATTGGTCGAACCAGATGTCGAGCGGCGGAAAAAAGAGTTGAGATCGCTGAGACTTGCCGCTGCGGACTACGCCGTCGAAAAGCTCCAGCAAATCAGGATCGACACCCCCGAACAACTCGCTGATCAGCCGACCTTGCGCGGACGCGACGGGTATGCCTGTGTAGCGCTCGAAAGCCGGATTGATCTCGCCGATGCGATAATCGATGGCTTTGCCCGCCTCGTCCCGGACGAGCTCGGCGAGCGCGAAGCCTTGTCCCATCGTCTCGAACAGCGATCGATATTTATCCTCCGATTCGCGCAAGGCTTGTTCAGCACGGGCGCGTTCGACCGCCGCCCAGGTGCGATCAGCAACGTCCTCCAAGAGCGCGATTGCGTCATCCGTCCATTCTCGCGACGACGTATCAACCAGCACCAAGAGCGCGATCAGCCGCCCGTTCTTGACAAGTGGCACGCCCAGAGCCGACTTCATCTTGATCGCGTTATAACGCTCGGCGATGAGCCGATTGAACAACGGAAAAGTGGATATGTCTGGGGCGTTGAACACACTTCCTGCGTGCAGGAAATCGGTAAACTCTGGAACTTCTGAGAGATCATGAACGCCAACTATCGACGGCAAGCCTTCTTTCACAGCATCTCGCAGAATTGTCGCAACCGTGCCAGTCTCATCGAACTCGCCATAGTAGCACCAGCCGACATCGAATTGCTCGCGCAACAGACAAGTTGCCTCACCCTGAATCTCTGCGGGGTCGGAGAGCGATCGCAGTGCATCCGACAACTTGACCCGGAACGCATCCATCTCAGCAGCACGACGCAATTGTGCTTCTGCCTGTTTGCGATCGGTGATGTCGTCGAAAACAATGGCGACTTGTCGGTTGCCCTCGCCGCCGATGCGCGAGACGTAAGCCGAATACCAATGCCCGGTCGGTTCGTGGTAATTTTCAACGCGCTGCGTTTCGCCCGTCCGCGCCGCTTTGTCATAGATTTCGAGCCAGTAGCTTTCGGTATTTGGGGCAAGCTCGCTGCCCAATTTGCCCATCGGATTTTCGAGTCCCGTCTGCCGTCCCCAGACCTGATTGGCTTCCAGAATATGGTAATCAACCGCTCGCCCGTTTTCGTCTCGTATCATTTCGATAAGCGCATAGCCTTCGTCAATCGAATTAAACAGCGATCGATATTTGGCTTCCGATTCGTGCAAGGTGACTTGGGCTTGCCGCTGCTCAATCAAGTCAGCCGCTTGGCGGGCGAGTAAATCGAGAAAGCGCAGTTCCCGTTCTGTCGGTCGATGGTGTTTGCACCAGTGGGTCGAAACCATGCCGATCGCTCTGCCCGAACGGGAAATTAGGGGGGTTGACTGTCCGCAGAGAAATCCTGCCTCTACGAGCTTTTGCAGCGAACCACCGGGGTCCTCACTGGCGGGTACATCATAATTAATAATTGCCCGTTTTCGAGTTGCTAGAGCAATGCCACAGGCAGTATTGGAACTAGCGTCAAGACGATAGAAATACTCGACTGTCTTTTGTTCTAAACCTTGACTAGCAAGCAATAATATGTATTGAGTTTCTTCTTCCAAAATTTGAATTGTCCCAGCATCAGCCTGCATGAGGTCAACCGCAGCAGCCACAATCTCGTCGTAAAGCACCTGAATATTGTCTTCCGATGCCAGGTAGGTGCTCAGTTCGTGTAAGCGTTGAGTATCTCGCAGGTCGGCGGCAATGGCGACCTGGGCTTGTCGTTGCTCAATCAGGTCAGCGGCTTGGCGGGCGAGTAAATCGAGAAAGCGTAGTTCGCGTTCTGTGGGTCGATGGTGTTTGCGCCAATGAGTTGAAACCATGCCGATCGCTTTGCCCGAACGGGTAATCAGCGGTGTGGACTGTGCCGAGAGATAGCCCTCCTCACGGTGCAGTCGCATTTCCGCATGCGGGTCTTCGCTCTCTGGCACATCGAAATCAACGAAGGTGCGCTTGCCCGTTGTCAATGCTATACCGCAAGGCGTGTTTGAACCCGCGTTGACGCGATAGAAATGCTCCGTCAGCTTTTGCCCCGCGCCTTGAGTGGCAAGCAGCACGAGATCCTGTGTCGCTTCATCGAGAATTTGGATCGATCCCGCATCTGCTCGTGTGAGGGCGATCGCCGTTGCCACAATTTCTTGATACAGCGTTTGAATGTCATCTTCAGCCACCAACCGCGTACTGAGTTCGTGCAGCCGTTGCGTGTCTTCGAGATTGGCAGCAGCATCGGCTTCGGCTTGTTTGCGTTCGCTGATGTCATAGGAAACGGCAAGCACTGCATAAACTTCGCCGTTTGGCAACCGTAGCGGCGTTCCGCGTGAGATGAACGAGCGATCGTGTGCATCGTGTTCATGCTCAAATGGCTCGCCAGCAAGAGCCTGACGGTACAGCACCTCGTAATTCACCGTTAATTCCGGCGTCATCACCTCGAAAATCGTCTGCCCCACCAAATCTTCGGGTTTAAATCCGGCTGCGGACAACGCTTCTCCTTCGGCAAGCAGGTAGCGGAGATCGCGATCGACGACAAACGCAGCCCCACCCGGTAGATTCTCGATCAAAGCACGCGAACGTTCTTGGGCTTGCTTGCGTTCAGCAATTTCCGTTTCTAAGGTAGCGTTGGCAGCCAGCAGTTCCTTAGTTTGTCGCTGATTCAAAAGTAGAGTGGCAGCGGTAAAGTCTGCCAAACTCGCCATCACCCGCACATCTTCACTGTCAAAGTGCCGCTGTTGATCATGCGACAAAATCCAGATTGTGCCAAAAGCGCGATCGTCCGCAATTAAGGGTAATACTAAGCTTTCAACGATGGGAGTGTTTACTTCCTGCAAATAGGTGAAATACCGTTCGGGATGGGAATAAAGCACAGGGGCATTGCGATCGAGACAAATTCCACAGGGGCTAAAATTACGGGGTATTGTGCCGCCGTACTGTTCCTCTGTTCCTTTTAATACATGAGCGCGAAAGACTTCTTCCCCACTGGGCAGCACTTCGAGTAAACTGACTCCTGCGGTTTCTGCACAGCATAAGTCTAGTGCAATGTCAACTACAGTTTGGAGCATCGTTTCCGGCTGATTCACCAACTGCCGCACCAATGCGTGCAATGCCTGATTTTCTCTTAGTAAGTTTGCAGTCCGAGGGTTTCGCCGGGACAACTCCTCGGTGATGACAATATCCTCTAGCGTGACTGTTTCTCTTTGAGGTCGTAGCATGGCGCTTATGGCTTTGGCTTTGGCAACAATTTTATCTTACTTAAAGGGGTTTAAAACGCCATCCCAAGATCGATTGCTTGAGCGTGTTGAGGTTGAAATCCCCACCAGAAATAAGACCGCAAGAAAGCAGGGAGCGCTTCGGTGCAGGGGGAAAGAGACTTTTGCGATTTTTGCTCAGACGCGGTAATCATAAGCGATTAACCGGACTTGATATAAACTAATTATGCGGACATGATATAAGACAGTCGCTACCAAAACACTTATGGGAACCGTTTCCCAACTTGTGGGAACTGTTTCGCAACTTGTGGGAACCGTTACGCAACTTATGGGAACCGTTTCGCAACTTATGGGAACCGTTACGCAACTTGTGGGAACCGTTTCCCAACTTGTGGGAACCGTTACGCAACTTGTGGGAACCGTTACGCAACTTGTGGGAACCGTTACGCAACTTGTGGGAACGGTTTCCCAACTTGTGGGAACGGTTTCCCAACTTGTGGGAACGGTCTAATATGGTTTCACTTCAAGGCTTGCTGCCAACATCTGTGTGTAAAGCAGCGGCAAGCCGTTCTCTTACCTTGGGCGATCGCAATCCTAAAACAATATCTTGGGATGCAATGCCCTTCGGGTTCGGCAGTCCCCCATCGACGGGAAGCGGAGCCACTGCGTTGGACGGGTCTCCCGGCATAAAGCAAGTGGCGTCCAAGACGGGGGCTGCCTCACCACGCGAAATCAGTTCTCGATCTATGAAAATTTCAGTGCTGTTGTGCTGAATCCAGACTTTGCCCGAAATCAGGTCTAGCTGCATAGCGCAACCGTAGATACGATATTCGCCGCGCCAGCCATTGTGCATAACGAGATAGCGATCGCGCTCAATATCAAAGATTAATTGAGCTTCTGGATCGTCAGCGGCAAAATCTTCTAAAAAATCCTGTACAATTTGGCGATATTGGTTTACTCGATCCATTGCTCAATCACCTCTCGATCTGAATTGTAAATAATCAATCGAACGTCATAGCGGTCTATCACGGTTTTGGCTGGTTCAAACCGCAAAAAGCTTTGGTGTACATCGCTTGGAACTGCCAAATAAAGAATGCGATCTGGTTCTTCTGAAACTTCTAAGGCAATACGATAATTCAAGAATTGTCCAAGGGCAGTATGAAATTCGGAAATAGCTGAACTTGACACAAAACTTTTGATTTCAACTGCAATTTTACGTCCTGCTTTTTCGGCAGCAATAGCTTCTTCTGCCGCAAGGTCAATGTAAATATCGGCAATGCCATAGCGCAGACGATAGGGATCGTGGGTGATTGTCCAGCCGTCTTTTTGCAGTGCTAGCTTGACAATATTGTGAAAAATGTCTTTTGCCATATTCCCCTATCAAACTAATGGCAGCTTGACAATAAACGTTGCGCCTCGTCCAACTCCCTCACTCGCTACCTCAATTGTACCTTTGTGCAGTTGGACGAGTTGACGAGCGATCGCAAGCCCCAGTCCCAATCCTCCTGGTGAGTGTCTGCTGGGAACCTCTGCTTGAGTAAAGCGATCGAAAACGTAAGGCAGAAACTCGGCACTAATTCCCACACCTGTATCTTTGATTTGCAGCGTCGCTTGAGAAGCGATAGCATCAAACCAAACTTCTATAACTCCCCCCTTGGGTGTAAATTTAATTGCATTGGCAAGTAATTCTCTGACAATTTGCTGCAAGCGATCGCGATCGCCGAAAACGGTGTCATTTTGTTGACAAGTTGCCTGGAACGTTTTTACAATATGAATCTTCTTTTCCTTAGCATTTGAGGACGTATTGATAACTTCTTCAATAATCTCCGTGAGTTTAACTGGCTGGCGAGCCAAGCAAACATTACCTGAGATAATAGTTGAAATGTCTAGCAAATTCTCAATTAGCTTTGCCTGATTCTTAGCATTGCGTTCAATTGTATCTAAAGCACGTAAAACAGTAGCCTCATCAAGCGCCTTGGAACGTAGTAAACGAGTCCAGCCAAGAATAGCAACTAAGGGAGCATGAAGTTCGTGCGTAACTGTTGCGATAAATTCATCTTTGAAGCGATTAGAAAATAGCTCCTGGCGCAGACGATAAGAGTGTAAATGAGATTCTACACGAGTTAGCAGTTCACGAGCCGAAAAAGGCTTAATCAGGTAGTCATCAGCTCCTGCTTGCAAACCCTCAATTGCCGCTTCTTCCCCTGCACGAGCCGACAGTAGGATGATGGGTATACCTTTTGTCTTTGGGTCAGCACGCAATGCACTCAGCAATTGAAACCCGTCCATTTCTGGCATCATCACATCAGTAAGTACCAAATCTGGCGGTTGCTCACAAACAGCAGCTAGTGCAGCTGCTCCATTAGCTACAGCTTGTACTTGCCATTGCTTTTGTAGCAGACGCGCTACATAGTCTCGCATATCGGCATTATCATCGACTAACAAAATGCGTGCAGTCGATAACCCAGAGGGCTTTATGGGGGGTGGGTTTGGGACCGCCATAAAATGGCGGTCCCAAACCCACAAATTTTTTTCTTTTTGCCACTGTAACGCTTCCTGGACGTAGGGAGCAGCACCTAGTAATGTTGATGCTAGTGTAGGTTTGGTACTGATTTGTTCGCTTGGCAAGTGCGATGAGCCTGTAGGCAGTGTTACT
>NZ_JTCM02000121.1 GCF_000817785.2 Hassallia byssoidea VB512170 | reverse complement strand
ACGACAAATGGGGACAGGCTTGTTTTGTAGATCCGCAATTACCCACGACTATTTTTGATGAAGCCTGTCCCCATTTGTCTAGGGAAGGACTCGCCCATTGCCCATTGCCCATTGCCCAATTACCAACATTTTCAATCAAGCATTTGCTTCAAGATAATGCGATTGCGTCCTTCTGCTTTTGCCTTGTAAAGAGCCTTATCTGCTTCTTGAATTAAAGATGAGGGTTCAGATTCAAAAGTAGGAATCGTGGTTGCTACACCCAAACTAAGAGTGACGTAGCGACTAATAGTTGATGGCTCGTGAAGAATTTCCAACTCCCTGACTCCGGCTTGCATTGCGGCGGCAAAATGAACAGCTCCACCCATCTGAGTATTCGGCATAATTACTGCAAATTCTTCGCCACCGTAACGCGCTACTAAATCCTGAGAGTTTTGTACTGTTTCGCTTAAGACAGTACCAACCTTTTGCAAGCACGTATCTCCAGCCGGATGACCATATTTATCGTTATAAAGTTTAAAAAAGTCGATATCACAGAGAATAAGTGATAAAGGCGATCGCTCTGATGCTAGAGTCAACCACTGAGAATTTAGATAATCATTAAAACGCCGGCGATTAGCCACACCAGTTAAACCATCCACGTTAGCAAGATGCTGTAGAGCCTTGTTAGCAGCTTCTAATTGTTTGTATAATTGCGCTTGTTGCAGCAACCGTCGTACTCGTTGACGCAATATCCCCAGGTGAATTGGTTTGGTGACAAAATCGCTCGCTCCAGCTTCAAAAGCACGGTCTACTAAGTCTGGATCTTCCAATCCTGTAATCATCAATATGGGAGTGCGCTCCCATAGCTTTGAGATTACAGTAGTACCTAGAGAAGATCCACCAGTATCAAAGTTGGCTAAAGCTATAGCCAAGTTATTTCTGGCAATTTGAATCAGCTGCTTGCAGCAGGCAAAGCCATCCATCACCGGCATAATCGCATCTAACACAACTAGATCCGGTTTAACAGTTAAGAAAGCTTCTAAACACTCCTTACCATTTGTTACCTCCAGGACTCGATAACCTTCTTTTTCCAGAAATTCACGCAACAGCACTCTGATGAGTTTGTCATCATCAGCCAGCAGAATTAGAGGAGGTTTGTTGGAAATAGAAGTTGGTTTTTCGCCTGACATGAGTTGCGTTCCACAAAGAATACGGCATCTGGAGGCAAGCTATTAATTTATATTTCAAGATTTTGCTATTTTAACCACCAGAGCCTGTAATATTAATTGAATAAAATGGGGAAATTTTGGCGCTTTCTTGCGTTATGTTGATTTTACAGGCATTGACTGTCTGCAATTTACCGGAAAAGCCAAAAACTTACGCCCTGTGGTAGTGGTAAATATTTTTTTGTGTCTGGGTTTTTCGCTCTGATTCTGACAAAATAGCACCTAGAACAACCAAGTTTTTTCCCGTCTGTTTCTCAGAGTGGGTAACTTTGGGGTGGTTAGGGTGCGTTATCCCAGCGATCTGTGATTTGGGTATTTAGGCGATCGCTTATCAATGTCATAAATTGCCGTCCGGGTGCATCCCGCTTGACAATCAACCGTTTTCGGACAATAGACCCCTGACTTTCCCCGACTTCTGAAAGAAGTCTAATTGTTTTGAGCCAAGCAAATGGTAGATGACTGAGTTGCATAAAAAATCTATCTGAAACGCAAAGGCAATTTTTTTAACTTTTTTGTCTTGCCAGGTACATGGCAGGAGTTACTATTCATGTTTCCCAACTGCTTCATAGGAATTGCGATGTTATTGAAAACTTCAATTGTAAACCTTGAAACCTTCATTATGACCTTACTTTGCGCTTTGTAGCAAGTAAAAGTCAAGCGCGATCGCCTAACTTACCCAAATCCCGATCTCAGATTTCAACTTATTAAGCATCGGCAGACTTGGCACAATTTTATAATAATTGGATATAAAGTTACCAATTTTCTTCAATGCCAGACTCATTAATGTATCAGCAGGATGATTTTGTCGTCCTAGAAACAAACCAACCAGAACAATTTATGACTGCATCTGAGTTATTAGAAAAGCTGAAAAAAGTTCTGCAAAACTTCAACTTTCAAGATTTGCCACAAGACTTACGCTCATTTAATTCTGTGGAAGCTCAAGCTCAATATTTACTTGACACTAGTTGCGAGTTAGATATTGGTGTTGGTCAATATTTGCAGTGGTATGCAGTTCGTTTAGAAAAGTAATTAGTCAGTTATTAGTCATTAGCAAATGGCAAATGACTAATATCATGTCCGGCAAATTACACATATTGTAGAGACGTTCCGACGGAACGTCTGTACGTTTTTATTACTATTAATGAGCGCGGACATGATGTAGTCGCTATTTGCAAGTGCTAATCAGCGTCAGTTCAAGTTCATCTTCAGCTGTCTGGGTAACTTTAACTTCAACTCCCGGACCAAAAAACTTGGTCATTTTATCTAGCTTTTGTTCCCAAATATCAATTGGTATCATTGGCGAATCAAATTCTAAAATTAAAGCATAAGCGCCATTAATTTCTGTTTCTCTGAAGCCTGTAATTAATGGTCGTTCTTCATCTGTCGGACTTAAACCCAAGAACGACAAAGCCTTATCTAAATGAGCGTCTTGACCGTAGCTATATTGAGTAATGTCTCTGCGAATTTCTTTTTGAGTGTTAGTTGCTTGCTGTTCGCGTAGTGCTAATACTGATGGTGTTGGAGGTTCAGTGAAAGGTACGGGTTTGAGTTCATTTGCCTTCAGTGCGAATCCTCCCAGCAGTAGAGGAATCCCATAAAAAAATCCGACAAGATTAAGTGTGGCATAGTCAGCAGCGTAAGCGACGAAGCCCATGATGGTCAAAATCCCACCGACGGTTATACCGAGTGTTCCCAAGGAAAATTGGCGTAGCATAATTTCCGATTAGTATAAATTTTTAAGACCTCAGCTTTATTATCATCGGTTATGTGTCGCCCCGGTAGCAAAAGACTATAGTTTTAAAACACGAGTAAGCGTTTCAACGCTTAAATTAACGACTGAAGTCGTTACTACGTATGAGTATTTTCGTAGTAAGCGTTTCAACGCTTAAATCAAGGACGCTCAGTCCTTACTACAATCAAAGCTAAACTTGAGAAGTGTAAACAAGTCAAAAAAACAATGGATATACAAACTATAAAAGAACGAATCGCTGTAGTTGAAAGCAAACGCGAGTATTTGCTGAGTCTTTTGGAGCAACCCAACTTGGGAACTTTAAGAGTTGATGTAAATCAGGCTTTAGAAGAAATGGATGATTTACTCGACGAATTTAGACGCACGTTTCCGCAAACAGGAAGCAATTAAGCGGACCCAAGCAGCGATATAATACTAAATTACGTCGGCTGAAGTCTGAATTTAGACTTCAACCGACGCCTTTAACGTTACCATATTTCTAACTATTCGTTCTTTTGCTTCACCACTGGGTTTATCTATTATGCAACGGAGCGATCGCACTCACGCTGCCCTAATTGCTTAACCAAATCAATTAGTTCCCTAGTGGGTACATCTTTTTTGCAGAAAGCATCCAAGTTACTCATTGCTTTTTTCTCCAGCAACTTCGAGTCTTCCACCGAAGAGTAAGCAATGATTTGAGTCTCAGGGGAAATAGCTTTAATATGACCAGAAGCAGACCAACCATCCATCACTGGCATTTGTAAATCTAAAACAATCACATCTGGCTGGTGACGCTTAACCATTTCCACTGCTTCTTGACCATTACTGGCTAAACCTATAACTTGAATGTTTTCCTGGACCGAAAAAGCCAATTGCAATGTTAAACGAGTCAGTTCGTGATCGTCAACCACTAAAATACGCACAACAGTAGAAGGTTTACAAGACAGCATTAACATTTAAGGAAACGATTAAGTACTATAACTTTTATAGTTTATGGGAAGTACTGGTGGCATTGACTCTATCCTATGGTTGAATAATTGCTATGCACTTATAGATATTAATCGGATAGCTGAGGCAAAAATTAAAGTTTTATTAATAACTCGCGTTTTCCGAGTTATTTATGTTGGAAGAAATGTTTTGAATCAATCATATTTTAGGCAATGCTATTTGAACGCAATGCCATAGACATGAGAATTTTTTGTGAGTGAGATTCCGGACAATCCTCACCTGGATGGCGTTGGATATAACTGCCATCAGGCTGTAATTCCCAAGCTTGGCGGTTATCTGCCATCATAATTCCTAATACTTCTTGCAAATCTTTAGCAATATCTGGTTCTTGCACTGGGGTAATCACTTCCACCCGACGATCTAAATTGCGCCGCATCCAGTCAGCACTACCGATGTAAATTTCTTCTTCTCCATTGTTATAGAAGTAAAAAATGCGGGAGTGTTCCAAAAAGCGTCCGACAATACTAATAATGCGAATATTCTCACTGATATCTTTAAGACCCGGGCGCAGACAGCAAACACCGCGCACAATTAAGTCAATTTGCACTCCGGCGCGAGAAGCTTCGTATAAAGTGGCAATAATTTGCGGATCTACTAGAGAATTCATTTTCGCAACAATGCGCCCGGATAATTTATTTTGAGCATTCTCGATTTCGCGATGAATTAGTGCCAAAAAGCGATCGCGCATATTCACAGGGGCAACCAGCAACTGGCGATAAGACTTTTGCCGAGAATATCCCGTCAAAAAATTAAACACATCTGTAACATCAGCACCTAATTCTTCGCGGCAGCTGAACAAGCCAAAATCTGTGTAAAGTCGTGCAGTTTTCGGGTTATAATTACCAGTACCAATATGTACGTAGCGCAAAATCCGGTCATGTTCGCGGCGCACCACCATGACAATTTTGCTATGAGTTTTCAGACCTACCAAACCATAGACAACGTGAACACCAACTCTTTCTAATCGCCTTGCCCAATAAATATTATTTTCCTCATCAAACCGCGCCTTCAGTTCCACTAATACAGATACTTGCTTGCCATTTTCAGCAGCATCAATTAAGGCATTAACTATTGGTGAGTCACCAGAAGTCCGGTAAAGAGTCATTTTAATCGCCAACACGCCCGGATCGTGTGCCGCATGGGTAATAAAGCGTACTACCGAGGCAGAAAAAGATTGATAGGGATGGTGTACGAGTAAATCGCGTTCCCGAATCACCGAAAAAAAGTCTCTGCCATCCTCTACCCCTGACACACCTGGTTCTACAGTTGCTTCCTTAATCCGTTGTAAACGCGGGTGTACTACAGACTGCCACGGTTCGTCTTTGAGTTCTGATAGGGGTAATGCCATAAAATACATTAAATCCCGCAGTCCCAAAAGACCGTCTACTTCGTAAACATCGCTTTCTGCTAATTCTAAATCTTGTACTAGTCGCGATCGCACGCTTTCCGGAGTTTGGGATTGAATTTCTAGCCGTACCGGATTTCCTCCAAAGCGGCGTTTTCTTAGTTCTTGTTCAATTGCCAACAGCAAATCGTCAGCTTCATCTTCTTCTAGTCCCAAATCAGCATCGCGAGTAATGCGGAAAGGATGATATTCTTGAATAGTCATGCCTGGAAAGAGAGATTCCAGATTATGAGCGATCGCCTGTTCTAAAGGTACACCAGTCCAATTCGCAGGTTGTCCGTCGTGGTGAATTCCCAACTCAGGCGGTAAAGGCAAAAATCGGGGTAAGACTTTCGGGACTTTGACTCTGGCAAAAAATTCTTCCTCAGTTTCTGGGTTCTTGATCACAACAGCCAGATTCAAACTGAGATTAGAAATATAAGGAAAAGGATGGCTAGGGTCAACGGCAAGCGGAGTCAGAACCGGAAAAATTTGTTCGTTAAAATAGTTATCTAGATAACTTCGCTGTTTTTGAGTCAATTGGATGTAATCCAGGATATGGATACCATGACTTGCCAGCTTAGGTTTTAATACTTGCTCAAACTGGTGGTGCTGTAGCGTTACCACAGGACGCAAGCTCAAACTAATGTCATCTAACTGTTGTTGCGGTGTGCGACCATCAGGAGTTAACAGGCTGACTTTCGCTTCTACCTGTTGCTTTAACGCTGCAACGCGCACCATAAAAAACTCATCCAGGTTAGAACCAAAAATTGCGATAAATTTGAGGCGTTCTAAAAGGGGTGTTCGCTCGTCACAGGCTTCATGCAACACCCGGCGATTAAACTCCAACCAGCTTAACTCGCGGTTCAGGTAATATTGTGGGTCACTAAGATTTACTTGTTGAGCGATCTTCTTAGATTTCGGCATGATTACTTAGGGATAAACAAGCGCAACCCATTTAACGAGAAGAGCATACTAAATATAGTAAATGAAATCGAGCGATCACTTCTAAAGGAGATGGGGGGACAAGGGGACAGGGGGACAAGGGGGACAGGGGGACAGGGGGAGGTTACTTTATTTTTCTATGACCCAAACAGAAGGATTGTTAATCATACTTACCAAACTACCTAAAACTTGGTTGTAAGTAGCATAAAGATCTCTACCAGACTCAATGTCTAAATAATTACATTTAACGGCAAATTTAATCCATGTTTGAGTTTCAGCAGCTTCCGCTTGTCTACGACACGCTCCGCGAACACAATCATTTAATTTAGCTACAAAAGCTGCTGCATAACGACGTTTCCGCCATGCCTCAGCTAAAGAGCGCACAGACAGAACGAGACGACCGTCGTATCTGATCTGTTAATGCATATCGTTCCTCTATAGGAAACTTTTTAGAGAATTCAAAGATTTTCATGGCTGTACCAAATGCCACTTGATAAACTTCCAAATCCTCATGACTTTTAATTGATCCTTTCCTCATCTCCTTGTCCCCTTGTCCCCTTGTCCCCGTGTCTCCCTGTCCCCGTGTCCCCGTGTCCCCGTGTCCCCTTGTCCCCCTAATCCCCTTGTCTCATTTCTTCTTCGCTGCGGCAGAAATAGGTAATTGCAGATTTTGGTTATAAACAAACTCGCTCTTAATTTCGACCTGTTGTTTGGGTAAAGTATCGTTGGGGTTGAGTGAATCTTGGGGAGAAACCCGCAATGTATACTTACCTACAGGAACTCCATCAAGGCGATAAAGACCAAATTGGTCAGTCATGGCAGATAAAGCGCGGATACCGGCAGAGTTGATGAGTTCAATTCGCACTCTTTCAATCGGCTGACCAGCTACATCGGTGATGCGTCCGGCTACACCGTATTCTGGTCTAACGGGAAAATCTAATTTAGTGACAGCGGAGGTAGCAACCTGAACGACTGTAGAAGTTTTCGGTACGGAGAGTTCTACAGGTAATTCGTCAGGTTCGAGTTCAACTATATAGTTACCTTCAGGCAAGTTGCCGACAAAGAAGTTACCGCTGGAGTCAGTTCTGGTACTACCGACACTTTGGTTGCGTTTATCGTACACGCGGACGTTAGAACCACTTAAATCAAACTTTTTGTTTTCACCTTGTACGACTAAGCGTCCAGCGATCGCCCCGCGATCTTTGCCAATACCGCTATAGTTAGCTGGGGCGACTCGACCCCCGGCAAAAGATAAATCTGATACCAATGATAAACTCAGGCGATCGTCGCCAAATCCGCCAAAATTGCCTCTAGTTCTACTTGGGATGCCTTGATATTCAATTCTGGCAAATAACCCTGGAAGAACCTGCATACTAGCACCTGCGAGTGGTCCTATTTCTCCATCTCTATATGACACTCCTAAGTTCCAGCTTAGTGCCCTCAGGTCACTGGGATTATGACCAATACCTATAGAATAACGAGGTGCTGAATTGCCACCAAATTCATTACCAAAAGATAGCTGATAAGTATTACTTAAGTTATAAGTTAAATCGGAAATATATGCATCACCATAAGTATTAAAAGACAATCTTGTTAATCTATTTGGTTGATAGAAAGCATTAAATAAATACCGTCCGTCAAAGTCAGGTCTACCGTTTAAAGATAATGTTGAAAAAGGTCGGGCTGAAAAAGTAGGTAAAATGTAACTAGCAGAACCGCTATCATCTTTACGATTGCGGGCAAGAAATCCCAAATTGAGAGTATTACCGAAGCGATATTTGAGTTCTAGACTATGATTAAATAATTGTGTAGAGTTTCTAAATAATCTATATCCTTCTGGTAATGATTGAGAATTAGCATTAATTTCCAACCTATTTAACTGCACATCCAAATCTGCCGAGTAACCAAGCTTATTAGCAGAAGTCCCAACACTTGCAGATAAAACAACTGGATTTGCCAAACGCCAAATTAAACCAGCTTGACTTTGCAACGCATTGGGAACTGCTTGTAATGAACTTTCAAAAGTTAAATTACTTGAAAGTCCTTGCCGCAATTGATAAAAACCAACTGGTTTTCCTTGATAATCAGAATTGATATCTCCAAACAAACCATTTTGGACTAAGTTACCGCTAAAACCTAACCCACCTAACTGTACATTACCACCTGCGGGAAGTAGCAAATCAGAAGCATTAATTCTGACAGTACGAATTTCGCGGGGTACACGCAAATTATTGCGGTCAAAAATCAAAACTTCAATTTCATTGCTTTGACCAACAGGTAAATTTACATCAATAAATTCGTATAGTCCGTTAAATCCTACCTGCTGTTGAGCAACTACAGAACCACCAACTCTCAGTTGTACAAAACTTGCTGGTTCGGCTTTACCGCGAAATGTTTGTATAGGTCTAGAACGTCTTGGTAAAAGTTCATTTGCGCTGTAACTATTACCAAAGCTTTCTTCTGGAAGATTGCTATAACCGAATTGGAAACCCGTTAAATCAATGCCATTTAACAGGGGATGTAATCCTACTTGTTGCCGTCCTAATTGATAAAGAAATCGACCGCTATGTTTATATAAAAAGTATTCAGAAACGTCTGGTTGATCAACAAAATTATTATCCAAGCGCAAACGGTAAGCCCATCCTCCTAGTCTACCACCCAAAAGTGAAGAACTACGTAAGCTTGTATCTCCGCCATTAGTATCAATATTTAACTCTTGCCTAAAGTTTGAAAGTCCGCTGCTAGGTGCAAAAAATTCTGGTTTTAAATCAGCAGCCCTTGCTCGATATTGTCCGACATTTCCGCGCCAAGGTAAGTCTGTAAGCAAACTTAAATCAGCAGTGTTTAGCTCTACATTTATGCTTAATTCATCTTTAAGTGCAGACTTAATAATGTATGTAATACCATTAATTTGCTTTAAAGAATTCGGTTGCAGCTTAACAACTCCTAAAGGAGTCTTTACTTGGGTTGCGGTATCAGTATTTTCTACTTTAAATCCAGCAATTTCACCAAAGCTTTCTAGAGGAATTAGAAGAGTATTTCCTTCTTGAATAATATCTAAAGTACCAACTTCTCGACCGTTGATAATCACACCTACCAAAAAAGGCTCATCGGGAGATTTGGCTAGCTGGATAGAACCTTTTCCGGTAAGTTTTTCTATTAACGTATTTTTACTATCATTATTAGTAACATTATTTGCTGCTACCTTTTCTTGGTTAGGAGCATTAGCATTATTATTTTCTGGCTTTTTATTATTGTTAGCTGTTAAGGAATTAGTATTTTCTGTGGAAGTCGATGTTTGCTGCGGTATAGAACTAGCTATTTCTTCTGAAGTTGTTGTATCTGGTTTTAGCTTATTATTTAAGGAAGCAGATATAGAAACGCTGATTAGTTCCTGCACAATTGCCAGAATTTTTCCTGTTTGTGCATTTGTGTTGCTAGCAATTTCTTGGGTAACACCATTATTGTTGTTATCTTCTGGCTTTTTATTATCTGTAGTTTGTTCAGGAGTAGCGATCGCTATTTCTTCAGAATGTTGGTTATCTGATTTTCCCGCATCATTACCAATATTATTTAGCGAAGCATAAAGAGAAACGCTTATTAATTCTTGCACTGCTGAAAGTATTTTACCTATGGTATTTTTTCCAGCAGATTTGTTATTAGATAAGCTGCTAATTAACTTTTGATACCCAGGTTGCTCACCAGAACTAGTATTTGTGTTTGCTGGCGTTGCAGTATTTTGAGGTTCTATATTTGCAGAGGCTGTTACTTCCTCGTCAACTGTCGCAATGTTAGGTGTAGGTGAACTATTTTCCGGAGAACTTGATGCTGGTGCGGTGGTAGTATTTTCTGTTTTTTGGTTGGCGGCTGGTAAAAAACCTTTTGCTTGTTTTTGTTTCTGAGTTTGTGCTTGGAAACTTAGAATTACCGACTTTTTCTTTTGGGATGTAGTGCAAACTACAGCTTCTCTTGCTTGATTAGAAGCCGCCAGCATTTTCCCTAATAAGTTGTTGACAAGATCGGATTTATGAGGCGGAAGTTGTGGCGATCGACAAATTTTAGCTTGTGCTTTCGTTGCACTATTTTGTAGCGAGGCTTTTGTTGGGTCAGCAGCCAAAATTTGTTCTATATCCGATTTGTTAGCAACCTGTTCAGGTGTCAACGTAATGAAAATTGGCGGGGGTGTAGGTGGTAAAGCTAGGTAGAGCATACGTAAGCACAAGTTTTGAAGTATTTAGCCTCTAAATAAGCTGTGAACTGTAATTAAATTCACCCAGTCTTAGCTGTTAAGTTATAAGTAAGGAAAATGCATTTTACTTAATACTGGTGGACTGAGAACTCAGCACTATTTAATGCTTGAAAAATTTTTTGGCAGCAAACTCTCTCAGGGTTACAGTCAATTCACCCTGAAGAGTAAGAACTTTTGCTGTAGCAAAAGCTATTTAGCTGAAGAATTCACAGGTTTAGGAGCAGGTTTTGAGACGTTAGCCGCAGCTGGAACAGTGAAAGGAATACCTGTATCAACCGCCATCCCACTCAAGTTACCGTTGATATCCAATACGTAGTTACCAGGAGGTAGTTGTCTGGTTAAAGGTTGTAAAAGTTGGCGACGATTATCTGGCAAAATAGGTGGTAATTCTAAAACTCCAGCCTGAACAATGCTTGCTGGTAGCTTGGTCTTTGGATTACCTACACCAGCTATAGGTTGTGTTGCTTTCGCACCTGGATAGTTAGCAGCACGCCAAATGGCGTATTGACCATTTATTCTAATGTGTGCATTACCTTTATTGGACACATCAAATAATGCTTTGATGACATTAGATTTAGTATCAACACTCACAGAGTTGACAGTACCGACTCGCTTTACTTCTCCTGTATAGCCATAGACAACAACACCTACACGACCGAGAGTGCTAATAGCCTGCGAATCTGGATTGTCAGCAGCAATTTCTTCTAAATAAATAACAGCACGATATTCGCCAGGAGCGGGTTTAACTTTAGGACGAATTGCAAAGCGTACAGTTTGAGTACTGCGAGGTGGAATTGTAAATCTAGAGGGAGTAAAAACAATCCACTGGTCTAGAGATTGCTCGTTGGATGGTGCATCTTCTAGCTCATTTTTTTCATCCATTGTCCAATTCCGTACATAAGCCTTCATTTCTGCTGGCTTGTTGGATAAGTTAGTAATTTGAATGGAATTGGAACGAGCTTGTTTGGCTTTAATATCTAATTCCATGCGGGAAGGACTGACACCAACATCAATTGCATTAGCACTTGGTATTCCCCAGGCAAACAAGCTAATTAAACTTAACGCTATATGTTTTGCAGTTTTCTGAAACATTTGAACCTTTAACTTCCTCACACAACAAATGCAAAAAATGTAAAAAAAATACAGCTTTACGGACACTGCGTATTATTTACTGGTACACACACCTGAATTTGTGCTTTAAAAGTACCGTCTACCATCAATTGTGATAATTCACTAAATACCAAAGCCACTCCTTCTCCTACTACAACTGTGCCGTCATTGCAGGCTGTAATTTGCTGAATGTTTCCAAAATGTTTGGCATCAGCTTTTTTCAAAGGATTACCTGTTCGATTCTCAGGGTTTACCACTTCATATGTGGCATTCTTTCCAATAATAGATGCTGAATCTGTATTCTTTACTCGCATCTGCCAATATGTTGGCACTTCTTTAGTGGCAATTAACTTGTAAGGTGGTTTACCTGCTAATAGTTCTTCTCGAGTACGAACTTGTTCTACATTCGTATTACCTACAATGTCTATTTGTGTCAAATTCGGAACTTTCTCTTCAACAACAGATAACCGATAAAGTTCTGCCTGACAGCCAAGAGTATTTGATTGTGCGAAGACTTTTGGTTGTGGAACGAATAAAAGTACCACAAGAATACTTAAGTTGCATCTAATAGTCTGTCGGCAGTTCATTTTCTCAAAAGTATGAAATTTGGATGTGAAAAATTTAAAACTTCATCTTAACTTCTTCACATTTTTTTATTTATGTCATCAATTATGATTATTTGCCATTTCCAAAATATTATTAATTAAAGGATTTTACTCCGGAAGAAATACTTATCATAATTAATGACATAAACCCTATTGGAATCTGCACTTTGTTTTGATTTGATGTTTGTGTGCAGAAATTAATTTGTATCTAGAGAATTCTGGAAGCAGGCAAAATGCCTGCACCAGAAATATTCACAGTTTAAAGTTGATTACGGGCTAACAACAGAGATTGATAGCTGACCTCCGGTGTAATTTGTACCTGAGCTGGTATTACCGTTGCTAAATTTAAACTTAAGTTGAGCTGTGCCTTCATAAGGAGTACCAGCCGGAGTAGGTGTGGTTGTGATATCATTTCCCGCTACAACACTCATAACGACTGTATCAGCGCTACCAAGTCCACCATTAGTTGAACTCACAAGAGTGTCTTTAGTTGGAGTAATTTTAACTTTCGATCCTGTTCCACCCCAAACCTGGTATAGCGGCGTTACTGTCCTGATAACTTCGGTTGTTGCCTCAGTGGGAGGAGCAGTCTTTGGTAGAGGTGTAATAGTGCCAGTTGTTTCATCGTATTTACCAACTTGATCTACGGACTTTCCTCCTAATAAATCCTGTGTGCTAACCACAAATTTCAGACTTTCATATGTACGCAGGAAGACACCTGGCTTGATTTGAATTTCTACTGGTAAATTTGCGGTTTGTGCATTAGCAGGTGCTGCAATAATAGCGCTACCCAAAGCGGCTGCACTAGCAGCTAGAATAACTAAAACTTTGTTTTTCATGATGTCAAAAATCTCTCCGAGGTGTAGGTAGTGTCAATTGTGGAAATGTGATTAACTCTCGTTTTCTCACTCATTCAAACTAATTGGGTTTTGTTAATTACTGTTTGATAGAGATTCCCTGGTAAGCCCGAGAGTGCATTGAGAACTGTCTTATCTTGGAAAAACTACTTAAGTTGTATACAGTCGTAATTCCAGGATGAGTGCCAGCATTAGTTGTTAGCATTTGGAATTTTGCATTTGAAATTTAAACTATTTGAAACATCACCTCCTTTGTGGAAAATTGAAACCTCTGTAACACAAATGCATTATTTTTGTTGAATTTATTAGCAAGAATATGTAACTTAATAAACCAACTAAAAAAAGAGAGCGATCGCTGTCTTAAACAATAAAAAATTCCTTCTTAGATTATTATCGTTGGAATTTTTAGTAGTTAAATTTGCTGATAATTATTAATTTCTCCTCGTAACGTCTTTACAAGAAGAATTTAACCTGTTTACCTAAAAGACCACTTCAGTGAGAATATGGAATTGTGAGGAGGTTCATACCAAATATTCTCAGTAATAGCACTGAAGACATATTTTCAGCTAAAAGCATTAATAGTAACTTAGATTTCAGTGCCCTTTGCCAAAAGAGAAGAAGCAACTAAAGTCGCGCTGTTTGCGGGTAAAAAAACGAAGTTTGCCTATCCGATGCCGGGAATAGGTTCTGCTTTTCGGTAGGCAGAGTAAATAAGATTTAAAGTAATAACTAAGAAAAACTGATTATTAATGATTAATGGCTAAAAAGTAACAAGTATGTTTCAAGCTACTCGTCGCCGTCTCGCCCTTTGGTATACTGCTGTAACAGCGGTGCTGCTGCTAGTGTTTGCTAGTGGGGTGTATTTATATGTCCGCAGTACGTTGATTGAGCGGATTGACGATACTTTGAATCATGTAGTGGAAGTAGTAGAGCGATGTCTAACGACAAGTCGTTGCGCGTCTACGTTTGTGATTGAATCGATAAACCCTAATTTAAGTGAGTTCCGCTTTAATGTGTCAGCTAGTTTTGCCAACAATGCGGACACGGTAGAAGATGACCATATCGATTTAGAGTGGTTTAGTCCGACTGGTGAATTAATTTGGTCAACTTTATCTCAACCGCTGAATATTCCTATTCATGTTAACCGCATGGGTGAGACTGTGCGTGTGGT
Organism: Hassallia byssoidea VB512170; assembly: GCF_000817785.2. Taxonomy (GTDB): domain Bacteria; phylum Cyanobacteriota; class Cyanobacteriia; order Cyanobacteriales; family Nostocaceae; genus Hassallia; species Hassallia carrinoi. The sequence continues at coordinate 5,214 of NZ_JTCM02000121.1, read as the reverse complement.
TAGGGGGAGTGGGGGAGTGGGGGGACAAGGGGGACAAGGGGAGCCAGCGCGTTGCGGAGGTTCCCTCCGTTGTAGCGACTGGCGTGGACAAGGGGGACAAGGAGGACAAGGGGACTCCTTGGAGACAAGGAGACAAGGGGAAATTTCTTCCCCTGCTTCCCCTGCTTCCCCTGCTTCCCCTGCTTCCCCCTCTCCCTTGTCTTCCCCCTCTCCCTTGTCTCCCCCCTCCTCCACTCCCCCACTCCCCACTCCCCACTCCCCACTGTTGCTGCGGCAAGTTACGCAACGGGTGGAAGTCGGACGGCAGGTTTTAGGATATCTGCGTGTTAGTCATCCTTGGTTTGAGGTGACTAAACCGAGTCGTCAGTTGATTTTTGATTTGGCATGGGGTACTGGGTTGATGGTGCTTTCGGTGGGTGCTAGTGGTTGGTTTCTTTCAGGTAAGGCAATGGAACCGGTGGGTGAGTCTTACCAACGTTTGAAACAATTTACGGCTGATGCTTCTCACGAACTGAGAAGTCCGATCGCTTTAATTCAAACTAATGTGCAAGTTGCTCTCAATGATTTGGAATGGAGAGACGCAAATCCTACTTCTTTACACTATCGCCAACAATTAAAAATAGTAGAACGCTTAACGCAGCGTTTGGGGAAGTTAGTCAACGATCTACTATTTCTCGCAAGACAAGATAGTGGCATCAGCAAAGATGTTTTTTCACCTTGTCCGCTTGATGCTTTGCTGATGGAAGTGATTGAAGAACAACATTTGCTAGCTGCGGAAAAAAACATCACTCTAACTTTAAACTTGATTGACCCCCCAGCTACGGAAGTTAACCTTGAATTGCTCGACAATTGGTTTACACTTGTGGGCGAGTGGGATCAACTAGTGCGATTGTTCACAAATTTGATTGGCAATGCTTTAAGGTATACGCCATCTGGTGGACGGGTAAATGTGGAATTGACGCGGATTGAGGCAATAAATCCGGTTTCTCGGCTACGTCACAGCACCGCTTTGCAAATTAAAGTGAGTGATACGGGGATTGGTATTCCCAGCGAGGCTTTACCTTGCTTGTTCGATCGCTTTTATCGAGTAGATCCAGCACGTACCCACAATACAGCAAATAAAAAGTGCGAAAGTACCACCGGATCGGGTTTGGGACTCGCGATCGCTCAAGCTATTGTCCAAACCCATCAAGGTCAAATTCACGTTGAAAGCACTCAAGGCATTGGCACCACCTTCACTGTCATTTTACCAATCACTCTTGAGTCTTAGTTTTTTAACAAACAATTGTTTCCTGTGACAGATGCAAAGGTATGAATTTTATTTGTAATTTATATTGCGAAGCCATGAGATTTGAGCCATCAATTTGGTCTCTAGCGGTTTGAAATTCCTACTGCTGAAGTTTATTTTAGTAGTTATTCAAACTGCTAGCTTGCTATTGGTAAAAATCGCACTCGGCGAAAACGCATATATAAAAGCATTTGTGGAGGGTTAGATGCCAATTTCTATAGTCAGACACGAACTCTACGATTTACTAAAAAAAATTGCCGAAAGTGGGCAAGAATTGCATGAAGTTGATTTTTCGGGAAACAAATTATCAGAAGCAGATTTATTAGCTCATTTAGATTACCTAAATCAAAATCAGTACATTAATGCTGAGTTTACAAACGATGGTCGCTTTCAGAAGGCAAAAATAACCGATAAAGGGCGTAATCTGATAGACAACTATGAGGATAAGTTGTCGAAAAACCCAGAGTCAGGTTCATCTGCACCAATCGCTGAGAAAGATTTGCCCTTTTTGGAAAAGGTGATGGTGAATGGGGGTTTGGCAGATATCTTCGATGCTAGAGATATCACAGAAGTCGCATTCCGGGTGATGCGCGATTTGATGAGTACCGAAGCTGCCGATCGCGTTGAAGCTGAATTGCACAAACCAGCCGAAAAAACTGAAGATAAAGCGCTACAAATGGAAATTGCCGAACTCTGGCACGATACAAATCCGCTTGTCGGATTTTTAAGTCGGGTACGTCCACCCTGGCAAGGTCCTGGCATCTTTAAGATTGATAGCGATCGCTTTTTATTTCGGGTGGCTAATGAAGGTACAATGCCACCAAATGCTGACCGCGAAAAGGTAGTCATGGCAATATTTTCTGCCACTAAAGACGAACTATCAGAAGAACGAATTCAGGAAATTGCTAGCTGGTTGCCCGATCTAGTTCGCAAAATGTGGGAAGAAGCGTAAATCAAATATAAAGTTAGGAGGTGGGAATTTTCAGCAATTCTTACCTCTTAATTTTTACTAAAACTATAACTAATGATAGATTTACATTTGACTTAAGGTTGAAATAAAAATTTTCCGGTTTTTATTTTTTCACCTATTAGTTAGAGGCAAAGCTTATTATTTCTTAGCTAACATTGAAATAATATTTTTTAAGATATCAAAGTGAAGATTTTGGAGAATAAAAAAATGAATAAACATCAACAGAATTGGCAGAATTCGGCGAAATTGCTAGGGACTATTTTTGGCGGACTGCTTATAGGTTTGCCAGCAGTTCCACATGCGGCGCTCGCACAACAATCTACTCCCCAAATTAACCCTTGCCCTCGGATTTTCTACGAAGAACCGCACAACAATCGAGTTATGGTTCCTCAAGGATGTCCCCCTAATGCTTTCACTCAAAAAATGGGAATGCAAGGGCAAACTCCGATTCGCAACAACACCTCTGTTAACCCAACACCCGAACAAACAACGATGGGTGTAGGCGGTGAAATGCCTGATGGAACTAGCACATCGCAGAATTACAATTATAACAGCCAGTCGTCGATGATGCGATCGCCACAAGGCATGAGTAATTCATCTGGGGAAGTCACCAACTCTACACAACAAAGCCAAACTTCCGTAATCCAAACACCATCACCGCAACAGCAACAACCCGCTGTAGCAATGGTAATGCCTACGAGTGGCAAAGTAGGTGTCCGCTTGGTAAATCAGACAGCCGCACCTATTAGCTACCAAGTAATTGGCGATACAGCACCGCGAACCCTGCAAGGTAAATCTGAGGTAATGTTGCAAGGTTTAAGCACTCCTGTAACGGTTACTTTCTATCGTCAAGATAAAGGACTCTTGATGGTGACACCACAAGGATCTTCTCAAGAAGGTATGTTGCAACTTTCATTCAAGGAAACAACCGACGTGAACATGGATAAAAGTGCAATGAGAATTGACCAAAATGGTGCTGTGTTCTTGAATTAGAATACGTCTTGACGACTAAAATTTGACGCGGCTGTAAAACACTCGTTTCACATTCAAAGGCGGCAGTAACGTAGAACAGCACGATCGCCCCAAGCAGGACAAAAATCAACGGCATATGTTAAAAAATCTGACCAGGTTAAAAAATAGATGGACTCCTATGAGAACTCTGGTGTTCCATACAGCAAAGCATCATTATTAAGCTATTCAGATGGGAATTAGGGTGTGTTACACGTACTTTTCGCACCCTACGATCGTGGGCGATCGCACTTGCCGTAAATCTCTTATTAGACATATCCGATTAGGAGACTAAAACACTTACAATGCTTCAGTCGAAATCTAATTTATGGAGATGTGTATTAAGAAGACAGATGCCGTTAGAAAACTGATTGACCCATAACATTTCCTGGGGAAACGTAGCGGCAAACGAGTCTAGCGTTCCCATCACCACCGTCAACAACAGCACATCCTACTTGTGTAGTGTTCCTCCAAACCATTTGAGTATAGTGACCGACATCAGCCCAATTGCCAGTATTACTAACATTTGGGAACTTTCCCTTGACAAAATGCTGCTTTTCATTCCCCCAACTCCCAACCATTTGTGTAAAGCTAAACCTGTGTGATGTGCCCATCCAAAGGTTTTCTCCTTGACCGGAAGTCCCACTATGCTGGAATAATCTGTTGGAACTGAGGTAATTTGCCCACTCTTGAGCCTGACTAGCCAAAGTATTAGACCAAGTGAGGAATGGAACACCGACTTGCGATCTGTACGAGTTGTGGGCATTCAGTATCTCTTGTGCCATACCACCGCCTGACGGACCAGATGGAGTATCTTGTCCGACTTGTTTGAAGGATGAGATCATATCATTCCAGGTATTGGTGACCCAAGGATATTCACCCGGCGTAAGCCGAAAACTTCTCCCTTGGAAGTTTGCATTCTCAAAAAATTCCCAAGTGCCGGAGTAAACTTTAATCGAGGATATTTTGTCGTTCCAAAAATCTCCAACATAAGAATAGTCCCGATCGAGAGAACCTGATGTGGCTCCAGAGAAATTGGAATCCGCATAAATTTCGACTGGCATAATTAACGCTCCAAAATTTGAAAAGTAGTTATTTTTGTTTTGTTCGGGTCAATATAAATCCATTGGCAAGTGTTGGTTGCTTTATGTCGGTTTGATTGACTAACATAAAGCAATCTTAATAACTGCTATTGACAGCAGCTATACTCTGAACGGCTAATAACTGGATTTATCTTAGAATGGCTGAAATCGTTGACTGATAATATTTTTAATTATCAAAAAGTCAAGCTCTAAGGCGTTCTTATTTTATATAGGCGCAAGCAAAATTAATTTATGCACCTCTGACTATACTTTTGCAGAAATTGACCCATAAATTAAGCTCCTGGGCTGACCTATCAAAAAATTGCAACTGTCGGTTTAAGCAGCCAAACGGAGAATCCGGTCTAACTCACCTGAGTGTGGCAGCAAGTCCGATCAACGCAGAGGACTCTTGGGAAAGTACTTGAGCGATCGCTTTCATGTTGTAGTCCTTTAGGTGGGAAAAACTGAAGACAGTCCTTTGAAATCACCCGTAATCAAAAAAAGAATCCCTGGTCTGACCACGCAAAACCTGTCCCTCTGGGAGTCAACAGAGGGACAGACTTGAACGTCCGTTCAAGGCAGGGAAGAGGTCGATTCGGGAATTATGGTTAATTAGCCGGACATGATATAATTTGTTGTTGCGGTCAAATAATCTGTCGCTCTACACCTTCAGACCTTCAGACTTCAGTCTGAGGCTATACGAACAAAGCCCACGCAGGTGGGCTTTTAAACACGAAGTCCAAAGTAGGCGGTGAGACAGCGCTGCGGGAGGGGTTCCAAAAAATCAGACAAAACCGGACAGCCATATAGCTGAAATAGTCGTGGAGTTTTGAGGATCTTTAATACAAGGCTGTCCGGTTTTGTCC
>NZ_JTCM02000120.1 GCF_000817785.2 Hassallia byssoidea VB512170 | reverse complement strand
ATAATTTCAACATTTCCCCTGTCTTGAAAAAGTCTGATGCCTGCGGCAACCCCTGCGGGGAACGGAGGAAACCTCCGCTCAGATTTTCCGCTTTTTTGCTTTCCCCTTTTCCCCTCCCTTCGGTAAAGATTCCATTAATTTGTCAGCTGTTTTTTCTCGTCCTGCAAGCAAGACAGCTTCTTTTAAACTCACCGTGTCAGTGGTTTGTTTCTCGTCTTCATCAACTTGAAGGTTCTGCAAATACTTTTTAGCCCATTGCTGCGCTAAAGATTCGACACCTCCCTTGTTTTCTTTTTCTAAGTTTGGCTTGAAACTACTGCCAAAAACTTCTTTAGGTAGACCCATAATAATTGGTTTTTAACTTGTAGTACAAAAAGCATTGTTCTAGACAATTCTTTTTATTGTTCGTTCATTATAGCTATTATTTCTGAGCTTTAAGTAATCTTTATTAATAGTATACGTAATGTTATTTTTTATTATTTATAAAAAAAATACAAAGCAAAACTTCTTAGCCTAAAGTTTTGATTAATTCTATTGACAAATAAATAAGTACTTATTAAAACAGTTGCCAAAGAAAAATAGGACTTACGCATCAAGCGGAGTTTTCTCCGTCGCGTAAATCCTATACAAGTATGGTATTTACCCCAATTTCCTAATTTTTTACTTTTTTCAAGGAAAATAAGTTCACGTTCGATGCTACAAGCCCCTGTGGGAATTTAGACATTTAGATTGTTGATACATTCCGATAAATTATCAAACGTGATTTTACGTAGATAGAAATTAGCTAAGTGTCGTGAAAAACTAATTTACTAAGTCCGGAAAAACTGACTGCACCGCAGGATGGACTAAGCGATGATTTTGTACATTTACACCTTTGGCTAATGCTGGGTTAATTTCTAACGCTTTAGTTCCCAGATTTGCTAACTCGACAACGTATGGTAAAGTACTGTTATTCAGAGCTTGGGTTGCTGTCCAAGGTACTGCCCCTGGCATATTCGGAACGCCATAATGCACTACATCTTCTTCGAGATATATCGGACTGGTGTGGGATGTAGGATGTAAAGTTTCCACGCAACCGCCTTGATCGACGGCAACATCGATAATTACAGAACCAGGACGCATTTGTTTAACCAAGTCACGCTTGACTAAAATCGGTGCCCTACGTCCTGGAATTAAAACTGCACCAATCAGCAAGTCGGCTTCTCGGACTGCGGCTTCGATGTGGGCGGAGTTACTGTAGATGAGTTCGACTCTAGAGCCAAATAAAGTTTCTAAGTAAGATAAACGCTCAACATTAACATCTAAAATCTGGACAGCAGCACCCATACCCACAGCAATTTTCGCGGCTTCTGTGCCAACGACACCGCCGCCTAAAATCACTACTTTACCTGGTTTGACGCCGGGAACACCGCCCAAAAGAACACCTCTACCACCTTGCTGACGTTCGAGGAATCTTGCGCCAAATTGTACCGATAGCCGACCGGCAATGATGCTCATGGGAGAGAGCAAAGGTAATTTGTTTGCACCAGGTTGTTCTACAGTTTCGTAGGCGATCGCACATGTGCCACAATCTATTAAATGCTCGGTCAATTTGCGATCGGCTGCTAAATGCAAATAAGTAAACAGTAACTGCCCTTTTTGTAAAAATTTGTACTCAGATGTCAGTGGTTCTTTCACCTTGACAACTAAATCCCGATTCCAAGCAGCATCCGGTGTAGAGACAATTTCTGCCCCAACGCTTTTATAATCATCATCTGTAAATCCAGCACCAGTACCAGCCTGTGTTTCTACAAAGATGTTGTGACCATTTTCCCGCAACACCCGCACGCTAGAAGGACTCAACCCTACCCGAAACTCTTGATCTTTACTTTCCTTAGGAACGCCAATTTCCATTTACTGCCTCTCCCAACATTTTTTGTTTAACTTTAGCCTGCCAGTTTCTAGCTTGCTACTTCCGTATTAGAGATAGCTAATTATTTCTGATCGCTAGTTGTGTTATCCTCACCTGTCGTCTTTTTAATTGCCCTTGACTATTGCTCCAGTATTCTTAGAATATATAAAGAATAATTAAAAATTGTAACGCAAGGGCAATAGTGCGGAAATTTTTCCAATTTTTTGGTTGACATTTAAGCACTACCACGCCGCTTAAAATCCGAAGTTGCGACTTAATCAACGTAAAGTTCAGTTTGCCGAAAATACAAGTTCTCTATGATGACACAACCACAACCCACCGTTACGCCCAAACTAGAAGAGCCGAAATTTGGCTTTAATGAATATGCTGAACGCTTGAATGGTCGAGCTGCCATGATTGGTTTCATGTTGATGGTGGTGATTGAATACTTCACCAACCAAGGAGTGCTATCATGGCTCGGTCTAAGGTAGAGCTGATGGAGTGCACAAACACCATTACTTCTGCTTGCTGACTTCTTGATGCGTTGTAAGCGTGAGTTGTTGAAATTTTAACCAGTTGGTATCAGCTGGTTAAAGCTCTTGCAACGCCCATTGCGTACCGTAGCGTTACGAGTCGTTTAAGGCTGTTCAACGGCACAGCACACGCTTTGAGTGTAAGTGTTATCCTAGACTTGCAACTATATGCAAGCATTATATGCAAGCAGCTTAATTTCTACACTTGTTTCCCCTACTAATAGATAATTATAATCTCTTAGTGGCTTTGATTAAAAGTGCCTTGTTCGGGTGAGTTATTCTCAGTAAATTTACGTGTATATTGTGAACAGGAACCAATAAGCAAAAGATGAATGCTGTATTACCTCGTTTTTTGAAGTCAACGTACCGTAGAGAACCATTAATCAGTGCATTGATTACGATGGGCATTGTCGAGGCGCTGATTGGTGGATTTGACGATAGCTGGTCATTGTTTGCTTTTGGCTTGGGAACTGCTGGTATAACCCTTGCATGGCGCTGGTGGCGCATCCAGCAGAGTCGCCCTTTACCAGAAGAGCCTGTGGTGCAACATTATTTGCCCTCTCGCTCGTCTACTTCTGCCTTACCGCTGCTAACGGTTTCTAAGAAAAAACCACCGCTGTAAAAAGAACGGAGTAGGAGTTAGAAGTTAGGAGTATAATTCGTAACTTATAATTGATAACTGGGAAAAATTAATTAACGCGCAAGAATGAAAAAGTGAGGAAAAAGAGTGAGGAGTAAGGGAAAAGGTAGGGGCGGTACTTTCTTGCGCCCGTATATTATTGTGGCATTTGCTACAGTTGCCCTTCCTGTTATGTTTTGGGAAGGGTTTTGTGTTCGTGCGGCTGATGCTACTGTTGAAGTAATACCATCCCAAGCTCCTCAAAGCTTTGCTAATCCACAGTTACTTTATAGTTTTAGCGGACACGCGGGAACGATTAAATCTTTAGCCTTCAGTCCAGATAGCAACGTTCTGGTGAGTGGTGGGGCTGAAAATGAAGGTGTAATTCGTTTGTGGAATACGCACAATGGTAAAAGGGTAGGGACTATTCGCAAAGCGCAAAAAACAGCTGTGGAATCTTTGTTGATTTCACCAGATGGTAAAACTTTAGTCAGCTGCGGTAATGACAATACTATCAATCTTTGGAACCTGAAAAGGAATTACTTTACCCGGTCTTTTGTCGGGCATACCAGTAATATATTGTCTTTAGCGGTGTCGCCTGATAGTAAGGTTCTTGTTAGCGGTGCTTTAGATGGGATTCGCATGTGGGATTTGTTACAGCAGCGCCCCCTAGCTACTCTGGCACGCTTTGATAATGCAATTTTTACTCTGGCGATAAGTCCTGATGGTCAGATGCTTGCTAGCGGTGATAATAAAGGTGTAATTAAACTGTGGGATTTGAGTAGTGGTAAGTTAATCCGTGGATTTACAGCGCATTCTAATACAGTCAGCGCGGTAGCTTTTACACCAGACGGTAAAACTTTAGTTACTGCTAGTCACGATCGCACGATTAAACTTTGGAATTTGAATACTGGAGAAGTTAGTAAAACTCTTACAGGACATGATAACTGGGTGAATGCGATCGCCATCAATCCAGATGGACAAACTCTGGCTAGTGCAGGTAGAGATGGTATTAAAGTGTGGAATTTGACTACAGGTGAGTTAAGAAAGACACTTTACGGACATTCAGATTGGGTGAGTGCGATCGCTTTTAGTCCTGATGGTCAAATGCTGGCTAGCGGTGGTTTTGATAAAAAAGTCAACGTTTGGCGCAGTCAGTAAATTATAGCAATCGCTAGTTATATACAATACATGAATACCGCGAATGTAGGAACAATTGATGAATTGTCCCTACAAATAGGCACTAATTTCACCTTTTAGGAGAATTGTAAATTGGCTGTCAAACACTAAGAGGGTGTTTATAAAATAATTCTTAAACCTGTAGGGTGCGTTATAGCTCACGCTTAACGCACCGAATAAATGGTGCGTTACGGCTGAAAATATATTGTAAACAACCCGAAATACCTATCGAGCCGTAACACAACGGCAATATTGCAGGAGGAATATCCACACTGCAATTTGCCTCCCCTACTTAATATTTTATTTATAAACACGCTCTAAGTATTTGATTGAAACGCTAAATCTACCTCTTGAGGTAGATGCTTAATGAATACTTTCCGTTATGCGATCGATTAAATAGCGTTTGATCAGTTGTCGCTCAAAGACTATTAGGCATTATGGCAACCACACTCCGCTCATCAAACCAGTCTTGTACCGACACGGGCATCTTCGTCCGTCAGTTGCGTCACCTGCTCGAACTGACACAGGCACAGTTTGCTGCGCTCTTTGGCGTAGCCACCCCAACAATCGCCCGCTGGGAAAACAATCGATCGCAGCCTTCGCGATCGAGCGCTCATGCAACTAAAAGCCATGCTGCATGAACTCAAAAATTCTCCCCACAAGTGAGAGCGCTCTCTGCGCTCAAGCCCTGCTTGTAGAATACTTTGAGGAAGAAATTTAGCAGGCTTTAGGACTAAGGTGTGGTGCAATGCAGGACGAGGAATTGCTAATGTTTCAAACGGCAGAAAACGCTCTTAATAATGGGCGGTCAATTGGCGTTGAAAGTGAGACTGGTATAATCTTCCAGTTGGCAGATAGCACAATCGAGTCCTGCGATTTGGTTGCAGAGCGACTGTTGGGCTACAGTGCTAAACAGCTTGTTGGCACCACCTCGTTTAAACCTGTATGGCAGGCGATTTATCCCGATGGCTCACATGTTGCGCCAAAGGATTATCCGGCGATCGTCGCTTTGCGACAGGGTTTGCCCTGTCGCAATGTGGTGATGGGCTTTTATAAACCAAGCGGCGATTTGGTGTGGTTGCGGCTGAATTCAACGCCTTTATTCCAAGGGGATACCACAACTTCCTATGCGGTCGTCACAACGTTTAGTGAAGTTGCCAGTTCACAACACAACGAGCCGCAACTCGAAGCTACTTTACGGTCAAGTGAGCAGCGATTCCGCGATATGGCAGACAATGCCCCGATGATGATTTGGGTGACCGATCCAACGGGCTACTGCACCTACCTCAGTCGAAGTTGGTATGATTTCTCTGGGCAAACCGAGGAAGCAGGGTTAGGGTTTGGCTGGCTTGATGTCATCCATCCAGACGATCGCGAATCCTCCAAAATTATTTTTCTCGCCGCCAACGATCGCCAAGAAGCGTTTCAACTGGAATATCGCTTGCGGCGCTTTGACGGTGAATACCGCACTTGCATTGATGCGGGGCGTCCCTGGAAAAGTGCAGACGGTGAGTTCAAAGGCTACATCGGCTCAGTGATTGACATTGACGATAGAAAACAAGCCGAGTCCGCCTTACGCCGCTCGGAGGAACGCTATCGAACGCTGTTTGAGTCGATAGATGAAGGTTTCTGCGTCATTGAAGTGCTGTTTGACGAGAACGACACGCCGCTCGATTACCGCTTCTTGGAAATCAATCCCGTCTTCGAGCAACAAACCGGACTTAGACAAGCAGTCGGTAAAACGGCGCGTCAGTTAGTTCCAGATATTGAAGACCACTGGATTAAGATTTACGGTCAAGTCGCACTGACGGGTGAATCCGTTCGGTTTGAAAATGGCTCCGAAGCAATGAACCGTTGGTTCGACGTTTATACCTGCCGCACTGGACAGCCAGAGGAGCGAAAAGTTGCTATCGTATTCAAAGATATTAGCGATCGCAAACTTGCCGAGAAAGCTTTGCTCTCAAGCGAGGAGCAGAGCCGGAATATTTTGGAAAGTATTACGGACGCATTCTTCGCTCTAGACCAGGATTGGCGGTTCACCTACGTGAATCGGCAGGCAGAACACTTGCTAGAACGCGCTTCAGGCGATTTGATTGGAAAAAACTTCTGGTCAGAATTTCCGGGTCTTGATGGCAGCGAGTTTGAGCAGCTTCACCGCCGCGTGATGAGCGATCGCGTCGCTGCTTCACTGACAGCGTTTTACCCCGACCACAACCGCTGGTACGAAGTCCGCACCTACCCTGCCGCGAAGGGAGTCACCATTTATTTCCGGAATGTTACCGATCGCAAGCGGATTGAAGCCGAACGCGAACAACTCCTGCAACGAGAACAGACGGCACGGGAAGCCGCCGAAACTGCCAACCGAATTAAAGATGAGTTTCTTGCCGTTTTGTCTCACGAGTTGCGATCGCCGCTCAATCCGATTCTCGGCTGGTCGAAGTTGTTGCAACAGGGAAAACTGGATGCAGCAAAAACGAAGACTGCACTTGCCACAATCGAACGCAATGCCAAGTTACAATCGCAACTAATCGAAGACCTGCTCGACATCTCCCGCATTCTACGCGGCAAATTGAGTTTGAATGTGATGCCCGTTGACTTGATTTCGGTGATAAGAGCCGCTCTAGAAACCGTTCGACTAGCCGCCGAAGCCAAATCGCTGCACATTCAAACAACTTTTTCACCCGACGTTGGAAAGGTGATTGGCGATGCCGGACGTTTGCAGCAAGTGGTCTGGAATCTTTTATCCAATGCCGTGAAATTCACTTTTCAAGACGGGCAAATCACCGTTAGGTTAACCCAAACTGGCACTCATGCCCAAATTCAAGTCACTGATACGGGAAAGGGTATCAATCCTGACTTTCTGCCTTATGTGTTTGAGCATTTCCGGCAGGAAGATGCAGCCACCACGCGCAAATTTGGCGGCTTGGGGTTGGGACTGGCGATCGCCCGTCAAATTGTGGAACTGCACGGCGGTAGAATTTGGGTTGAGAGTCCGGGTGAAGACCGGGGAGCCACGTTCACGGTTCAAATTCCGCTTGCGTCTCGCTATAGTGAATTGCCGTCAACAGAGCAATCATCCGTCTCAACAAGTGATTTAAGCGGCATTTATATCTTAGTGGTGGATGACGATGCAGACTCACGAGACTTTATTACGTTCGTTCTAGAGCAAGCGGGTGCAATCGTCACTGCTGTTGCATCGGGAATTGAGGCACTGCAAGCGGTCGAGCAGTCTGTTTTCGATCTGGTTGTGAGTGATATTGGAATGCCAGAAATGGATGGATATACGCTGATCCAACAAATTCGGGCGCTAAAGCCAAAAAGACAAGTTCCGGCAATTGCCCTGACTGCCTACGCGGGAGAAATTGACCAACAGCAGGCGTATTCCGCTGGATTTCAAGCTCACATTGCAAAACCTGTTGACCCCAATGCCGTAATTGCGATCGTCGTTCAATTCACAAAAAGACTTAATGCCAAAGAGCGATCGCTTGACTGATGACCGAATAATTCATAATTAATAATTCATACTTTGGCGCAGTCAGTAAATTAAAGTAAGCGAGCTTATGTTAGATGCAGCTTTGTGTCAAGCACAAATATAATCAGATGAGGATTTACGCATCTTCAAAAGCATCCCAATCAATCCCTAACTGCCGAACCGCAGCCCGAATTGTTCCAAGTTTTAGGTCACGACTTCCCCAATCTGGTAGCGAAGTAACATTTTGCATCTCACAGATTGAACCACTTCCGGTGAGAACCTCCACCTCGACGAGGCAACTCTTCACAACCGAGTGTTTTTAACTTGCGAGTGACATCGCGATACTTCATGGGGCAGTTATAAGAGTCTCTAGCCAAAGAGAGTTATCAGCGTCAATAATCTTCATGTTCGCAGGCAAACTTCGTCCAAGATCCTCGTAGGCTTCTATTACAGCAGCTAAAGCATCACGAACATTAATTAAAGCTTCCTCGACTGTATTTCCCTCAGTAACTAACTCTGGTAGAAGCGGCGATGTCACAGTGAAACCACCCTCAAGTTGCGGTGATAGCAGTAATGGTACTTTGTAAAGCATTCAAAATCATCCTCTCTTAAGCGATCGCACGTTATACTAATTTTTTATGAAACAGTGGTTTTGCTGAAAGTGAAAGTCCAAACGCACTTGATAGAGTGTCAATCAAACTACATCCCGCACTGTGTAGCCCTTGCTGCATTTTTGAATCAATACCCAAGTTTTAGTTTCCTTGTCGAGCGCGGGTAGAACACGGAAATTAAAAACATCCGCCCAAGTTTCTACGCCGTAATTATTTGCAAACTTCAACTCAAGCTCTTTAAAGCGTTCCCAATCGCGATCGCTGATGGCAGCAAATATGGGAATCACTATACTTAGTGGTATTTGAGTTGCTGCGTCAGTCATAAGTAATATCCTCAAAAATACAAACTATTGGCAAAAGGCTATCTTCTGTATCAATTATTTCTACTACTCGCCTGCCTGTGTTTTTAGCAATTCGCTTGCAATACTCTTCAGATGCCGCGATCGCCCAATCTCTAGTTTCTACAACTGGGTCGAATTTGCCTTTAGAGCGCTTAATGTCGTCATTTGTTTGGTTTTCTGGGGACAAGTCAGGCTACCTCATCCTCAACAACCAAAAATAGTTCACCCATCGATACCTTGAAAAGCCACATAAAATAATCGCGCTATTTACATCAATACGATTGAAATTATTTGAAGCGGCGATGTCACAGTGAAACCATCCTCAAGTTGCGGTGATAGCACTAATGGTACTTTATAAAGCATTGGAAATCATCCTCTCTTAGGCTTCACTGAAATAATCCGAGTGCCTGTAACTAGATTATCACCTTGAAATAGCTAATAAGTAGACCAACCAAATTAAAGGTAAAACCATACTCTGGGTGTGTTAAGCAAAACTGTAACGCACCGATATTTTCTGGAAGTCGCCATAGACCAAAAAGTTTGATTGATAAGCGGTTTGGATGCGATCGCCACAAATTTTTGATATTTTGCTTATATGTCTCTCCCCACACCACCTACACAGGCAATTGTGGAAACATTTCACCAGCGACGCAAAGATGCACCTAGAAGCGACGGTAGGCACTATAGGCAGATTCTATAGTTATGGGAGTAACGTGCCTTGTAGGAGCTAGCATAGAAGTTGGTTTATAGTGGTTTACACCAGGTTTTTATTTAGGGACTAATAAAAATTAACCCCTAAAACCAACGGTAGGCTCTAGAGGCGTGGGTTCTATGGTTTTGGGGATTAAAGACAGTGGAGAAATTTTTAGATAGCACTGAACGATTTATCTCACGGGGTTAATTTACTTCTTAAAATTTTTACGAGTTCTTTTCTTTTTTCCCAATTTTGCCAAATTTGATTTTTACATTTGTCCATTTCATATTGTATCTTTTCTGCTTTTATTGCGAATTCATCACTTATATGTAAATTTCCATGTTCTTTATGTTCATTTCTCAATTCATAATACCAGTCTCTATGCGCTTCTAATTCTTTGTATTTTTCAGTTAAAAATGGATATATTTTATCTAGTTCTTCAATTTCAAATTTAATTCTATCTATAGACCAATTATTTCTTTGTTTGTAGTCTTTAGCCTCTTCAAAATTATGCATATTTATTAATTACTCTTTTTCATTTATTTGAAATTAGCTTTTATTAATGTTTAAAGTCATCAGTAATTTTACGGTTTGAATAATTCAACATTGTAGATTCTTATGTTGAATGTAAAAACCCGCCACAGGAACGGGATACATAGATTTTTGAGTCTACGAGCTAATTTGATCGTTTAAAGCTTTGGTAGTTTAGTATTTGGCAGTGGTTCAGGTAGTGGCTTAAGAATCTTTTGTTTTACTGGTGGTGGATTTTTCCATACGCACTCATCCAAATTTTTGAAACCAACATCATCACCTGAGTTTTTCTTTTTCATAGGATTTTGCTATTTCTAGTATTTACGTACTATAACATCGACGATACAATTTTATACCATTGATTTAATGTCGTCTAAATATTATTTCCCGACATTTTGACGAGATTAACAGGATCGCGACCTTTGGTAAAACAGTTTTGTCAAAGAGTGCGATCGCTCAGTTTAATAAAAAAGCACCCGTGTATAAAGTGTGCAAGGGTGCTTTAGTTTTAATTTTGGCGTTTTAAGCTACATCTATTAATTCAAAACGCACTCGCTTACCAATAATTTTTGCTGCACGATCAATAGTGTCTAAGGTTACGGATGTGTTGTTTGGATCTAAAAGTCTGTCAAGAGATGACCTGCTAGTTTTCATCTGTTTCGCCATATCTGACTTAGTTAGCTTTTTCTCTGACATCGCATGTTTAATTTGCCAAGCTATAACTCGCTTGATGGCAATTAAATTAATCTCTTCAAGTATGCCTTCATCTTCTAGAAAATCATCAAGAGACGAACCAATATGTAAGTTGTTGTTCATCCTTTCACCTCTAATTTCCGCTCCTTCGCTAAATTCAACTCTTGTTTAGGAGTTTTTTGAGATTTTTTTATAAATCCATATAATATTACTCTTGTACCTTTTTTGGTACTTTTAGTCAATACTGAATTTTTCATGTCTTTGTCCATGAGATTGCTTCCTTCTCCTGTCGGAGACGCTACGCGTGAACGTTGCTTCGGACTTCGTTGCTACCGATGAGATTGCAACTTGGTATAAGCAAAAAATTTACTGAAATTAATAAAGCTTCTAATAAAAAACCCCCTGTTATAGGGGGTTTCACTTATAGCGTCAATAAAAAATTGATACTTAAAGTAGGTATAGCAATCCGAAAAGGATAATCCAAATCACGTCAACGAAGTGCCAGTAAATTTCCGCAGCTTCGATGCCAAAATGCTTTTCGCTATTGTAGTGATCCTTAGTGCGCGATCGCCACAATACGGCAAGAATCGCCACAACGCCAATGGTAACGTGCAATCCGTGGAAGCCAGTCAAGACGTAAAATGCACTGGCAAACAAATTCGTAGTTAAACCAAATTCAAGATGGGTATATTCATATACCTGACCAAGTAAGAAAATAATACCCATTGCCGCAGTTATTCCTAACCAAGTTCGCATTCCCCGCGCATCATTCTTTTTAATGGCGGTGTCAGCATTGTGCATGACAAAACTGCTAGCAATCAGATTGACTGTGTTGACTCCGGGGAGCAACAATTCTAATTCTGGCGTGCCTTCTGGGGGCCACGCAGGTAAAGTAGCACGGAAAGCCAGATAAGCTCCGAACAATCCCAGAAAAATCATCCCCTCAGCGATGAGGAAGACAATTAGACCAAATATACGATGGTCTGGATGTTCTTCGTGATGAGCCTCTGTTGTCGCCGCGTGGTGATGGTTGAGAGCTGTTTTAGCTGGGTCAATAGTTTGACTTTGCATGAATCTTTAATATTTATAGCTGTGTCGAAGAAATTTTGGACGCTTAGGCGCTTGGGCTAGAAGCTAGGGGCTAGAACAGAGAAAATGAAAACACACATCCTAATCCCTAGTCCCTAGTCCCTAGTCCCTAGTCCCTAGTCCCTAGTCCCTTCTATTTGCGGTCTTCGGGATTAGCCGCAACCTTTGGATCTGGTTCGGCGCGTAACACTGAGTTAGGACCGCCAGACAAAACTGGGTTGGGATCGTCTAGGGGTACACCTTCTTTCGCTTTTTCCAAACCGTAGTCGTAGGGTCCGGTAGCCAATACTGGAAGTTTGTCAAAATTCTCAATTGCTGGCGGTGAGGTTGTCATCCACTCTAAGGTAAGTGCATCCCAAGGATTGTTACCTGCTTTGGGACCATACATCCAACTCCAAATCGCGTTGATGATGAAGGGGAATGTGGAAACCGCCAGTATATAAGCACCGTAGGTGCAAATTTCATTCAAAGTTGTAAATTTCGGGTCATACTGGGCAACACGTCGGTTCATGCCCATCATTCCCAGCTTGTGCATGGGTAAGAATGCCATATTTAGACCGACGATAGTTAGAGTAAAGTGAACTCTACCCCAAAATTCGTTGATCATTCGTCCCGTCATTTTCGGGAACCAGTGGTAAAGCCCTGCATAAATGCCGAGAACGCTACCACCAAACAGGACATAATGCAAGTGTGCGACTACAAAATAGGTGTCGTGAACGTGAATATCAAATGGAACCGCAGCTAACATTACGCCACTGATCCCGCCGATGACAAAGGTGCCGACAAAGCCCATTGCGAACAACATGGCGGTAGTCAGGCGGATTTTGCCACCCCACATAGTTGCCAACCAGCTGAAGATTTTAATACCGGTGGGTACGGCGATGATCATGGTGGTGATCATGAAGAACATCCGCAACCAACCGGGAATACCGCTGGTGAACATGTGATGCGCCCAAACGATTAGTCCCAAAAAGCTGATGGCGAGACTGGAGTAGGCGATCGCTTTATATCCAAAAACCGGCTTGCGGGAATGCACGGGGATCACTTCAGAAATCGCTCCAAAAAAGGGCAAAATCATGATGTAAACCGCTGGGTGCGAGTAAAACCAGAACATGTGCTGGTATACAACCGGATCGCCACCACCAGTCGGGTTAAAAAATGTCGTTCCGGCAATTAAGTCAAAAGACAACAAAATTAAACCCGCTGCTAGCACTGGTGTTGATACCAAAGTCAGTGCTGAGGTAGCAAACATTGCCCAGCAGAACAAGGGCATTTGATTGAAACCCATGCCAGGGATACGCATCTTCAGCAGGGTGACAAGGAAATTAATTGCCCCCAAAATCGAAGATGTCCCCAGCAAAAGGACGCTCATAATCCATATTCCCTCACCCACTTGACCTGTAACCAAGCTCAAGGGAGGGTAGGAAGTCCAACCGGCATCCGGTGCATCGCCCACCAATAAACTGCTGATTAGCAATATACCAGCTGGCGGAATCATCCAAAAGGCAACAGCATTCAAGCGGGGGAATGCCATATCTTTTGCCCCAATCATCAAGGGGATCAAGTAGTTAGCAAACCCCGCACCCGCTGGCACAATCCACAAGAAAATCATGATTGTGGCGTGCAGCGTAAACAAACTGTTATAAACTTCCGGCGTAACAAAATCTACTTCTGGCGTTCGCAGTTCCGTGCGAACTAAGTCAGCCATTACCCCGCCCATGCAGTAAAAAATGAACGTTGTTACTAGGTATTGAATTCCAATTACCTTATGGTCGGTGTTAAAGCCGAAGTAGTCTTGCCATTTTCTTACCCCTGGTTCCTCATTCAAGGCAGGGGTATTCGCAGTTTCCTGCAACTGTGCTTGTGTCATAAAAGTCCAAAGTCCAAAGTCCAATGTCAAGAGTCCAAAGTCCAATGTCAAGAGTCCAAATTCAAGAGTCGAAAATTCTTAACTATTGACTCTTGACTATTGACCATTGACTCTTGACTAATGGTGAATTTGATGAAGTATTTCTGGCTGAATTCCCATGTCCTTGGTATAAGGAGCGAGAAATTGATCTGGGGATATATCCTCGGTATTGACCGCAACGGCTTGATTTAGTGTTTCAGTGCTGGCAACTAGCTGTTCTTGTATCCAGTTATCAAAAGCTTCCTGCTTTTCCACAATAACTTGTGTTCTCATGGCACCGTGGTATGGACCGCAAAGTTCAGCACAGATAAGGTCATAATTACCTTCTTTTTTCGGTGTAAAGCGAATTTCACTTTGCCGACCGGGGATAACATCTTGCTTGAGGCGGAATTCTGGCACCCAAAAGGCATGAATGACATCGTTGGCGCTCATGCTGAGTTGC
Source organism: Hassallia byssoidea VB512170 (assembly GCF_000817785.2). Classification (GTDB taxonomy): domain Bacteria; phylum Cyanobacteriota; class Cyanobacteriia; order Cyanobacteriales; family Nostocaceae; genus Hassallia; species Hassallia carrinoi. Next base: position 5,624 of record NZ_JTCM02000120.1, on the reverse strand, counting down.
ACTTCGCGTCCGATGGGAACGTGGAGTTCACCGGAGGTAACATCAGTTTCTGGATAGGTAAAAATCCAGGCGTACTGCAAACCTGTGACGTTGACTATCATTGCTGGTGGTTTGCCTTCTTTTCCGGGAACCGGACCGATGGTGGGAGCAACAATACCTACGCCAGGGGCATTTCGCTTTTGAGGAATTTGGTCAGCATTGCGGACTGCGGCTGTAGCGGGGTCTTGCATTGCCTCATCAGATTTCTGCTGATTGAGGTTGGGTTCTGTGCTGGGTGGAGTGTCGTTTAAAGTTGCTGCGATCGCTGCCCCAGGCATTTTCATCGACTGCTGCTGTAGAGGGGCTTCGTGGACGGCGTGGGGGTTAAAGCCACCCATTTCGTTATATACGTCAAAGCTGTAAACAGAAATACCGAGAACGATAATTGCTGGGATCGCCGTCCAAAGAATTTCTAAAGGTATGTTGCCTTCGACGGGTGGTCCGTCAGAGTTGTCGCCAGGACGACGACGGTATTTAACGGCACAATAAATCAAAATACCCTCGACGAGTAAAAAGATACCCGTTGAGACGACCATCATCGTGTTAAACAGACCATCCACTAAATCGGCTTCGTCAGTTGCTGCTGTAGGCAACAGACCGTGATTTTGACCGTACCAGAGGCTGACCAGTGTCAGCAGGATGCCAATGAGTAACGTCCAGATTGAACTTGGAATTTTCACGGTTGATTAGAGTTAATGACTTTACTATTTTGGACAGAACTGCTTACTTACTACGGTAGTCCAGCCTATAAGACATTGAGTATAAAGGGCTGAAATTTTTATTAATTTTTTTCGGAGCTTTTCTCATTTTTCCTTAGGGGGATTTGCTAGATGTAAATATAAGGCAAAAATTTAACAAAGAATTTAGAAAAGGTTAAATGTCAAATGGTGACAAGGCACTTACCAAGAAATAAAATCCTGCGCCGTCAAACCTAGATCCACGATACTAACGAAGAATTTCAATACACGGCGCAGGATTTTATTTTTATGGTTCCCCCCAAAAGAGAAAATTCTCTAAAGCTTTTGGCTAAAAGTCGATTCGTTCATTCACAGTATAAATCAGAGCTAATCTTTAACCTTGGTTTATACGCTAGGGTGGTTAGGAGAAGGACACTTGCGCTTTTGGGGCAGAGTGTATCCTAACTGACAAATTTTATAATTTTCAAGGCTTACAAAGAGCTGGTGTGAAGGTATCATTCATGAGCGAATTTGTCCTAGAACAACAAAATGAAGCGGCACAAGAGCAGCAAAAACCCAAGGAAATGATTCGTCGCTTGGTGTGGAAAATTTGTGTAGCCACCTTAATTTTGATGGCAATAGGCAGTGCCACCCGCGTGATGAATGCTGGACTCGCTTGCCCAGATTGGCCCTTGTGCTACGGGGAACTTGTGCCAGCTAAACAAATGAATTTCCAAGTTTTTCTGGAGTGGTTTCACAGGTTGGATGCTTCGTTGATTGGATTAAGCGCGATCGCACTCGCTGTCTTAAGCTGGTGGCATCGTCGATATGTACCTAACTGGCTTCCTTGGGCTTCTCTTTTCTCGCTGTTTTTAATTGTCTTCCAAGGCGTCTTGGGCGGACTCACCGTTACTGAACTTTTGCGCTTTGATATCGTTACGGCGCATTTGGCAACGGCGTTGTTATTTTTCATTACTCTACTAGTTATCGGCACGGCACTCGCTCCCTACCAAGGAACTGGAACTGTTGGTAAGTTACCTTGGGTAAGTTTAACCGCCGCTATTTTGGTTTATCTACAAAGTTTGCTTGGTGCTTTGGTAGGATCTCGCTGGGCACTACATCAATGTTTTGGCGGTTCTCAACTTTGTGCTGTAATGTACAGTCATATCGGTGGGGTGGTGCCGCCAACAGTAGCGACTTTGGCTGTTGTATTTCTCTCATTGCGTACACCTGCACTACATCCAGCTTTGCGGCAATTAGCTAAGATAACTGCTGGATTGTTAGTTTTACAAATTTTGTTGGGAGTTGCCACTTTTAAGTTACATCTCCAAGTCGAGCCTCTTACCGTTTCTCACCAACTTATAGGCGCCTGTTTGCTGGGTACTTTGGTAATTTTCACGGTTCTCTCATTGCGTGATTTGGCTCTAAGTCGTGGTATTAACGCTTACTCATCTGGTGTCACGGCGACTACAAGTGTAGATGGAGTGAATCCATAAGTTAAATGCGAGTGCTGTCTGTTGTCTTTTTGTTGAACTATGAAAGCCAGACGCGACTAAAGATAGCACAGAAATTGAACAAATAAGGAATTAGAGTCAACATGATTGAGACTAATGTCTCGAAGCACCACCAAACATTTTCCCAAGTTATTCAAAGCTACTACCAGCTGACTAAGCCTCGGATTATTCCGCTGCTATTGATTACTACTGCTGGTAGTATGTGGATTGCCGGTGAGGGAAAAGTAGATCCATTGCTGTTGTTAGTAACTCTGACTGGTGGTACTTTGGCAGCTGCTAGCGCCCAGACGATTAATTGTGTCTATGACCGAGATATTGATTATGATATGGAGCGCACGCGCCATCGTCCTTTGCCTTCGGGTAGGATACAGCCTCGTGATGCTTTGATTTTTGCGATCGCTCTTGCTGTAATTTCTTTCAGTCTGCTGACGGTATTTGCCAATTTACTAGCCGCAATGCTGGCAATGTCTGGTATTGTATTTTACATTCTGGTTTACACTCACTGGCTAAAACGCTCTAGTACCCAAAATATCGTCATTGGTGGAGCTGCTGGGGCGATTCCGGCGCTGGTTGGTTGGGCGGCTGTCACGGGAACTTTAAGTTGGGTTGCTTGGTTACTTTTTGCAATCGTCTTTGTTTGGACACCTCCCCATTTCTGGGCTTTGGCGTTGATGATTCGGGATGATTACGCAAAGGTAGGGATACCAATGTTACCAGTTGTCGCGGGCAATGAAGCGACGGTGCGGCAGATTTGGTTTTACACGCTGGTTTTGGTGCCAACCACGCTGCTATTAGTTTATCCGTTACAGGCAACGGGAATTGTCTACGCAGCGATCGCACTTGCTTTGGGAGGATTATTTATCCTCAAGGCTTGGCACTTGTTACACAATCCAGGCGATCGTACTTTGGCTAAAGATTTATTTCTCTATTCCATCTCTTACATGATGCTGTTGTGTCTGAGTATGGTAATTGATAGTCTTCCTTTGACTCATCGTTTAATTAGTGTTGTGGCAAGTCAGTTGCACTTAGTTGTTAGTTAATTGGCAAAAAGAGCGATGGTCAAAATCCGACACCCTAGAAGGGTGTCGCGTTGTGCGTACAAAGCCCACGCAGGTAAGCTCTCGTTTTTGTAGCCTTTGCCAGTGCCGTGGTGAGGCAGCGCGGTCATGTTCGTTACCACGCGGCTGTGCCTGCGGGGGTTTGTTTGTCCGGAAAAACGCTGTTTATAAAAGTGCGTTTCTAACCGCTTTTTAGATGCCAAAAAAGGCTCAAGCAGTAATTCATGCTTGAGCCTTTCCTAAATTCAATTAACTTAATAATTGAATCTTTAAGACTTAGTAGCGGTTGCGGTTGTAGCCACCGCCGCCGCCGCGATTACCACCACCGTTGAAGGAACCTCTGTCTTCCTTGGGTTTAGCTTTGTTAACTTTGAGATCGCGTCCCATCCACTCAGCACCATCAAGCGCATCGATGGCGGCTGTTTCTTCAGCTTCTGAACCCATTTCCACAAAACCAAAGCCGCGTAAACGACCTGTTTCACGGTCGGTAGGCAACTGAACTCGTTTTACAGAACCATATTCTGCAAAAACAGAAGTCAGAGCTTCTTGTGTAACTTCATAAGAGAGGTTACCTACATAAATAGACATAGATTGTCTCCAAAATCATGAATGTGCGGAGATTTAGATTTCGGAGAAAAGTCTGTAAACACCAAAAGAAGAATACCTGTCAATGCTAAAAACAAACGCTGTCGCCGAATTAATTCTCATATCGATGGTAGCATAGCAAGCAAGGAAGAGTGCGAAAGCCATAAAAAATGTAATCAAAATTTATGTGTAGTTAAGGCACGAACCCGCGAACAGGAATACCCAGCCCAACGGGAGAATCAGTACGAATAGACGGAAACCGACCCCTGAGACTGATTCACCGTCAAACAAGCGAAGCGTTGGGTACCTACGTTCGCCTTGGTCTGTTTTTGGGAGAAGAATTTCAATACACGGCGCAGGATTTTATTTTTATGGTTCTTCCGCAAAGCGCGATCGCACCGAAAAATAGTAATTTTAACTGAACTCAAAACTGGTAGAAGAATTTGGGAGTGCGATCGCCCAAGCGCGTTGAAACGCATATATCAACGAAGGTCTTTTGGCGCTTTTGCTAACCTAGTAATGAAGGGTTAATTACCCAGCCACCTGCTGAGTGGGTAAAAGAGGTTTAACATGGCTCATTTAAATCTGCGGCGTCCGGAAAATGTCAGCGGCGATTTTTATGTCGATACTTCCTGTATTGATTGTGACACCTGTCGTTGGATGGCTCCGGAAGTGTTTGTTGAAGTTGGTGAACAATCGGCAGTTCATCATCAACCAGCTAATGAAGCCCAACGATTAACTGCGCTACAAGCTTTATTGGCTTGTCCAACCAGTTCCATTGGTACAATAGAGAAGCCGCAAGATATCAAATACGCTCAACTGAGTTTTCCAATTTTAGTTGCCCAAAATGTTTACCACTGCGGTTATCATTCGGAAGATTCTTTTGGTGCTGCGAGTTATTTGATTCAATTACCCGAAGGTAATGTTTTGGTAGATTCTCCCCGGTTTACACCACCGTTGGTGAAGCGGATAGAAAAAATGGGGGGGATACGTTATATGTATATGACTCACAGAGACGATGTAGCGGATCATCAAAAATTTGCCGAGCATTTTGAGTGCCAGCGCATTTTCCACACTGACGATATTACAGCTTCTACTCGCGATGTAGAAATTCAACTGACTGGTAGTGAACCATTTGAGTTGACTCCTGAATTGTTAATTATTCCCGTTCCCGGTCACACTAAAGGACACACTGTTCTACTTTACAAACAGAAGTTTCTTTTTACTGGCGATCATCTGGCTTGGTCTGATACATATAAACAGTTAATTGGCTTTCGCAATGCTTGCTGGTATTCTTGGTCAGAACAGCTTAAATCAATGCGAAATTTAGCTAATTATACATTTGAGTGGGTGTTACCAGGTCACGGGCGGAGGTATCATGCTGATGCTCTTTTGATGAATCAGCAGATGCACAAATGTATTGAGTGGATGGAATCGGCTGGGCGGTAAGTATAAAAAGTTGGCGTTTTTGAATCAAGATATGAATTTACCTCACGCACTCGTCAAGGCAGCGCGTTGCTGCGCCAGTGCTGTGCGGAGGTCACGAACGTTGAGGCACCTGGCGTTGGGGTTCCCCCCGTTGTAGCGACTGCCGCGCACTCGTCAAGCCAGCGCTGTGCGGGGGTGGAGGAGTGAGGCGACTGGCGCGCAAAGAGTAATACCAATTCTCCATGAAGATGCACTAAATTATTAGAAGCAGAAACTTTCTTTGCTTTCTTCATGGGAAATAACTTTCGAGCCGAGGTATGTGA
>NZ_JTCM02000119.1 GCF_000817785.2 Hassallia byssoidea VB512170 | reverse complement strand
GGGGGAGGGGGGAGACAAGGGAGATGGGGAAGACAAGGAAGACGAGGAGGCAAACTCCCCCTGCCCCCTGCCCCCTGCCCCCTGCCCCCTGCCCCCTGCCCCCTGCCCCCTCCTCTTGTATGCGCTGCAACAGTACCAGGCGATCGCACCAGCCACTGGTGGGGTAGAACCGATTTGTAAATCGGCTGCCAAAAGTGCTGTGCGTACTGCCGCAGCACAGGAATAAGTCGCTAATAATCCATCTACGTGTAAACACATAGAGACTTTTTTAATAAATTCAATTGTCCACAATTGCGGACATTGAGGTGGTGAAAAAGGATCGAGAAAAATTGCACACTAAGCGAAAACCTGAGTGATATACTTGCCCTATCGTGCTTCTAGCATCGCCAATTAGTAGCCTTGCCGCTAGATTGTCTCGAAATACTTGATGCTCACTCGCCGTCATTAGTCAAAATTTCCGTATATTCGTAACTCCAATTGTCGAATAAGCGCTCTGGTGCGATCGCCGCAATTGGCACAGATGCATTCAACTCTAAACCGATTACTTCCACATAACAATTGGGATTAACTGCCCAAATTGTCTGCAAAGCAGCTGCGGTATTGTATCCTAACCCATAACAAATATCTAACAAACGCAACACTGGTTTATTAGCTTTCAACGCTAGTTGCGTAGGACTGGCAAACTTGAAAAAACTCTCTTGACGCGCTCCATAATGACTGTGAAAAAACTCGCCAAACTCTTTAGAAACAAACGTAAAAGACCCGTCTGCTGTAGCTTGTGGTATAAAGTTATCATCAATTGTCATTTTTCATTACCAATTACCAATTACCAATTACCAATTACCAATTACCAATTACCAATTACCAATGACCAAATTTGTTGTTTCTGCCGAATGGTTGTTTGCACACCTTGACGATCCGCAAGTTGTGATTGTGGATTGTCGGTTTTCACTTGCCGATCCAATTTTAGGACAACAGCAATATCAAGCAAGTCATATAAGCGGATCTTACTATTTAGACTTAAACCAGGATCTTTCTAGTTCTGTGGGAGAACATGGAGGAAGACATCCTTTACCTAACCCCGCTGATTTAGCGCAGAAGTTATCAACAATTGGGGTGAAGTCAGACACTTTAGTAGTAGCTTACGATGATTCGCGCCTTGCTTTTGCATCTCGTTTGTGGTGGCTTTTGCGTTATTTAGGACATGAACAAGTAGCTGTGCTAACAGGAGGGTTTGCGGGTTGGCAAAAAGCCGGGTATCCCGTCACAGATGCGATTCCCTCTCCTCGAATAGCAACATTCGTCCCGCAACTACAAACACAAATGGTGGTGGATAGGGAAGAAGTTAAAACTCGTAAAGATTTCCCAGGAGTAGTGTTGGTGGATTCACGGGAAAGCGATCGCTTTTCTGGCGAACGAGAACCAATTGATAAAATTGCCGGACATATTAGCGGCGCTGTCAACTATCCTTGGCTAGAAGTTACAGATTCTTCAGGCTACCTACTTTCACCACAACAGCAAAGCGATCGCGCATCCAACCTTGAAAAAGCAGAGGAAATTATAGTTTATTGCGGTTCTGGCGTTACCGCTTGCGTGAATTTATTATCTTTAGAACTAGCCGGCATTAAAGGAGCTAAACTTTATGCTGGCAGTTGGAGTGATTGGATTAGTTATTAGGAGCGTGGTTAAGGGTCAAGAGTCAAGGGTCAAGAGTCAAGGGTCGGTAACATAGTTAATGTTTGCTGTCTAAACTCTGGACTTTTTGACTATTGACTCTGGACTTTTTGACTATTGACTTTTTTCAAAACTTACCTAATTCCCAATTGTAATTGAGACTAAAGAACCAGCCATCAAAATTAATATTTTGGTCGGTAGAACCACCTAAGCTGACACCACCTTGCAAGCTGACATTAGTGGAGTCAGATATTCCATAAGTTAGGTGAGTGTATAACCGATGATATTGGTCTTCTCGTTGGCGCAGCGTAAAGTCTGACAAATTAAACTGGTAGTCAAGACCAACTTGCAGCGATCTTAACCAGTAGTAGCTCAAAGAAAGTAACAAAGAATTGTTTATCCGATTACGACTGTCTGGATCGGCAAAATTAAAACGTAATTCATAAAAGCTGTCTAGCACCAACCTTTGAGTTAGGGGATCTCGCCGTCCTAAAGACAGACGCAGAGAATTTTCATTTAAAAAGCGATCGCCTGCCGAAAAGAAATCGCCATCCTTCGCATAAAACAACTGTTGATTGCTCCAACCGAGTTCACCATACATCCGCCGTGATAGCTGTTGATAAATACTTACGTAGAACCGAATCTGGTTGTAATTAAATTGTGATTGATCTATATAAAAAATCAAATTGCCATCAATTCCCGCACTTAAATAAGTCTTAGGTCCCAAGGCTAAAGGTGCAGAGGCTAGTGTCAGCCCAGAAAAAACCAAGCCATCCTGTATGGGATCAACTTCTGACGAAAAAATATTATTTGTTGCAAAAAATCCCACATAACCCCGCAGGGAGCCTATGGGTTTAAACTTAGCCACAGGCTGTGCTGGCAGTGGCGGTTGTTCTACTGTTGGTGGTAATTGTATGGGTCTGGCTCGTATCTCAATTTCCGCAGAGCTATCATAATCAGGTATGGGTCTCGCCCGTATCTCAATTTCCGCAGAGCTATTTGACTCAGGTAATGTCTCTTTGCCCTCTTGCAGCCGACGTATGAGCCTGTCTAGTCTTTCGGAGTTAGTTAAAGGCGGTTTCTCCAACAATTGCTCTATTGGTGTTGGGGAAGTTTGGGGAAAATCGTTTGGCTGTCCTTCTAACTGTGGTGGCTCATTGCGCTGAACAGAAGTGCTAGGAATGTTTCTTGGTTCTTCCCTTGGTGGGGGATTTGGTGGAGGAGGTGGTGGATTTGGTGGCGGTGTGTCTTTTGGTGGCGGTTGCTGTGAGTATAAAAGCGAATTACAAACTGAGGAGCCAACGCCGTACGAAGACCAGTTGTAGCCACTGGCGTTGCCCAGTTCAAGCCCATGATTAAAGTTAGCGGTTTCAGACGTTGTACTGAGTTGAAAGTACTTGATATTTTCTTTCTCAGCAGCGTAGACGCGTTCGCCCAAGGCAAAGTTGCCGCTCTCTTGCGGCTTGTCGTCAGACATCGCTTTCAAATTAGTATTTTTATGACATGGCTGATGTGTTTCTTCTTTGACAGCCATAGATGATATGATTGATCCGATCGCGTTGTTACGCTCCGGTGTATCTGAATTTGCAGCTAGCGTCGCATCTACTTGGGTGATGCAACACCAGTTTGCACCACTGTACGCTAAGAAAGTCCAAAATAAGAGATTTTTCCGGAACTTGGGTTGCATCTTTAATCGCGTTTGCCAAACTTAGACCCACAAGCTTACTAGGAAGTTCCTGCTAAAAATGTTAAATTTTTGAGCCAATTTAACGACGGTATAAGACTTTCTCCTAAGTCATAAAAAAAATTGATAGTTACTACACTTTCTTATTCAGTTAAATTATGAATTTATCTGAACAAGTTCAACGACATATGTAGTATAATAGTACATTTACGTGTTTTATCTTTAAAGTTTTAAATAAAATTTCAGGAAATATGCGTAAATCAACTGGTTATAACAATTAGCAGGCTTAAACCCTTAATATCAGAAGCTGTGTTGAACTGGCTTGGTATCAGTTAAATATTTAGAGATTCCAAACTATGTTGCGAAAATTATTACCACTTTTAGTCATTGGTGTGTGGGGAATTACGGTGGTGTCTTTGCCTCTTGAGGCAAGTGCGACAACACCTCTAACTCGTGCGGAGATTGAAAAAATCCGCAACTTAGTGCAACTGAAGCCAAAAAATAGACAGCAGCGTCCGGCACGTTCATCAGATGCAATGTTTCCTGGGGATGGAGTGTCCACAGGTAGAGCTTCTCTAGCAGAGTTGCGTTTCAACGATCGCTCTTTAGCACGAGTTGGAGAGCAAGCAGTATTTCAATTTTTGCCGAAGACGCGAAACTTTAAATTGTCCAACGGGACTGTATTGCTACTGATCCCACCCAAGCAAGGGCGAACACGCGTACAAACGCCAAATGCAGCAGCAGCAATTCGCGGTTCCGCATTATTCGTGCGCTATGACGAACAAACAGATACTACAGTAGTCGGCGCACTGACAAATAGCGGTATTGAAGTTTCTAATAAAGATGCTTCCCAAAGTCGGGTTCTAGAAGCCGGACAGATGCTGGTTATAGTTAAAAATAGAATTCAGGGATTATACGAGTTCGATCTGAGAAATTTTTATGAGAGGAGCGATTTAGTTCGGGGACTTGATTTGGCGAGAAAAACCGGTGAGCCTAGTCCAGATCCGGCGATCGCTCAAGTTCAAGAAGAAACAGTCACAGCTTTAGCAGCACAGAAGCCAATTGTCGGTGCGGGAGTTATTGAGAACCCATCTTTTGTAAAGCTTACAGAAAGTTCGCCTACTTCGCCAAGTGCTGCCGATAACAACATTATTAATAACAATTCCGCAGTAGAACCCTTGGTGGATATAGGACAAGTCCTGTCAAATAACGATAAGAAAAAAGACAATTCAAGCGGATCTACACCGATTACAAATCCACCGATTACAAATCCATCGGTTACAACTCCACCGGTTACAACTCCACCGGTTACAACTCCACCGGTTACAACTCCACCGGTTACAACTCCACCGGTTACAACTCCACCGATTACAACTCCACCAGTTACACCTCCACAGTCTGAAAGTCCAGGAGAAAGACCACCAGTTACAACTCCACCGATTACAACTCCACCAGTTACAATCCCACCAGTTACAACTCCACCAGTTACACCTCCACAGTCTGAAAGTCCAGGAGAAAGACCACCAGTTACAACCCCACCGATTACAATCCCACCAGTTACAATCCCACCGGTTACAACCCCACCAGTTACAACTCCACCAGTTACAACTCCACCAGTTATAACTCCACCCCAGATAGAATCACCTACACCTCCACCAGTTACAACTCCACCGATTACAACTCCACCAGTTACAACTCCACCGATTACAACCCCACCAGTTACAACTCCACCGATTACAACCCCACCAGTTACAACCCCACCAGTTACAACTCCACCAGTTATAACTCCACCCCAGATAGAATCACCTACACCTCCACCGGTTACTCCACCAGTTACAACTCCACCGGTTACTCCACCAGTTACAACTCCACCGGTTACTCCACCGGTTACAACTCCACCAGTTACAACTCCACCGGTTACTCCACCGGTTACAACTCCACCAGTTACAACTCCACCAGTTACACCACCAGTTAAACCAAGCACATGAAATTATCCGACTGAATCAAACATTCAGTCGGGTTAAGTGAAGAAACAATTCAAGCAAAGCTAGTTTGCAGTTCGTAGTTAGCGCTTCAGCGCTGAAGCGCTAACTACGAACTTTAATTTTTTCATGTGCAGCTAACTAATTTTTTCTCTCGAATTTGTCAAATGGTCGTGGAAGAATTGATGTGGAAGATGGTGGTTGGGGGGTGTCTTCATCTAGCCAAGGTGTGGTGGGAGTGTCTGTATCTTCTAAAGATAAAGTACTTGCCTCATAGTGTCTTTGTTTAGAACTTCTCAACTCATCAAGCGCTTCCAGAGCTAGGGATGCAGATTGATAGCGTTGTTTAAAGTCATCCAGCACCATTTTACTAAGAATCTGTGCCAAGGCGTGACTGACGTTTGCTTTGTCGATCCATTTCAATTCTTCTTCCTCATCTCTATCTAATTCATGGGGATGTTTGCCAGTCAAGGCTTTAATACCAATCATGCCAACTGCATAGATGTCACTACTGTATTGCGGACGCCCAAAACATTGTTCGCTTGGTGCATAACCTTTAGTACCAATACCGATGGTAAAGGCTGTTTGCTCTGGATTATTAAGCAGTTGTGTGGTGACTTCTTTAACGGCACCAAAGTCAATTAGTACGAGTTTACCGTCATCTCGGCGCATGATGTTGCTGGGTTTAATATCCCGGTGAATTTTGCCGTTGTCATGAACAAATGCTAATGTTTGCAATAAGTCGCGCAACATCTCGATAACTGCGGTTTCGGGTATGAGTCTACCTGCTGGAAGTTCCTGATTGAGAGGATGACCGATTATGTATTCTTGAATTAAGTAAAATTCTTCGTCTTCTTCAAAATAAGCCAATAACTGAGGAATTTGGGGATGTGTTCCTAGTTTTTCTAAAGTTTCCGCTTCTGATTTAAACAAACGTCTGGCAATTTCTAAGCTTTCTGATTTGGTATTGCCTGGTTTTAACTGCTTAACAACACATAGCGGGTTTTGCGGACGTCTGGTATCTTCAGCAATGTAGGTTTCGCTGAATCCTCCTGAACCGAGAACTTTGACAATTTTGTAGCGTCCGTCAAGTATTTTACCCGCTATTGCTTTTTCTCTTTGCAGAAGCAGGTCTTGCAGGTCATCTTGCATACTGATAATTTCTTGAGCAACATGATTAGATGCATATTTCTGAAGAATATTGACTAATTGGCTTTTTCTTAACTTTTCTTTAGCTACTTCGGTTCCGAGATAAGAAAGCCCGATCGCACCCATCGCCATCATTGGCACTGTAGTCGGTAAAATTAACTGATTATATAAAAAAATAGAATAACTAATTCCGCCCCAAATCGTTGCTAGGGCACTCATAGCGAAAAATCTAATTATGCCTCGCTTGCTGCGAGTAACTATCAGCGCACATCCACCAACTAACCCCAGCACAAACAAACCTTGCAGAAATGGATTTTTAATTGCTTGAGCGATCGCTTTTCCTTGCATTAAAGTGGCGATCGCATTCGCATGAATTTCTACCCCTGCCATTTGTTCAGAACTTGGGGCAGCAGCTACTGCATGATAATCATTACTTAACTTGTCGGTTGCCCCAATCAAAACTATTTTATCTTTGAAAATTTTTCCTTGCTGTAAATAAGAGTTCCAATTTTCCGGATCGAGTACGTACCAAAAAGGAATATGCTCAAATGTTCCCGCACCGTAAAAATACAGGCGATCGCCTTTTGATCGCGGATATTTCACGTTTGCTGCCCCTAGCACCGCTTCATCAAACGATGGTATTTTATCTGCTGGGACAAAACCTTCGTTTTCGGCTAACAACTTGGGAAATTCACTTGCCAAGCGGTGAATTTTGCCATCTACCTCTAGAGGGAAATTTACTGAACCTATTGACACTGACCCGGTACGAAACTGCGCTTGAGGCTGGGACAGTTGCCAAAATTTGCCTTGATGCGTCTCAAAAGACTCGTAAAGTGCGCCTAAAGTAACTTTGTCACCGTAACGTTGCAAAGACTGTTGCAACTTTTGATCGTCGGCAGTATCCTCAAGATTTGCCTTATCAAATACTACATCTAATGCTACCGAGCGTGCCCCCGCTTTCATCAATTTATCAATTACCTGGGCGTATGCCTCACGTTTATAAGGAAATTTTTGCAGCGGTTCAAAGTAGGCATACTGCTGCGGGTCTGCTTGATAGTATTGTCCAGGAGTTGATGTTGACTGATCGTCAATTGCCAATATCACGATATCTTCTGGCGGTGCCACAGAGCCGCGCATTTGATAAAAAGTAGAAAGTGCTTGACTTTCCATCAATTGCGTTAAACCCAAACCAGAAGCACTCAGCAATGCTGCACTTAATGCGGAAGTACCAGCAAGTAGATGACCTAAACGAGTCATCTGCTTTGAGAAACGTGCTAGTGCCGTCGCGGTCGTTTTTGTCGATTTACTTGACAGTCTATTGGCAGCAGAGACATAGTTTTTAGGTAAGGTAGATTTAGATTCTTCTGCCATATCGTGTTATTCATAGATTTACGTACAATGATTTTATTTATTTACACCCTGTTATAGTCCCACTATCTTGACATAATACTTAAATGAAAAACTTATACATTTGTAACTTATTCTTTATTTTTTACCAAATCGTAAGTAAAGCTCTTATATAAAGCCATAAACGAAACATAGCTTCATATATTTTAGTAAGGCAAGTGATTATATATGATTGTTCCACTAGAGTAGCTTGGTTCGGTTACAACGAGCGTGTATACTCAATTCTCGAATACCTTCTTTGGTTCCGCGATCAGCGGATGTGCATTCGTGACGGTGCTGGGCTAAAGCTCGAGAGTGCTCATGTCTGGCATCCTTAAAGAGATAGACACGGGACTAAAAGTGCAAATCCGTTAATCTAGCGGTTGAAGTAGCTTTAAAGGCGTGTTGTCAATTGCTTTAAAGACAAAATCTATAGATAACGATGATTATATCCTACTTCCAGCCTACGCATACCTCTTTAGGAGTAAACTTAACTGTTATATGGCTAACCAAGCTGTTATTAAGTCAATTTTATTGGTAGATTTTGATTATCAGGTATTTATTCTAGAGGTGTTCCATAAAAATAAAGCGTTTTCTGGTGTGTGTTAGAGAGTGTTGGTGGGTATTGAAGATTTAGGATGAACTTGATCGCATTTATTTCTTCTCCCTTGGCGCTAGCCTCTCCCAAAGGGAGAAGGGGAGACGCGTTGCGCGAAGGCATTATGCTACCTAAAGTAAAAAAGGTTCAGCACCCAATTGAAAGCCCACTCCAATGTTTCAGCCGATTTTATCAATTGAAAGAGGTAACGTCAAAGCTAGAAATGACGATATAGTTTATAGATATTAGCAAATTTATCATTTTATTATTGCTATAATCTATTGTTCAATCTAAATGCTTTTCTATATATATTAGGTGTAACTTTACTATGGGTTCTCCAATGAATCGTCTATCTATTTTTGTAGATGGAAACAATATGTTCTATGCTCAACAAAAAAATGGCTGGTTTTTTGATCCGCGACGCGTCTTAGAATATTTTAGAAACGAGCATCACGAAACAGCCTTAATCAATGCCTTTTGGTACACTGGCTTAAAAGACCCACAAGATCAGCGAGGGTTTAGGGATGCTCTAATCAGTTTGGGATATACAGTCAGAACTAAAATTCTCAAAGAATATTATGATGATTCCTCCGGTCGTTATTCACAAAAAGCAAATTTAGATATAGAAATTGTTGTAGATATGTTTAATACAGTAGATCAATACGACCGAGTAGTTTTATTTAGTGGTGATGGAGATTTTGAAAGAGCAATAGAATTATTAAGAGGAAAAAATACTTATATAACAGTAGTATCGACAGAAGGAATGATAGCCAGAGAGTTACGTAATGCTACTGATAGATATATAGATTTGAACGATATCCGGGATAAAATAGAAAAAACTGAAGGTTGATATTCTTAGCAATTATTTACAAATCAGGAGTAAAGAAAATTAATATTAAAGATATTTCCAAAGAAAAAGTAGAAACGCTAATAATGAGATGAAAATGAACAACGAAGAGAGAATTATCATTTTTGATACGACCCTGCGAGATGGCGAACAGTGCCCGGGTGCGACTTTGAATATAGACGAAAAGCTGGCGATCGCCAAGCAGCTAGCCCGTCTTGGGGTAGATGTCATCGAAGCGGGTTTCGCTTTTGCCAGTCCTGGAGATTTTCAGGCAGTCAGCAAAATCGCGGAAACTGTCGGACAAGAAAATGGTCCGGTAATTTGTAGTTTGGCAAGAGCGATTAAAGCAGATATTGAAGCTGCCGCACAAGCATTGAAACCAGCAGCCAAAGGCAGAATTCACACATTTATTTCTACTTCTGATATTCATTTAGAGTATCAGCTCAGAAAGTCACGCTCAGAAGTATTGGCGATCGCCGAAGAAATGGTAGCTTATGCCAAAAGCTTCATGGCAGATGTAGAATTTTCGCCGATGGATGCTGTGCGTTCCGATCCAGAATATCTTTACCAAGTATTAGAGCGAGCGATCGCAGCTGGGGCAACAACAGTTAACATTCCTGACACAGTGGGTTATACTACCCCGTGCGAATTTGGAGCGCTAATTAAGGGAATTAAAGAAAATGTCCCCAACATCGACCAAGCAATTATTTCCGTTCACGGACATAATGATTTAGGTTTGGCAGTTGCTAACTTCCTAGAAGCGGTAAAAAATGGCGCAAGGCAGTTAGAATGTACCATCAACGGAATTGGTGAACGTGCAGGAAATGCCTCGCTAGAAGAATTAGTTATGGCGTTGCATGTTAGGCGACAATATTTTAATTCGTTCTTAGGAAGACCAGCAGAATCCGAAGAACCACTGACAAATATCGACACTCGTCAAATTTACAAAACATCGCGCTTAGTTTCCAATTTGACGGGAATGTTAGTGCAAGCAAATAAAGCAATAGTGGGGGCAAATGCTTTTGCTCACGAATCTGGAATTCACCAAGATGGTGTGCTAAAAAACAAGCTCACCTATGAAATTATGGATGCTCAATTGATTGGATTGACAGACAATCAAATCGTTTTGGGTAAACATTCAGGCAGAAATGCTTTCCGTACTCGGTTGAAAGAATTGGGCTTTGAACTTTCAGAAAGCGAGTTAAACAAAGCATTTGTTAGGTTCAAAGAAGTAGCCGATAAAAAGAAAGAAATTTCTGATTGGGATTTGGAAGCGATCGTTAACGATGAGATTCAACAAGCACCCGATTTGTTTAAATTAGAGTTGGTGCAAGTTTCTAGTGGCGATCGCGCACGTCCCACCGCAACTGTCACCCTCCGCACCCCAGAAGGTGAAGAATTAACTGACGCAGCGATCGGTACAGGACCCGTAGATGCGGTTTATAAAGCAATTAACCGCGTCGTTAACGTCCCAAATCAGTTAATTGAGTTTTCCGTACAGTCGGTAACAGAAGGTATTGATGCTTTAGGGGAAGTAACCATCCGCTTGCGGTATGAATCTCAAGTATTTGCCGGACACGCGGCGAATACAGACATCATCGTTGCCTCCGCTCAAGCTTACGTAAATGCACTGAATAGATTGTATGCTTATTTGCGGCAATCTCAAAAGCAAGAACAGGTAACTGCCCAGCAAATTTAATACAATATTTGCCGTAGAGACGTTCCATCGGAACGTCTCTACAATACGTCGATAAATTCAACGCCGTGATTATAACTTCGTAGTGAGGACTTCAGTCCTCATCCAACCTCATCTAATAAGAAAAGGACTGAAGTCCTTACTACAACTGTGCTTTATTATTGCGGACGAATTCGCGAAACATAGTTGCTTTTTGTCCGGTAATTTCCGGAATATTATCATAAACGTCAGCAAAATCGGGAAGTTTTCCCGCTTGCAATAGTTCCATCTGACGAACGATGCACTCAAAGTAAGCAGGTTCCATCGTTTGTCCGATGGGAAGCGATCGCATCTGGGCAGCAGGTAACGGTTCGTAAGTGATGATTTTGTCAAGTTCCTCTGAGAGGATTTGCGCGGCTTCAGTCATATTCAGCGCTTCTACACTCAGGAAATATCGTTCTCCTGCGTGCTTCTGCGGGTCACGCAAGGCAGCTGCCGCAACACTAGCCAAATCAAAACAATCTATCAATCCGATGCGTTCCTGACCGAAAAACATGCGAAGTTTGTTATCTTGCACTGCACCGAAGAAATTTTGCATGAATGCGTTGGGATGCAGGTGAGTCCAGGCGATACCGCTGGCTTCGATGTATGTTTCAATAAGTTGATGCCAGATGTAATGGCGAATCAATTTTGTTTGCGGGCGATCGCGTTGATGAAATGTACCGACGTGTACAATATATTCAACACCTGCGTTTTTCGCAGCATCAGTTAAGTTTTTCCCTTGACTGAGCATGTCCACGGTGTAGCCTGTAATCATAAATAGACGTTGTACACCTTGCAATGCTTTTTCATAAGTCGAAAGAACTTCAAGGTCAAGATGTACAGTTGAGATACCGCGTTTTCTAAAGGTTTCAGCTTGTTCGGGTTTGCGAACTGCAACGCATATCTCAACATTGTCTGAACCAGCGTCTTTTTCTAATAGATTGACAAGGTGAGAACCTGTTCTGCCAGTAGCACCGAGAATTAAAGCAACAGGATGAGAATTACTCATTTTATGCAATCTCCACAACCAAATTACCAACAGCTTGTCCGCTTTCCATCATTTCATGTGCGGCAGCAATTTGCGATAAAGGAAAACGTTGAGCAATTACATGATGCAATCCAGCTTTTAAACAAGTTGTAATGTCTTCTGCGGCTTTCTGATGCGCTTCTTTCGTCATCATATAAACTAGCACGTAATGAACCGTGACATTTTTGTAGACTAAAGAATAAAAAGGTATCTGCGGTTCTTTATTTGAATCAGACGCATAGGTGGCAATAATTCCATTGCGCTTCAGCACTGCCAAGTTAGTTTCTAAATTACTGGCAAAGTCCACATCAACAACTCGATCGACGCCTTTATTATCTGTTATTTCTTTAATCCGAGCGGCGACATCTTCTGTTTTATAATTGATCGCATAATCTGCTTTCCCCAAACGAGCGATTTCCGCTTTCTGCGGAGAACTGACGGTGGTGATAACTTTTGCACCACCCCATTTTGCCAACTGAATCGCATAGTTACCAACTGCACCCGCACCACCAGTTACGAGGATTGTTTGTCCAGTGACTGCACCATCTTTAAAGACGCAATTATGCGCCGTCATTGCCGGAACACCCAAACAAGCGCCGGCGGCAAATTCGGTGTTATCCGGTAATAAAACTGCATTTTCACTCGGTATAACTACATATTCTGCCGCAGTCCCAGATGGATGCGCCAAAGTTGCTTCATAAATCCAAACTCTTTCCCCCACTCTTTCAGGAGATACCCCTTCTCCCACTGCGTCAATTATCCCGGCTCCATCATTGTGAGGAATTACCCGTGGATGTCGCATTTTTAGCCCACCCCAGCCACTGCGCTGCTTGACATCCGATGGATTGACACCAGATGCGTACACTCGCACGCGGACTTCACCTGCACCTGGTTGGGGAATTTCTACTTCACCAATATTTAGTACTTCTTCAGGATTGCCAAGTTGCTCATACCATGCTGCTTTCATAGTTTTTATTGTTTGAGGTTCAATTTTACAAAGAGCGCAATGCTAAGATGAGGACTGAAGTCCTCACTACGAAATTATCTCAGCTAATTTGCGAATTGCTTCGACTAGTTGCTGTTGTGTGAGTTCGCTGTAGCCAAAGATAAATTCTCCTGTGCGATGCGGTTTGAGATACTGAGGAGCAGCAGACATCATGGTGATACCAACTTTTGCAGCACGTTTAATTATCTCTTCATCGCTTATATGGGTGTGTAACTGTACCATCAAATGAATTCCCGCTTTTTCGCCTAAAATTGTGGCTTTTTCTCCAAAGTTAATTTTTAAGGCTTTGACGAGAACTTGACGACGGCGATCGTAAAGTTCGCGCATTTTTCTGATGTGACGTTCTAGATGTCCTTCGGCGATGAAGTCTGCAAGCACTTGCTGTTCTAATATTGGTAAATGGCGATCGCTTAACCACTTCGCACGGGCAAATAAAGCAACTAAGCTTTTTGGCAGCACTAAATAACCAATCCGCAAGCCAGGAAACAGCACTTTGGAAAAAGTACCAATATACAGCACTGAATCACTGCGATCCAATCCTTGCAAAGCCGGAATCGGGCGATCGCCATAACGATACTCGCTATCATAATCATCTTCGATAATCATCGCTCCAGTTTGCTGTGCCCAAGCGAGTAATTCCAAGCGACGCGGTAGAGATAAAGTTGCGCCGGTGGGGAATTGATGAGAAGGTGTCACGTAAACCAGCCGAATCGGTTCGTTTGTATAATTTGTTAGTTCTTTAACTAGCAAACCTGACTCATCCACAGCAATCGGTAAAAGTTTCGCACCTTGAGTCTGAAAAATTAACCGAGCGCTGAGATAACCTGGATCTTCAAGTGCAATAATATCACCGGGCGCAATCAACAAACGAACAATTAAATTCAGTGCTTGCTGTGTACCGTTAGTAATTAGCACTTGATCCGCTTCGCACTTCACAGCGCGGGAAGATAGATAAAAAGCGATCGCTTCTCGTAACTTTTTATAACCCAAAGGATCTATTGAATAGTCCAACCAATTCAAATTAGAGCTACAATAACGCCCAAGTAGCCTGCGCCACAACTTTATCGGAAACTCCTCAAAAGCCGGTCGTCCGTAGCGAAAGCTAATTGGGGCATTTACTTCAGCAATTCTAGGGACATCCTCTGTATTAGATAAAGTGATTGCATACTGATTTAACTTGACTGGTGGACGAGTAATTTTTCCAGCAGACTCAATCGGTGTTGAACGCAACAAATCATCCGGAAGTTGAGCGCAGACAAACGTACCAGAACCCACAACAGTTTCTAAATAACCCTCGCAAAGTAGTTGTTCATAGCTTTGGGTAACAGTAGTACGAGAAATACCGAGAGATTTCGCAAGCGATCGCGTAGAAGGAATCCGTCCTCCAGGTGACAACCGTCCGCTAAGAATGCAGTATCGCAGTTCTTGATAAAGCTGCTGATGTAAAGCTAAAGAGGAATTATTGTCAAGCCTTATTGCTAAATCCATACTCTGCGTACCTTTGCGTTTACCTTTGCGAACCTTTGCGTTTCAATCCAAAGTGGACTTATATTAAATCACAAAAGTGGCTCTTGTATAAGACCACTTTGATAATTACGCTTTAAAAGTGCCAATGGAAATGTCCAGAAAACAAGCCAGAGGAGAGTTGATGAACACCAAAAACTGCGTTGCTCGCAGAGCAAAACTTGAAGATTTGACAACTTTGGTGAACTTTAATCAAGCACTAGCTCAAGAAGCTAGAGGTGAAAAGCTTAATCCACAACTTCTAACTCAAGGAATTGAAGCAGTTTTGAGTGACTCTAACCGTGGTTTTTATACAGTTGTCGAACTTGAAAGCAAGACAGTCGCAACCGCTTTAGTAACCTTTGAGTGGAGTGACTGGAGGAATGCTTGGTTTTGGTGGTTACAGGATGTATATGTTGAACTCAATTATCGTCAACAAGGGATTTTTCGTTTTCTTTACACGCATTTGAAAACCGAAGCACAGACAGCAAATGTGTGTGGGTTACGTTTGTATGTCTACAAAGGTAATACAAAAGCCCAGGAGGTTTACAGAAAAATGGGGATGAATTCCTCAAACTCTCTCATATTTGAGGAGTACCTGTAAAGTGACACAAAGACAAATCATCATCAGAGAAGCAACAACCCAAGAAGACTCATTGATCGCACAGCACTTTTACCAAATGTGGCAAGATATGGGCATCCCGCAAGATGGCATCAACCCAGACTGGCATAATATCACCCTTGAGTATATCGACATGGCGCGTCGAGATTTGTTTTACAAAGCTTTTGTCGCAGAAATTGATGATGTAATTGTTGGTTCTGCAAGTTGTCAAATCATTGGGGATTTATTCCCGAATATTTTTAAACCAGAGTACCGCAAAACCGGATACATTTGGGGCGTTTACGTCGAACCATCTTACCGCAGACAAGGCATAGCCAAACAATTAACTAGCATAGCAGTAGAGTATTTGAAGGCGATCGCCTGCACCCAAGTAGTTCTTGGCGCCTCACCAGCAGGTAAACCAGTATATTCCAGTCTTGGTTTCTCCCAAGGCAATCAAATGATACTCAAGCTCGTAGTGAGCGCTTAAGCGCTGCAAATCATCTATGAATAATCCAGAAAACTTAACTCCCACACAACGCAGCCAAATCAAACGAGTACCTCAGCGCGGAAATTATGAACGCCAAGTTATCTATCAAATTTTGGATGAAGGCTTAATTTGTCATCTTGGATTTGCAATAGATAATCAGCCGTTCGTCATTCCCACTGCTTACGGTCGCGTAGAAGACCAACTTTACATACATGGTTCACCAGCAAGTCGCATGTTGCGCTCTTTAATTACTGGTATTGAAGTTTGCCTTACCGTCACCTTACTTGATGGTTTGGTAATGGCGCGTTCAGCCTTCCATCACTCAATGAACTACCGTTCTATAGTCATATTTGGTACAGCAAGCGTAGTAAAAGATGCCGAAGAAAAGCTAGAAGCTCTACGAGCTTTCACCGAGCATGTAGTACCCGGACGATGGGCAGAAGTGCGCCAACCCAGCCGCCAAGAATTACAAGGAACCTTAGTACTATCGCTTCCCTTAGCCGAAGCATCTGCCAAGATACGGACTGGTGCGCCATTAGATGATGAAATAGATTACGATTTACCAGTGTGGGCGGGTGTTGTACCATTGCAATTAGTTGCTGGTGAAGCGATCGCTGATTCTCGTTTGCAACCAGGTATTACTCCACCGACTTATATACAAAATTACACTCGCGTGCATGTAAAATAAAATGCATCAATTATGGCAATTGACATCTGAAAATTTTCCTAGCCAAGCCTGCTCGTGCTTTTCATAACAGCTGTCAATCATGTTAACGTAACAGTATTTCGCATGAGCATCTAACTTAATTAACGCCTTCCAGGTTTGAGGATTAATCACACCATCGGCGGTCATTTGGCAGGATACCTGAAAATCTTTGACAGCAGCAGCAGTTTTTTGTTGAAAGATACCATCAACTGCACCAAAATAGTAACCAGCGTATCTTAGTGCCTCTTGAACAGCTTTAACTACCGAACTAGCAGTACCAACATGCAAGCGTGGCAAGCTAGCAGGTCCGTCACACAAGAAAGCCCAAGTTTTTGGTCCGACAATGCCATCTATCGGTAAAAAAGTCAGGCATTGCAGGTATTTAACCGCAATTAAAGTGTTTTGATTAAAGTAGCCAGTTTCCGCCACATTTTGGGGAAACGACGATGCGGTATCAAATTCCCTTAGCCGCTGATTGAGAATATTTTGCATTTGTTTGACCTCTTCACGACTCGCACCTAATTCTAGGGTTGGTCTGTGGAGAAGATATGGAATTACCCTCACCATAATCTAGATATCTCCTTGATGCTTTTTTAGCTGATAGAAGAAGATCCATATGGTTTATGGTTATTCCGGAGAATCTTTGGGGTAATTTCTTTGGGTATAGCTTGTATGGTTCTGTATCGATGCAAGCACGCAACCTTGAGGCGATAAGCAAAGCTTAAACCTTTGCTTATCGCCTAATTCATCTGCTTGATATCATGTCCAGGCAATCACCCACAATTCATGAAGAACCCCTCCCCAACCCTCCCCGCTTGCGGGGAGGGTGCCACAGGCGGGTGGGGTTCTTTTATTATGGTTATTTATTAGGACATGATATGATTGGTGCAACGCCGCTTTTTTTGTCGCCGTAAGAGTGGCAACGAGCACTGCTTCTAATTTCCAATTGGTGATGCTAAAGGTTGGCGTGGTGTACCACCTCCACCAATGCTGTTCGGTCTGTTGTTGTCCACAACCTTCACCGCATCAATGATTTTGGCGAAGTCAGCTTGGAGCGCTGCATCTCCATGAACTTGATGTCCGGTGACTTGCTCGTACTCTTGCTCGGCGCTTCGCTCAAAGCAGAGGTAATTGTAGTCCCAGCCGGAATCGTCAACGACATAAGCACCGTAGTCTTGCATCGCTTTAAAGATTTTCTTGCCTGCTTTGCTAGTCAGTCCCAAGCTCTCTGCTGTGACATCGGGCGGAATTGCTAGCAACGAACCCATAACCAGCGCCGGATTCGAGCCATGATATTGGTTTGGTGCATTAAAATCAGCGAGACGGGCAGGCCACCGACGACCGGGAGTTGACGATGCAGAATTGTAGTGCAGCCATTTGCCCCAGATAACAATCTTGAGTGCGTGAGGGATAGGCTTGTTGTTGAACAACTCACCTTTGCGAATACTACCGCCAATGCTCGACATCCCCGAACCACCATGTCCACCGTCAATGCCATCACCGTAGATGTCCTGCTGTCCAAACCAGACGCCGTAAAGCGGGGCACCCTCCTCACAACGGGTGGTGACGTTATAAGATACCAGGGTTTTGCCATCCGGCATTAAGAACGCCGAGGAGTTGTTGGGAGTAGACCCTGGCTTTGCATCCTCAATGACGAGATCGTAAGGAACGTTCAACGGTTGACCCGCTTCGGGATGCCATTGCGCCTGCTGCTGCGGCGTAGTGCCAGTGCAGCGACCTTGACCCCAAGAACCAGGCATATAGGTTGGCACAGCTGGGTCACTTTCCTTGGTTATGATGAACCAGTCGGTGTCAACTCCAACGCTCGTTGAGCCGATATAGGCATCAACGTATTGCGCGTTTGATCCAATCGGCATATTCCAAATACTGTCGCAGGCAAACGGCTGTTTGTACTTGTCGCGTGCTTTACTTTGACTGCATTTGCTAGCATCCGAGCTGAATGTTGGAGTGCTGGCTTGGGCTATGAAAGTGGGAGTAGTAGGAGTTGGGTGTGAAAGCCTTCTTGAGCTATTTGCTAGCTGCGGTTTAGTATCTTTACTCAGACTCAAGCTTGATTGATTTTGAATGCTAGCGCTGATTAGGGAAGCAGCATTGAGAGCATGGCTAATAGTACTCAAGGTACTAGAATCAGAAATTATCATTTGCCTCTTCTCTTTTGATCAAGGTTGGCTGAAGCTCACACAAAAGTGAGTTTTCTTGCTCCAAGTTGGTAGAGGCAAAACCCTGAAAAACTCTTTCTTTAACTCCAAGGGACTTGGCATCCTCATTGGATTTGAGTTTATATCAACCCGAAGTGAAGTAAAGCCTGCTTACGTAAGTAAGGGCTTAAACTTTTCCTCAAGTTGTCTACTTTACACAAACTTGTTCAGAATATGTCAAAACTTTAAGTATGTCAATGCGTAATTCTAATGAAGAGAAATCATAGTATTTTGCCTTCATTTTTATCGCGCAAAACCATATCTCGTTTATTTTGTCAATCCGTAATTTTTAAAATTGTAGCATTTATGTCATTTCGTCAGCTTTATACCACTTACCGTTCATTGTGCTTTCAATGGTAATTCAAGATGAAACATCGTCTATTTTACTCACTTTCTTTTGCTGCAAGCTTATTAATACTGTTTGCTCAACACAGCAAAGCACAAATTACACAAATTACCGGAATTAAATACAAATTAACTGAGAGAGGATTGGAAATAATTTTAGTTACTCCCACCCCCAAAAATCTGCTGAGTTTTCCAAGAATACAAGGTAATACCCAAATATTTAATATTTCCAATACTCAATTATCTTTACCTTGTAGCAATAATTTTCGTCGCAACAAACCAGTCCCAGAAATTCAATTTATTAGTGTCACTTCTCAGAATAACAACGGAATCAGCATTGCCGTGAGGGGTGAAAAGACCTTACCAAAACTACTTGTGTTCATAAGTCAGGCAAAAATTGATTGCATCAAATGCAGTTTTCAATATCCAGAGGAGTTAAGAAAAAAAGGTATTGAAGGCAGAGCCGAGGTAGTTTTGGATATTGATGAACAAGGTAATGTTATCAAGATGAGTTTAGGTAGTTCTAGCGGCAATACTCAACTTGATAATGCTATTTTGACACAAGTAAGAGACATGAAATTTACAGCTAATGCCTGTGGAGAAACAAATCTTATTCTCAGGGCGAATCCTTCCCTAGACAAATGTGGACAGCCTTCAATCAAAAATGTCGTGGGGGATCGAGGATCTACAAAACAAGGCTGTCCACATTTGTCGTG
>NZ_JTCM02000118.1 GCF_000817785.2 Hassallia byssoidea VB512170 | reverse complement strand
AAAATGGACAGGCTTCTCCTTCACCAGACGCGAAGCGCGAACATCCGAGGGTATCGTTGGGCATCGCGGATCTTTAAAACAAGCCTGTCAATGAGTGTCTATTGTTTGTGAATCCCTGCTTTTGCTACGCAAAACCTGTCCCTCTCCGACGCGGAGAGGGACAGACAAAGAACGGACGTTCAAGGCAGGGAGAGGTCAATTCGGGAATTATGGTTAATTTGCCGGACATGATATAGTTACCGAACGTGAATTGAAAATTCATGATATAATGTCTGGCAAATCATACATATTGTAGAGACGTTCCGGCGGAACGTCTCTACGGCGGTTAATAAATGCAGCAGAAATGATTAGCTGGTTTTACCATTCGGACGTTGGATAATCGTTTCCACAACTCGGCGTTTTCCATTGGGTTCGATTCCTACCAAGCGCACATATTCGTTATTATGTTCGGCGAGAAAAAATTCCAAAGTTGAGATTGCATCAGATTCGGCATCAATTTGCGGAACTGCAAAAGTTTGCCAAGAACCGGTGCGGAAGCGTCTTTCATCTACGTGTTCAATACCGATTTTATAACCTTGAGATAAAATATTACGTATTTGCTCTTGTGTTTCTAAGGTCAAATGCGTACTTGATGCTTCCTGTTTGTTAAATTTATTTGAAGAAGGTGCAGGTTGAGTTATACGATTGCTCAAGGGTTGACTAGGTGGTGTGATATTGAGGCTAGGCGCCGGTTGATAATTTGTGCTGCCACCAGTACCATTCGGACGTTGGATAATTGTTTCCACAACCCGGCGTTTTGACTGTGGTTCGATTCCTACCAAGCGCACATATTCGTTAGCATGTTCGGCGAGAAAAAATTCCAAAGTTGATATTGCATCAGATTCACCATCAATTTGCGGAACCGCAAAAGTTTGCCAACTCCCCGTGCGAAAGCGTCTTTCATCTACGTGTTCAATGCCAATTTTATAACCTTGAGATAAAATCTGACGTACTTGCTGTTGTGTTTCTAAGGTCAAATGTGTACTCGATGCTTGCTGTTGGTTAAATCCATTCGTTTTCGCAGGTTCGTTTGAACTATTTCTTGATGGTTGACTAGCTGGTTTGACAACGCTTGTAGGTGCAGGTTGATTATTTCTGCCTCGGTTTAAGCGATTGTACTCATCAACCAACTGAGAATTGTCCACCCGTTTTTGTTCGCTTACCATAAAATTGCCTATCTCAATTAAGTGAGACAAGTTAAAATTAGGCTTTTGAAATTCTGGTGCTTTCTCGGTGCTGTTAACTATACGTCGAGAGATCCGCTCAAAACCGACTTGATGGATAAAGTTGCGGATTTGTTCGTCATAAATGCGCGATCGCAAAGCGCTAAAAAAGTCAATTGACTGCTTGATAAAAGTATCAACCAATTTTTCCACATCTCGTTGCGAAAGTCCATCCGATTCAAAAATCCCGCCAACAATTCCCACCTTGTCATCGCGGTCTGGTTCCCAGTAAAATTTTTCCATGCGACCATCGCGAATTAACGGCGCGTAAAGAGTAGAAAAATCATTACCTGTGACAATAATCGGCACGCGATTTAATGGTGTTGAGTCATAGCTTCCGGGAAGTTGCACATCGGTAGGATTATCAGCAATATTCATCAGCGTGGCATTCACCAACTGCGTATTTACCGTGTATTGCGTACCTTCATCAAAACGTCCCGCACCTGCATCTAAATCGTTAATCATCAGCACGCACATTTTGCCGCGCACCTTAATTAGTTCTGCTGTTTCTCGATAGCGCAGCCGAATCAGACGCGCTGGATCTCCCGCATCTGGACTTTCCAGTTCACCCCCAGAAATGAGAGTAACCTCGATGCCCATTTTCTCGAAGACTAACTCACATTGAAAAGTCTTTCCCTCACCTTTGCGTCCATGAATTCCCAAAATCACCGGTACTCGCACACCGGGAATATTCAGGAAGTTTTTCGTGATGTGGACGGCAAGTTTATCCAGAAAGCGAGGAGCGATGTAGTAACCCATGAGTCTGTCTGTGAATAGTTAGTACTTATAAAGATAATGTTAGGTTTTTATGACTATTCCTGCTTCACCCTTGTTGAGCAATTTTCTGTTGATTATCTACGCGATAGATACTATTTTCATTTATAGCAGAATATTAGCTATGCTTAATGCATATAATTATCAATTAGTTCAATAGTAGACCACAGATGACCAGTTTTATTTTTAGAACGAGTGCGCGATTTTGTTAGGCTAGGCGATCGCTCTTTCGTCTTCTTAAATAATCTCAGTTCAACTAATGTGACAAACGCTGCACAAAATCTGCGTGTTCTTCACTATTCAATGCTTGTTGCACCACTGCTAAAACTGTTGTCATTTCCCCTGCAAGCAATGCAGTTACATCTAACCACAAACCGGGAAATATTCTACTTTTAATAATACCATCTGTATCGGGTTCTAATAACACATACTCGCTATTTTGCAAGCTGAACCAGTTAAGTTTATTTTCTAAAATCTGCCAAACGATATATTCTTGAACACCGTTACGACGATATACCTTTTTCTTGTCATGTAAATCATTTGCCGCGCTGCTAGCTGCGACTTCTACAACTAACTCCGGTGCCCCTTCTACATAATCATCATCACTAATACGGGCTTGTCCTCCTGAGCGTTCGTCAATTAACAGTACAACATCGGGCTGTGGTTCATTATCTAAATCCAGCCGTACTGTCACATTATCACCTAACTCGACACCTGGAGTAGAAACTTGGTAAACTCCCAACCAAGTAATTAACTGTGCGTGGGGTTTTCCATGAGTGTTAAAACGTAGAGGTGACGCCATATACACTATTCCTTCTATCAGTTCTGCTTTTTTAATATGCGGCATTGCGGTATATCGACGCTCAAATTCATCACGAGAGAGGCGATCGCCACTTTCTAACGGCGGGATACGTTCTACCGATGCTGTCATTAGCAGATTCCTCAAAGGAGTGTTGCTGCATTTAGTATACTGCTTTTCTACAACAATCGATGAATCACCGACTGCTCATCAAAACGTTTTGCAATTTTATCAGTAAATGTACTGCTTGTGTAAATCTAAAATTGACAACGGTAGATTCCTCCTTGTCATTTGTACTACTTGCAGAGTTATTATTTTTACGTTATCAGATTCTCATATCGGTTTATTAAATCTTTCCAAGTAACTGCATGACAAGCAAAAAATTTCATTGGTTAAAACTAGCTTTTCAACTAAAAGGCTCGATTGTCTTAGCAATTTATAAAAGAGTTCTGGCTTGTGGTTTTTTCGGTATTTTTGTTTCTCTACTTTACCATTTAAAAATTCCTGTTTCTCAGCCAATTTTTGAGAGCGTTATTCCCAGTATTGTTTTAGGTTTATTACTCGTTTTTCGTACCAATACAGCTTACGACCGATTTTGGGAAGGTAGAAAATGCTGGGGTTCTATGGTGAATAATACGCGAAATTTAGCACGACAGATTTTGGTATCGATTGATGAAATAACCCCAGAGGATAAAGAAAATAAAACGGCGGCATTATATTTATTGGTTGCTTTTTCTGTAGCAACTAAATACCACCTGCGGGGAGAACCTGTCAATAGTGAGTTAGAAGAACTCATGACACATTCTCGGTATCTAAAACTAAAAACTTTGAATAATCCCCCTTTAAAGATTGCTTTCTGGATTGGTGATTATTTACAAAGGCAATATAAGCGTAATTGCCTAAATAATTATCAGCTAATAGCTATACAAGACTTATTAAATAATCTGGTGGATAATTTAGGAGCTTGCGAACGCATTTTAAAAACGCCTATGCCTCTAGCTTATGCTATCCATTTGAAACAATTACTATTAATATATTGCTTCTTACTACCTTTCCAACTAGTGGAAAGTCTGGGATGGTGGACGGGTTTAATTACAGCTTTGGTTAGTTTTACTTTGTTTGGCATTGAAGCGATTGGTATAGAGATAGAAAACCCCTTTGGTCATGATGCAAATGACTTGCAATTAGAGACAATTTGTAACACAATGAAACGCAATATTGAGGATTTAATTAAGTTTAATCCATATGTGCGATCGCATCAAGGTAATCTAACCAATTAAGACAATTTTACATTTCTATCGGTTGGACAATTATTTGCCTGTCTAAAGTTGTGATTTGAATATCTAGCGTTCAATCATCTGGAGAAAGTTATGCTTGTAAAAGTGAAAATACCTCTTGAATAAAAGAGTCATATTGTCTTGAGTTTTCACTCAATATCTCTGTTAAATTAAAATAAGCGGAAATAGTTGAGTCATTTTGAATACGAGTATGCACTTCACTCGTAATACAGCTAGCAACGAGAATCGTTCTAACCTCTGAGTTTTTGCGAAAAGCTGACTCAAAGGATTTTTTAGCAGCTCCATAACGTTCAAGCGCTCCAGCAGGATCGGCGCCTCCTTTCACCTCAATTACACCGACTGTTGTACCCTGATTGCTTAAAAGTGAAATATCTGGCTCACTAGAAAAAAGTATTGAGGTGTGATTAGCCAACATGACACCTCGATAAAATTCAATATTTCCTAGTTATTCCTCAAGTTTATCGGGATTGTATAGTTCAATTGCCGTACTTACACGCGGGATAAAAGCAGCAAGAAGATTATGTTCCTTCGCTTCTTTGATAAGAAGTCTTTGCACAACTTTTTCTGCTTCTTCCCCAATAGCATTACGCCATGAACCGTCAATTTGTGCCCCCGTTGAGGCTAATAGTATTCCATATAATTCTTCTTTTGTAAGACTTTCTATTGAACTATCAATGATAAGCGATATGTGTTCATTAAACAATTGAGAAAGTGCTAAAGCTTTATCTTCTGTTAAGGAATACCGATTTTCTTCATCGGTTTCAATCTTCTTTACATCTACTCCGACTAAGTATTTAACGGCTTTTTGAGAAAGTGCCGCGATATTACGATAATAAGCTAATAATGTAGAATGTTCTCTAATTAACCTTGGGTGGCAAAATATTTGAATTAATTCAAAGTCTGGATGCTCATTGATGTATGTAAATGCATCTTCCCCAATACCCCAATTTACCCAAGCATCCCAATTATATAAATGCTTGACGGGTAATAATGCATTAATTTTCGCATTAAAAGATAGCGTATTATATTCCTTAAGCTTGCGATAAAAGAAGGTGGAACGCAAGCGATAATTAACGCGATTTGCCTCAGTTAAAAGATTCGTTTCCTCTGTTGTCACAGTGCAGCTTTTCCCAAATATATACACATTTACGCAATTCTGAGCGACCGTGATTTCCCATTTGCTGACTACTATTGCCTTTTCCTTGCCCTAATATCCAAATGTGCCGCGTTACCAGCCCAAAAGACTCTGCCATATCAGATAAAATTAAGTCTACAGGAATTTCTTCTCCAGCATATCGAACGTTATCGTTTACCATTGCTACTATACCTCCGGATTTGAGGATTCGAGCTAATTCATAGATGACAAAGCACATTTCATAAAAGTAATTACGTAGCATTCTGGTAATATTTTTGTTATTCAACTTACCTTCTGCTCGATAACTTTCCAAAATTACTAATACTTCTTGTAACGCAGCCTGATTTTGGAAAGTTAAATCTATTTTTAAGAAATCCTGATAACGTCCTATATCAGTATAAGACTTTTCTAAATAATTACGTTTATCTCGGTTTTCAACAGTACATGACAACATTGTTTGACGTAAATGCTTGACTTTCTCTTCACTGCAACCTAAAAATGCAAGTTCAAGAGCATAGGTGCGAGTGTAATCATATCTATTGGCGTAAGGTGGCGATGTTATGACAAAATCAATACTACTTTCTTGGATAGTCGGAAGAATTTCTAAACAAGAACCTTGGTAAAGCTTAAGTTCCGGTTTTTCAACTGTATCTGGCGATGATAGACTATCATTAAATAAATCCAGTTGAATAGAATTAACATCTAAATCTGATGCAATCTGCTTTAGCTTTTGGTGAATCGCATTTTCAAAATTTAAAATTTCTCCTTTATTAAATTCATTTTTTGCTTTAGAGCGACCAGAACGAGTATCCCAGCGTAGATATTGCCCATCTTTTCTGGTATAGCTAATATCTTCAAGAATACAAAAAGCAGCATACAAAAGTAGAGAACGTATATCTTCATCAAAAATACAAGTATTACAATAAAAGAGATAGCCAACTAATTTTTTTTCATTTTGAGAAGAAAATGCTCCTTGCGTAATCGCAAGATGATTAAATGTATCAGTCTGGTTGTAGTAATCTAAAAAATTTATTGTTTTCAAATCCGAAATTACTGTATGTAATGAGTTTACATTAATTTTTTGAGATATCAGTCGAGATTTTGTGGCAAAAATGCCGACAGGCAAAAGTTCAATTCCTATAGATTGCCACCCTAATGCACTTGCAGCGAATAGAGATGAGCCAGATCCAGAAAACGGATCGAGTAGAATACCTGATTGTGGCTTTAATTCTTGCAGAAGATAAGTAACTAGCTTTTCTGAAAAACCTTCCCTATACTTGAACCATGAAGAAAATCGAGCTTGCTTATTACCTTGGAAACTAACCAAAGTTCTATCTAAATAAGGATTATGAAAAATCTTTGAGCTAAATTTTTTGTAAAGATTACTTCTATTAATTAAAGAGGAATCTATTTGCATAAACTTACTTATCGTTATATTAAATACAATTTTTCCAATAAATTGTATTTGTTACCTTTAGGTAGATATAGCAATCGTATATGATTGTCATGCCTAGAAACCGGGTTTCTCCCAGAAACCCTTCTCCCAGAAACCCGGTTTCTAAACGGGAAACCCCAGCCCTATAAATTTTTCATAACTTTCTAATACCTCTTTCCAAACCTTGACAGACGCCTGTAAGAAAATCTAAATTCAAAGTGGCAATAGTGTCACTTGGTTTGTGATAATGTGGATTTCGCATATTAGCCGTATCTGTCACCATAATTGCGGGATAACCCGCATCCCAAAAAGGTGCATGATCGCTTCGTCTTGTATCGCGAACAATTAAACCTCTATTTGGCACAGGTAGCCATTCGCTAGGTGTACCAGATTGACGAATACTGCGACTCAGATTAATTAAATCAGGTAATGTCCGCAAATTGCCAATTAAAGCGATAAAATCGCCGCGATTAGGGTAAAAACGTTCTAAAGGTGAAGGATAATTTTGCGAACCAGGAGTTGCATCGCAATAACCCAACATTTCCAAAGACATCATCAAGCGAAGCGATCGCTTTTCTTGCTTTAACTTGGCTGCATAATCAGCGCTACCAAGTAAACCGTATTCTTCCATATCAAAAGCTACCAATTGCAAAGGATATTTAATTGGCTGCG
The DNA here is from genome assembly GCF_000817785.2 of Hassallia byssoidea VB512170. Taxonomy (GTDB): domain Bacteria; phylum Cyanobacteriota; class Cyanobacteriia; order Cyanobacteriales; family Nostocaceae; genus Hassallia; species Hassallia carrinoi. The sequence continues at coordinate 12,544 of NZ_JTCM02000118.1, read as the reverse complement.
TGGCAAACATTCTTGCCAATTCCAGCAACACGGCTACACCTGTAGCATTATCATCAGCCCCAGGTGTTCCCGGTACGGCATCGTAATGTGCTGCAATTAAAATTGGTGGTAAATTCTGATGACGCGATCGCCCAGGTAAATTCAATATCAGGTTTTTACCAACTTTGCCGTTTACCTCAAAGGTGTGGATTTCCACACTTCCCGATTGTTCAAACTGTTCTTTGATGTATTGTTGGACAAAAAAATGTCCCCCTGTCGCCAAATATGGATCGCGATCGCGGGCTATAAACGTAAGATGAGTTTGCAACAACTTTTTTAAATTCACATGCATTAAGCAATGAACGCTGTTTGAACGTGTAATTCCCAACTGCAAGATAGAATAAATCAAGCATTGCTTGCAAACAAATAAAATTTATTAGACACTTTAGGAGAACAGCAACGCATGGGCAAGGTAGTCGGCATCGACTTGGGTACAACCAACTCAGTAGTCGCCGTCATGGAGGGTGGCAAGCCGGTGGTGATTGCCAATGCAGAAGGAATGCGAACAACCCCCTCCGTCGTTGGCTTTAGCAAAGAAGGCGAAAGAATCGTTGGGCAAATGGCGCGGCGTCAAACCATTAGTAACCCCCAAAATACCTTCTTTGCCGTGAAACGCTTCATCGGGCGCAGGTATGGCGAACTAAGTCCAGAATCAAAGCGAGTACCCTACACGATTCGCAAAGACGAAGTAGGCAATATTAAAATAGTCTGTCCCAAACTCAGTAAAGACTTCGCCCCAGAAGAAGTTTCCGCAATGGTGCTGAAAAAACTGGCAGACGATGCCAGTCGCTACTTAGGCGATACAGTCACCGGGGCAGTAATTACCGTTCCTGCTTATTTTAACGATTCTCAGCGGCAAGCGACGCGAGATGCAGGCAGAATTGCTGGTTTAGATGTCCTGCGAATTCTTAACGAACCTACCGCCGCTTCTTTAGCTTATGGATTGGATCGCGGTGATACGGAGACAATCTTAGTATTCGATTTGGGTGGTGGCACCTTTGACGTATCGATTTTAGAAGTTGGCGATGGCGTGTTTGAAGTCAAAGCCACTAGTGGAGATACGCAGTTAGGCGGTAATGATTTTGACAAAAAGATAGTAGATTGGTTGGCAGAGAAATTTCTGGAAACAGAAGGTGTAGATTTAAGAAGAAGCGATCGCCAAGCCTTACAACGTCTAATGGAAGCTGCGGAAAACGCAAAAATCGCACTTTCCGCCGTCAGCGTCACCGATATTAACTTACCCTTCATCACCGCCACTGAAGAAGGTCCCAAACATATCGAAACTCGCCTAACTCGCTCGGAATTTGAAGGTTTATGCACCGACTTGATAAGTCGCGTCAGAACACCAGTCAAAAGAGCGTTGAAAGATGCCGGTTTGATACCCGAAGATATTGATGAAGTCGTCTTGGTAGGCGGTTGTACCCGCATTCCAATGGTAAAGCAGTTAGTGCGTGACTTAATCGGCATCGAACCCAACGAAAATGTTAACCCCGATGAAGTCGTGGCAGTGGGTGCGGCAATTCAAGCGGGTATTCTCGCCGGAGAACTTAAGGATGTGCTGCTTTTGGATGTCACGCCTTTATCTATCGGCTTGGAAACCATCGGCGGCGTGATGAAAAAGCTGATTCCTCGCAATACAACTATACCAGTCAGGCGATCGGACATTTTCTCGACATCAGAAAATAACCAAAATACTGTGGAAATTCACGCAGTCCAAGGTGAACGGGAAATGGCAGCAAATAACAAGTCTTTGGGACGGTTCAAGCTGTATGGCATTCCCCCGGCACCAAGAGGAGTACCGCAGATTCAGGTATCTTTTGATATCGATGCCAACGGTATTTTACAGGTAACAGCTTTAGATAGAACTACAGGTAGAGAGCAAAGCGTGACGATTCAAGGTGCTTCCACCTTAAGCGAGTCGGAAGTTAACCGAATGATTCAGGATGCTCAAAAATATGCCGATGAAGACCGGGAACGCAAAGAGCGTGTAGAAAAACGTACCCGTGCCGAAGCTTTAATTTTATCAGCAGAAAGACAACTTAGAGAAGTGACGCTAGATTTTGGAATGCAATTTGCCCGAAACAGGCGTCAACGAATTGACAGTATTTCTCGCGAACTACGCGAAAGTTTACAAAAAAATGACGATCGCGGTATTGACCAAACTTACGCTGACCTGCAAGATGCTTTGTACGATCTAAATCGGGAAGTTCGCCAGTATTACGATGATGACGAAGAAGATGACTTGTTTGGCACGATTAAGGAAATCTTCACCGGCGAAAAAGAACGCGAGCGAGACAATTTAAGAGATAATTATCGCGATCGCGATAATTATGGCAGAGACTACGGCAACAACAGAGACTACGGCAACAACAGAGATTACAGCGGGAATAAAGACTACGGCAACAACAGAGATTACAGCGGCAACCGCGACTATAGAGACAAAGATCGTCCTTCCTCCTATGACAGCGGTTCCCAAAGGCGATCGCGTCCAAGTTACCAAGATAACTGGGATGATGAAGACGACGACTGGTAATAGTGCCAATGAAAATGGGCGGAATTTTCCGCCCTTGTATCATCATATTAGTAACGCCATGCAGTTGATTGATTCGGATTTGCTTCTCGGTAACAAGTAATAGTTAATAGCACTATTAGCCATTAAATATTAATAAAATCTCAAATATATAGTTAAACTGACTATGCAAAATTTGCAGAATTTTCGCGATTATTACGAAATTTTAGGAGTACCTAAAGAAGCCTCAAGTGAGGAAATTAAAAAGAATTATCGTCGATTAGCCAGACAGTATCACCCAGACTTAAATCCGGGAAACAAAGCAGCCGAAGACAAATTTAAGGATATCGGTGAAGCTTATGAAATCCTTAGCGATCCAACCAAACGAGCGCAATACGATCAGTTTAGCCGCTACTGGAATCAAAGAGGCTTTAGTGGCAAACAGGCATCAAAGGGTAAAGGTTGGGGTAATCAGAAGGGCGATCGCACTAATACTCAAGATGTAAATCCCAGCGATTTTGCCAACTTTGAAGACTTTATTAATCAAGTTGTCGGTGTAAAAAATAAAAATGGGGCAAGTGATTCTACGAATGGTGCGAAGGGCGATCCATTTCGTAGCCCCCGAAGCAAAGTTGAATATACAGTACCAAAAACACCACCTCGCGCTAGCCGTCGAGATATAGAAGCGAGATTAACTTTACCACTAGAAAAAGCTTATGTAGGTGGTAATGAACGCATTCGTTTAGAAGATGGGCGATCGCTAGAAGTTACCATGCCTCCAGGTATGGTAACAGGTCAAACCATCCGCTTGCGTAACCAAGGCATTGGTGGGGGAGACTTGTATCTAAAAATTACAGTTGAACCTCATCCTCTGTTTAAACTAGATGCCTTAAATATATTTTGTCAAGTACCTGTGACTCCCAGCGAAGCCGTTTTAGGAGGACAAGTAGAAGCACCAACTCTTGATGGACCCGTGAAAATGTCAATTCCTCAAGGAGTTAGGTCTGGTCAACGATTTCGTCTTGCTAATAAAGGCTACCCCAACGAAGCAGGTAAACGCGGCGATCAATTGGTAGAAATTCAAATAGTTACTCCGAAAACTATTAGCCAAGAAGAAAAAGAATTATACGAAAAATTGCGCCAAATTGAAACCTTTAAACCTCGCGCTGATTTATTGTGATAGTGATGAGGTGCAATGAATACATTAATAAAAACACCGCCATCGTAGAGACGTTCCGCCGGAACGTCTCTTCTCTAGAATATGTGTGATTTGCGTTCTTATAATATAAGTCGCTATATCAAACAAAAGTCATCATACAGATTAGCCAGGTAAAAACTACGAGGTATTTCAGCTTATGAGTTTTAGTGACTTAGTAGAAACAATCAAAAGTCTTTCGATTGAAGAAAAACAAGAAATTCAACTACTATTAAGCCAGTACTTGCGCGAAGAACGTCGAGAACAAATATATGAAAACTTGAAAATAAGCCAAGCAGAACAGCAAAACGGTAAACTTAAATTCTCGAATAACATCAACGAACTAAAACAACTGATAGAAGATTAATGGTGGAAGTCAGTTTTAGTTCATCATTTAAACGTGCTTATCATAAGCGAATTAAAGGAAATGTAGACTTGGAAACGAAGTTTTGGCAAAAATTAAAGTTGTTTACAAACGATCCTTTCGACCAAAGCTTGAAAACTCACAAGTTACAGCAGATTGCAACTTCGTGAGTTACAGATCATCGTAGGGGCACAATATATTGTGCCCCTACCCGTGTACTTCATTTACCTGAAATACGCTGTATCAGGGAAGCTTAAAGAATTATGTCTTGTTCAGCATAGAGTACGACGAAAGAGTATTATTTTACTTCACTGACGACGGAAACGCTGTATTTGTTGACATTGGTAATCACGACGAAGTTTACTAGGCTCAAAGAAAATCGGGTAAGAGATTGAGCGTGCGATCGCCTACTCAAGCATTGTCAGGTTTAAAATAAGAAAAAACTTGAGCTAATAGTGACTCAAACAGCCGTGAATCAAAACGGGGCAATGCCACAAAGGAGTGATACTTATTACTCCCTGCTAGGACTGCATCCCTCGGCATCGGTAATCGAAATCCGTCATGCCTATCGGGAACTAAGCAAACGCTTTCATCCAGATACAACAGAGTTACCTGCTGCGATCGCTACTGCTAAATTTCAGCAACTCAACGAAGCTTACGCCACTCTCAGCAGCCCAGAACGCCGTTTAAGCTACGATTTAAAAATAGGCTACTCTCGCTTTGGCGTGATTCAAGCACCCGCTGACTTGAACCATCCCGTTGCTAAGTTTTATGATTGGTCAAAATCAGCTTACCTTGATGCCAGCGATCGCCCACTCTCACAAGGCGAAATCTTTGCTTTATTTATTATGGGATTAACTATTCTTGGTTGTTTGTTATTGGCGATCGCCATCGGCTTAACTCGTGGCGATGCTGCCTTCAAAACACAACTTACACCACCAACGCCACTAGTTCAAGAGCAAATTTATCACTTTTCTCAAACGAATAATTCTCTAGATAAGAAGTAAAAATTATTTATTTGACCCTTGACATTTAACGCAAATCATGAATAAAGTTTCCGCCGATACTCCCTTATATAGCCACCCCCTACCTCAGATTGAGCAGTGGTTAAAAAACCAAGGCTGTCAGCAAGATGAGCAACAGCCGCATTGTTGGCATGTACAGCGACCGTTATGGCAAGCAGAAATCTGGCTCGACATTGAGCAAATCATCGTGCGATATTTTCCAGCCGGGGAAAAAGGGCAAGATATACAGCGATCGTTCAAGTACTCCCTCAGTCGGCAAGATATAGAACAAGCGGTTTTTTCAGGACCATGATTGGATTTTGGATTTTAGATTTTGGATTTTGGATTGGCGATCAATCCCAAATCTGAAATTTAAAATTTGATTTGGCTTGAAAGTTAATCCAAAATCCAAAATCCAAAATCCAAAATCGTTACACTTTCCCAAACCGCCTTTCTCGTTGCTGATAGGCAGATAAAGCGCGGTGAAATTCGGCGCGGTCAAAATCGGGCCACAGAGTATCGGTGATATAAATTTCCGCGTAAGCCATTTGCCAGAGAAGGAAATTTGAGATTCGCATTTCCCCACTGGTGCGGATTAATAAATCTGGGTCGCAAATTCCTGCGGTGTAGAGATGACGCTCAAAAGTCGCTTCATCAATTTCATCAGGTTGAAGTAGACCTTGCTTTACTTGATCGGCGATCGCTCGACAAGCTTGTAAAATTTCTTGTCGTCCACCGTAGTTTGTGGCAACTGTAAACCGGATAGCGCGATTATCCTTAGTTTCTTCCATTGAACGGGAAATTTCTTCTTGAAGAATACGCGGTAAAGCTTGCAAATTTCCGACAAACCTAATTTGTACATTTTCCTCCAGCATTTCGCGCAATTCTTGACGCAAAACTCTTTGGAACAAAGTCATCAAAAATTCAACTTCTTCCTGAGGTCTTTTCCAATTCTCAGTCGAAAAAGCATAAGCCGTCAGCGCAGCAATTCCCCAATCCTTACAACAACGAAGCAAATCCTTCAGCGCATCAACACCGTGTTTGTGACCGATAATTCGGGGTAGCCCTTGACGTTTAGCCCATCGACCATTGCCATCCATAATCACCGCAACGTGTTTGGGCAGTAATTCTCGCTTTAAGTCAGCCGGCAAATATTGCAGTTGTGTATGGTGTGCTGTCATTTTTTATCTCGCGAAGCGGTCGATGGTAATCCAAGTAAACGTGAAATTAGGGCTAGTGCCTTACTACGAATCTGACGTACCAAGCTTAACAGACCTGGAGCCACAGCTTCTCGATCTACAGTTGGCGATAATCGAGCCTCTAAACAGTCTTTCAGCTTCGTCAGCGTCAGCGGTCTATTTAGGATTCCCCTTTCCGCTAAAGAAATAGAACCCGTTTCTTCTGATACAACCACACAAATGCAATTTTCGACTCGCTCAGTAATTCCCATCGCAGCCCGGTGGCGTGTTCCCAACTGGCGCGAGGCTGTGCGTCCCGAAAGCGGTAAAATTATACCAGATGACACAATCCGCGATCCACGGATCATTGTCGCCCCATCGTGCAAAAGAGTTTTTGGCTGAAAAATTGTCTGTATCAGTTCCTTAGAAACTTCCGCATTCAGCTTTACTCCGGGCACAGAAAAATCGCGCTCGTCAATTGGACCGCTAGTTTCCAAAATCAGCAAAGCACCAATCCGGTTTTTCGACAGTTCTTTAACTGCATCGACAATTTCATCAATCACACTATCAGACTTGGGGACTGTCCGATTCGATGGTAGAAATAATGAACGAAATTCGCCACGTCCCAATTGTTCCAAAAATCGGCGAAACTCTGATTGGAGCGCTACAGCCATCGCCACAGCGCAGCCAATCACCAATTTTTCCAATACAAAATTTAACAGTGGTAGCCCCAAAGTGCTGCTGAGAGCTGATGCCAGCATCAACACAATAAATCCCCGCACCATCCACAGTGTCCGGCGCTCGCTAATAATAACTAGGATCATGTAAGTCAGCGCCAGTACTAAGGCTATATCCAGAGTCTTAAGCAGCAAAGACCCAGACTGTCCCAGGTTTATCAGCCATTGCTTCCACCAATCTCCCATGACATCTGGCGTGAAAGTATGAAGTATAAAGTATGAAAGATGAAAGATGAAGTATGAAGTATGAATTATCAAGCATGAAGTCTAAAATTTTCATTCTCTATTCTTTGTTCTTCATCCTTTTCTTTCAGTCTTCAGGCTTTATCCAAAATCTTTCTTTAGTCTTTCTGGTAGGCAATCCTGTCTAATCAAGTCTTGATAAGTTTCGCGCTGCAAAATTAAATTTGCTTCGCCATCCTTGACTATAACCGCTGCCGATCGCGGTATGCGATTGTAGTTAGATGCCATACTGTAATTGTACGCACCAGTTGCCATTACTACCAGAATATCTCCGGGTTGAGTTTTTGGCAGTTGGGCATTTTTTATGAGAATATCCCCTGATTCACAATGTTTACCAGCAATTGTCACTGTTTCGCTTGAGGGAGTTGACATACGGTTAGCGACTACTGCCCGGTAAACTGACTGGTAAGTAATCGGTCGTGCATTATCAGACATTCCTCCATCCACAGCTACGTAGGTACGGATTCCCGGAATAACTTTGGACGATCCTAACGTATAAGCAGTGACACAAGCTGTGGCAATTAGCGATCGCCCAGGTTCACATAATAACTTAGGTAAAGGTAAATTTTCTCTAGCACAAGCAGATGAAATCACCTCGCAAATCGGTTTTACCCACTCTTCAATGCTCGGTGGATCGTCTGATTCAATATACTTAATCCCCAAACCGCCACCAACATTTAATTCTGTCACGCTTAAACCGTAACCAGCCGCTTTAGTTAACCACTGCACCATCAAAGCAGCTAAATCGCGATGCGGTTGACGTTCAAAAATCTGAGAACCAATATGAGCATGTAATCCCACGCAGTTAAGAGCAGATTGCTTACTTACAAAAGTAAACAATTCATCCAGCGCATTCGGATCGAAGCCAAATTTAGTATCTAACTGCCCTGTCTGAATATACTCATGAGTGTGACACTCAATTCCCGGAGTCAGCCGCAGCATTATTCGGATGGGGAGTGGGGAGGATGAGGAAGAGGGGGGAGACAAGGGAGATGGGGGGGATGAGGGTTCCAAGGGAGATGGAGAGACAAACTCCCCCTGCCCCCTGCCCCCTGCCCCCTGCCCCCTGCCCCCTTCAACAGCTATCTCCACCAAAGTATGCAACTCATACCAGTTATCCACCACGATGGTGCAACCAGATTCAATGGCAAAAATTAGCTCTTGGCGAGACTTATTATTGCTGTGAAGGTAGATTTTATCAGGACTGACACCCGCTTGCAGTGCCGTGTAAAGTTCGCCTCCTGATGCTACATCTACACCTAAACCTTGATGAGCGGCGATCGCACAAATTGCCAAACAACTCCAAGCCTTTGAAGCATACAATACCTGAGATTCACCTTTGTAGTATTGCTTAAAAGAATCTCGGTATTGCTGACAAGCGCGAATGAGCGTTTCTTCATCCAAAATATATAAAGGCGAACCATACTGCTGAACTAGAGTTGTGACATCACAACCACCAATTTCCAGGCAGTCATTATCATTAACTCTGGCACTCAATGGTAAAAGTTGCTGATTCGGTGATAATTTGCCATTTTTACCGTTTATATCAGGTAAATACTGACTACCAGAATGTTGAATGCCTGCCGGGTGAGTCGATACCATAACTATAAGAATTGTCCTTGTTCTAATTACGGGTGTGAGTGAGTATCCCGATTCTCAGTTTACTTCGCGTTGTACTATTACCAATAATTGTGATCTCATTAGCATTAGAAATTCAATCATTGACAGCGAACGATCTGAGTGCAGCTCTAGAACTCGATCAAGCTTGTTTTGGCGGTTTGTGGAATTTGCAGGCTTATCAACGAGAGTTAGAAAGTCCCAACACTGAATTACTCGGATTATTTTCCAACTTCTCTAGCTCCAGAATGCTGGGAATCGGATGCTTTTGGTCAATTGTAGATGAAGCACACATTACGATTGTGGCGGTTCATCCTCACTACCACCGTCAAGGTTTGGGCGCAGCTTTACTATATTCGCTTTTGGTGAAAGCTTACGATCGCGGTTTAGAGCGAGCCACTCTCGAAGTGCGTGTTTCCAACACCGCAGCAATATCTTTATATCAAAAATTTGGTTTCAAAACAGCAGGGCGGCGACGCGGTTATTACCGAGATAACGGTGAAGATGCCCTTGTTCTTTGGACTGGAGAAATGCAACAGCCAGATTTTCCCAAAACTTTAGATACATGGCATACCATAGTTTGCGATCGCTTGAGTCAGTCTGAGTGGCAGTTAGTTTTTCCCGAATGATTAGTATTTCTAATTAAATTCAGGAAGTTCATCAATAAAATATTAAATATTCAAATAATGTATTTATATGTATTGAAAATGACACTAAATTATGATATTAAATTTTGTTTGGGAAGGGCGAAAAAAACACCCAAAACCCGTTTTTTGGAGTGAAATCGAGCGGCTTAAATCAAGGGTCTCAGTATACAGACCAGATAAAAGCAATAAAAATTTAATAATTATCCGATTAACCTGAGTGTTAGCCCTTGGATGTCTATCTGTTTATACAGACACCCAAACATAGGGCTTATGCTAAAATCAGCATACCGGCACGACGCAGGTGATGGGATCAACGAAACTATGTTTGAACGCTTCACAGAAAAAGCCATTAAGGTTATCATGCTTGCTCAAGAAGAGGCACGCCGTCTTGGGCATAATTTTGTCGGTACTGAGCAGATCCTCTTGGGTCTAATTGGCGAAGGTACCGGAGTGGCGGCTAAGGTGCTGAAATCAATGGGTGTCAATCTCAAAGACGCTCGGATTGAAGTAGAAAAAATCATAGGTCGAGGCTCAGGCTTTGTGGCTGTGGAAATTCCGTTCACGCCACGGGCAAAGCGAGTTCTAGAACTATCCTTGGAAGAAGCGCGCCAATTAGGACATAACTACATTGGTACCGAGCATCTGCTGTTGGGCTTGATCCGCGAAGGGGAAGGCGTAGCAGCCAGAGTATTGGAAAACCTCGGTGTGGATCTATCCAAGGTGCGAACCCAAGTGATCAGAATGCTGGGAGAAACAGCCGAAGTATCTCCAGGTGGTTCATCAGGTCGGACAAAAACGCCAACGTTGGACGAATTTGGCTCGAATCTGACCCAAATGGCAGTAGACGGCAAGCTCGATCCAGTAGTGGGACGCGCAAAAGAAATTGAACGGGTGATTCAAATCTTGGGTCGCCGCACCAAAAATAACCCAGTATTGATTGGGGAACCTGGTGTTGGTAAAACGGCGATCGCTGAAGGTTTGGCGACACGCATCTCCACCAAAGATATCCCCGACATCTTAGAAGATAAGCGCGTAGTCACTCTCGATATCGGTTTGCTCGTAGCTGGTACCAAGTACCGAGGTGAATTTGAAGAACGCCTGAAGAAAATCATGGACGAAATTCGTCAGGCAGGCAATGTCATTCTCGTGATTGACGAAGTTCACACGCTTATTGGTGCAGGTGCAGCAGAAGGTGCTATTGACGCAGCAAACATCCTCAAACCAGCTTTGGCAAGAGGTGAATTGCAGTGTATTGGCGCAACAACCCTCGATGAATACCGCAAACACATCGAGCGAGATGCAGCGCTAGAGCGACGCTTCCAACCAGTAATGGTAGGTGAACCTAGCGTTGATGAAACAATCGAGATTTTGTACGGACTCCGCGACCGTTACGAACAGCACCACAAGCTGAAAATCTCCGATGAAGCTTTAGTAGCAGCAGCGAAATTGTCCGATAGATATATTAGCGATCGCTACCTTCCAGATAAAGCCATCGACTTGGTTGACGAAGCAGGTTCTCGCGTCCGCTTGATTAACTCGCAATTGCCACCAGCGGCAAAAGAGTTAGATAAAGAATTGCGTCAGATATTGAAAGAAAAAGACGACGCAGTGCGCGGTCAAGACTTTGAGAAAGCTGGGGAATTGCGCGATCGGGAAATGGAAATCAAAGCCGAAATTCGGGCGATCGCTCAAAGCAAAACCAACGCATCCGGCACAGAAGGCTTAGAACCAGTCGTCACTGAAGAGGACATCGCCCACATTGTCGCATCTTGGACAGGAGTTCCGGTGAACAAACTCACCGAATCCGAATCCGAAAAGCTGCTGCACATGGAAGACACCCTGCATCAGCGCCTCATCGGTCAAGAAGATGCTGTGAAAGCAGTTTCTCGTGCCATTCGCCGCGCTCGTGTCGGTTTGAAAAATCCTAATCGACCCATCGCCAGCTTTATTTTCTCAGGTCCCACTGGTGTTGGTAAAACCGAGTTGGCGAAATCCTTAGCGAGTTACTTCTTCGGTTCCGAAGAAGCAATGATTCGTCTAGATATGTCCGAATATATGGAGCGCCACACCGTCAGCAAACTGATTGGTTCGCCTCCTGGTTATGTCGGCTACAACGAAGGCGGTCAGTTGACCGAAGCCGTGCGCCGTCGTCCTTACACCGTCGTGTTATTCGACGAAATCGAGAAAGCGCACCCAGATGTATTCAACATGCTGCTGCAAATTCTTGAAGACGGTCGATTGACAGATGCCAAAGGTCGCACCGTAGACTTCAAGAACACCTTGCTGATTTTGACATCGAACATCGGTTCTAAGGTAATTGAAAAAGGTGCTTCCAGCATCGGCTTCGAGTTTGCGGATAACGCTGGCGAGTCGCAATACAACAGAATTAAGACTTTGGTGAACGAAGAACTCAAGCAGTACTTCCGTCCAGAGTTCCTCAACCGATTAGATGAAATTATCGTCTTCCGTCAGTTGAGCAAGCCAGAAGTCAGCGAAATCGCTGAAATCATGCTCAAAGAAGTGTTTGGTCGTCTGACAGAAAAAGGTATCGTCCTAGAAGTCACCGATCGCTTCAAAGACCGCTTGATTCAAGAAGGTTACAGCCCCAGTTACGGTGCAAGACCTTTACGTCGGGCGATTATGCGTTTGTTAGAAGATAGCCTCGCTGAGGAAATTCTTTCCGGTCGCATCAAAGACGGTGATACAGCCGTGGTTGATGTCGATGAAAGCGGTAACGTACAAGTTAGTGCAGGAGAACGCCGGGAATTATTGACCCCAGTAGCTGAGTAAAATTTTGGATTTAATCTAATATCTTAAATACAAAATTAGAAAACGGTAGAGTATGAATTACTCTACCGTTTTTTTCTGCTGCAAATAATAACTTATAGTAATTGGATACGGTTGAATCAACTATTATAGCAACCGCCAAGGCGGTTAAGCCATAAACTGGAAGTAGACCTTGATGAAAGCTCCAGCACAACCTCTGGGAAACTTATGCCCAAACCTTATAG
>NZ_JTCM02000117.1 GCF_000817785.2 Hassallia byssoidea VB512170 | reverse complement strand
TTCTCTTAGACGCGAAGCGCGAACATCCGAGTAATTGGTTGGGTGTTGCGGATCTTTAAAACAATGTGTCCTAATTTGTCGTGGGTTGTTGCAGGGGGGTAGGTAGTTTAGTCCTTTGTATGTTTTGAAAAATGCCAAATCGTTGTCATTGTTTGTTAATCGGGAATTTTAGAGGACGTGGGAGGTAAAAAATTGTTTGCTTATTAACTTCTCGATAGATGAAGGTCGAACTCATCCGCACGGGTGTATTTTGCTGAAACTCCTGTAACAGTGCTTCGACTGCTTCTTTACCAAATAACCGCGCATAGGCACTTACCCAAGCACTAAATAATGTATCCGAACGCACCCGTTCTTTCGACTCTTCCATACCAATACCCAACTCGCCAAAGTGAACAGGCGATCGCCCAAAGTTGAGTTTAACCAGCTTCCAAGTTGTCATAATTAACCCCCTGGTGCAAGTCGTCGTTGAATGTCGTCACGCAGACGTGCAAAGTTTTCTAATAATGCTTGCGTGTTGGCGATAGGTGCAATTTATTGTAACCCAGATTGACCGGGGTGCAAAGTTGCGCTATTGTAAATTGGAAATTCACCGAATAGTACGGAACCGTAACCGCGTGAACCATGTCCCCCAAGCGCATCGTCTTCCTTAATAGCGAGTGCGATCGCTCGAAAATAAAGAGCGTTATAAGGATTTTTCAATGATTGACGAAAATCATCATCTTTTAGTACCTCTCTCGGCAATCTAGCTAGAGTATAAGCGATTTTTGGGAGATGTAAATAATAGCGAGTTCCTTTTGCCTCCTCTGATTTATTAGCTTCCTCACCAAACAAAGTTTTTCAAAGCTTGTTCTTGAATTTGCGCTGTTGCTAGCAAGTTACGCACAAAGTTCCGTGAATACTTTAGTCCAATTTGCTGTAATTCTAAACGTTCAACAAAAGGCATTATCCCTAACAAATTCGGCTTGGCTTCTGACTTTAAATAATCTTGAGTATCTGAATTAATTTTTTCAATATTATCAATACCTAACCATTCATCCCACTTAAATACTTGACCGAATAAACACAAACTATCTCGTCCATTACCTTTGGCAATCTCTTCAGCGTCTCCCGATTCTTCTGCTGCTTGGTAAAGCGGAAATTTTGCATCATTAATACTGACTCCACCCGAAAGTGTTATATCAGGGTTTTGTCCAGTATAAGCAATGTTGTGCAAATTTACCTTCGCTGGCAATATCTGCAATGGGAAACGGTTTTGAACTGTCGAGTGCAAGGTAAACTTGTCCTTGAAATTCTTTTCGCAACCATTGGTTAAACTGTATCCGAACTTGTTTTATAATATCTTTTGTTGCGTCAGTACCTGGTGCCAATATATAGATGTTTCCACCACCCGCATATATAACATTGGTGCGGGGAAGCTTTAATTTGCTAAGTAGTCGCTGAACAACTTCCTCCGTCACCAATTCTAGATAAAAACTGCGTGCGCGAAGGGATTTTAACGCACCATCGGAAGATATCGTGTAGATAAATTTCTGAATTCCCGATAAGTCACCCGCAACGATACTAAGTTTAGTTGCGTCGGGATTATTTGCGAACTGACTCATACGCGCAAGCGCGATCGCACTCGCAACCGCAGCAGTAGTTCTCGCTTTATCTACCAACGCTACATCCGCTTCCCCAAAGCTGATAAAGGAACCGAACTTTTCTAAAATCAGCATTAACAGCGATAAGTTTTGCCAATTATCTGGGCTATTTTCAATAAACTTGATTTTTTCGTGAATTTGCTGCTTTAACGCTTGTAAGTCGTCTGAACTTGGCTTTTCTTCTTGAGGATAAGGGATAGTAGGGTACACGCGCTTGAAACCCCTCAAATGAGTCCCCGTCCTTAAGGACGGGGACTCATTTGAGGGGTCCCCACCTACCCCCTACCTTCATCGATATTTTTCGCCAAAAAAAAATTGGCTAAACAAATCCGCCTTTAAAATAGTTGATATGGGGGCAGTTTGCTGATGTCAGGCAACAAAAATTTATTCTGATTTTTTCCCCCACTCATGGCGATCGCATTTCCCGAAGTTGTGCCATAATGTCACGAGCCAAAAGTTAATACCGCGCTCTGACACCCCCAATCAAAGGGCAAGTGCGCGATCGCGCTCATTAACCCATGCCCTCCACCCCGACGACATTTACTGCCACGGGATAGTGTGGTTTGAGTTAATACGGGCAATATTTGTAAACCTTGAAAAAAAGGCGAATTTTCCCAAATTCATTCTGTAGCAGAGTTGAGAAGAGATTTCGATGAAGTTGAAGTTAGACAATCTTGAGGTCGGACTAACCTCTAATGCCGATAATCAGACGAATTTCGGTTTGAGAGAAACGGCATACCCGCGTCCGCAGTTGCGGCGATCGCATTGGCAAAATCTAAACGGTCTGTGGAAGTTCGCATTTGATGACGAAGGCAAATGCATTCAACCCAGCGACATTAGTCAGTGGACAGATTATATAGAAGTTCCCTTTGCTCCCGAATCTACCAAAAGTGGTATTGGGGACACAGGATTTCACCCAAATTGCTGGTACGAGCGAGAATTTGAAACTCCTCCAGGCGAGGGTAGGTTATTGCTGCACTTCGGTGCTGTAGATTATCGCGCTCGTGTCTGGGTTAACGGTCAATACATAGCTGAACATGAAGGTGGACATACCAATTTCACCCTCGATATTACCCATGTCTTGAATGACAGCGGCATAACAAAAGTAACAGTCTGGGCTTCTGACGATCCTCTAGACCTAGCCAAACCTAGAGGAAAGCAAGATTGGCAGCTTGAACCGCACAGTATTTGGTATCCTCGCACCAGCGGTATTTGGCAAACTGTATGGGTTGAACGTGTGGGTGCGACTTATATAGATCACATCCGCTGGACTCCCGACTTCGAGCGGTGGGAAATTGGTTGTTACGCGGCTTTAGCAGGTGATGCTCCAGCTTCGGGGATACAAATAAAGGTAAAACTGAGCGTTGGCGATCGCCTGCTGGCGAACGATACTTATGAAGTATTCAACGGCGAAGTTACCCGCCGCATTGCCCTTTCCGACCCAGGTATCGACGACTACCGCAACGAATTGCTGTGGAGTCCGGAAAAGCCGACGCTGATTGATGCTGATATAGAATTGTGGTATAAAGGCGAACTGCTGGATGAAATTAAAACTTATACAGCAATGCGGACTGTGAGCATTCAGCGCGATCGCTTTATGCTTAACGGTCGTCCCTACTATTTGCGGTTGGTTCTCGATCAAGGCTACTGGCATGATAGCCTCATGACCGCACCCGATGATGAAGCGTTGCGACGAGATGTAGAACTCGCCAAAGCAATGGGTTTCAACGGAGTACGCAAGCACCAAAAAATTGAAGACCCCCGCTTTTTATATTGGGCAGACGTGTTAGGGCTGTTAGTATGGGAGGAGATGCCCAGTGCCTATCGCTTCTCGCCTAAAGCAGTTGAGCGCACCACCAAAGAGTGGACTGAAGTCATCAAACGTGACGTCAACCACCCGTGTATCGTGGCTTGGGTGCCGTTTAACGAATCTTGGGGAGTTCCGAATCTGGTCGAAACCCAAGCTCACCGGAACTACGTTTTAGCAATGTTTCACTTGACAAAGACGCTAGATCCGACTCGCCCAGTAATTGGTAACGATGGCTGGGAAAGTACAGATACTGACATTCTCGCTCTGCATGATTATGACACGAATCCTTCTCACTTGACTGCTCGCTATGGACCGGAAGTCAAGCTATCAGATTTATTCGATCGCAAGCGTCCCGGAGGGCGTATCTTGACCTTAGACAACTATCCTCATCAAGGACAGCCAATAATGCTGACCGAGTTTGGCGGTATTGCCTATGCTCCTGAGACTAACCCCGATGCTAACAAAGTTTGGGGATATGAGCGCTGCTGGAATATCTCCGAGCTAGAAATGAAATATACCGCGCTGCTGGAAAGTATCAATAGTATTGAGATATTCAGCGGCTTTTGTTATACGCAGTTCACGGATACCTTTCAAGAAGCAAACGGATTGTTGTATAGCGATCGCACGCCGAAATTCCCCATTGAGGCGATTCGCGCTGCAACCCTTTCAGGAGGTTTATGTACTCCCACAAGCTGTTAAAGCCAGATGGACGTCAACTGACATTATACAGTCGATACCCAATTTCGGATAATATCATCGCCACTAGCCCCAGTAACGAGCCAGTGCGGGCAAATCCCCACCTGCGCTGGCACCCGTTACGCGGTGAATGGGTGGCTTATGCGAGTCATCGTCAGGGGCGGACTTTCATGCCGCCTCCAGAGTATAACCCGCTAGCACCCACGACCAATCCTGAGTTTCCGACGGAACTACCTCAAGGTAAGTATGATGTGGCAGTGTTCGATAACCGCTTTGCGTCAATGGCGGTGACAGCACGCGAACCGCCAGCCAACATTGTGGAAACTATGCCTGCCAACGGAGCCTGTGAGGTAGTGGTTTTTACGCAAGACCCCAACGCCTTTCTGAGTTCTTTGTCACTGGATCATCTAGATTTGCTGTTGCAAGTGTGGGGCGATCGCACTCGCGTTTTGGGAGAAAATCCGCAAATTCAGTACGTGCTACCGTTTGAAAACAAAGGCGTAGAAGTAGGCGTTACTTTGCACCATCCCCACGGGCAAATCTACGCCTATCCTTTTATACCGCCACATCCAGCACGGATGTTGGAGCAACAGCGGCAATTTTACCAGCAACATCAGCGGGGTTTGCTAGAAGATTTGATTCAAAAGGAGATTGCTGACAATCAGCGGATTCTTTATCAAGATGAGTATGCGATCGCATTCGTCCCGGTATGCGCTCGTTACCCCTATGAAGTTTGGATTGCGCCAATTAAACCTGTTCCCACGTTCATGGATCTTACAAACGTACAACGTCAGGGACTTGCCAAAGCCTTAAAAACTGTCACTCTCAAATATGACGGTTTGTGGAATCGCCCGTTTCCTTATCTGATGGCTTGGTTCCAAGCACCAACTGACGGACAAGCACATCCCGAAGCGCATTTACACGCTCAGTTTTACCCACCATATCGGACAAGCGAAAGGCTGAAGTATTTGGCGGGAACTGAACTCGCAGCGGGAATGTTTGCGAATGATGCGCTTCCAGAGGAGAAGGCGAAGGAGTTGCAAGCAGTCGTGGTGAATCTCCAAACGCCAGTCCGGTTGTGATAACTTTATCCGTTATATAATACCTACCCAAAGTTACCCATTGCTGGAAATATCTACTTTGGGTTTCGTTTACTTCCTGCTTCATTCTGGCGGTGTCGGCACTCACTAGTCCACAGGCTAACACTGTCTAACTGACAGCTTTACTCAAATTGATTGCAGCGTTCAAGTCCCGGTCAATGACGAAACCGCACTTAAAACATTCAAACACTCGCTCATCCAAAGTGAGTGTTTCTTTTTTTGCTCCACAGTTAGAGCAAGTTTTGGAACTTGGAAACCATCTATTAACCACAACCAGCTTAGAGCCGTATAGTTCGCACTTATAGGTTAACTGGCGACGGAACTCAAAGAAAGACATGTCAGCTATGGCTTTCGCAAGCTTGTGGTTAGCCAACATTCCAAACACATTAAGGTCTTCTATGACAACTACACCGTGGTTTTTGGCTAGTAATGTCGTCAGTTTGTGTAATGTATCTCGACGGATGTTGGCAATTTTTCTATGTAACCTAGCTATCTTGGTTTGCGCCTTTCTCCAGTTCTTAGAACCTTTAATTTTGTGACGATTCAAAAATTGAAATTGGGCTAATTTTTGCTCGTGTTTGCGATAAGATTTAGCACCTTCAATCACTTCACCAGTAGACAGTATGGCAAGGTTCTTCACACCAACATCAACGCCTACAACGCTTGTATTGTTTGATGATTGAGTTTCGACTTCAAACCGAAAACTGATAAACCATCTATCAGATTGACGGCTAATTGTGACCGATTTTGGTTTGACTTGTGGCAATCTTTCATAAGTTTTGAGAACACCAATTACAGGTACTTGGATTTTATTGTTGCCTAAGATTTTGACTGTACCTTCCAGCGTGAAAGAGTCACGTTTACCTTTTTTCTTGAATTTGGGAACACCAGCCGTTTTGTTAAAACATCGTTTCCAAGCTTCACGCAATGCCATTAAAGCTTGCTGTGGAGTACTCTTAGAACATTCATAGTACCATTCGTTTTCAGATTTCACTAGTGCTACTAACCATTTATGGAGATCTATAGCACTAGGAAATTTGATTTTAGAATCGGAATTGGCTTTGTTATGGTCAAGAATTTGTTTTGTCAAACCAAGACCCCAATTCCAAGCATGGCGTGCTACTCCACAATGTTTAGCAAACGCTGTACGCTGTTGATTATTTAGTTTCAACTCCGTTTTGAAACCTAAAAGCATTGACTCGACCTTATTTTTAATGCTATATGTATGTTAACATACATACACATTTGTTGTAATGCCTTTTCAAAAAAATAATCAACTTGGTGCAAGAAAAAGATTGAAACGACCTTTAGACAAGGAAGTAATTGCATTTAGAGGGTACGAGGGACAAAAAGAAAAGCTTAAAACCGTCCCTGACTGGCAAGAACGGTTAAGAGAGTTTGTTGACCAACTTATATCAGAGCTACCCAAAAATGACTAGTAATGGGTAGCAATGTCTGTGGAATTAAGTTACAGTTTTTAACCCTCCGTAACACTATCTATACTCAGTCAGGCAAGATGCGTGACCTGCATAATACGTATAACCGCAAGCTGGTATTGTCAAAGATTACTCAAGTAATTATTTACATATTTTCTTCGCCTTGCTTGAGTCCTTCTCGCACCCGTGTACCGTATTCTGGATCGCATTGTGTCAAGTGTTCCACCATCCGCTCTTGAATATCTGGGTTGCACCGTTTGAGCTGTGTAACAAGGTTTAAAATCAGGTCATCGCGTTCTGTGTCCTCAAAGGTACGATAGCGATCGCCAGCTTGCTGGTAATCGTTGGTTCGGCTGATTTTTTGACCTATGACTGGACCTTGAACATAGGGAGTGTGAGCTTTGCCAGATTTCGGCGCTTCTTTGAGTCCGCCAAGACTGCTTGGCTCGTAATTCACATGGGGGTTCTCCCCTGCTTCGACACCATCAACGCGGTAAGTCATCTGACCATCACGCTGATTGGTAGCAACCGGTGTTTTTGGTTGATTAATCGGTAACTGGAGGTAATTTGGTCCCACGCGGTAACGCTGAGTATCTGAGTAAGAGAAAGTCCGACCTTGAAGCAATTTATCGTCTGAGAAGTCTAACCCGTCAACTAACACACCTGTACCAAACGCGGCTTGCTCAACCTCAGCAAAATAGTTAACAGGATTCTTATCAAGAACCATTCGTCCGATAGGTAACAAGGGAAATTGGTCTGGCGACCAGATTTTTGTTGGATCTAGTGGATCGAAATCGAGTTCGGGGTGTTCGTCGTCAGACATGATTTGCACGCAAAACTCCCATTCAGGATAATCACCCTTCTCAATCGCGTCGTATAAATCCTCTGTCGCATGGTTAAAATTCTTAGCTTGAATTTCCTCAGCCTGGGCTTGAGTCAGGAATTTTACCCCTTGCTTGGGAATCCAGAAGTACTTGACTAGATGCCCTACACCGTCAGAATTAACCCATTTGTAAGTGTTTACACCTGAGCCTTCCATAAATCGGTAACTGGCAGGAATTCCCCACGGACTGAACAACCACGTAATCATATGCATTGCTTCAGGCGTGTGGCTGATAAAATCAAATATGCGGTTGGGGTCTTGACGGTTAGTAACTGGGTCTGGCTTAAAGGCATGAATTAGGTCAGGAAACTTGATTGGATCTCTGATAAAAAAGATTTTCAGGTTATTTCCCACCAAATCCCAGTTTCCATCTTCGGTGTAAAACTTTGTCGCAAACCCACGCGGATCGCGGAGTGTCTCAGGTGAATTACCTCCGTGAGTGACGGTGGAAAAACGAACAAACATCGGCGTGATTTTACCTTTTTCTTGGAAAAGCTTGGCGCGTGTGTATTTGCTCACAGGTTCCGAGCCAACTTTACCATAAGCCTCAAAAAAGCCGTGAGCGCCCGCTCCTCGCGCATGAACTACGCGCTCTGGGATGCGTTCGCGATCGAAGTGGCTGATCTTTTCTAGGAAGTTGTAGTTTTCAAGTACTGTCGGACCCCTGTCACCCACAGTCCGTGTATTCTGGTTATCAGATATTGGATGACCTTGGCGGTTTGTCAGGATTTCCTCTTCGTTGCCCAGCCCTTCGTTATTTTGATTGTCTGTCATATGCATCGTACCTAAGACAAAAGTTGCCCTTTGCTAGCAGGGTATTCAGATAAAAGGAAAATTGGAATGTTGTTGTTCTAAGTTTCCAATTTTAGTAGAATTTATAAAGGCTTTCACTATCGATAGATAAATAAAATTTTAAGTTTGTCTGTAAGCATGGCTACTTTACAAACAGCAAAAGAGTGAAGAATGATTTTGCTTGTATTTCTAGTTACATTCAAACTTAATCTAAAACTATCCTTTCGCTAGAAATAAATTTTTTAAATTGAAGTGCATATTTTGAATAGTTGCTTTGCAATAAATTCACGATGGTTGTCTGCTCATATTCAAAGAACGGTAATATAGCCGAGGGAGATGTGAGCATTTTTCCCTTGAAAAGATATTTTTGTTTTAATATGAATCCTCTATGAATGAAGAAGTTTCTATCAAGTTGGAATTAATTCGCCAAACCCTCAGCCAAACAGAGGCGCAAGGTGTGCGATTACGCGGTACAGACTGGTTTGCTTGGGCGACTGCTGGCGCTTCTAACACCGTGCTGCTTACCGCTGAAACCGGGGTAGCAGAAGTGCTGGTAACTGCCCAAGATGCTTGGATATTGACGGATGAAATTGAGGCGCAGCGTCTTGTGGATGAAGAATTGCCAGTTAATTTCAAGTTGCACGTCAACCCTTGGGCTGATGCTGATGCCCGTGAGTCTTTTGTGCGCGATGTTACGGCTGGGGGAAAAATTTTAACCGATCGTGCGATCGCTCAAATAGAAAAGCCATTACCTTCATCTTTGCAGCAGCATAAAAGAGTAATGATGTCAAGTGAACTTGAGCGATATCGCCAAGTAGGGCAAAAAGCTAGCGTTGCGATGACAGAGGTACTCAAAGCCGCCAAGCCTACCTGGACAGAATATCAGTTAGCGGGTGCGGGTGCAGAGGCGTTGTGGGCTTCTGGTTTGCATCCAGCGCTGACATTGGTAGCCGGTGAGAGACGTTTACCGCTATACCGTCATGCTACACCGACTGGCGAACAGATTGGACGGCAAGCAATGATGGTGTTTTGCGCTAGGGGATACGGTTTGTATGCAAATTTGACACGATTTGTCTGTTTTGGTGCGCTTTCGGATGAATGCGCTGATTTACACCGTCATGTCCGCGAAATTGAAGCTCAAGCGCTGAACATGTGCAAACCTGGAACTACTCTGGACGAAGTTTATCACGCCTTGGCAGTTGCTTACGAACAACACGGATTTCCCAATGCCATTCGCGAACATCACCAAGGAGGAACTACCGGGTATTTAGCGCGGGAAGTTGTCGCAAATCCATTGACAAAAGATACTTTAGCAGAAAACATGGCTGTAGCTTGGAATCCCAGTTTACCAGGGGCAAAGATTGAAGATACTTTTGTGATTCTTGGTGATGGAAAGTTGGAAAATATGACTTTTGATTTAAGTTTTCCTAGCGTGGAGGTAGAAGGAAGATTGCGTCCTATACCTTTACATAATTCATAAAAGTTAAAATTATTTGCCAAAATAACTGTTATACTCTACCAGCACTTTCTTCAGAGCGGTTTTTCATAAAGAAAGCCGAGGATTGTGATAGGAACTTATAGTATTTAAGCTGTGTTCACAAATACAAGCAAATTTAATAATAATCTCCTCCTAAAGTAGGAAATTTAATTGAAGTAATGGTAGTTAAATTTGATTATTGCTCCTACCGAGATGAATTATTTCATCCTGCATGGAGATGTAAATCCGGGAATTAAGCCTTTTTTATCCTCATACTCGCCACTTCTACTGTTTCTATTAGATTGACCTTTGATTGAGGCTGAAAAAGTGTTTATTCAATTGCAAGTGTTGCTGGCTCAGTAGAACTAGCAACTTTGATTACCATTTAGGGAGAATGTCAGTAAAATAAATGGCAACAAAATTTCCTAAATTTAGCCAGGATCTTGCACAAGACCCGACTACACGTCGGATCTGGTATGCGATGGCTATGGGAAATGATTTTGAAAGCCATGACGGGATGACAGAAGAAAATCTTTACCAAAGGATTTTCGCTACACACTTCGGTCATGTGGCAATCATTTTCCTGTGGACATCTAGCCTTTTGTTCCACGTAGCTTGGCAAGGTAACTTTCAACAGTGGATTAAAGATCCCATTCATATCCGCCCGATCGCTCATGCAATTTGGGACCCTCACTTCGGTAAACCAGCAATCGAAGCTTTCACCCAAGGTGGGGCTAACTATCCAGTTAATATTGCTTACTCTGGTGTTTACCACTGGTGGTATACCATCGGGATGCGGACGAACAATGACCTGTATATGGGTTCAGTGTTCCTCCTACTGTTGGCGGCAGTATTTCTGTTTGCTGGTTGGTTGCACTTACAACCCAAGTACCGTCCCAGCCTGTCTTGGTTTAAGAGTGCTGAACCCCGTTTAAACCACCACTTAGCAGGTCTGTTTGGTGTCAGTTCTTTAGCTTGGACAGGTCACTTAATTCACGTTGCTATCCCTGAATCACGTGGTGTTCACGTAGGCTGGAATAACTTCCTAACGACCCCACCCCATCCAGAAGGTTTAGTCCCTTTCTTTACAGGTAACTGGGGTGCTTACGCTATTAACCCCGACACTCCCAACCATTTGTTTGGTACATCACAAGGTGCAGGGACTGCAATTCTGACATTTTTGGGTGGTTTCCATCCTCAGACTGAATCGCTGTGGTTGACCGATATGGCACACCACCATTTAGCGATCGCAGTCATCTTCATCATTGCCGGTCACCAGTACCGGACTAACTTCGGTATTGGTCACAGCATCAAAGAAATGCTGAACGCCAAGAACTTCTTTGGCATCCAAACTGAAGGACAGTTCAACCTGCCTCATCAAGGACTGTACGACACTTATAACAACTCTTTGCACTTCCAGTTGTCTATACACCTGGCAGCATTAGGTACTGCTCTGTCCTTGGTAGCGCAGCACATGTACGCAATGCCTCCTTACGCCTTTATCGGTAAGGACTACACAACCCAGGCATGTCTGTACACTCACCACCAGTACCTCGCTGTGTTCTTCATGGTCGGTGCTTTCGCCCACGCTGCGATTTTCTGGATACGAGACTACGATCCAGATCAGAACAAGGGCAACGTACTTGACCGCGTGCTGAAGCACAAAGAAGCGATTATCTCGCATCTTAGCTGGGTATCCCTTTTCTTGGGCTTCCACACCTTGAGCTTGTACGTACACAACGACGTAGTAGTTGCTTTCGGTACTCCGGAAAAGCAAATCTTGATTGAGCCGGTGTTTGCTCAGTTTGTTCAAGCTTCTCACGGTAAAGTACTGTACGGCTTGAACACTCTACTGTCCAACCCAGATAGCGTTGCTTCCACTGCTGGCGCTACCTATTTACCAGGCTGGCTGGATGCTATTAACAACAGCACTAACTCCCTGTTCTTGACCATTGGTCCTGGTGACTTCTTAGTACACCACGCCTTCGCTCTGGCTATCCACACAACTGTCCTGATTTGTGTCAAGGGTGCGTTGGATGCCCGTGGTACTAAGTTAATGCCCGACAAGAAGGATTTTGGTTTTGCCTTCCCCTGTGACGGTCCTGGTCGGGGTGGTACCTGCCAAACCTCTGCTTGGGAACAATCCTTCTTCCTCGCTATATTCTGGGCGCTCAATACCGTTGGTTGGGTAACGTTCTACTGGCACTGGAAGCATCTAGGGATTTGGCAAGGCAACGTCGCTCAGTTCAACGAATCCTCTACATACCTGATGGGCTGGTTCCGCGATTACCTCTGGGCTAACTCTGCTCAGTTGATTAACGGTTACAACCCCTACGGTATGAATAACCTCTCCGTTTGGGCTTGGATGTTCCTCTTCGGACACCTGGTTTGGGCAACCGGGTTCATGTTCCTCATTGCCTGGAGAGGTTACTGGCAAGAGTTGATAGAGACTCTGGTTTGGGCACACCAGCGCACACCACTAGCAAACCTGGTTCGTTGGAAGGATAAGCCTGTAGCTCTGTCCATCGTCCAAGGTTGGTTGACGGGTCTAGTTCACTTTACAGTTGGCTACGTCCTCACCTACGCAGCATTCCTTATTGCCTCTACTGCTGGCAAATTTAATTGAAATTTTTGATATCCTTTGACCTTTAGCCATTTCCTCCTCTAGTCCGCGAAACTAGAGGGGGATTTATTTTTGATTTGACACCTCGGCGTAAGCTGGTAGTGTAAAACTATAAGCAAATGTGCAATATTTTATGCTTTTGCTATTAACAAAGCACTATGGATTTTCAACAAATATTTGGTCAACTACCACAAAACCAAGCCAGCGCACCAGGAAGGGTAAACCTACTCGGTGAACATACAGATTACAATGATGGCTTCGTGCTCCCAACAGCAATTCCTCAATCCACAACGGTACAAGTTGGTTTTAGTACTGATGGACAACACCATTTTTATTCTGAAGATTTAGACGAAAAAGTTAGCATTTCCGAAAACAATAATACACCCTCTGGATTCGCAAGTTACATCTTTGGTTGTATCGAGGTTTTGAAATCAGCACCAAACACAATACCCCCGCTGAATTTGTACGTCAAATCTTCCGTTCCAATGGGTTCGGGTTTGTCTAGCAGTGCAGCTTTGGAAGTTGCTATACTGCGGGCATTGCGTCAACTTCTCAACCTTCCTGTCAATGATGTGGAAATTGCCCAACTCGCACAACAAGCGGAAATTCACTATGCTGGTGTGCAATGCGGTATCATGGATCAGATGGCTTCCAGTTTGGCTGACACTGAGCATATCTTGTTTTTAGATACCCGTACTTTAGAACGGCGCGTACTGCCTTTCCCCAACAAAGCAGAGATTGTGGTGATAGATAGCGGCGTACCTCGCACGCTTGCCGGTAGTGGATACAACCAGCGTCGTGCTGAGTGCGAGGAAGCGGCACGGTTGCTGAATGTAAAGGCGCTACGAGATATTACTGATGCGGATGCTGTCCAAGAGTTACCAGAACCGCTACGACATCGCGCCCGTCACGTAGTTACAGAAAATAATCGCGTTTTGGAAGCTGTGCAGGAAGTATCATCTTCGCGCTTTGGGGAATTGATGAACGCTTCCCACGCTAGTTTGCGGGATGATTACGAAGTATCAGTACCTGCACTAGATACGCTGGTAGCGATGTTACAGAAAACTCCGGGAGTGTTTGGTGCTAGGCTAACGGGTGCAGGTTTTGGCGGTGCTTGTGTAGCTTTGGTTGCAGCAGGTGAGGGGAAAGCGATCGCAACGAATATCCTTGAACAATACAACCAAGCTGGTTACAGTGGACGAATTTTAGTGCCGATTACCAATTTTGGATTTTAGATTTTAGATTGGGAATCGCAAGAGTAGGCTAAATTACTCTGACAACTGACAACTAACAACGCTCCAACTAACTAATGACTAAAGTTGTTTTTGGAAACGCCAAAGAAGAAAAAGCAAATCGTGGGGGCTGGTTCCTTGGTCACTTTATCAGCCCTCTTGACGATCTGCGTTCCACCGAAGACCTAGAAGTGAAATGGGGTGTTCACTCATATGGTGACAGCAGAACTGAGTGGGCAGTCAATCACCAAGCCACCACACTTTCCATCCTCATCAATGGAAAGTTTTGCCTGAAGTTTGAGGATAGAGAAATTGTCCTATCGCGTGAGGGTGACTACGTTCTTTGGTGTGCAGGTGTAGCGCATACTTGGGTTGCTGAGTCTGACTGTACTATTGTTACTGTGAGATGGCCCTCGAAGTCAGGCGATAGCGTAGAAATGCAACAGACAATTTAAGGTTACTCGATCTAGTCGTAGTGAGTCAGCCAGCGATCGCCACGGCTAGGATAACCCCAATCTATTACGTATACATCTATACTTAACTTTAGGAGATTGGCAACGAGCGATCCTCCTGTAAATCGACGATATCAAGACGATTGACTAGAACGAAAACTATGAGGATGGAGATGTGAGTGCAAATGCTCCACTTGAGGCACAAAAGATAAAATTTATAAATATTATATTAATTAATATTGAAACTTATATTAATAAAGCAACGTCAAATAATTGAGTGTCTAATCGTACTTATAGACTACATCTTTAGAGCGATGAATCTTATAAATAAAACCATAAAAAGAAAAGATAAATATCCATAAAATAATGCAGTTTCATTCGTTAAAAATTGCACTTATAAGGAATATATGATAGCAACAAATGCCCTTGGACGCTCACCCGGACAAAAATGGACAGGCTTCTCCTTCACCAGACGCGAAGCGCGAACATCTGAGGCGGCGGTTCGCCGGACAGAAGATTCTGTCCGGCGACACGCCTTTGACTCGCTATCGTGTTGAGGATCTTTAAAACAAGCCTGTCCATTTTTGTCTAGTTTTTGTGAAACCCCAGAAAAACGCGCTGTTGTCCTTCTTTTCAAGCCGTAAAGAAGCAGAGCAAGCAATCAATGAATTGAAAGCTTCAGGCTTGACGATGGAAAAATTTTCCCTGATTGCTTTCATATGCAGACAAAATTGAACAGGTTGGTGAAGCTGAGGTAAGCGATCGCATTGGCGATCAAGATGTAAATAGTTCCACAAGTGCGGTTGCAGATACTCTGACTGCAAGTACCTGGGGTAGCTTCTTCGTAGGTTTGAGCAGTCTAGCCATTCCTGGCTATTGAGCTGTGATAGCAGCAGGTTCTGTTGGCGCGGCACTAGCTACAAGCGTAGCTGGTGTTGCTGTGGGAGCCGCAGCAACTAATAATTTAATCAAGGCACTTGCTGATTTAGGCATTCCAGAGGAACGAGCTAGGGTTTATATTGATCGCCTGATTCAAAGTGATTATTTGGTGATAGTAGAAGGTACAGATAACGATATCCAAAGCGCACAAGCAATCTTGGATAAACACCATATTCAATATTGGGATGTTTATCAACATTCATAATTGAAATTGTTTACTGTTATCAGTGGGGACTTGCTGCTAACAGTAAACTGCCTTTAAACACAGCTTAATTTTGGGATACGCATATTCCCAAAGTTAAGGTGCGCTCGTGGCTCAAAAATTAGGATAGGGGCTACAAGTATAACTTGTAGCTCTCAATCTTAATCGGTCAAAGTTGCGTGCTGCTAGATGCATTGTTCTTGTTACGGCGACCAAGCAGGGTGCGAACCGCAGTGAGTACTTCGGGTATAGCGAGTACCAACGAGGCTACCGAGCAAACAGTCGCAACCTGGCAGTAGTCGCAAAACGCTTTGTTTTCACTCCACTCCTCACGAGCCAGTTCCAGGGAAACGCCTGAGTCGATGAGGATTTTGATGCCCATTGCAATTGGTAGCAACGGGTTACGCCTAGCGCGGTCAAGACCACCAGCACTAGCCAGCCAAGCAGTGAGGGCGTAATTAAGCATCATTATTGGTCCATCGGGTGAGTTGAATCGGCTGTAAGCGTAGTTAGATGCGTCAACACGGTCTGCGTCGAATAACGGCACTGGCAGTGAGGGTAGGTGACTAACAACCCCGGTTTGGTAAAGTGTGACGATTTGTCCCATTGAACCACCGAGCATAGACAAACCGATAATTGCTCGCCGACGGCTCATGTCAGGATTCTTTCCTTGACGCAATTCCTGACTGAGTTGTTTTGGCTCCATAAATTGTCATCCTCATAAGGTATATGTTGACGCTTACATCAGCCGTAAAGCTCGCCGTTCTTGAGTATCCCCCGGCAGACTTTACGTAAAGAGTGCGTTTTTTGCTTTGTGCGCGAGTCAGCTGGTAATCCTCTTATTCTCAACAATCGATTCGATGCGTACCACTTACTTTAGAGGTAAGGAGGCGCTTCAGATAATTAACAAAGGATGTGATGCGGGATACACAAATTCAGTAGTTCACCTCTCTCCGTAAAAAGGCTCCCACTGTACTGTCTTGCGGTCAGTAGTGAGCGGAAGTGATAAATAAATATAAATGCGGATTTTACGTTATTTATCGTTGATGTCAGTTGACTGTTGCCTTTTGGTGGCAATTTCTTCGAGTTCTTTGAGGTGTTGTGCGTTCACGAGCCATTCTTCTTCTAAGTTAAATGTATCTGCATACTGACTTTGTTGCTCTTTTAGTGTTGCTATTTCATGATTAATTATTGCTAATGCTTTACCTTGAGTAATTGCCTTTTTTAACACCTCAAACCTTACTGGTTCTTCAAGCCGACGCAACAAACGCAAGATAAAACGACTGATTCTAACTTCATTTCCCAAATTAAAAATGCTTTGAGACTTCTCTTCAGCACACAACAGTTCTTCGCCCACATCAAACAAAGTTAGCACAATTGAAGGAATGCAATTCAGAGGAATTTCTTGTTCAGAGTAATTTTCAAACTGTTCAATAAATGTTATAAGTTGCGTTGTGCCATCTAGACGTTTTTGATTAGCAACTTTTATCAGTTGTTCTCCAAATTTATCCGCATCTTCAGCCAAAGCCAGGATAGCTTTTATCTGAGTATTAGATAATTCCGATGTTGAGAACGTCAAACGAAAGTAGATAGGAAATATTTCTAAGCTACATACACGTAGTTGCTCGCGCCATTTTAATTGTTCTTCATCTAAGTTGCTATTACCCCAAACGAGTTTTAACTTAGGAAAAAGGTGCATGAGCAGATTTTTAATCGGCTGCTTATCCTCATCTCGCAGTTGAGCAATCCAGGCATTATGGAGATTTTTCAGTTCGTCTATTGAAGTGTTTACCTCTCCTACAAAAGCATGAGGATTATGGATGATTGTGTCATATACCATTGGGCAAAAGACTCGCAGCGACTCAAGAGCAATGAAATCAACTGGATTAACTTCACCTTTCACTGCTGGATATGTAACTGTTAAAGTCTCAGTCAGATGAACAATGTTGCGGAGGTTAATAATAAAATGGTCTATTCCTTGAAAGTAAATATTGTCCCAGTGAATTTGGTCAAATAGTTGTTTTTCTGTATCAGCAAATATGCCATCAAGCTTTTCAAAAAGTAACCGACGAAGTGAGATTTTCTCTGGAATAGGTAACTCAAAAGCAACTTGAATAATTTTTTCTAAATATGCTTTTCCGGATATTTCTTTGCTTTCTGCAATTGTTTTCATTACAACTTCTTTATCAAAGACCAGAACATAGACAACGTTAGTAAAATTCGGTATTGCTTTGAAAATGCGAAGTAACTGCCTGATATCGTTAGCAGGAAGCCGATCAATATCGTCAATCGTTACAACTATTCGCTGCTGCTGCTGTTCGAGTGTATCTTCGAGTTCTTCTTTGAATTCCGAAGCTTCCTTTTCCTTATCGTCGAATAATGTTGCTACTGCCCTGCCAGTTTGAGCATAAGGCAAAGGAATTTCCGAAATAACTTTAGCAAAATCAGCTATTCTCTCTCTCAAGCCTTTGGACACAGATCCTTGTTTGCTTAAAACGTTTTGTAATTGTTCAAAAAAGCTCCTTGTAATGTCTTGGTGTCCAGAAAATAACCAGGGATTAAAAGGAACGATGATTGGTTGGGATTCATCTGGCTTTTGCTGAAGATAGTGAACTAAGAAGTTCAATAGTGTGGATTTGCCGGAACTCCAAGAACCGTAGACTGCAATAACGAACCCTTCAGGAAAGGTCATTTTGCAAATGCTGTCTGCCAGATACTTGGCGAAGCTGGCATGTCCCAGCAGGTCTTTTTCAGGATCAACTAAGGAGCTGTCTGTTGATATATCGTCAATTTCTGTTTGTGCCATAAGAAACTTTTTTTACTTCTACTGTAATCGTGGCACAGTTGGTAGGGTCGGCAATGCTAGCCCGGAGATAGAATTTTTCAGATAACATTACATTCTCAAGGCATACGCAAATGGTCACATAGTAACGTAAAATTTAAGATTAGTCATTTGAGATGGACAAACAAACTATCTTGGATATCTCCCCACGTCATGTAGGAATACTCAAATAAGTTCAATTCAAACCGAAATCCTAAATTATTGGCTGTATAAACGTAGGTTGATTTCTGTCTACGTGTACTAGTGCCAGCTAAAGAGCAAAAATTACTTTATAAAGTAATAATTACCAAGAAGGGGTTGGAAATATTTTCAATTATTCTCTCCTAGAGAGGATAGAAATTATTTGCGGAAAATATTTATCATAATAAAGCAAAGAGCGCAAATTTTGTATTGAACCAAAATCATGTCTATCTCTTGACTTTTTTGATTAAAAGCTCAAGCGCAGTTATATGCCATTTTTTCTGTGAAGGCAGTCAATAGTTAATACTTAGTATAAGCTATCCTTCCGGATAAGTGAGCAATTTCAAAGCAAGAGCGAGCTTATTTATGAAATCCTCTATAACATTTACTAATTAATGCTATAGGGGAAAAAGTTGCCATGACAATTTAACTCTTGAAATTTTGGCGCTTATACTATGCTCCGGCAACAAGAAGATGATATTTCAGTAGAAACAAGTTCTCTTCCCCCTGTCCCCATTCAGGAAATCTCAGAGGATAGGGCATTAACAGAGACGGTACTTTCTCCAACTCCGAAACTGCTTTTAAAGATTTCTAAGCCAGAAATTCGGACAAGCCTCACGGCATTAACTTTTGAGAGTGTCCTCGCTACTATTTTTTACAGTATCATTGGCGGCGCGTTGCTCAGTAATTTCTTGCTAGAGCTAGGTGCAGGTCCTATGGAAATTGGTCTGCTTGCCGCTATTCCTCAGATGACGAATCTGCTCCAACCGCTAGGAGCGTATTTGGTAGACCGAAGTAGTAGCTTTCGCTGGTATTTCATCTGTATTTTCGTGCCGTCGCGGCTGGTGTGGTTGATTCTCGTGCCAGCGATTTGGTTGGTTACGTCATCTCATATCACTGGACACCAAGTAGTGCAGTTGACATTGGGAATTATCTTGGGAACTAATATCATCGAAGCTTTCGGTCGCGCTCCCTGGCTTGGTTGGACGGCTGTGCTAGTACAAGAGCGGTTGCGGGGGCGGTATTTCGGCTTTCGCAATAGTATTCTCAGCTTGACAAACCTTGTCGGTGTACCGTTGCTGGGTCTAGCGGTATCGGTTTGCCCCGGTGGAACACTTAAAGGTTACGGTGCAGTTTTGGTTCTAGGAATTGTACTGGGGCTAATCAGTCAGATGTGTCAGTTCTGGATGACCGATGTGAATCCGCAGCTTTTAAAAGTCGCGGGTTTAGACACATCCGAACCGCAGCCCAAGAAAATAGATTTTAGTTTCCTCAAAGATGATAATTTTTTGAAGTTTGTGCTTTACCTGAGCATCTGGTGCTTTGCCGTTAACATCAGCGCTCCGTTCTTTAACCTTTATATGCTGGATAACCTGGATATAGATATCAGCGTGGTAACGGTTTATAACGCTTTAGGAACTGGTGCAAACATGTTAATGCTGCTTTTGTGGGGCAAACTGGCTGACCGAATTGGGAATCGCCCGCTCCTGCTATTAGTAGGAGTCTTAGTGGCGGTAACACCTCTGCTGTGGCTAGGAACCCAAACCGATCAAATTTCCTTTTGGGTCTGGTTACCTTTGTTGCACGTACTAGCCGGCGGGACGTGGGCGGCAATTGACCTGTGTACCAACAATTTGATGATGGCAATGGCACCGCTGCATAATCAGTCTAAATATTTTGCGATCGCAGGAGCAATTGCTGGTATCGCTGGGGCAGTAGGTATCGCTGTCGGTAGCTTTCTGTTGACTCTACCTGGTGTCAATAATTTGCTGGGGTTGTTTGTTCTCTCAGGTTTCCTACGGCTTTTTGCCCTCCTGCCCTTAGTTTTTGTTCAGGAGCAGCGCTCTATGCCATTGGGTCAGCTAATACGAGCCTTGTTACCAATCAGGCAGTCAACAGCTCTGATTGAAGTAAAAGAATAAGTTTTCACTTCCTTGTTATTAACTTCTAGAACAGGGGTTTCACACTCATGTAGACAAAAATGGACAGGCTTGTTTTAAAGATCCTCAACACGATAGCGAGTCACAAAGGATGAAGCCTGTCCATTTTTG
>NZ_JTCM02000116.1 GCF_000817785.2 Hassallia byssoidea VB512170 | reverse complement strand
GGTTTCACAAACAATAGACAAAAATGGACAGCCTTCATCCGAAAATGTCGTGGGGTGTTGAGGATCTAGTAAACAAGGCTGTCCATTTTTGTCCAGGGGAGCGCCCAAGGGGACAAGGGGGAAATATTTCTTCTTTCTTACCCTTTTCCCTTTCCCCTTTTCCCTTTACCCCTCCTCAAATTGCCCAATGCCCAATTACCATAGTTTTTAATTGAAGTTATGCTTGCGGTAGATGAAAATTTGAGGTTTAATGAAATATCTTGAATTGTAATTGTATTTGTAACTAATCAAATTGTTTTAGTTCAATTAAAGCAGGGTATTGTGGCAAGTGACATCAAATCAAGCCAAATACATTTGAGATTTTCTCAAGATATTAAGTTACTCCTGCAACGGTTAGCGCAACAGCCGCTGACTTTGGGGGATATTTTGGCAGAAACCTCCCAGCGGGGTTTTAGTTTGACGATCGCATTATTAGTTTTACCCTTTTTGTTTCCCATGCCACCTGGATTCACGGGTCCTTTTGGTGGTGCTTGTTTGCTATTGTCTGTACAGATGGTTTTAGGCAGACGCCAGCCTTGGCTACCAAAAAAAATCGCCAATTACAAATTTCCTCGCCTTTTTGCTCAGACACTTTTGCAAAATCTGCGGCGAGTCACTAAAATCTTAGAGAAAATCACCCGCCCCAGGTTGGTGAAAATAGCCGAAAATCCTTTAACTTGGCGATTAAACGGGCTTTGTATCTCTTGGTTGGCAATATTGTTAATTTCACCTGTTCCCCTTACCAATCCCATCCCCACCGTCGGAATCTTGCTATTAGCAGTCGCCAGTATCGAATCTGATGGTTTGTTGATGTGTATCAGCTATATCTTTACTGCTTTAACTACCTTACTATTTGCATTCATCGCTTATGCAGTGTGGATGGCTCCCAGTTTACTACCCGCCATATTTAAATAATAAAAATGCCCTCAGCCAGAAACCGAGGGCAGTAATTTAATTAGGGTGCATCTACCATTTCTTTATCCGTCACAGCTATGGCTGAATCAGGATAAATCTCAAAAAAGTCTTTTCGATTGTAGAGACGCGACGCCAGACGCTACAACGGAACGGCAGTCGCTACAACGCGCTTAACCCGACGCCAGATGCCTCAACGGAGGGAACCTCCGCACGGCACTGGCTTTGCAACGCGCTGCCTCGGGAACCTCCGCAACGCGCTGGCTCATTAATCGCGTCTCTACAACCTAACGTCTCTACCAAGGCGGACATGGTATAAATTGTGATTTACAATAAAAAAACCCTGCCAGAAGCTGAGGGTTGGTGGTGAAGAATATCAGCCAATCTTATTTATTCTGTTTTTTCCTACTTTAGATAGATGTGTAAAATATAAATACTCAGTATAGATTGTGCGGATGCATAATATCTAATGAGTGAACGGTTGTCTAAGTACTTTCAGTAACATTCCTTTCAGCCAGCTGCCCCAAAGGAGAATTTATTTGCAATGAAAGCAATACGATCGCATGTTGCACCTTATATTGTGGCGGTGCTGGCTGTTGGTAGCGCATGGCTGCTGACACTGTTGTTATACCCATTACTGACACCGCTGATTTCTCCATTGTTTTTTGCTGCTGTGACGGTTAGTGTCTGGTATGGTGGGTTAAAGCCGGGAATGCTGGCTAGCGGTTTGTCTACTTTAGCGATCGCTTACTTTTTAATCAAACCATCCCTTCAGCCATTAGTTGGTAGCTTTGAGACTGTGGTGCAGCTAAGTGTATTCTTGCTGGTGACAATACTAATTAGCTCGCTTTCCTCAAAGTTAGCAAGCTCGAAAAAGCAGCTAGAGGTGAGTTTGCATTCATTACAACAGAGCGAGTCACGCTTTAGACGCTTGGTAGAGTCTAACATCATTGGTGTAATTGTCGGTGATATGGATGGGGCGATCGCCGAGGCTAACGACGCCTTTTTAAATATGGTAGGTTATACCCATGAGGATTTAGTATCTGGGCGAGTGCGGTGGCGGGAAATCTCCGCACCAGAATATATTGAGGTAAGCGATCGCTCTATTGTCGAACTGAAAATTAAAGGTGTACACGTTCCTGTAGAAAAAGAATACATCCGCAAAGATAATAGCCGGGTTCCAATTTTACTAGGTTCTGCTACCTTAGAAAACAATTCACAAATAATTAGTTTTGTACTAGATTTAACTGAATATAAACACGCAGAAAATGCCCGAAAACAAAGCGAAGAACGCTACCGCGCTTTTGTCGAACAAAGTTCAGAAGGTATTTGGCGCTTTGAAATAGAAAAGCCAATTTCGCTGGAGTTGTCAGAATATGAGCAAATTCAGCATTTTTATCAATATGCTTATTTAGCAGAATGTAACCGTGTCATGGCACAGATGTATGGCTTTTCTAGTGCCGAAGAACTTGTTGGCAGAAGGTTAGGAGATTTTCTCGTGGAGTGCGATCCCCATAATATAGAATATCTGCGTAGTTTTATTCGTTCTGGCTACCGATTAGTTGACGCAGAATCTCATGAAGTAGATAAGTATGGTAATTCCAAGTACTTTGTGAATAATCTTGTTGGAATTGTTGAAAATAGCGTATTAATGAGAGCATGGGGAACTCAGCGAGATATCACAGAACGCAAGCAAGCGGAAATAGCATTGCTTGAAAGCGAGAAGCGTTTTCGGCAGCTAGCAGAATCGAATATTTTTGGGGTAGCGATCGGCGACTTAAGCGGAGGAATAAGCTATGCGAACGATTATTTTTTAAATATGGTGGGCTACACCCGTGAAGAACTGGCAAAAGGGGAAATACGCTGGGATGAAATGACACCACCAGAATACCACGATTTGGAGGTACAAGTATTAGAAGAAGCAAGAACGCATGGAAGCACCACACCGTTTGAGAAAGAATATATCCACAAAGATGGTAGACGTGTCCCGATTCTGATCGGTGGTGCATTGTTGGAGGAATCTAACGGCATTGAACAAACAATAGTATTTTCTCTCGATTTAAGCGAACGCAAACGAACACAACAAGCGCTGCGTCAACGAGAAAATCAACTACGCTTGATTACAAATACTGTACCGGTTTTTATTTCTTATGTCGATGCGGAACAACATTATCGATTTAATAATCAGAAATATGAAGAATGGTTTGGAATTCCGGCTTCAGAAATTTATGGTAAGCACATGCAAGAATTTATGGACGAGTCAGTTTATGAGTCAGTTCGTCCTTATATAGAAGCAGTATTATCAGGAGAACAAGTCACTTATGAAATTAACGCACTCGACAAAGATGGTGCAAGCCGTTATTTTGAAGTTTCTTACGTTCCCCAGTTTAACG
Organism: Hassallia byssoidea VB512170; assembly: GCF_000817785.2. Classification (GTDB taxonomy): domain Bacteria; phylum Cyanobacteriota; class Cyanobacteriia; order Cyanobacteriales; family Nostocaceae; genus Hassallia; species Hassallia carrinoi. Next base: position 17,049 of record NZ_JTCM02000116.1, on the reverse strand, counting down.
AAGAAAAAGCGGTAGAAGGATTTGTTGGCTTAATTAACGAAATTAGCGATCGCAAGAAAGCAGAACAAGAACGCGAACAACTGCTAGTTCGAGAAAAAGCCGCACGCACCGAAGCGGAAACAGCAAACCGTTTGAAAGACGAGTTTTTAGCTACACTTTCTCATGAACTGCGTACTCCCCTAAATGCGATGTTTGGCTGGACGCAGCTACTAACTACCCGCAAGTTTGATGAAATTACCACAGCTCGTGCGCTAGAAACAATTAACCGCAATACCAAATCTTTGAAAGTATTAATTGAAGATGTTTTGGACGTATCGCGGATTATTACTGGTAAACTGAATCTGAAAGTCACTCCAGTACAACTGATAACAGTTGTGGAAGCAGCACTTGATACTGTGCGTCCAGCAGCTGAGGTTAAAGAAATTCGCCTGGAAAATATATCCGATTCATCAGTAGCATTAGTTTTGGGCGATGCCAACCGCTTGCAACAAATTGTCTGGAATTTGGTTTCTAACGCCATCAAATTCACACCCCACGGTGGAAAAGTGGATGTGCAACTAGTGGAGATTGATTCACACGTACAAATTCGGGTGAGAGATAGCGGAGAGGGAATTGCTGCCGAATTCTTGCCTTATGTATTTGAGCGTTTCCGTCAGGCAGATAGTTCTAGCACGCGATCGCATGGTGGACTCGGATTAGGATTGGCGATCGTGCGTCATTTGGTAGAATTGCATGGTGGCACAGTCCGTGCCGAAAGTCCAGGAATCGGAAAGGGAGCAACCTTTATTGTTACTCTGCCGCTAAAACCCGCGCTCAAGCCAACTACACCAGAGCAATTATCACCCACCGAGCCGAATAAAGTAGCTGAAAATTGTTTGCCAATTCTTGAAGGCTTGCGGGTGCTTGTCGTCGATGATGAAGTTGATGCCCGCGAGTTAATCGCCGCAATGCTAGAACCATTAGGAGTACAAGTAAAAGCAGCTGCATCTGCTATTGAAGCACTTGTTGCCTTGCAAGCATTTCAACCTGATGTCTTAGTAAGCGATATCGGGATGCCAGGAGAAAATGGTTACGCCCTAATTCGTCAACTTAGAGCGCTTGAAGAAGAGCAACTCAGACGGATTCCCGCCGTAGCCCTGACAGCTTATGCTAGGGCAGAAGACCGCACGCAGGCGCTTTTAGCAGGCTTTCAGCTACACGTTCCCAAGCCAGTCAATCAAGCCGAATTAGCGGCAGTGGTAGCAAATCTTGCCGGAAGGACTTGATAATTGGGAATTGGTAATGGGTAATTGGTAATTGGTAATCGGTAATTGATAATAGTGATGTGCGTTTTACCCACTACCCACTACCCACTACCCATTCCCCATTCCCCACTCCCCACTCCCCACTCCCCATTCCCCATTCCCCCATTACCCATTCCCCATTCCCCATTCCCCAACAATGACTAGAATGAGAATTAACGTAACGTTTTCTATTAGCTAAAGTGTCAGATTCTCTGCCATTGCGCGATCGCTATCTAGCCTTCATTGATGAAATTGTGGAAACTACCCTCAAGGGTAAGATTAGCTCTGTTGAGCAAGTTTATCAAATGTTGCTCAAGGGGGTGAGTTCGGGGACGGGGGAAGTTTTTGAGTTAGCTTTGAGCGATCGCCTCGCTGCCGCCCAAAGCCTGGTAGACTCAGAAAAAGATGAACTGAAAAAAGCGAAAGCTACCCGCAGTTTAAGAGCAATCAAGACGATTGAAAATCAATGGCAACGCACGCAAGAGCAAAATAAAGCTAACAATGCGATCGCCTCCGCAGTTCAAGAAATTACCAAAAATGCAGGCGATCGGCTTGCGGCATTATTGCGCGTTATTGACCCGAACCGAAAGTATCCCCTAAATTTACAACAACTTCAGCAATTAGCAAAATCCCTACAGCAGGTACCTGAAAATCAAGAAATTCTCCAACTATCTGAAGGTATCACCCGTGGTTTAGCATCTTGGCAACGACTTTCTGATAATTTGTTGGGCTGGATGTACGACCAAAACCGCTCATCAATCGGATTTGGTGGTGTACCCGGTGAAAATGGTCCTTGGGCAAGTTGGGAAAAGACAGTTAATAGCCCTTTAATTCAAGCACTGTTTCACACGCTGGCAATGGATGCGTCTTTAAGCGAATTTGCTCAACAGCAACGCTTCATTACAGATAGCGACTGGGTGGAATTAACAGTGGTTTTGCAGTACTTGCAACGCGGATTGGTTAACTGGTTTGACCAACAAGCTTACAACGTCAAAGCCGGTTCAAAGTTATCTATTTCAACTTTCTTGACATTTGCCGCCATTTGGAATCAGTTAGCAAATGGTTTTGTTAGTATAACCCGCTACAACAATGCTTCTTCGCAAGTGTTGTTACAAATTTTGCGAAACTTTGCCCAACGTCCGTATTTTCCCTTATACGGCGGAATTTTCGCTTCATTTTCGGGAAGTTATTTGCGAGATGCTTTAGATTATTTAGATGAACCGCTGCGACAAGCGGAGGGAACCCAAGAAAAAGCGCGGATTTTGACACTTTTAGGCTATTCACAGCGAGCAATGGGACAATACGATCGCTCGATTCAGTTTCATCAAGAGGCATTGCAGATAGCCAGAAATGCAGGCGATCGCCCTTGTGAAATTGCCAATCTCAACCATCTCAGCCGTACTTTTGTTGCCACAGAGAATTATACCGAGGCGATTAACAACAGTCAACGGGCATTGATACTCAGCAGACAAGCAGGAGACAGAACAGGAGAAGCCAACGCGCTAGTAAATTTAGGCTACAGCGAAGTTATGCAAGCGCAGCAGGAACAAGCAGAAGCGGAAACCTATGAAATGGCAATTAACTATTTGCAACAAGGCTTAAAGTTATCAGAACAATTAGGCGATATTCAAAGTAAAGCATTGTGTGTCAGCAGCTTAGGGATTGCCTACTTAGTAACTGAACAACCGCAACTTGCCATCAAACATTTAGAAGACGGTTTTAACACAGCGCAAACATCCGGTGATTTATATTTGCAAGGTTTAAATTTAGCGAATTTAGCCGAAGCAAATTATAGCATGGCAAATTTTCCCAGAGCAATTTACACAGGTTGTTTGGGAATGTATTTACTAAATCAAATTGCTTCGCGAGAGTGGCGAAAACCAGCCGCGTTACTGACAATTTTGCAAGGACAAATGGGTGCGGAAGCTTTTAATAATGCATTGCAACAACACCGCCCGAAAATCATCGCCGTAATTGGTGTAGATGGATATGATTACATTCCACAACTGTTGGAAGAATACAAGCAAAGTATGTAGTTAAATATTGCAGAGAATGCAACAATTGTCAATGTAAATAGCTAATTTTTTCCTAATTTAAAGGCAGGAATTTTTATGCTCAATGTCAACTTAGATGACGAAGCCGAGAAGTATTTAGTAGAGATTCTCGCTCAGGAAAAAATAACAAGTAATGAATTGATTAAACGCCTGCTACATGAACATTGGCAAAGCTTACAACCGCGTAAAACCGTTTTAGAACGGATGGGTGGGTATCCTGAACATTTATTGCAAGGTCCGAGCGATTTATCCGATCGAGATGCACGGTATAAGTATCTTGCTGAGTATTTCCAGAAACGGTATGAACAAAGCCAGCAGAAGCAAGAAGTATGACTTATTACCCTGTTATTCTTGTCGATAGTTCTGTGATGATAGCTTTTTACAATTCAGCAGATAGGTATCATGTTCAAGTACTTGATTTTTTCACCAGTTGTACTAGTGAGCTAATAAGTACAGTAGGATGCATTACTGAGGTAATGTATTTTATTGCGCCTAATTCGCGGGTACAAAATGTCTTTTTATCACATCTGGCAACTGAGGTATACAAATGTGAACATTTATCAGTAGAAGATTTTGCACGTATCGCCGAACTCAATTCTCAGTACGCTAGTTTACCAGGAGATTTTGCCGATTTGTCATTAGTGGCGATTTCTGAGCGTTTGAATATTAGTGCGATCGCCACTCTTGATAAAGACTTCGACATTTATCGTCGCTATCGTCGCCAACCATTTGAGCGCGTGTTTTTACCGCAGTAATACTATTAATTTAGTTAGTCCTAACTTAGATACATAGGTATCATGACTATTTCGTTAGAATCTCAAGGAATTACCATTACTCTCAAACGGATTTTAGAACTTTTAGAGGGCGAAGATGAAGATGACTATGGCATTATTAAGCCAACTGACTACGCTTTCAAGACTGTACTGAATTTAGTTTCAGAAGCCTATTATCTCATGGGAAGCAGCTTCCCCAGAGCATCGGCTTCTTGTGATGATGAAGGAGGAATTACTCTAGATTGGACAAGCCTAGAAACAGAGCGTCAAGTCAGCCTATTTTGTCCCTTTAGTGCCGATAAAAGAACTTATATCTATCACGAAACAAGTGAGGAATATGCCGTGGATTATGTCGTTTCTGCCTCAAATTTAGCTGATTGGTTGCAATGGTTTCGCGGTGAATGACAGAACAATCTTCTGGAAATGACATAAGGTTTGAACCGTTGCCTAATAGCGCCATTGTCTACCGGGCATTACTGCGGAATAATTGGATAAATGAGGATACGGGAAGGGTAAAAGCTCAAGCCTATTTTTTGCGAAAAAACAGAAATGAACAGGGTCTTTCTGTTAACATTGCTAACGCCTCCTCTCCTGAACAATGTGCATCCAGATTCACAAACTGTTATGGAGTTGCTAGCCTGGATGTAGGACGTGTTCGTGAACTAGGTTTAGACGTAGTACCTGACTCTCCATCTCATGCGAATATTATAGGTCTACCATATAGAGAAGATGACCCAGCTACAACTGAACGACTTGCTCGTTTGTTGGCAAAACAATCTCGTATTGTATGGCAACCTTAATTGTTATCTTTTTCTAGATTTTGGAAGTCGCGGTTTCTCAGCGTTTGAATATTAGTGCGATCGCCACTCTTGATAAAGGCTTCGACATTTATCGTCGCTATCGTCGCCAACCATTTGAGCGCGTATTTCGACCACAATAATACTATTAGTTTATTGAACCAACTTAGAAACATAGGTATTATGACTATTTCATTTGCCTAATGGCGCTAATTTATTCAATTTCCATCCTGCCATCAACACGAGTATACTCATCTTCTGTCAACCACAACATTGCTGTATTATAGTCAGGCAGTTTCTGGATAATTCGATTGTTTTCTTTTGGATCGATAATTAACATTCCTCCAGGATTACTTGGATCGGGGCAAAGAAACAAAACATATGGAATTTTTGTTGATTCATCAACCCATACTTCATACCATTCATGAATCATAAAGATTTTCATGCTTACTTGTGTACGTAGTTAATGAATCATTATAAGTGTAAAAAAATATTTTTCTCACACTCATAAGATAATTCGGGCAAATCGGGCGTTAGGATAACAATAAAATCATCACATAATTACATAAAGCCAGCTTGAAACTCACCCATGCCACAAAATAGCCAAATCGCTGTCGAATTCCGCAATGTCACCTTTAGCCGCAATAATCGCCCATTAGTATCAAATCTCAACTTTACTATCCGTCAAGGAGAGGCACTGGTATTACTTGGACGCAGTGGAAGTGGCAAAACTACGACAATGAAATTAATTAATCGCCTATTTATTCCTACACAAGGCGAAGTTTTATTTGATGGCATTCCAACAACTCAATGGAATGAAATTAAACTGCGGCGCAAGATTGGTTATGTAATTCAAGAAACTGGTTTATTTCCTCATTTCACTGTTGAACGCAATGTGGGTTTAGTTCCTTCTTTGGAAAATTGGAAACCCAAACAAATTAAAACGCGAGTTTATGAATTGTTGCAATTAGTCGGTTTAAATCCCGAACAGTTCGCCCAAAGATATCCCCATGAACTTTCGGGAGGGCAAAGACAAAGGGTAGGCGTGGCGAGGGCGCTAGCAGCCGATCCGCCCGTTTTAATGATGGATGAACCGTTTGGCGCACTCGATCCAATTACACGCTTAGAATTGCAACAAGAATTTAGAAGGTTACAGCAAGAATTAGGCAAAACAGTTGTTTTTGTCACACACGATATTCAAGAAGCTTTTGTTTTGGCATCGAGAATTGGTTTAATGTATGGCGGAGAATTGGTAGTATTGGATACGCCGGCAGAATTTAGGCGATACTCCGAAGGAGTCGCTTCGCGATCGCCTCATCCAGAAGCCCTTGCTTTTCTTCAATGTCTGCGTCAAACCGAAATTTCTAAAGACAGTTTATGAACAATTTCTTTTTGATTAAATACGCTCCAGAAATCCTCCAGCATACGTTAGAACATTTATTTTTAGTAGGCATTGCAATTGTAATTGCCATACTTATAGGCATTCCCTTAGGCATTTTGATTACCCGCATAACTAGCTTGCGCCAACCAATTCTCATTATTGCGAATATTCTGCAAACAATTCCCAGTTTGGCGCTATTTGGCTTACTTATTCCCGTGCCATTCATTGGCGGAATTGGTGCAACTCCAGCAATTGTTGCACTTACTTTATATTCATTCCTCCCCATCATCCGCAACACTTATACTGGTATTATTAATGTCGATCCAGCTATTCGGGAAGCTGGGCGAGGTATGGGTATGACAGATACACAATTGTTGCTGCAAGTTGAGATTCCCTTGGCAATGCAAGTGATTCTCGCGGGTGTGCGCGTAGCAACGGTGATTGCGATTGGGATTGCAACCATTGCAGCTGCAATTGGTGCTGGTGGTTTGGGTGAATTAATTTTTCGCGGAATTTCAGTTGTAAATAATGATTTAATTTTAGCTGGGGCAATTCCAGCAGCGATAATTGCTTTAATTGCAGATTTTGCTATTGGTTGGCTAGAAGGTAAATTAAAAGTTAAAAATTAACATGAATGTGAAAATATTTTTGAGATTATGCTTTTTAACTTTTGCTTTAATAATTTCTCTGGCAAGTTGTCAGCTAAATTCAAATAATCAAAGCGGCGTTGATATCGTTGTTGCTTCTAAAGGCTTCACTGAACAAGATATTTTAAGCGAACTTTTAGCACAGCAAATTGAAACGACAACTAATTTAAAAGTCGAACGTCGCAGATTTACTAGTGCTTTGGTGACACATAATGCTTTGATTGCTGGTAAAATTGATGCGTATGTTGAGTATACAGGCACGGCTTTTACTAGCATCCTCAAACAAAAAGTTATTAACGATCCAAAAGTAGTTTATGATAAGTTGAAACAAGCTTACGCGCAGCAATTCAATTTAGAAGTAATGAAACCTTTGGGTTTTGAAAACACTTTTGCGATGATTATTCGCGGTGCAGATGCAAAGCGCTACAATATTCAAACTCTTTCCCAAGCTGCTGAGTATACACCGCAATGGCGTGGTGGTTTCGGCTATGAATTTGTAGAAAGAGAAGATGGTTTTCCCGGTTTGGCGAAAACTTATGATTTCCGCTTTGCTAAACCTCCCCGCTTGATGGATTTAGGATTAATATATCGGGCTTTGCTGCAAAAACAAGTAGATATGATAAATGGTAATTCCACCGATGGACAGATTGCCCGCTTGGGTTTGGTGGTGCTAAAAGATGATAAGCAATATTTTCCTCCTTATGAAGCTGCGCCGATTGTGCGTCAAGCAACTTTGAAGAAATATCCAGAAGTTAAAAAAGCGATCGCTCAACTTTCTGGTAAAATTACTGCTGATGAAATGCGACAATTAAATTATCTGGTTGAGGGTGAATTACAAGATATCAAAGACGTTGTGCGCGAGTTTCGCAAATCTAAAGGTTTAGCTTTGCCCAAAGACAATATTAGCAATTCGTAGTGAGCACTTCAGTGCTCATAAGAAAGCACTGAAGTGCTCACTACAAAATTTTTCTCCCTGAAATAATTTATGAATACAAATTATCGCAAATTTATCAAAACATCAGTTCAAGCTGGGATTGTTTCGTTTTGTGTTGCTAGTGGAAGTGTTCTTTCTCAAACTCTAACTCTTTCACCTAATTTAATTGCCTTCAACTCAGATGAAGGAGAAAAGTTATTAATTGACAGTAAATCTAGAGAAGATTTTTTTCCCCTCAGCACCCAGTTTATTACTCAAAACAATCAAGCATATTGTGGGGTAGCTAGTATTGTTATGGTGCTAAATAGTTTAGGAATCCCCGCACCAGAAGCACCACAATATAAGCCCTATCGAGTGTTTACTCAAGAAAACTTTTTTAGCAATGAAAAAACTAAACAAGTGATTCCGGCTGAGGTTGTCTCTCGTAAAGGGATGACTTTAGACCAAATTGGTGGATTATTCGCAAGTTATGGCGTAAAAGTTAATGTTTATCATGCTGCTGACACTAGTTTAGAAAAGTTTCGCTCTTTAGCTACAGAGAATTTAAAACAGCCGGGAAATTTCATTTTAATTAATTATTTACGCAAAGAAATAGGGCAAGAAAAAGGCGGACATATCTCACCCTTAGCGGCGTACAATGAGCAGACAGATAGATTTTTAATCTTGGATGTTTCGCGTTACAAATATCCCCCCGTGTGGGTGAGAGCAGCAGACTTGTGGAAGGCAATGTCAACAACTGATTCAGAATCAGGTAAGACGCGGGGATTTGTATTTGTCAGTAAAGGTTCTTAAGTAATAAGCGCTTGCTACATGAACGTTTATTTGAGGTTACAAAACTAATTTACAATTAAACCATCCTGAACTCGGATAATTCTTTTTGTTTGGGCAGCAATATCTGGTTCATGAGTCACAATCACAATTGTGATACCTTGTTCGTTAAGTTCTGTTAACAAATTCATCACTTCATAAGAAGTTTCAGTATCTAAAGCTCCCGTTGGTTCATCTGCTAAAACTAATGCAGGTCTATTAACTAAAGCACGCGCGATCGCTACTCGTTGTTGTTGTCCCCCAGAAAGTTGGCTGGGACGGTTGGAAATGCGATCGCCTAATCCTACCCTTTTCAAAGCTTCTAATGCCCTTTTACGGCGTTGTGGCTTGGGCAGGTTCGCATAAACCATTGGTAACATAACGTTATCTAAAGCAGTTGCACGCGACAAAAGGTTAAATTGTTGGAAAACAAAACCGATTCTTTGGTTGCGAATATACGCTAATTCATCATCATCAAAAGTAGTCAAATTTCTCCCTTCAAAAATATAGTTTCCAGTTGTCGGACGATCCAAACAACCGACAATATTCATCAGCGTAGATTTACCCGAACCTGACGCACCCATAATCGAAACATATTCACCTTCTTCAATCGAGAGTTGAATTCCCTTCAATATGGGTACACTAACTTCTCCTAAATGGTAAGTTTTCGTAATCGATTCCATCCAAATCATCGTTGTCATATTGATTTTTAGTTGATGGTTGTTAGGTAGAGACGTAAAGCGTGGAACGTCTGTACAAAAGTTGGTTGTTAGTTGTTAGCTTTTGTAGGGTGCGTTAGGAACGTAACGCACCCTACTGACGGAAGGTTCATCCCGAAAATTAATATTAATCACTTCTTAAAGCGGTAATTGGATCTAATTTAGAGGCATTTCTTGCGGGAATGACCCCTGCGAGTAAACCAACAGTTAAGGAAAGTCCAAACCCGACAATTACTGACCAGAAAGAAACCACAAACGGAAACTTGAAAATAGTTGCTGCCACAAAAGCAATTAAAATTCCACTTCCAATTCCAATACCTCCGCCAACAGTAGAAATTACAATCGCTTCTGCTAAAAATTGATTAAGAATAGCTGAATTTGTTGCTCCTACAGCTTTGCGAACTCCGATTTCCCGCGTTCTTTCGACAACAGAAACCAGCATAATATTGGCAATTCCAATTCCGCCAACCACTAAAGAAATTCCGGCGATCGCTACCACCATCACCGTAAATAAACCGACAATATTAGTAAAGGTGCTAATAATATCAGCTTGGTTAGTTATCCGAAAATCATCAGTTTGCGGCGGATAGATATTGTGACGCAAACGTAAAATATTTGTAACTTGAAACTGAACAGCGTTTAACTGTTCTTGATTTCCAGCTTTAATTAAAATTCCATTCACAGAAACGCCAGACAAAGCATTGTTACCAACAAGTCTTGCCGACATACTACTAAGAGGCAGGAAAACTACATCATCTCTGTCCATCCCTCCTTGAGAACCTTTAGACTGCGTGACACCAATTACTTCATAAGCTTCTCCTTGAATGCGGATTCTCTTACCTATGGGACTATCACCATCGTTAAATAAAGTACTTTCAGCTGTCGGTCCAATAACAGCAACTTCTTTAGCAGTGTCCAATTCTTCTTGATTAAAAAATCTCCCATTTTCGATTTGGATATCTCTTACTTCTGGGTAATTTAAATCTGTACCATAAATTGGTGTTGAGCTGTTCTGACCTGCATAAACAATTTGTGCATTTCGTACAAGGTAGGCAGAGACAATTTGGGCAGATGGTGCTTGTTGGGCGATCGCTTTCGCATCATCCCAAGTTAATGTACTGCTAGAACCAATTCCTTGACGGATATTTCCGCTTCTAGCTGCACCAGAAAACACCGAAAGAACATCCGGACCCAAAGCCTGTATCTGTTGCTCGGTTCCTTTTTGCACACCCTGCCCAACAGAAGTAATGGCAATTACTGAAGAAATCCCAATAATTACGCCCAGCATCGTTAATCCTGTGCGTAATTTGTTACTCCAAAGTGTCTCCACCGCCATTGACAATATTTCTAGCAGTGAGACAGTAGAGCTACTTTTCTGTTTAGGTAAAACCTTAAGCATATTATGATATTTATAACTAATTTTTTAAGGCGGACCACCTCGACCACCGCCACCTCGACCACCGCCACTTCCACCACCTCCCACACCAGGAAGAATTCCGCCTCGCGGTGTTGATTGCGGTCGCGATCCTTCGGGAAAGCTGAGTAATACCCTTTCGTTTCCTTTCAATCCAGATTGAACTTCAGTATATTTATCTACTGTAACGCCAGTCTTAATGCGAGTAAACACAGGTTTATTATCTTCTCCTGCTACAAACACACCTGTAGACTTTTGTCGGCGCACAACCGCTGCTGTTGGCACTACAAGCACATTTTCCAATTGACCCACTTGGAAATCTGTTGTTACATTCATCCCAGAGCGCAACAGCTTTTCGGAATCCGAGACAATGGCTACCTTCACTTGAAAGCTGGTAACATTTTGCTCTACTATTGCTTGAGCGGCAATTTGACTGACTTTACCCTCAAAGGTTTTTCCTGGATAGGCATCTGCTGTAATTGTGACTTTCTGACCAAGGCGGATTTTAGCAATATTTACTTCAGCTATATTTGCTACAACCTGATTTGTAGAAGCCAAAGATACGATTGAAGAAGATGTTGCACTAGATACAGCACTACCTGAAGTGGTTGGCGTAACAAAAGCGCCTGGATCGGCATACTTTTGAGTTATAACACCATCAAAAGGTGCCCGAAGTACGGTGTCATTGATTTGAGTTTGAATCGTTTGCAGCGAACCGCGAGCGGAAGCTAACTGAGCGCGTGCTTGTTCAATATCTTCTGGACGCGAACCGGCTTTCAAAAGTGCTAAAGCCTGCTGTTTTTGTCTGACTACAGCTCGTGCTTGTTCGATATCCTCTGGACGCGAGCCGGCTTTCAAAAGTGCTAGAGCCTGCTGTCTCTGCCTGACTACAGCTCGTGCTTGTTCGATATCTTCTGGACGCGATCCGGCTTTTTGCAACCCTAATGCTTGAATAGCTTCATTTACTTGACCTTGAGCGCTATCACGATCTGCACGGCTTTGGTTTACAGTTTGAAGAGAAATGGCTCCAGACTTGTAAAGTTGCTGATTGCGGCGTAAATCATCTTCGGCTTTACTTAAGTTGGCTTGAGCGCTTTGTAAACGTGCTTGTGCTTGACCAATATCTTGAGGTCGATTACCTGTTTGTGCTTTTTGCAAATTTGCCTGAGCCTCATCTAATGCTGCTTGTGCTGAAGCAATATCTTGAGGACGATTACCTGCTTGTGCCTTTTGCAAATTTGCCTGAGACTCATCCAACGCTGCTTGTGCAGAAGCAATATCTTGAGGACGATTACCTGCGATCGCTTTTTGTAAATTTGCCTCCTGTTGTGCTATTTGTCCTCTAGCTTGGGTGAGTTGTCCTTGCAAATTTGAATCATCCATATTAGCAAGTATCTGACCCTGTTTGACTGTATCGCCTTCCTTCACCAGCAATGTTTTCAGTATGCCTGATTGTTTCGGACTGACGTTAATCGACCTTTCCGGCTTAACAGTTCCGTTCGCCGAAATCTTAATAGTTAAATTTTGACGAGATACAGGTTGTGTTAAAACTTTTCGCTGTGCTTCTTGTTTCTGAACAACGACCACCTGCCGATAACCTACGTAGCCGACTCCACCCAAAAGACTAAATGCAAGTAGCCAAGGTATCCAGTTAATTCTGCCCTTTTTCTTTTTCTTTTCTTCTGGTAAAAAATGCGTGGAATCTACAGACTGCGATGTGTCTAATTTCATTTTTAATTTTTGGTGTAGAAATAACGGCTACCGAGAGGCATTGCTGTAAAAACTTAAGTTAACTATAGTATGATAATTTTGTATTAACGATTTCTTTAATTAGTAGTGTTTTCATCAAGACTCATACAAAGAAAGCATAACTCACTTGAAGTTACCGCATACACTCACACCTTTTTTGTAGTTGTTGCTTTTGCTAAGAAGTGAAGACTTTTGATATCTATCATATGAAACTAACTCAAACAATCATATGTATCCAAAGTTCTAAACTCATCCATGACTAAAGTCACGAATTTTGCTTGATACATTCATTGCTCGACTTTAAGTAGGTGGGCACGAAAATTTATAAAGCCTGCGGAGGCAGGCTAGAAGATTTGAGCTTACCCAGGTAAGCTCTGTTTGTTTAGCGACACCCTTATCAAGTGTTGGTGTACGCATTGGGATGTGGGATGTGCCAAATGCATCGACTGGTTATGTTAATGCATCGGCTCGTTATGTTAACGCATCGGCTCGTTATGTTAATGCATCGGCTCGTTATGTTAATGCATCGACTGGTTATGTTAATGCATCGGCTCGTTATGTTAATGCATCGACTGGTTATGTTAATGCATCGACCTGCAATCCATTTAAAAACCCTACGCTTTTACGTAAAACTATACTCTCAAGCTGTCTGAAGCCCAATATCGAACGTTGCTGCGTAACCTTGGTTTGTTTTGGTGGGTGTGAGCAACAATTGGTTTCCACCGTCTTGGAAGATTCCGTCTTGTGCATTCTTCAACGTGCGCTGTCCCTTACTTGCGTATGGTGTCTGTGCGTGTACTTGATCGCTAATCGAGTCATCAAAGTACAACTGTGACGTAAACTCATAACTCTTCTGTGATGTCGCATTTGTGCGAACCTTAAAGTGGATATGGACTGTTCTGCCTGGATACCAACCAGGATAAATGGTTGTAAACTCAACAGTTCCCTGAGCATCCGTCACTTGATACCCGCGCAAAAACTTTTTCCCCACGGTACTGAAACTGCGATCGTTCACATCCGAATAGACACCGAGCGCGTCACAATGCCAAATATCTACGATCGCACCTTTAAGTGGTGTGCAGCTAGTACTGCTAACCTGAGACACCCGCAGCGTCAGTTGAAGTGGTACACCATCTTTCACTGAACCATCCGAGGGATCGGATCGGATGTCCGAGCGGTTGAGCTTCTCGTCTACAAAATAAGGTCCTTCGGTCTGCTCTGGACTGACGATACACCCAGGCTTAGTTGTATCATTTGCTGTAGATGATGCCTGTGCGGATCTGGACTTTCTAGGTATGCATCCAACCACAAGCATTGCTGTTACCCCAGCCCTAAATAGAGCAAGTGCCTCTCTGCGACTGAGAATCTGACTTAGTTGGCGATTGTTGTTTTTCATAATATTTCTACATTGCCTCATTTAGGGCGATTTTCCTCTTGACGAGGCGGAATACCGAGCGCATCCTTTAACTGTTGTTCTGTTACACCCAACTTCGTCGCTGCGGCGGCAAAATCAGGGCGACGACGAGAACCGCGATTCTCCTGAGGAGAGGCTCCGCCAACGCCTGAAGGATTAGCAGGCACTCCCAGCGCATCCTTTAACTGTTGTTCTGTTACACCCAACTTCGTCGCTGCGGCGGCAAAATCAGGGCGACGACGAGAACCGCGATCGCCTGCATTAGCAGGTACTCCCAAGGCATCCTTTAACTGTTGTTCTGTGACACCCAACTTAGTCGCTGCGGCTGCAAAATCAGGACGGGGTGGGCGAGAATTGCGATCGCTTGGAGGATTGGCAGGTACTCCCAGCGCATCCTTTAACTGTTGTTCTGTGACACCCAACTTCGTCGCAGCAGCTGCAAAATCAATCCGGGGTGGTCGTCGCTGTCCGTCTGGTGGTTGGTTAGGTGGTTGTGGTACCTGTGCGATTTGATAAAATCGATTAGCAGCATTTGCCTGATTTAGTGAAATAAAACCAAATGTACCAACCAAAACGGGAATCGCTGCCACGGCTAATGTTCGACGAATGTTCATTCTCAACCACCAAAAGAAAGATTGTTTACATTTCTGATTAAGCCACCCGAAAATGACATTTCGCCCTACTTCTAAATTACACTTTTGTAATTTGAGCCAAACGGTAATGAATCTAGAATAAAGCAATGCTTGTGAAGTAATAAATGGCTTGTGAACGTTCTGTTTGTCGAAGATGAAGCAAAAATTGCTAACTTTGTCCGGGCTGGACTGAAGGAGCAGGGATTTGTCGTGGACTACTGCGACAACGGTGATGAAGGCTATCTGCGGGCATTAGATAATGAGTACGACGCGATCGTGCTTGACATCATGGTGCCGGGAAAAGATGGATTATCGATTTTGAAACAATTGCGGCAGCAAGGTCGGAATGCTCCGGTGATTTTGTTAACAGCTCGTAACGAACTAGACGATCGCCTGCAAGGATTGAATTTAGGAGCCGATGACTACATTGCCAAACCGTTTTTTGTGGAAGAACTAGCGGCGCGAATTCATGCTGTTGTGCGCCGGAGTGTGGGCGAACGGCAAAATTTTCTTGCGGTAGGTTCGCTCAAACTCGATCGCATTACGCGAGAAGTCACCTGCCATCAACAGGCAATAGAACTCACCAGCCGCGAGTTTAATCTTCTAGAGTATCTCATGCGCTCTCCCGGACGAGTATTTACCCGTACCCAAATCCTAGAACACGTTTGGGGTTACGACTTTAACCCCAACACCAATGTTGTAGATGTTTGTATCCAGCGAATTCGGAAAAAAATTGACCCCATTGATGAAACAAACTGGATTGAAAGCATTCGCGGGGTTGGATACCGATTTCGCAATCCAGAGCAAACATGAAACTACCTTCGTTTCGACTCCGGATTGCTTTGTTGTCTGCGGCTTTGGCTGGAAGCGCATTAGTAGGGTTTGGCGCTGTGTCCTGGTTTCAGATTTACAATGCTAAAATCAGCCGCTTCGATGCAGAAATGTTCAATCAGTTGATGCGCTTAACCCGTTCACCCGGTCGAGAGCGTAAGCAGCGTTACGCAGACTCATTATCCCATGCCTTCGGAACAAATACAAAAATCCCGATCGCACTGCTGGTGTTAGATGCAAACGGCAACACACTTTATCAATCCAACTCTTTACCTGCCGACAAAAACGTGAATCGTCTGCTGGTTCAACGTCTTGAGTTGACACCTCTGCCACCGTTCCCTAAAGGTGAACCACCGCCAAAACCTGAGAGTATAAACCCACACCCAGAACAATCGCCTTTTATTCGCCCACTTCCACCTCCACCTCCACCTGAATTCGTCACCGTCGCGACGGCAACAGAAACCTGGCGGATTGGGGCAGCGAAATTTCCTAATGTTCAGGTTGCGATCGCCGTTAGCCTGCAAGCCGTCAATCAAGAGATGGCTAGTATTCGCAATATCTTTATTGTATCAATTCCGGGAACGCTGCTGCTGCTTGCGATCGGCGCATGGTTGATTTCTGGTAGTGCTTTGCGTCCGATTCGGCAATTAACAGATGTCATTCAACAGGTGACTGTTAAAGGATTAGATCAACGAATTCCGATTGGGACAACGGATGTTGAATTTGTCGAACTGATTCAAGTGTTTAACCAAATGCTAGAACGCCTAGAACGCAGTTTTACACAAGCTTCTCGCTTCAGTGGTGATGCCGCTCACGAACTGAAAACCCCACTAACCATTCTACAAGGCGAACTGGAACGAACGCTGCAACAGGTTGACCCAGGTTCCCAAGTGCAACAGCGCTTAAGCAATTTGTTGGATGAAGTGCGCCGCTTAAGTGGTATTATGCGGAAACTCTTGCTGCTGTCTTTGGCAGATGCGGGACAAATGAGTTTGTATCTAATTGAAGTGGATATGTCTGAGTTGCTAATCGAGATGCTAGAGGATGTGGAACTGCTGGCTCCCCACTTAGCTGTGCAAACCGACATTACCGATCAACTCAGAGTACAGGGCGATCGCGATCTCCTAATTCAAGTTCTGCAAAACCTCTTCAGTAATGCCATTAAATACAATCTCCCCAACGGCTGGATACAGATTCACGCACGCCAAACTCAGACAACTCTTTACGTCACGATTGTCAATGCTTCAATTGACATAGCAGTGAGCGACGAAGAGCGCATTTTTGACCGCTTTCATCGCGGCGATCCTGCGCGAACCCGTAAGGTAGAAGGAATCGGACTGGGACTCAGCCTAGCCCGTGAAATTGCCCGCGCACATCATGGCGACCTCACCCTTGACTCAACATCAAACGGTCAAACAGCTTTCACCCTCACCTTGCCGATTATGTTAGAGAGTTGAGCGATCGCATTTGAAACCAATTTAAGTTATATAAAACTTACGCAAAAACAAAGAACGCTCCTCTTATTCCTTGGCGTACTTGGCGTACTTGGTGAGTCCAGCCCCCGTCTTCTCCCAAGGGGAGACGCTAAAAGCGAAGGCGGTTTCCGTCACGATG
>NZ_JTCM02000115.1 GCF_000817785.2 Hassallia byssoidea VB512170 | reverse complement strand
CTAGACAAATGTGGACAGCCTTGTTTAATAGATCCTCGATGCCCCACGACAACCTCGGATGAAGGCTGTCCACATTTGTCGTGGGTTGTTGCAGGGGGATTTTGAGCCAATCATTCCACTATCAGTCTGTAGTGTCACGGGGCAGATTTATACGCAAGATGTTATTGTGGACACAGGTTTTAACGGGTGGCTATCATTGCCTCCAAGTATTATTGCCGAACTGGGACTAATCTGGAAACGACGAGGACGAGCCATTCTGGGAGATGGTAGGGAATGTATATTTAACGTGTGCGAAGCGGTTGTCTTGTGGGACGCAGCAATTCTTACAATTCCTCTTGATGAAGCTGATTCAGAGCCACTGATTGGGATGTCGCTGATGGAGGGCTATCAGCTAACAGTTCAAGCAATTGAGGGTGGTCGCGTGGAACTTAACAAGCTAAACGCGGTTTAACCCCACCGTACTTTGATTGTTGGTGAGATCGCTCTTGATATGTGCGGTGGATAATAGGCAACGTTACCAATCATCGGTTTCAGACTGCCGCTCAATTTGAGCGATCGCTCAATAGCCTGAATTCGCACTACTTCTCGCTGCTCGTTAAGCACTGCCTGTAACGCTTATAACGCGGTCTATACAAATATTAATGATTGGGTAATCGTTTAATATCTATGTAGTTAGCAGTCGTTTGTCTTATTATCCTTTACACATCATACTTCAGATGACGCAGTATCAATATCAAGTTGGAGGTAGTCTTCCTGAAGATGCTTTAACTTATGTCACCCGCAAAGCTGATACAGAACTTTATGAAAGTTTGCAAGCGGGAGAATTTTGTTATGTACTAAATTCTCGGCAAATGGGAAAATCAAGCTTGCGGGTGCATGTGATGCAGCGATTGCAATCGAAAGGTGTTGCTTGTGCGGCAATTGATATTACAGCGATCGGTACATCGGATATTACCCCAGAACAATGGTATGCGGGGATTATTGATACTATTGTTGGGACATTTGGGCTTTACAATGATTTTGATTTAGATGAGTGGTGGACAGAGAACGATTTGCTCTCACCAGTGCAGCGTTTAAGTAAGTTTATCGAAACTGTGCTGCTAAAGTCGATTAGTGAGAACATTGTTATTTTTATTGATGAAATTGATAGTATCCTCAGCATCAATTTTAATTTAGATGATTTTTTCGCCGTTATCCGCGACTGTTACAACCGACGTGCAGACCAATTTATATATAACCGCTTGACATTTGCACTGTTGGGTGTATCAACACCTTCTGATTTAATTGGCGATAAGCGACGCACACCATTTAATATTGGCAGAGCAATTGATTTAACCGGATTTCAACTTGAAGAAGCACAACCCCTGGCAACCGGATTAGCAGGAGTAGGTGAAGAGCAAGTATTAATGCAAGCTGTGTTGGATTGGACTGGGGGACAACCGTTTCTCACGCAAAAGGTTTGTAAGTTGGTGGTGAAATTCGCCAATCAATCTTTAAGTTTACCAGAAATAGTTGCTGATGTTATTCAAAATAAGATTATTCAGAATTGGGAAACGCAAGACGAGCCAGAGCATTTAAGAACACTTCGGGATAGACTGTTGCGAAGTAGCGAACAGCGTACCGGACGATTATTAGCTTTGTGTCAGCAGATTTTGCGAGAGAAAGAGATAGAAGCTGACGATAGTCCAGAACAAACAGAACTGCGTTTAACTGGGTTGGCTGTCAAACGTGGTGGCAAGCTGCGAATTTATAACCAAATTTATGAGACGATATTTAATGAAGAGTGGTGCGAGAAAGAACTTGCAAAACTCCGCCCATATGCCAATACACTCAATGCCTGGGTTGCTTCTGAGTCACAAGACAATTCGCGTCTGTTGCGGGGACAAGCTTTGCAAGAAGCTTTACAATGGTCAACTGACAAGAGTTTAAGCAATTTAGATTATCAATATTTATCTGCAAGTCAGGAGTTTGACAAACAAGCAGCTTTAGCAGTTGAAAAAGAAGCTAATCAAATTTTGGCACAAGCGCGACAAAAAGCGGAAAAGGCTTTAGAGAAAGAATTGCAAGCAAATCAAGTATTAGCAGTTGCACAACAGAAAGCTAGGCGCATTTTGTTTTTCACTGCAATTGGAGCGATCGCTTCAGGTGGATTGGCTGCATTTGGTTGGCAGCAATTTAGAATAGCACAAATTGCCACACAGTTGGAACAATCATCTGCACGTTTGTTGCGGTTGTCTGAGTTTGCTAGTATTGATAATTTAATCGAAGCGATACAACCTGCAAACGATTTAAAAGAAGTAGTTAATGATGGGCGATCGCTGATAAAATACCCAACTGTAAGTCCTCTACTATCCTTGCAAACCACTTTAGAAAATATTCACGAGAAAAATCGATTAGAGCATAAAGGTGCGCTTGAAAAGGTGGTGTTTAGTCCTGATGGCAAGACTATTGCCACTGCATCAAGTGACGCTACAGCGAAGTTGTGGAACCCGCAAGGTATCGTACTTGCTACCCTCAACCATAACTCAGAGGTTATCAACGTAGCATTTAGTCCTGATGGCAAGACGGTAGCAACTGCTTCAAAAGACAAAACAGCGAAGTTGTGGAACCTGCAAGGTAAGGGACTTGCTACCCTCAACCATAACACAGAGGTTATCAACGTAGCGTTTAGTCCCGACAGCAAGATGGTGGCAACTGCTTCAGCTGACAAGACAGCGAAGTTGTGGAACCTGCAAGGTAAGGGACTTGCCACCCTCAAGCATAACAAAGCGGTTTACAGCGTAGCGTTTAGTCCTGACGGCAAGATGGTGGCAACAGCATCAGATGACAAGACAGCGAAGTTGTGGAACCTCAAAGGAGGGAAAATTGCCACTCTCAAGCATAAAGGTGTAGTTAGAAACGTGGTGTTTAGCCCAGATAGCAAGACGGTTGGGACTGCATCAGGTGACAAGACAGCGAAGTTGTGGAACCTCAAAGGAGGGGAAATTGCTATTTTCAAGCACAACGATGTGGTCTACAAAGTGTTGTTTAGTCCTGACGGCAAGACTATTGCCACTGCATCACGTGACAAGACAGCGAATTTGTGGAACCTCAAAGGAGGGGTTTCACAAAAGCTAGACAAAAATGGACAGGCTTGTTTTAAAGATCCTCAACACCCAACGAGTCACTCGGATGAAGCCTGTCCATTTTTGTCCGGGTTCAGTCCAAGGGAAATTGCCACCCTCCAGCATAACGATGCGGTCAACGATGTGGTGTTTAGTCCCGACGGCAAGACTGTGACGACAGCATCAACTGACAAAACAGCTAAGTTGTGGAACCTGCAAGGTCATGAAATTGCCACCTTCAACCATAACGATGCGGTCAACGATGTGGTGTTTAGTCCTGATGGCAAGACTGTGGCAACAGCTTCAGATGAAAGCACAGCTCGCTTGTGGAACCTCAAAGTAAGCGAAGTTGCCACCGTCCAGCATAAGGGTCAAGTTTACAAAGCGGTCTTCAGCAATGATGGCAAAACTATAGCGACAGCTTCAAAAGACAAAACAGCGAAATTGTGGCACCTGCAAAAAAAGGAAATTCCCACCCTCCAGCATAACGATCAAGTTTACAAAGTGGTGTTGAGTAATGATGGCAAAATAGCCACAGCTTCAAAAGACAAAACAGCGAAATTGTGGAACCTGCAAGGCAGCTTAATTGCCACTCTCCAACATCAAGGAGAAGTCTACGATGTGGTGTTCAGCAACGACAATAAGATTGTTGGGACTGCATCAAAAGACGGTACAGCTAAGTTATGGAATCTGCAAGGTGATGTAATTGTTACCCTCAAGCATAATGTTCCAGTCTACAAAGTGGTGTTCAGCAATGATGGCAAAACTGTAGCGACTACATCAAAAGACGGTACAGCCAAGTTGTGGAACCTGCAAGGTCATGTAATTGCCACCTTCAAACATAACAATGCGGTTAACGATGTAGTGTTTAGCAATGATGGCAAGACTATTGCGACTGCATCAAAAGACAATACAGCCAAGTTGTGGAACCTCAAAGGAGAGGAAATTGCCACCCTCCAGCATAACGCAGAGGTTAACAATGTGGTGTTTAGTCCTGACGGCAAGACGGTTGCGACTGCATCAAAAGACAATACAGCCAAGTTGTGGAACCTCAAAGGAAAGGAACTTGACACCCTCAAGCATAATGGAGAGGTTAACAATGTGATGTTTAGTGATGATGGCAAGACGGTTGCGACTGCTTCAAAAGACGGTACACTACGCTTATGGACTCAAGTAGGCGATACTTGGCAGCAGTTTGCTGAATATCAAGCTAGCTTTGGAGTGTTTAGCCCGGATGGTAAACTAATTGCGATTGTAGTTGGTGAGAATACCGTCCAGTTGCGTCCGGTTGAGGGTTTGGATGAACTGCTAGCACGAAGTTGCGGATGGCTAAAAGATTATCTTTCTACACGTCCTGATGTGGGGAAGCAGGTTTGTCCTAGTTAGGGGACAGGGAGGGGACAGGGGGACAAGGGGGACAAGGTGTGTATGCGGTGCATAGTCGGCGCGATAAGCTGGTAGTAACAGCCTCGCACTTATACGCTTTTTAAGCCACTCATATCGGGTTCGGTTAAAGACTTATTATTAAGACCGCAGTTCTTGGTAGGGAGCAGTTTTCGGATTTTTGCACAGATGCACCCAATAGTAACTAATTTGCCGAACTTGATATCAACTCAGATCTTCCACCCGGAAATACAAATCGAGAATTTCGCTTACATCCCCAGGATTTTGACACAATTCCTTTAGTCCCCAAATCTCAGGTGGAATGGGGACTGGGTTACTACGCAGATCCAGATGTCTGAGTTTTTGGAGTTGTCCAATTTCTTCTGGCAGACTGCTCAGTTGATTATTGTAGAGGTCGAGCGTTTCTAAGTTGACCAGTTGGACAATATCATGCGGCAGACTGCTCAGTTGATTGCTGCTAAGGTCGAGCGTTTCTAAGTTGGTGAGTTGGACAATTTCTTCTGGCAGACTGCTGAGTCGATTGCTGCTGAGGTTGAGCGTTTCTAAGTTGGTGAGTTTTCCAAAATCATGCGGCAGACTGCTCAGTTGATTATTGTAGAGGTCGAGCGTTTGTAAGTTGACCAGTTGGACAATTTCGTTTGGCAGACTGCTCAGTTGATTATCGTAGAGGTCGAGCGTTTGTAAGTTAGTAAGTTTTCCAAAATCATGCGGCAGACTGCTCAGTTGATTTCTGCTGAGGTCGAGCGATTGTAAGTTGGTGAGTTTTCCAATTTCCTGTGGCAGACTGCTCAGTTGATTTCTGCTGAGGTCGAGCGATTGTAAGTTGGTGAGTTGGACAATTTCCTGCGGCAGACTGCTCAGTTGATTTCTACTGAGGTAGAGCGTTTCTAAGTTGGTGAGTTGGACAATTTCCTCTGGCAGACTGGTTAAGTTATTAGCAACAACTTGAAGTTCTTGAAGATGATTAAGTAATCCAATTTCCGCAGGTAAAACGCTCAGGTTGTTCCCGATAGTACCGACGATATAACCCTTTTGATTATATTGGTATTTGCCGAGAATCAGCTTTTTGAGTTGAGTCAGCTTACCAATTTCAGCGGGTAAAGCTGTCAAGTCTTTGCCAGAGAGGTCAAATTCGGTTGCCCCTTCTCTTGCAGCTTGTTCAATTAGCTGTAGCAGTTCTTTGTCGGTCATGAGTAATTAGGGGGAGGGGGGACGACAGGGGGACAGGGGGACAAGGGGAGCCAGTGCGTTGCGCGGGTTTCCCGCGTTGAAGCATCTGGCGTGGACAAGTAGGGTGCGTTATAACGAAGTTTAACGCACCATTTATAGTCCCAGGTGCTGTAATGAATGGCAGTAATACACCCGACGGTAGTTTTATATTTAATTCAACCTACCTACTTAGTTCTGCGATAAGTCTGATTTTTTCGTATAACGAGTGTTGGAACTGCATTAATGAGTGTTGGAACTGCATTAATGAGTCTTTGAACCTCATTAATGAGTCTTTGAACCTCATTAATGAGTCTTTGAACCTCATTAATGAGTCTTTGAACCTCATTAATGAGTCTCGGAACCTCATTAATGAGTCTCGGAACCTCATTAATGAGTCTTGGAACCTCATTAATGAGTCTCGGAACCTCATTAAAGAGTCTTGGAACCTCATTAATGAGTCTTTGAACCTCATTAATGAGTCTTGGAACCTCATTAATGAGTATAACGATTTTCACTTTAGTCAAATATACCAACAAACCTAACCCCCCCAGCCCCCTTCCCTATTCCGGGAAGGGGGAGAATCAAAGCCTCTCTCCTGCAAGGAGAGAGGAATGGAAGCGAGGTCTATTAACGAACTACACCCAATTGTCAAAACAAATCTAAGTCAGTCAACGCACCGAGACTGCTGGTAGATACTAATTTAGCATACTTCGCTAACACACCCTTAGTATAACGAGGTGGACGAGGTTGCCAATTTGCACGACGATTAGCTAATTCTTCATCGGATACGTTTAATTGCAACAGTCGAGCATGAGCATCAATTGTTATAGTATCACCTTCTTCCACAAGGGCGATCGCTCCCCCAACTGCTGCTTCTGGTGCCACATGTCCAACTACCATCCCATATGTACCCCCAGAAAATCTTCCGTCTGTAATTAACCCGACCGAATCAGCTAAACCCGCACCGATAATTGCTGAGGTGGGTGCTAGCATCTCTCGCATCCCCGGACCTCCCTTGGGTCCTTCGTAGCGAATCACGAGAACATCACCTGCATTTATCTTCTTTGCCAAAATCGCATCTAAACAAGATTCTTCTGATTCAAATACTCGTGCAGTTCCCGTAATCTTCGGCACTTTTACGCCTGTAATTTTCGCTACTGCTCCCTCTGTTGCCAGATTTCCCCTAAGAATAGCCAAGTGTCCTTGACGATACATCGGGTTATCCCAAGGACGAATTACATCTTGGTTGGGAGATGGTTCATCTGGTATATCTGCCAAGACTTCGGCAATTGTTTGTCCGGTGATGGTGAGAGCATCTGCGTGGAGTAAATCATGCACAAGTAGCATTTTCATCACTTGGGGAATACCACCAGCTTTGTGTAAGTCGGTGGCTACATAACGTCCGCTGGGTTTTAAATCGCACAAAACTGGAACGCGAGCGCGGATGATTTCAAAGTCATCTAAATTAAGTTCAACACCAGCAGTGTGTGCGATCGCCAAAAAATGCAATACTGCATTTGTGGAACCACCGACTGCCATAACCACCGAAATGGCATTTTCGATAGATTTGCGGGTGATAATTTGGCTGGGTAAGATTTGCTTGCGGATTGCTTCGACTAAGTAAAACGCGGATTTTTCTGTACTATCTGCCTTTTCCGCATCTTCTGCCGCCATCGTCGAGGAATATGGTAAACTCATACCCAGCGCCTCAAAAGCGGAAGACATGGTATTTGCAGTGTACATTCCCCCACAGGAACCAGCACCCGGACAAGCTTTGCCCTCAACTTCTAAAAGTTCCTTCTCGTCAATTTTCCCAGCGCTGTATTGTCCGACAGCTTCAAAAGAACTGATAACAGTTAAATCACGTCCATCGTGGTGTCCGGGTTTGATTGTACCACCATAAACAAAGATAGCCGGGATATTCATGCGAGCGATCGCAATCATCGCTCCTGGCATATTTTTATCACAACCCCCAATGGCAAGTACACCATCCATACTTTGCCCAGTGCAAGCAGTTTCAATCGAATCAGCAATTACTTCTCGTGACACCAGGGAATATTTCATTCCCTCAGTTCCCATCGAAATACCATCACTAATAGTAATAGTACCGAACAATTGCGGCATTCCTCCAGCATTTTTAATACTAGCTTCTGCCCTTAGTGCCAGTTTATTTATGCCCATATTGCAGGGAGTAATGGTGCTGTAACCATTAGCTACACCGACAATTGGCTTGGTAAAATCTTCATCTTGAAAACCAACAGCACGTAGCATCGCTCGATTAGGCGATCGCTGTACCCCTTGAGTGACAACTTGGCTTCTCAAATTTTCTGACATTTTTTTCCCTTCCGCACCATCATCTTTGTTTTAGTGCTTCTTTTGTGCGATTATTTCAAAATATCACAAACTGTAACACAAGATTTGCGTCGCAACGTGTAGCTTGTCTTCACAACTTTGTTGCAGAATTAAGCCATGACCGTCGTAGAGACGTTCCATTGGAACGTCTCTACAATATAGGCAATTAACTGGATATGATATTACCTGTATTTATTCGACCAACTATTAATACCGATTCAATTAATGATTGCGACATATGGATTGTCGTTAAGTAAGGGGATTCACAAACACTCTTTCACTCATTGACAGCCTTCTCCTTCGGAGACGCTAGCGCGAACATCCGAAAATGTCGTGGGGTATCGAGGATCTAGTAAACAAGGCTGTCCATTTTTGTCCACGTTCATTCCAAGGGTGGGGAAACCTCACCCCTACAACAATCATCACGCACATATATTATTTACACCAAATTACTTAAACGATTATGGCTGAATTGAATTGGAAAATTGGCTTTGAGATTGAGTTAATGGCACCGAGGGAACTTAGCAGACGTGACTTAGCAGAAGCGATCGCGCAGCAACATGATGGGTGGATACATCCTATTTTCCACCTTCAGTGTGAACCAAGCTTGGTTGTGGGAACTCCGTTATTTCACAATCTTACATTGGGGTTTGAGGCGAAAGCCAGACAAGGACAATTGATTGCTCGATGTGTTGACGATCTTACCCTTCAAGACGACTTAGATAAAAGTGAAAAACCGAAGCCTGGATGGTATCGAATTGTTAGCGATGATAGTAGACTATTAGAATTGGTGAGTTGCCAAACCGATGCTGGTGATTCTCTGAGCGAAGTCCTCAAACCGATCGCTAATTTATTCGCTACTAATCCCGAAGAAGGAATTGGGGGGATGGTGCGTGTTGCCGATAGTACAGGAAATCCGCCACGCGATCGCTGCACCCCTACCGGGAGAACGAGAACGTCCTTGTGAGTTAATTACCCCACCTATCGAAGTTAATCATCAAGAACGCTTAGAAAGTCTTTTAGCAAAAGCACGCTTTCTTAACTTTACCATTCCGGCTGAGAGTGCAACTCATCTGCACTTTGATGCTACACCTTTATGTTCTGCCAGAGTTATTGCTAATCTAGTTAATATTTTATGGATACATGGGGAAAATCTCAAACGATTGGTAGGAACAAATACAAGATGCACCCGCTTGGGAACGTGGAATGAAAAGTTATTAGCATTAGTTAATCAACCTGATTTTTCTGAGTTACCTTGGTCTGATGCTAAAGCACATCTTGCCAAACTTCAGTTGACAAAATACTGCGACTTTAACCTGAAAAATCTGATTCACGAAATCAAGAGCAAACATACCTTTGAAGCTCGTATTTTCCCATCTTCGATGCACCCACAACCGATTATTGAAGCAGCAGCGTTGATGGAAGCAATTCTACGTTATGCAATAACAGCACCCAAAATATCATTATCTGCACCCCTAGAATGGAAATTAGAATCTGTGCAGGAGTTTCTCAAAGAACTACCTTTATCTGAAGATTTTCGCTTTGTTTGGTTGTCTCGCGCCAAAAGGATATCATATATATTGTAGAGACGTTCCGGCGCGAATTGTAGAGACGTTCCGGCGCGAATTGTAGAGACGTTCCGGCGCGAATTGTAGAGACGTTCCAGTGGAACGTCTCTACGACGTAAAATTAATTCAACGGATATATATCAAATCGAATTGATATAATTAGCTGACCATGCTGCTTGAAAAAAGTCTCGCTCGCACAACATGGCATAACGATAAGTTGAATGTACTAAGGTAGTAGCAGTAGCATAACTTTCTACTAAGCTTTCTAATTGTGCTGCGAGTGGCTGAAAATCTGCGCTGCTATAAGTGCGAATCCAGTCTGCATACTGATGATTGGGAATACCATTACGCGCTAACTCTTGTCCCAAAAACGCATACAAACGCATACAGGGAGACATCGCAGCAGCAGTTAAACCGACATCTCCACCCCAAGCGATCGCTAATAAAAAGTCAGTATAGCGCCTAGTAGCTGCTTCTGGTTCAACAGATTGCAAATCGACTTTCCACGCTTCAGCATAGCTTTGATGTAGCTGTAATTCTTGCAAAACTCCAGCAGCTAAATTGTGAAATACGATAAATCCTGCCCAATCTGGTGCTTTCGCAGCTGCGATACTGTAAGCACGAGCAAAAGCTTCTAAGAAAAAAGCATCTTGTCCTACATAGTAAGCGAACTTCTGCGGATCTAGCGTACCATCAGCAATGCCTTGAACAAAAGGATGCTCTAAACAAGCTTGCGCTAAATCTTGATTTGCTTTCCACAATTGGGCAGATATGGTCATTTGTTAAGTGTTGGGAATAGGTAATAGGTAATAGGTAATGGGTAATAGGTAATAGGTAATAGAAAGAAATTGTCCCCCTTGTCTCCTTGTCCCCCCACTCCCCACTCCCCACTCCCCACTCCCCACTCCCCTAAAAGGGAAAGAACTGAAGTAATACTGACGCCACTCCGCCTAAAAAGTCAACTAAACTAGGTTTGCCGGTAGTTACTTTACTACCTTGAGGTGTTTTCAGTTCGAGAAGAAAAGCTTGTGCTGTTTGCATTCCGGGGTTGTCGTTTTTAGTTTTAAACAAATTTTCGGCGATTTGAGCATCTTGAAATGCACCTTGTCTATCTAAAATTTGATAACGAGCGACACCACGAGCGAGATAAGCGCCGGCAAAGTCTGGTTTAATAGCGATCGCTTGATTAAAATAATCAATTGCTTGTTGTTGGTTGCCTTTTTGCGCTTCTGCTACACCCCAAGCATAAAATTCTTCTGGCTTGGCTGCTTGCAATGGTATACCCAGCGCTCCTTGCAAGTTAGCATTGTTAAGGCTGACATTATTTAGTTCCGCGTTCGCAAGATAGCTATTTCTCAAGTCAGTACCCAGCAAATTTGCGTCATTAAGTTTCGCACCGCTGAGGTTAACTCCAAATAAACTCGCACCGCTCAAGTTTGCACCTGTTAAATCAGCACCGCTCAAGTTTGCACGACTGAGGTTTGCACCACTGAGATTAGCTTTGCTCAAATTGGCTCCAGATAAGTCTGCTAGCACCAAACCAGCACCGCTTAAATCGCAGCTTTCACATTGTTTGGTTGCTAGCAACTGTCTAATGTGTTCAGAATTTGCAGCTTGAGCGACGGTTGTCAAGCTAATTGTGGTTAAAAATACGACTGTGGATAGAGCTGGCTTTTTCATAATCTGTGTCAGAATCTTTCTTAACTAAAAAGTTCGCCTGAGAAGGTTGACACAGTTATAACTCAGCTGAAAGTATCAAGCATAACTAGATCCTTGAGATGAGTCTATCGCCGACTGTAGTGCTGTATAGATTCAGTTATTCCGCTCGGTTAAAGTGAAAACTGCATGATTGTGCAAGTTCACCTGCCTAGTTGTCTGAGGTGAAGACCAACTAATCTTGGCAGATAAGCTAAGTGCAAAAGTTAGGAAAGTCGCCAATAATAATTTTTCCAGCATAGTCACACCTCACAATCATTAAGTAATCACTCAACCACTATTTCCGTTTTAGCGTATGATTTATGTTTCTCCCAAGCTAAGTGATAACCGAATGTGGTAAACGTGATTTGCATCTGTTTTCGGGGTGATGTTAGTCACGTAAATTCTGGTTATAGGGCGATCCCCGATTACTGACCAGGAACTACAAACAATATAAATAAATTCTGTATTTTTTACTGACAAGCGGGGATCAACTACATAGACTTGCGATCGCAAGAAAATCGCGCCAAGCTACAAGAATGCGCGACATGCGATTCTTATGGTTTGATCCAAAAAGAGCGATCGCACTATGAGCGTGTAAACCAAAATCGAGTGCGCGATCGCCTAATTAAAAAACGATGATTTTGCATTATACGTCAAAAATTGAATATATTGTAGAGACGTTCCGCGCCCTACGTCTCTATGATTCATTCCACGGTTATGCAATGCCAGTTTTTTATAAGTAATTAACCGAACTTCATATTACGCAGATTTACACCGCCTAAATCTGCGTTACACCGTAGTAAGCGATTTATCGCTTTATTTGGGCACTTTAGTGCCCACTACGAGTTTATAAAACTACCTTTGTGGTTTCGATGCTGACAAAAGCTGATAATAGAATGTTCCTGCTAAAAAAGCTCCGAGAATTGGTGCTGTCCAAAATAGCCACAACTGATCGATCGCCCAACCACCCACGAAAACCGCAGGACCCAAACTCCGAGCCGGATTCACCGATGTATTAGTAACGGGAATGCTAATCAAGTGAATCAGTGTTAATACTAAACCAATGGCAATGGGAGCAAAACCACCAGACGCACGAGAGTCAGTAGCACCCAAGATAATTATCAAAAAGATGAAACTGAGAACTAACTCGGTAATAAAACAAGCAAACAACGAATAGCCACCAGGAGAATGATCGGGTCCAAAACCGTTAGTTGCCAGGGGATTTGAACCGCTAAGTATAAATCCTGGTTTACCAGAAGCAATTAAATAGAGAATGCCGGCAGCAGCGATCGCTCCAAATACCTGAGAGCCAATATACAACAAAAGCTCTGATGCGGGAAAGCGCTTTGCTGCCCAAAGTCCAATAGAAACCGCTGGATTAAAGTGACCCCCAGAAATAGGACCCATCGCATAAGCCATTGTCAATACACACAGACCAAACGCTAAAGAAACTCCAACTAATCCGATGCCTAAAGGGTATCTTATATTCTCAGCAATGTTTGCATTTTCTGCTGTAAATGCTGCTGCTAATACTGCACTACCACAACCACCAAATACTAGCCAGAAAGTTCCTATAAACTCTGCTAGACAACGCTTAAACTGTGACATGTTATTAGTAACAGCATGAAATTAGTAATAAGTCAATATTATCTAATAGTTTTATTTGTCATTAGTTTATTCGGTTTATTTTAATTTATATTGGTTTATTTGGTAATTAATAAAAACTGTTCAAAATCATCTTGACAAATAAGATACCCGACTTCTTAGAGAAGTCGGGTATCTGGTTCGGATTTAACCGATAAAGGGTACACCTGATACAGCGATCGCACCCGCAATTGCACTAGCTGCGAGGGATGTTAAAGCTGTACCAAATAACCACCAAGCTGCACTTGCAACGGTTTTCTTGGTTTCTTCGGCTTGCTTTTTCGCTTGGTCTTTAATTGCCTTTAAACGTCTTTGTGTTTCTTTTTGGATGCGTTCGGCTTGGTGCAAAACGCTATCGCGTGAGGCTTCAATTTGGTCGATAATCTTATTAGCTTGCGCTTCGGAAATATCTTGACGCGAACTAATGACAGAAACTAAAGTACCACGGTCGAATTGACTCAAGCGATCGCGCAAAGCTTCAAATCCAGCTTGGGGATCGTCAAAGACTTTCGTAACGTCTTGCTTAATTCCTTCATAGTTGAGTTCCGGACGATCCAGCGCGTTGAGATAGTCGCGAATTTTCGCAAAACTTCCCTCAACTACCGATTGCACTCGTTGCTGAATCTGTTGGTACTGTTCTACAAGTGAGTTGCGAACCGATTCGATTTGGTCTACAATACGGTTTGCTTCTTCTTCGGAGATATCCTCACGTTGGGAGAGCAATGCAACTAATGATGAACGGTCGATTTTAGAAACGCGATCGCTTAAACTTCCAATTCCCGCACGGGGAGAATACAACAACAATTGTAAATCGCGCTTGATTGCATCTGGGTTAAGTTCTTCTTTGTTAGTGTTCCGCAAATAGTTTTCCAGATTCGCTTCAAAATCTAAAGCTTGTTTGGTAGCACGATTTGCTAAACGACGCGGTGCTTTTACAATGCTGTCAATCGCTGATTGTACTTCATCGATTATCTGATTAACTTGTTCTTCGCTTAAGTTTCCGGTGGAGGTGACAAGTTTAGTTAAGGTTTCTCGATCAACTTGCGATAAGCGATCGCGTAAAGCAGATGCACCTTCTTTGGGATTGTCGAGTAACTTTTCTAAATCTGCTTTGATACCTTCTGGATTCAGTTCTTCTAGATTCGTGTTGCGGAGATATTCACCGATTGCTGTTGTCGTTTGTTCGTATTGTTGTTTCGCTTGATCTGCGACTTTTTGCGGTGCTTGCAAAATATTATCGCGTACCGATTCCAAATTATCGAGAATTTGGTTAAGCTGTTCTTCGCTTAAATCTTGACGCTGACTCAACAGTTGAACTAATGTATCGCGGTCAAATTGCGATAAGCGATCGCGCAGTAAGCTAATTCCCGCTTGCGGATCGTCCAGCAATACTTTAAACTCGCGTTTAATAGCGTCCGGATTGAGTTCTTCTTTGTTAGTATTGCGGAGATATTCTTCTACTCTTTGACGCAGTTCATCAGCTTTAGCTTTTGTTTGTTGTTGCAATTCTTGAGCGCGATTCAAGACGTTATCGCGAGTGTTTTCGATTGAACCAACAATATTGTTAGCTTCTTCATCGCTGATATCTTGACGTTGCTTGAGCAATTGTACCAAAGTATCGCGGTCAAATTGTTTGAAGCGATCGCTTAAATCTTCAAAACCCGCTTCTGGATCTTCAACTAACTTAGCAAAATCGCGTTGAATACCTTCTGGGTTGAGTTCTTCTTTTCCTGTCGAACGCAGATATTCAGAAATGCGGGTGCGGAAGTTTTGATTTGTTTCGCGGGATTCTGCTTGCCGAACAACTTCTAAAACTTCGTTGCGATCGCTTTCCATTTGTTCGGAAATTTCTTTGATCCGCGCTTCGCTGATATCACCACGCTGCTTCAACAAATTGGTAAAATACTCTAAGTTGAGTTCTTCTAATTGCCGTCTTACTTTTCCTGGATCTGCATTTTGGTCATAAATCACATCTTTGAATTCATCTTTCAGCGTGATTCGATTGAAATGCCAAGGAAACGAATTCAAAATGTAATCTTCTACATCCGTCTTAATCGTGTTGCTAGCTGCTGGCAATTTTGCCGTTGCTTGCTGGCTCAAATTTTGTAATTGCTGTCTAATTTTATCAACATCTACATCTTTAACTTTTTCTTTCAGCTTTTGCAACTGAGGTGTGATTTTTTCTAAATCGATATTCGACAGATTTGCATTCTTCAATACTACAGGTACAGCAGCGCTCAAGCCATATTGAATAGCTTGTTTCATCATGCCATTGCTTTGCTTGCCGTTACCACTGCCAGATGTAACTAACTCTTGAAGACGTTCGCCTAATTTATCAGAATTTAATTCTTCCGGACTCGCAGAATTAAGCAAATTCAATACTTGCTCTGTGGGATTTTGTCGATTTAAAACTTGTTGCCAAGCACCTTCTAATTGGTCAGCAATGTTATTTATATCTTCTTGAGAAAAGTCTGTGCGACTGCTAACTAAATCAACAAAACTCTGGCGATTAATATTTTTCAACACATCGCTGTTGCCGAGAGATTGTAAATCAGTATCTTTCAGCAACTGGTCAAATTGATTGCGAATATCTTTGGTATCCAACTTTGGTAATTGCAGAGAACTTAAAGAACTTTGCAGCGTATTTTTGATACTGTCAGAATCAAAACCAGAAGTTAATTCGCGACGAACTGCGGCTGTAATATCTTCCGCTGTCGAAACCATTTGATTTTTAGCAGCATTAGCACCTAAAGCTGCGGTTGCTGTTCCCATCATTCCTTGAAAGCCAGCAGATGCAGTCTTTACAAGAGAACCAATTAATGAACCTACGGCTGAAGAACCTAACCAAACTATTAATGAAAAGTAAGCAGACCAGATAACTACACCGATAATTGCTCCTAAAGCTGCGCTACCAATTAAACTTAGTTTTACTGCTAGAAAACAAGCAGCGAATAAAGCAATACTCGCGGTTATCAGTGCCCAAATTCCTACTTTTGCTTCAACATTGCGAATTGTACTACCCAAGCTTTGGGAATCATCATCAGATGAGTCACCACCTAAAGCAGCGATTCCCACAGCTAGAGAGAAGTTTGTTAATAAAAATTGAAAGGCAAATGCCATCAATACACCAGATAGCATTGCTACCAAAAACTTCGGTCCAGAAAAGGCTACCGAAACTTCTGGAATTACAACTGCCTGAGCAACTGGCATTGATTGTAATCCGTGTTCGTATAACTTTAAAGCTGTTTGGAAACTGGAAAACATATTATTTTCTCACTTTCGCACTTACTACTATTTTAGGCTAACGATCGCTTCTCTTGATTTACACTGACTTCGGTCATAAATATTTTTATCAAAAGTAGTAGTTTTGCAGGCAGTTATTAATTTAATTTTTGATACATTTCTTCAAATAAACTCCGAAATATAAATTATATTTTTATATATAGATTAAACAAGCAAGTTTTTGCTTTGTTGTTATTAACATATAGGTAGAAGAACTTATATCATACTCGCGATAGAGGTAAAAGTTCTTCCAAGGGATTGATGACGAGTTTACAAATAAAATGTAGAAATAGATTTATTCAAGCCAATAAATTTGAAAAGTATTAGTATTGGAGAATTACAAAATGGTTGTGGGAGTACATAGACGCGCTGTAGGCGTATTTGCTCGTCGCCGGGATGCAGAAGAAGCGCTGCACGAACTGAAAAAATCCGGCTTTGACATGAATAGAGTGTCTGTGGTAGTGCAAGATGCAGACGGCGATAAAGATATAGCAGGTGCGGAAGTTAGAGAACGTGTTGGCGATAAATCTGATGAAGGTGCCACAGTAGGTGCTGTTACTGGCGGTACTTTAGGCGGATTGACAGGCTTGTTAGTTGGTTTGGGGACTTTAGCAATTCCGGGAATCGGACCAATTATGCTGGCTGGGGCAACAGCAACCGCCTTAGCAACAACTTTAGCAGGTGCCGGTATTGGTGCGGTAGCTGGTAGTTTGTTGGGTGGATTAATTGGTTTGGGAATTCCCGAAGAACGAGCCAGGGTTTACAACGATCGCGTACAACGAGGACAATATTTAGTTATCCTTGATGGTACAGATGCGGAAATTGCCGAAGCGGAAAAAATTCTGCATACCGGCGGTATAGAAGAGTTTGGCGTTTATGACCATCCAAATAGCCCCCCAGTAACTTCAGGTGTGGTTACTAGAGATGTTGGTGTTACTGGCGTTGGTACTCCTGTAAGCACCACCGCACCCATACATAGAAAAAGAGCGATCGGTGTATTTTCTCATCGTCGTGATGCAGAAGCTGCAATTGGCGATTTGCGCGATGCGGGAATATCGATGGATCATGTTTCGATTATCGGTAAAAACGCAGATGGCGATCGCATCGGTGGTGTGGGTGTTAACGACCGTGTAGACAATACCAAAGCCGATGATGGCGCAAAAGCAGGTGCCGTTACAGGTACTGCATTAGGCGGTTTAGGCGGCTTATTAGTTGGTCTTGGCACTTTGGCAATTCCCGGAGTCGGTCCAGTACTAGTAGGTGGTGCGGCTGCAACTGCTTTGGCTACAGCTTTGACAGGTGCTGGTATTGGTGCAGCAGCTGGGAGTATAGCTGGGGCATTAGTCGGCTTGGGAATTCCGGAAAAAAATGCGAAAGTTTATAACGATCGCATTAACAGAGGCGATTATTTGGTAATCGTTGATGGTACAGATGCAGAAGTTCACCGTGCTGAAGAAATCCTCAGACGGAGACATGTTGAAGATTTTGGCATTTATGATGCTACCGATTTAGACCGTCGAGGCGATCGCTCAGTTGTTGCTGCAGCACCATTAAATCGGGGATTTGTTGAACCAACACCTGTTGTTAACACTAACGCACCTCTGCATAGAAAAAGAGCGATCGGTGTATTCGCTCATCGTCGTGATGCAGAAGCTGCAATTGGCGATTTGCGCGATGGTGGAATATCGCTGAATCATGTTTCGATTATTGGTAAAAACGCAGACCACAACGTTGGTGGTGTAAGTGTAAATGACCGTCTAGACGATAACAAAGCCGATGATGGTGCAAAAGCAGGTGCAGTTACAGGTGGCGCATTAGGCGGATTAGGCGGCTTATTAGTTGGTCTTGGCACCTTAGCGATTCCCGGAGTCGGTCCAGTACTATTAGGTGGTGCGGCTGCAACTGCTTTGGCTACAGCATTGACAGGTGGTGCGATTGGTGCAGCAGCTGGGGGTATAGCTGGGGCATTAGTCGGTTTAGGAATTCCGGAAAAAAATGCTAAGGTTTATAACGATCGCATTAACAGAGGCGATTATTTGGTAATCGTCGATGGTACAGACGCAGAAGTTCACCGCGCTGAAGAAATTCTTAGACGGAGACATGTTGAAGATTTTGGCATTTATGATGCTACCGACTTAGACCGTCCAGGCGATCGTGGTGTTGTGACTCAACCAACATCAGTAGTTAACACCACTGAAACCAATTACGTACCGCCGACGACAGTTAATAATGATGAACCCGCAGTCATCATTATTGACCGTCGCGATGAAACTGTCTTATAACTTATTACCTCTCGTTTTTGAGCATAACCTGTTACCGATTTTAAAGCATTGTCAGGTATAACTTAGAAACGAGAGAATGAAAAACTTCCTCCTCACCACTTCACAATTTACCCGTTTCTAGTAACAATTAAACAAATGAAAAAGTTAACTCCTTTCTTTATTAGTGCTTTATTACTTTTTGGTGCTGCTGCTTGTCAAAATCCCGCTAAAACCAGCGCGGATGCACCAAATGATACTAATAAACCTGTATCTCAAACCGAAGCCCCAAGCGTACAAGCAACTG
The DNA here is from genome assembly GCF_000817785.2 of Hassallia byssoidea VB512170. GTDB lineage: Bacteria > Cyanobacteriota > Cyanobacteriia > Cyanobacteriales > Nostocaceae > Hassallia > Hassallia carrinoi. The sequence goes on along the minus strand of NZ_JTCM02000115.1, from coordinate 1,926 downwards.
AAGCTGCCAAAGAAGACGCTCAAAGTGAAACCCGTAGAAGACAACTAAATGAGGACATTCGCGCTCGCGAACAGCGGAATAATGTGACTGGTGGCGATACCGACAGAGCTGTAGGCGACCTGAAAAGCCAAGTTCGCTCTAAGTTGGAAGCTAACATCCCCAACGGTAATTTAGCAGTTGAAGCTACAGAAAATGGCACAGTAACTGTTACCGGAACTGTGACAAATGAAGCCCAATTAGCTAAGATTGAACCTTTATCTAAAGAAATTAAAGGTGTCACAAAGGTGGAAAATAAAGCAACCGTTGTTAAGAAATAAGCAAAACTCAAACATTGTTTTCCATTCCCAAAAACAGGAGAAACATGGACGCAAACTTACAACAATCGGAATACGCTACTCCCGCTTCGCCACAAGGTATGGTAGCAATTGAAGGTTCAAACCCGCAAAATCTGCCAATACTACCACCTGCGAGTGAACCAGAAAATCAATTGCAGGAATTTGGACAACAAGTTTCGGACTTTTTGGCTAAATTGCCGGAAAACTTAGGTAGATTCTTTAGCGAATACAAGCGACCAATTATCAACGTTGGTTTATTTATAGCAGCAATTCTCGCAGTCAAAATAGTTCTGGCAATATTGGATGCACTCAATGACATTCCGCTGCTATCTCCAACTTTTGAGTTAGTAGGAATTAGTTACTCCACTTGGTTTACTTTCCGCTATTTACTCAAAGAATCGACTCGGCAAGAATTATCTGCTAACATTGAATCGTTCAAAAAACAGACTTTTGGCGGCAGCAATGTTGACCAAATGTAAATTAACCCTTGCCGATTAGCTTTCTTTAAAATTTGTCTGGAGAAGAAAGGCACTTAGAAATGAAATATCTCTTTCGCCTTTATTTTCTTTTCCAGACAAATTTACTAAAATTAAATGTTGTGTCCTCAATCCTTTTTGCTTGTTTGTGGTCAAGTCGAAATCAACTTTCTGACTTGACCATATTCTTATACAGTATAAGTAGCGGCATTGCCCAAAATTACATACACTAAAACGCACGAAAATCTATCTTCCTTAGTAAAGATTTTTTGGCGAAAAATATTTGTATCTCTTGAAAAAATCTACCTAATGATAGAGAAACAAACTGAGTTGATTGAGTTAATTCCTTTCTAAAGATAGTGTAATTTTCATAACAAAAACCCTTAATCTAGTTTATAAAGTTATTCAATCAGTTGAAAAAGGATTTGATTTATGGCTGAGGAAAAGTTTAATAAAGCAGTAGATTCATCCGATCGCGCCAAAGAAGATAATTACGATAGAGGTATTGTGCCTGCGGAAACTGCGGCTCGTAGAGAAAGAGAAGGAGATCAATTTAAAACAACCCCTACCGAAGAAAGGGAAGCAAGCGCGATCACCGACGACCAAACCCACCCTGGTGACAGCATCCGCACCACAGACGGCTACACAACCGACAAAGAAGGTCTGTTGAACAACTACGCAGTTGAACCGGAAATGTATTACGATACACCCGGAGATGCACGCCAAACAGCAGCAGCAGATCAAGCTGAACGTGTCGAAGAATTTGAAGAAATCAACGAAGACAAGCAAGGAGAATTGAGCGAAACAGGTGACAAACGCGGTAGAGGTCCGGGTGCAGTTTAGTTTTCATTACTAAAGTTTCTCTGATGGTTATACGGCATTCTCTGTGCGACGGTCGGGAAGAAAGCCCCGGTCGTCGCTTATTTAATACCTGCTGGCGCTGTAAATGTAAAAATCTCTCTTTTGCATTCCCCATTACCAATTCCCCCCTTCGGGGTTCGCCAGTCGCTCATGGGGAAGACCACGCCACTCTCCTCAACGCGGGGAACCCGCGCACGGAGGTGGCTCCCCTTGGCGCTAGCCTCTCCCTTTGGGAGAAGACCGCGCTGGCTCAC
>NZ_JTCM02000114.1 GCF_000817785.2 Hassallia byssoidea VB512170 | reverse complement strand
TAAGCACCTCTTCACTGAGGAGCCGTGTAACGGGAAACTGTTAAGCACGGTTTTGGAGAGCAACGGCTCTCGTGAGGGAGTCGTTGACTTTAATCAAGTTATTAGAGATGCGGAACTGGGAAAGCGACTGGTTGATAAGTTGGTCAAAATTTATCGTACGGTCGGCGAAGAATCTTGGATACTTGTGCATGTAGAGGTGCAAGCCCAGGAAGAATCTGATTTTTCTCGGCGGATGTATAATTACAACTATCGCATTTTTGATAGATACAATCGCTCGGTTGCATCAATTGCTGTGTTGGGAGATGAGGGTGTTGACTGGCGACCAAATAAGTTTGGTTATGATTTATTTGGTTGTAAGGTTGATTTTCAGTTTCCACTTGTGAAGTTGTTAGACTATAAGCAAAGGTTGTCACAGTTAGAATCTAGTCACAATCCTTTTGCTACAGTGGTGATGACGCATTTGGCTGCATTAGAAACCCGCAATAATCGATTACAACGCAAGCAGCAAAAACTGACTTTGGTTAGAAGGTTGTACGAACAAGGGTTTGAACGAGAAAGTATCATTAATTTATTCCAGTTTATTGATTGGATGTTGACTTTACCATCTGCATTAGAGAATGAGTTTTGGCAAGAATTTCGTGAATTTGAGGAGGCTAGAAGTATGCGTTATATTACGAGTGTTGAGCGGATTGGAATTCAACAAGGGATTCAACAAGGAATTCAACAAGGGATTCAACAAGGGTTAATAAAAGGTATTTCCTTGGGATTAAAGCTCAAATTTGGGGAGTCAGGTCAAAATTTATTACCTGAAATTGAATCTATTGGGGATGTTAACTTGTTGTCAGCTATTTTAGAAGCGATAGAAACTGCCGATTCGGTGGACGAATTGCGGCAAATTTACCAACTAGCAAGCGAGTAGTTTAAAAGCAGCGACACTCAAGGGAGAAAGTCACTTTGTGAACGCACAACCACTCAATCACCAATATAACGTTCGGCTTTGCGATCTCGTAGAGAATCGCATCTCCCAACTAAAAGCTTTGATAAGCGATCGCCTAAAATTACTAATCTTGTATCTTTGGAAAAGATATAAAGACGCGATACCCTTGCGTCTCTACACTCGTATTTCGGGTAATGCATAGTTCATTTGCAACAGATGTTTAATGCTGATTGTGGTGTAGATGCTGGTGTATCGACTTAGTAAATGGCTAGCTTCTACTTTCATAGTATGAAACGCAAAGTCTCTAAACGCGATCGCCTGAGATTGGTAAGGCTAGTTTTAGTGATCGCATTTATATTAACTGGTATTATTCCTGGTAGGATAGCGATCGCCTTCTATCAAGCCCCAATACCCCAGGCTATTTTAGTTTTGGGGAGTGCTTCCGAAAGAATGGAGTTTGCAGCGCAGTTTTGGCAGTCTCACTCTAATTTAGATATTTGGGTTTCTGATTACGATTGGAATCTTGATGTTAATCGTCGCATTTTCCTTTCTCTTGGTGTTCCCAATCAGCGGTTGCATTTGGATGGTAGAGCAACGGATACTGTAACTAATTTTACGACTTTGGTAGAAGATTTTGTCACGCAGAAGTTACAGCATATTTATCTGATTACGTCGGATTATCATATGAAGAGGGCAAGAGCGATCGCATCCATAGTTTTAGGCAGTCACGGGATTGCGGTTACACCTGTGGGGGTTCCTTCGCGAGGAGATAAGTCAGAAACCCTGGTGCGAGTGCTGCGAGATTGTGGGCGTTCTGTGGTATGGATTTTTACTGGGAGGACGGGAGCAAGTTTGAACCCGCATTTGATGCTTTAAAACAACTGTTCCAATTAAATCGTCATGTAGTTACTGCTGATAAATCTAAATGGGAAAAAGAGCAGCAATCATATCATGTTCGACAAATTACTTGCGATATATCCGAAGCGAGGAACGTTCTTTCTTAGTGTCGCAGACAAGCAATCGCAAGATTTTGAGATTACTTCTCTTCTCCTGTCGGAGACGAAATTCGCGAACGAGACGCTCCTTTGAGGACTACGCGCTTCGCAAAGCCAGATGATAAGCGTTGCGCGGCAATCGCTTCGGACAAGTGTTTAGTCGTTATATTGTTATTGCTACCACAAATGTTAAGCATTTGAGTCGCTTTGCTGAGTCTAAAGTATGGAGAGATATTAATTTCTAATTCAATCAACTACATCTGGCTTTATTACTTCTTGTTCTGTGGCAGAAGTTACAGCATAAAATTGTGAAATTTGCACCAATATCGATTTGAAGTCAAAAGTACGAAAATTTATCTTTGCTTTATTTAGTCCGACCTAGTTATTGTTCGCGGTTACACCGTTTTTATTTTGCGCTGTGGTCAATGACCATTTAGTCCCAGATGCACCGTTTGTATTATTTCCAGTGATTACACAATAATCAAAAGAACCAGTTGAGGTAGCGATATGAATCCCATTATTACAGCCTTCTGCTATCAAATTATTGATAACTGATGTTCGGCGCATCGGAGCGGCAGAGGTAATGTCTGAAATACTTATACAATATCCAGTTACCTTGTTGAAAACGTTCCCGCTTATCACACAATCATTAATTGATTGTTTTACCAATATGCCAGCCGCACAACTCACAAAACTGTTGTTGTAAGCAGAAAACGATTTTGCTCCTGCACCATTGGCTTGATAAATACCAGCCGTTGCTAGCCCCGAAAATAAGCAATTCCTTATCATCCATCGAGCAACACTGAAATAACCTAAAGAAATACCATAAATCAGATTGCCAATACCATAAAACGAGCAGCTATCAACGATGCAGTCAGGGCTTTGATAATTATCACTGTCGCATTGTAACCCTACACCGTTCCAGTCGGTAAAGGTACAGCCCACGAATTTATTCCTAGCGAAAAGCCCCGATCCCCCTGTAACTGCAAATCCTTTCCTGAAATTGCAATTTTGAAAGATACCATCTGCCATTGCAGATACTTTAACTGTACCGTAGAATATACAGGCAGTAGCTATAAATCCACATGCTGATTTTGTTTGATAGTATTCGAGCAGATCGGTAATACTTTTAAATTCACAGCCAATTATTCTAAAGTCTAATGCTCCCGCCGCTCCTCCCATCGTCAAATCTGAGACAATGCTAGTGGCAAAATTACAGTTTTGAACTAATAATCCTTGAGTTGCTCCGTATGTAATCCCATAATAGCAGCGATCAAATCGCGAATTGATAATGCTAATATTTACCGAATTATTACTTATAGCGATCCCAGCAAGTAATCTATAAGAAGCTCCGTATGCGGATACAGGATTAAAATAAGTTTGATCGTTTCCACAGGCATAAAAAGTGCAACCATCAATCAAAACCTCGTATCCATCCTCAATATCTAATCCATCGAGAGCCGCTTTTTCAGCATAGCAATTGATGATTTTAATACCAGATGGAATTGTCTCACCACTGCCACCAGCAACCGTGTAGCAATGCCTGCCGCAAGTCGATACCCAACAATCACGAATCACTACATCTGTATGAGATAGACCCACCCCTTTCGCATATCCTGCAATGTATATTCCATCACCCGAATTCATCCCACCACCTGCAATATTATTTATGGTGCAATTAGAGATGCGAATATTTTGAATGCTGCCATAACGAGCCTCAACAATAATTCCGAAACCCCCTGAATCACTGTCTATTGTAGGTTTTACTTGGTTCGAGACTCCCATTTTTTGAATTACTACATTATTGATTTTGAGGTTAGAAATGCGCGTAGCGTAAATACCTACGCAACCACGAAATCCTGTAGAAATAGTAGAGGTCTGCCCTCCTCCATCAATCAGTAAATTATGAATAAAGATATTTGAACTGTCGCTAGAATTTCCTGTACTAAAAGCAGTGATTGAATTTGCCGCTAGCTGAATAATTGTCCCAGCCCCATCCCCAAATATCTCTCGATTAGATGGAATCGTAATCCCTTTGGTTATTTTGTAAGTGCCCGCAGGAATATAAACCTTGTTTGATGCTGTAACCGCAGATTGAATCGCGCTAGAATCATCCGTAATGCCATCACCAACCGCACCAAAATCTTTAACCGAGACAAACTCTTTTAATGTCATAAGTTTGCTAGAAACAGGTTGGATTGCAACCGCAAATCCGCTAGTAAGCATGGTAATAGCAGCAAACTTACGACGTGTCATTTTTGTCATTTTTCTTCTCTCTCAGATTGGGATATAACAAGTAAGTAGCCATCATGAGCTTCGCATACAAGTAAACATGAAAATAGGTTTTTCCCCCTTTACCATATTTTCAAGTCAGCCAATCACGGGATATGCGGTAATATCTGTTGCAGTGTCTCTAAGGGGTGAGAAGTCGGAGTCTTTGGTGCGGATGGTAAGGGATTTGGGCGATCTGTTGTGTGGGTTGTGACTGGGAGGACGGGAGCAAGTTTGAAGCCGCGTCTTGAAAAACTATGATTTTGCCTACCAAGCACTAAATGCCATAGTAGGACTTGAACCATGATGTAAATTTTTCTAATCCTACCTCAATTGGTGTATTTGGTCTGAACCCGACATATTGAACGAGATCGTCAACATCGGCATATGTGATTTCAACATCACCCGGTTGCATTGGCAAAAAATTTTTCTGTGCTTTTTTACCCAAATGACTTTCTAGCACTTCAATAAAGTGTAGTAATTCTACGGGTTGATTGTTGCCGATGTTATAGATTTTGTAAGGAGGAATGCTCGCATCTAAATCTGGTGTAGGGATTTTATCAATAACCCTCACCACACCTTCAATAATATCGTCGATATAAGTAAAGTCTCGTTGCATCTTGCCATAATTGAATACGTTAATTGGTTCACCTGCCAAGATTGATTTTGTAAAGGAATAGTAAGCCATATCAGGACGACCCCAAGGTCCATATACTGTAAAAAAGCGTAGTCCTGTAGCTGGAAGGCAATACAGATGACTATAGGTGTATGCCATCAGTTCATTAGCTTTTTTTGTGGCGGCATAGAGGCTGATGGGGCGATCGACATTGTCGTTTACGGAAAAGGGGATCTTCGTATTGGCTCCGTATACCGAACTTGAAGAAGCAAATACTAGATGTTTGACTTGGGAATGACGGCAACCTTCGAGAATATTAATGAAACCGCCTAGATTGCTGTCTGTGTAGGCATGGGGATTTTTGATGGAGTAGCGCACGCCTGCTTGAGCAGCTAGGTTGACTACAATATCAAACTGATGATCTGTAAATAATTTAGCTATACTTTCTCGATCTGCTAAGTTTAATTTATAAAAGCTAAAGTTCTCATTTTCCCGTAGTTGCTGAAGGCGATCGCATTTGAGTTTAACATCGTAATAGTCGTTTAAATTATCTAAGCCTAGAACGGTATCGCCTTTAGATAGCAGTTTTTGACAGAGGTAAAAACCAATGAAACCTGCTACACCTGTAACTAGAATAGAACTCATCGTCTTATCTTTTTTTCTTAATGTCTGCTAGTACGCGATCGTAGATTGCTTCGATTTGTTGCACCATTAAGTTAGCATCAAATAGTTGCCGTGTAAGTTGACGGGCATTGTTCCCCAGTCTTTCTCTTTCTTCTGGATGTTGCAATAAGTAGTTTAAATGTTGAGCTAGCTGTTCTATATTCTTTGCAGGAAAAAGCAAGCCTGTTTCATTGTGATGTACAATTTCGGGAATGCCATAGATATTAGGAACAACAACAGGCTTTCCGATTAGCATAGCTTCAGTCATGGCGCGTCCTAAGCCTTCCCATAGAGAGGATAGGGCAAAAACATCGGAAACTTTCAGAATTTCCGGTACATCTTCTCGTGAACCTAAGAATCTTACTTTATCTGCTATACCAAGTTGTTGGACTTGACTTTTTAGACTATTAAGGAGTTTGCCATCGCCAACTAACAGTAACAGGGTGTTAGGATGATTTTCTAGAACTTTGGCAAAGGCATCTATAAGAAAGTTAGGAGCTTTTTGTTCGTCTAAGCGACCTACTATGGAAATTGTTTGCCAAGCTTCAGGAATTTTCAGGGTATGTCGAGTATGTTGGAGATTAGAGGGACGATCTAATTTGGCAAAGTCGATGCCACTGTATACTGTTTGTGAATTGTCTAAGTTGAGAATGTTAAGCTTTGCTGCTTCTTGACGGTTAAGTTCGCTAACAGTGATAAAGAAATCTGTAAAAGAACGAGCGCTGCGTTCTATATTGATATAGAATTGGCGTTTCCATTTAGGCATAAAGTCATGAAATGGAAAGCCATGAATAGTATGTACAACAGGGATTCCTACTATTTTGCCAGCCCAACGCCCCAAGATTCCTGCTTTGGAACTGTGGGTATGGAGGAGGTCGAATTTTTCTTGTTGAAGTAACCTTACAATTTCGATTAGCGTCGCAATATCTTGTAAGGGACTGAGCGGATTAACAAGATTGGGAAGGGGGTGAAAAACATCTGCTGCTTTTTGTGCCCGTTCTTGCCAGAAACCATTGGGATTAGAGGCGAGGTGAACTTCATATGAGGAATTATGTTTCTCTAGAGTTAGGAGCGTATTGTCTTGCGCCCCCCCCATAGTGATACTAGTAATCAAGTGTAGAACTTTCATCGTTTAAACATAAGGAGAGTCCAAAGATGGTATTGCCAATTGCAATTTCCCATAAATGTTTTGCTCATTTACTTCTAATAGGCTGATTGTTTCAAGTTCCGATCCGATAAATGGTTCAGCAATACCAATTCATTCGTTCTTTTGCAGACCAGCAGGCAAAGGTTCAGGATGAGTATCCGTACCATTCCAGGTGAGAAAATATTTCTTGAACAAGTCACTACAGCCCAGGTAATCTGCGTTGGAGGGTAGCTTTAAAGAAAAATGGCAGTTCCTTAAATATCTTCAGCAATTTTAAATAAAGCTTGCCCTTTATGGTGATGCCACGATAGCAGTTAAAACTTTTGACGATTTCTCCACCAAATTTCTCTTTAAACTCGTTAATGCCTAGTTTTTCCCGATCTGTATTACCAACATACCAACCTCCCCAATCATAAATCCCAATTCCGGAATTTTTGAATCTCACCATATCCTGCCAGTGATGGTAACGATTTGCTCTTCCTAAGATTGACTGATAAGAAGTATCGTCATTTTTTTTAAGAGACGCAGAGTACGAAAGACACACTCTATTTTTACTACGATAGTAAACATGCCAAACCAGAGGACTACCATCTTTTAACTTGACACATGAAATATCGAGAACTCCAGCTTCGGCGCGTCTTTTTAACCTACTTCTGTTCATCTTGGACAAATCTTTTTGTAAAGCAAATAAATCATAGAAATCAGAAAAAATCTTGATAATATCAGAGTCAGGTTGTTCCCAATATTCATAAACAACATCATCTTTTTGCTCTGCTCGCCTAATCTTATATCTGTCATTCTTACCTATACTTTCATAGAGTTCATCATGACTTTTAGTTAGGTCTATCAGTCTTGTGTGAAATTCATCAGACTGAACACTCTCAATTGGGTGCGTCCATTGCATGTAATGGAGTGCATCTACATCATGTATTTCCCCTGGTTCTTCATCAAACCAGACTTCCCCTACTGAAAAAATCAGTTTCTTTGTGACAATAAGCATATTTTGTTTCTCCTATATCATTGATTAAACTCATTGAAACCGTACTCAGCAGTAACAGTTTTGAACTCGGATTGACTGAAGATGAACCTGTTAAAAAGCAAATTCTTACCAGGATTTAACCTCGACCATCTACACAAGCAATCCATTTTTCGTCATGGATGAAATGAGGGTCGATGTGGTGCATACCACCACTATTCCAACCAGAACCACTCGGTTTCAACACTAAATTTTGTTCAATTTCTCGTTCTTGATAAGTTGTAGTTGTTAACTCGGTAATCTCAAATGCTCTTACCTGAGTACCATAAGCAGGCTGACAGTCTTGAGTAAACCGAAAAATTTTATCATTCATCATCAAAACTCTACCAGCTGGTCTAGCTATGTGTGCATTGTTCCTGACAATTGGACTCTTTGGGTGTTCCAACCAAGAACCGAGCAAATCCTCTGCATAGTAAAGACGCAGGGTGTCATGTTTGTGATGAGAATTAGTTTCAGCAAATATCCACCATTTGTCAGCGTAACGGAAAATAGAGGAATCTACAAAGAATCCATCATTAAGGAGATTGCCAACGAAACTCCATTCTGTGGGAAAATTTGATGCCTTATAAAGTCGGATTGAGTTTGCTTGGTGACTTTCTGGAATCAAGTAATATTCATTTTTCCATTCAAAAACGTAGGGATAAGATAAGTGAAATGGTTCGGCAATTACAATCTGTTGATACTTCCAACTAGCTCCATCTTCACTAGTTGCAAATGCAATTTCTCCTCGACGTGTACTTTGATTCAAAACCTCAAAAAACATGAACCAGGTTAGCCCAACTTTAATCATAAAGGGGTCTGCAACACATGCGGCTCTGACATCTGATACATCTCTACGAGTCAGTACGGGATTTTTCGCGCTTGTAGAACTGGCTAAATCAAAAGGAGATTTGCCAGAATAAATGCCAATTGACCACCTTCCCTTTTTATTTAATGCCCCTAATGGCAGTTTATTTACTATGGGAATAGGCAGACTATTCACTAATGTATAGTGCAGTTCTTTGATGCTCTTTTTCAAGAATTTCATCTGTAAATTACGCTGTGAATAACTGGAGATTTTTGACGATTTTAAACTTATTGTCATCTTACAAATAGAGAAAGTGATTACCATGAAAAATTAAGTTTTCACCTCCATGAAAAACATCGTAATAATTTATTTGGTTTTTTTTTAAGTATTTCCTCGTATACTGCTTTAGTCTCATTTATCATTCGCTCAACTGTAAATTCTTGCTCAAATTTTTGTCTACCTGCTTCACCCATTTGCTGACGAAGGTCAGGAGACTGAATGAGAGTTTGCAATGCGTTAGCCAGTGCTTGTACATCTTTACGCGGTACTAGTAAGCCTGTTTTACCATGCTCAACTTCTTCAGGAATACCATTGACGCTAGTTGCCACAACAGGTAGACCAGCACGCATAGCTTCTAGAATACTGATAGGCAAACCTTCATAATGGGTACTGAGAATAAAGATTTGAGATTGGGCTAATAAATTGGGTACATCTGTTCTGTCACCTAAAAAAGAAACTTTTTCTGCAATTCCAAGGGAATGTGCTAAATCTTTGCAAAATTCCAGAGATGAACCACTACCAACCAAATCAAGGTGGTAGTCGTGGTTAGACAATTCAGCGATCGCTTGAAGTAATGTAGTTTGGTCTTTTTGTTCGTTAAAACGTGCCACCATAATCAGTTTAGGTGGCTGTTGTGAAGAATTAGCAATAGGCACAGGATTGTTAGCAATACCATTGCGAATAGTGCAGAGTGAATTTTGATTACCAACTCCAAGACTTAGAGCTAGTTGGCGATCGCTCTCACAAACGCAGATCAGTTTTGCTGTTAATGGTGTCAATAATTTTTCAGATATCAATGCAATGAATCCACGAAGTTTTGGGCTTCCAGGAGTAAATCCCCAACCGTGAGCGGTGAATACAACAGGTATTTTGCAAACCCATCCAGCGATACGTGCTACCACACCAGCTTTACTACTGGCTGCATGGATGATATCTGGTTTAATTTTTTTGATTAATGAAATACATTCTTTGATAGCTAGAAAATCACTTGATAATTTAATATCACGATTCAAATTTGAAATTAAATATACAGAAACGTCTAAACTGCTAACAACTTCTGTTAGAAAACCGAATCTGCTTGTTGCCAAATTAAATTCATAATCTTTATGAAAATTTGCGATCAAATCGTAAACATTTTTCTGAGCGCCACCAAGTTCAGACTTTGTGATGATGTAGAGTACAACATGTTTTTTTGAATATTTCATACACAGCAATTCCAGCTTATTTAATTGGTGTAAAAGTGGAAAGGTTATTAACTGACATTTTTTTTGTACAAATCTATATATTCTGTTACTGTTTGCTTGATATCAAATCTAGATGCTCGAAGTTGAGCATTTTTGCCCATCGTTAAACGTAAATTTTGGTCTGCAAGTAACTTGCTCAATTTTTTAGCAATATCATCTTCAGACAGAGGGTCAACAAGAAATCCAACTTCAGATGTTTCAGTTGATTCTTCTGTGACCACCTCTCTAACTCCAGGGACATTGCTGACAATTACGGGCAGTTCTGCTGCCATTGCCTCAACCACAGCTAGACCAAATCCTTCCCATAATGAAGTTAGAAGAAAAATATCGGCTTGGTGAAGTAAATCAGGAACATCGGTGCGGAAACCTAAAAATTTAACCTTAGATTCGAGGTTTAGAGAATTAACCAGTTCTCTCAACTGTTGTTCTAAAATACCAGAACCCAAAATCCAATACTCAAAAGCCTGCTCGGAAATTTTGTTCAAGGCTCGGATAGCAGTTGCGTAGTTTTTTAGCTCGACTAAACGCCCAATCGATATGATTATAGGGGTATTACCTTTGGGCTGAGATGTAGAATGAGGCAAGTATTCTTGAATATCAATACCATTATGTATAGTCGTTATTTTTTTCATTAATTGAGGTTGTGAATCAAGCAGAGCCTCACTAGCAGCAGAGCTAATACAAATAATTTTTTGATAAAAATTATAGAAGAAGTTATCAATTAATTTACCATAAAATTTATTTCGTCTCCAGTTAACCGTACTATGTTCAGTAGTTATCAAAGAAGCTTTTAAGTTTAAATATCTGCTGATTATGGGAGTAAAAAATTGTGAAGGAAATAGATGAACATGAATGACATTTAAATCCTTCCACTGCCGTTGAGATAAGAATGAATATAGTTTGAATGGTACTGATAATTGGTAAGGACTATCAAAGCCAAGAGAATAAGCATTTGGTAGACTACCAGCCGAGGATTGCATTAAACTGAGAGCATGACTATCAATACCTTGCTTCAGACACATTTGATGTATCTGAAGAGTGAGTTTCTCTGCTCCGCCGCCTTCAAAGGAGTTAATAACGTGTAGAATTTTCATAGTTTATTACTGATGTGTCATTCAGTCTGTTATAAGTTTGAGAAAATTGGTGACATATTAAGAGTCGCAATATCAAATCCGTGAGACTGAGCTTCTAATCCCATAATTACAAGAGGCACCATTGACAGAATCTTAACTTGATAACCTCTCTGAATAAGATTAAAAGCCAGTTCTATTACTTGCTGTTCTGCTCCCCCTAAACCTAAACCAGTAGATAGTATTAGAATTTTCTTATTCATTGTTTTAGATAAAACTTTAATTGCATTTTCACTAATGAATTAGAAAAAAATAACATTGTAAATTACGCGATAAATTTTTCATTTTTATAAACATGATCTGCTAATCCTAAAGACAGCCAAAGCATAGGAAACCAGTAATTAGATATAAATAGGTAATGTATAGAAAGAGATAATACAGCAATTAAAACCAATTGAGACTCTAAGGAACTTAATCTAAATAACTGAATAATCTTCTTGGTAATAAATCTTAAAAAAAGTAGTAAGCCGAGCACCCCAGAAGCAATTAATATCTCACCATACAAACTGATAAAGCCTCCACCTTCTGGCATCATAATACCTGCAAATACCTCTTGATCCGCCGCCATTTGAGCACCTGTACCCCAACCGATTCCGAATGGTGCAACCAGGAATAAATTGGATATCTTCTGATATTTCTCACTTCTATCATTAACTGTAACAGTGTTAGATTGTTGAGAGGGATCTAAAAATATTTCTAATCTAACACCTACAGTTTCATCGATATAGGGTCGTGCGATATCAGAAGATAAGGCTATAAACGTAATCATAACTATCCCAATCACTAAAACAATAGAATTTTTTGAACGAATTCTGACAACCGCACTCAATAATATTGCTAATGGAAGTGCAACAAATGACGCTGCACTGAATAAGAGTGTATAACCCGATAGTACAAGCAAATAGTAGCTAAGTAGTATAGGCAGCGGCTTATCTTTTAAGTAGATGAAAGAAAGTGGTAAAGCCAATTCATAAAAAGTTGCCATGTGACCTGCTTCCACAGCTAGACCACGCGGTCTGATAATACTTCCCATAAGCGTAGCATCTGCTAATTCATCAGTAGTACTATAGGGAATAAAATCACTAATGGTAATGCCTAAATAATTACTTAATATGAATTCAATAATTATAAAGATAGAAACAAATGCAAGAGACAAAGCAAAACTACTCGCCAATATATTAATAGATTTTAATTTATTAATTAAACTTTTAAAAACAATGTAAAATAAAAAAATAGAAGTAGATATTGCACAGGTATGATTCAGATTTTTGACACCTAATTTATCTATTGCAAAGAACATACCTAGAATTCCCATAATCACCATTAATATAATTTCTAAATCTTCTTTAAATATCTTCAATCGTCTTATTACTATCAAATAAATAGATATAGGCATCATATATAAAAGAGGTAGCGGCAGCCAGGGAGTTAGCGAAAAAGCAGCAATAAATGGTATTAGCATGATATATAATTGCGCCAGTTTAACTTGAAACTTCATAGATTATATATGAAACAAAAAAGCAAATTTTAGTATTTTTTATTTTTACTAAATAATAATTTATTTAATCTTTTATAATCAAATGCTTGAGAATTAATAAACCACTTAATCAACATGATAAATTGTACAATGCATAAGCAGAAAATAAACTCAAAACTATCCTTAACAAGAAATCCACCGATAGCAAAAGCAATAAAAGAAAAAAATGGTAAACTATACCATCTTAACCAAGTATTTGGATTTATATTGAGATACTTCATTCCCCAAACAATAGCTGACAAAACACACAAAAATCCTGCGTTACCTAGAATCGCTCCTATTAATCCAAACCTATTTGAAAAAAGGTAAATTAACACAATAGAAAGTAGGCTACTGAATAAGTGAATTGCTAGATTCTCTACAACTGCATTCACACTGAACAAAACGTAATATCCGACTGCATACAATGAATGAAGTGTCTCAATGATAATCATAATTCGGAATGCCAAAATATATTCACTCTTTACTACATCTCCAAGCATTACATGCATAAGAAACGGTGCCAGTGTAAAAAATACAGTTCCTAGCCCTAATGCAATTAGTGTATTAATTTCAACTGCTTGCTTAATCTGTTGTTGCAGCTTAGTTTTATCTTTATCTAGTATTGTTATTATCTTGCTGAGAGCAGGAAGTAAAGGCTGCACAGGTAAATCTGATAATCGACTAATCACTGTTGTGAGATCGGTAATTGTTGCATAAACTCCCAATACCTTAGAACCTAATAAAGCTCCTACAATTAGGCGATCGCCTCTGGCAAAAATCATTCCCCCCAACGAGGTTAGCCAAGTCATCAGACTATATCGAGCTATTGCTAATCCTCTTTTTTGGTTCCAGTTTACGTGCAGTTTCATGTTATGGGTTAAAGTTCGGAACACCCAGATATGACCCAATAAAATTGCTATAGCTGCTACAGCTTGCCACTGCATGAGGGCGATTGTCCGTCCTCCCAGCCAAGTCACTATTAACATTCCAAAAGAAAGCAATAGCGATTCAATTGTATTGAATAAATTTGCCAAGTCATAACGTTGATAGGCTTGTTCCACACCAATCAAAACCCTTTGAAGCAATCTTGCCCACACTACTAACCCACCAATCTGTAAAGCATGTTGAATTGTTAGTTGTTGGACTTGTCCTAATTTAGGAAAGAAACTAACAATTAGTTCAGCACCAAATAACAGAGAAATAGCGGCAATAGTTGCAAATATCAGCATTCCCCCAAAGGTTACAGTCAATGTCTCTGAAAGAGAATTGGATAAATCATTGGCATCTTCTTTTACTATGTCCTGTGAGACAAATACTGTAGTTGCGACAGAAAGACCTGCCTCGGCTAAATTAACCACTTGCACCACTGCATAAGCCAGTGTCCACAACCCATATTCTTCAATTCCCAGCATCCGAATTAGTATGGGAATTGTGAGTACAGCTAGTCCAATTCGGACTACTCCCCCCACTGTATTGTAGAAACCATTCTTTAGTAAACTATTTTTCACTAAAAATATTCTCGTTAGATAAATTACTTTTTCTGAACATACAGAATAAATTGCTTAAAACTCAAACTAAATGGTTAGGAAAATCCTATATTAGGCAACTTCACTTTATCCTTCTTATTCCGAACGCTGCTATTTTTCTCGTAATAACCCTTATGACTGTAGTAACCACTAATTTCAGCCGTGACCGCATTCACCACCATTCCCAAAACGTGCGATCGCGATTGCTCTAGCATCGTCTTCGCGGTCTTGGCAACAGTTGAGTCAAGCACTCCCGGACGTACAACCAGCAATATCCCATCTGCCACCTTGCTCAACATCAAGGCATCACCAAATAAACTCAGAGCAGGAGTATCAATAATTACACAGTCATACTCTTTAGCTGCCTCTTGGATCAACCAAGCCATGCGCTGCGAGTCCAGTAGTGCTGCTGGGTTAGGTGGAATTGTCCCAACGGTTAGCACATCCAAGTTAACCAGTACTTCTTGGGTAGTGCGGGCAAACTCTGCTTGACCGACTAGAACATTACTTAATCCGATTGGGTTAGATAATTTCCAGATTTCCTGTTGACAAGAGTGACGCATGTCCGCATCTACTAACAACACCCTGCGTCCCATGTGTGCCTTAGCTACTGCTAGGTTAGCTGCCACAAATGACCTACCTTCACCTGGAGTTGAACTAACCACCGCAATTATTTTCAGTGGTTTATCAGAGATGCTAAAATCCAAGTTCGTCTGAAGCATCTCAAAGGCTGAACTTGCTAGTGAATGAGGATTATCTCTGACTGGCAGTTCGACTAAAGACTCTTTACCACCCTTCGCTTTTTGACCAAAGTGAGGAATTGTACCTAGTAAAGGATAACCAAATAGCTGCTGGGCTTGTTCAAGAGTTTTCAGGGATCGATCCATAGCTTCCAAGATCAAAGCTATCCCTACACCCAGCAAAATTCCCAAAAATCCACCGAGCGCTAGGTAGAGTATAATCTTGGAATTTGCTTTGTTGGGAACTAAAGCCGCAGATACCACCCGCGCATTGCCGACATTTTGATTTACTACTACCTCCACTTCTTGCGATCGCTTCAACAATTCTTCATAAGTTGCTCTAGCTACTTGCAACTGTCGCTCTAGCTGTTGCTGTTTTTGTTGCAGTTTAGGTAAGACACTCAAGCGTTTTTGTGAAAGTGCGTATGCATTCTTCAAAACCGTGACTCGGTTGGCTAGTGCTGAACGTTCTACATCCGACTGCACCAACTGAGCAGTTAGGTTTTGTTTGAGTTCTCCCATCTGCAAATTCTGCTGGGACACAGGTTGCTTGCCAACATTTTCGCCAATTCTCACCTCTAACTGCTTTTTCAGGGCAGCTCCTTTTGCCATTAAATTAGCGATCTGAGGATGTTTATTTGTATAGCGAGTCTGTGCCACCGCTAACTCGTTTTCCGCTTTCTGATATTCTGTTAACACCTCCTGCACAGCTTTTGATTGGCTTAAATTGCCCATATCCACAGCTTGCTGCGAATTCAATTTCAATTGACGTTGCAGAAGTTGTGAGCGAGTCTCGGCATCTACCAAATTTGACTGAGCCTGGGTAATCTGGTCTGATAAAGCTGTAAGTCTTTCCACACCTGTGGTAGCTTCTTGATCTAAGGCAACTACTTTGTTTTCTTCTTTAAACCGACGCAAACCTGCCTCTGCTCTTGCTACCCTTCCCTCAACGTCAGGCAATTGCTTGCTCAAAAATCTGTTTGCAGCTGTGGCTTGGGTTTGATTGACGCTAATATTGTTCTCCAGATAATACGTCATCAGCGAATTCACAACAGCTGCGGCTTCTTTTGGATCGCTACTGTTGTAAGAAATCGCCAAGATGTCTGTACCTTTCAAGCTCTTAACCTTGAGTTTTTCGAGAAACTCATCTATTTCTAGGGGTGTTCCTTGCTTATCTGTCAGCTTGAGGTTAGTGATGGTTTTCTCAACTAGCGGGTTAGAACGAATTATCTCTGCTTCTGTATCCAAAGGGCTGCTTAGTTCAGTTACACCCCTTAACTCTCCAACTGATGCTGAGGGACTTGTCAGCGAAGAAACGCGATCGGTTTTATTAAAAAGCAACTTGCCTTGTGCTTCATAAATTGGTTTTTGCCTGAAGGCAGTTAAAGCTGACAATCCGAAGACTGAGCAGGTCACCACAGCTATGACTAGCCAACGCCTTTTGAAAATCAGCGAGTATTGTTGCAAATCTAAGGAGTTTTGGTCTTCTTGGTTAGAGGGCATGGCATATGTTGCTTTCTTTATCTGAAGTACTTAGTAGTGCTATCCTTCAATCGTTAGGTTGCCAGGGTAACTATTTAGACAAAACTAAACAACAATTAATTAAGCAATGAGTATAAAAACTACGCTCAATTTGAAGTGCTTATGATTAGCTACTTGCAATTTTTTCGCGATCGTATTTATTTTTATACTTCATATATAGTTCTTCTCACAGAAAAATTGCTCGATAATCAAGACGTTTTTAGTTATATTTACTGAAACTTTAAATAAACTTGATACGTTTTTAGTGAAGAAAAACAAACCTCTACGTCTATTTATGTTCGTATTTTTACTTAGGCTTAGGTTAGTTTTCTGAAATCAAATTCGGCAAATAGATTTATAGACCGAAAAATTCTCGAACTTGTTTAAAAGCAAATTCTGGCTTTTACTGTCATTTATGCTTTTTATATTTCGATTTTGGACTTTTGCTCAGTTATTTGACAATCCAAAATAATACTGAATATTTAAGTATCAAAAAAATTATGAAATCGAAGATTATTTTCAGTATGCTTGTGTCTGCAAGATAAAATTATTGCTTTATTTAATCTTTAAATCAAAAATCACATAAAGCACCTATCATAAATTTGTTGCATCAGTAGAATTGCCTGGATACAGTTTGGGTAAGTTTACTGCAACTATCATCAAGTTTCTTTATTTTTCAAGTGAATTTACTGTCATACTGAGATGTGAATATTAGACAAAATACTTAAAAAGTCTAAGTGTGTAAAAAACACGGCAGACCAACATTTTTCATACTGGTATGCCATGACACAAAACAACTCGGGTTGAGTATCGCACTCGTCTTACTTTGTTATGTCAGTTTCCCCAACAGTACTAGGTTGCCTAGCATAGTACGCAGCCTATTTGTATTGTTAGGAGTGAGAATTATGAGGTTGCTTCTACCAAATAAATCAATATCAGGATACTGAATAGTAAGAAAAATCATGAGTCTTACGAGTTATGTCAGTTCCCCGACCAGTACTAGGTTGCCTAGCGTAATACGCAGCTTACCTGTATTGCTCTTACTGGGGGACATTTTTGGGTTGTTCATTTGTGTAGCGATCGCGCTTTGGTTGCGTTTAGGTGAACCATTAAATAAGTTCGATCCGTTCGTTTGGGGTTTTGTGTTGTTGGTTTTGGTCGAGCTTTATTTGGTAGACGCTTACCATCCAGACAGACAAATTGCAGGTTTACGGACACCAGCAAGAATTTTGATTGGCAGCATCGGTATTAGTATCTTTACCTCTGCCTTGATTTACCTATTTGGTGCTTGGGGAAATTATACCTTGGCAGGGCGAGGTATTCTATTACCAAGCTTGGCAATCTTTACCATCTGGGCAATAATTTCTCGGCTATATGCCGGAAAATGGATGCGATCGCAAGCGCAACAGACTCGTTGGCTGATATTGGGTGCAGGTACAAGTGCGATCAAATTTGTACAAAATTTGCTGACGTTAAATCCCCTCGGTAAATTGGTTGTGCTAGCTGAAGTTGGTCAAGACACTACTCAAAAAGATAGCCATCTCAATTGTGTAGGTAATTTCAACGACCTGTCAAACTGGAGCCAAGGTTCTTGGTCTGGTGTGGTAGTGGCAAGCGATATTCGTTTTTCCGAACCACAGATCCAGCTTTTGATGGAAATGCGATTGCGAGGTATTCCAGTTTATCGATTGCCAGATTTTTACGAAAGTATATGGTACAAAATTCCCTCATCCTTGCTACAAGATAAGTGGTTGGCATTTAGTGCTGGTTTTAACTTGATGCCCGGTTACTTCAGCATGAAGCTGAAGCGGGTTGCCGATTTGATTCTCACGAGTATATTACTTATATTTGTGTCTCCAGTGATGCTGCTTGCAGCTTTGGCAATCAAGTTAGATAGTCCGGGTCCTGTGTTCTACAGTCAGTTCCGAAGCGGATTATACGGCAAGCCATTTAAGGTTTACAAATTCCGCTCGATGTATCAAGATGCCGAAAAACGAGGAGCGCAGTGGGCAAGTCAACGCGATCCACGTATCACCAAAGTTGGATATTGGCTGCGAGTAATGCGAATTGACGAACTACCGCAGATTTGGAATGTGCTGTGCGGTGAGATGACCTTGATTGGTCCGCGTCCAGAAAGACCGGAATTTGATGTCAAACTTAAAGAAGCGATTCCCTATTATGAAGTGCGTTATTTGGTAAAGCCAGGAATTACTGGTTGGGCACAGGTGATGTATCCTTACGGTGCATCGGTTGAAGATGCCTACGAAAAACTAGCTTATGACCTTTACTACATCAAGAATTATTCTCTTTGGTTGGATATGGCGATCGCCTTCAAAACCATTCGAGTTGTTTTGTTAGGTAAGGGTAGATGAAAAAAGTATTAGTGACTGGAGGTGCTGGTTACATCGGTTCCCACGTTGTCCGTCAACTGGGGTCAGCTGGCTACGATGTCGTAGTTTACGATAATTGTTCTACAGGTTCCCGGACATCTGTATTGCACGGTGAATTGATTATTGGCGATTTAGCAGACACCGAGCATCTTTATCAAGTCTTTGCCAAACATCAATTTACTACAGTGGTGCATTTTGCCGCCAGTCTGAGTGTACCAGAATCAGTTGTCCGTCCCCTCGACTACTACGCCAACAACACCCGCAACACTTTGAACTTGCTGCGTTGCTGTAGTGTCATGAATGTCAACCAAATTATTTTTTCCAGTACAGCAGCAGTTTATGGAGAAGTAAAAGAAAATCCGGTTACTGAGTCAGTTCCAACACAGCCAATTAATCCTTACGGACGCTCAAAGCTGATGAGCGAATGGCTGATTCAAGACTACGCAGCAGCATCTTCTCTGCGCTACGTAATACTACGCTATTTCAATGTAGCAGGTGCGGAACCTGGTGGAAGATTAGGGCAAATATCAGCGAATGCAACTCATTTGATTGCAGCTGCAATTGATGCAGCACTCAAGCGCAAGTCAGCAATGCAAATTTTTGGTACTGATTTTCCCACACCAGATGGCACCGGAATTCGTGACTATATCCACGTTGAAGACTTAGCGACAGCACATTTAGATGCTTTGCGCTACCTGGAAGAAAACGGTGAAAGCCAAATTCTAAACTGCGGTTACGGACAAGGTTACAGCGTGCGACAAGTGATTTCACGGGTAAAAGCAATTTCTGGGGTGGATTTTCCCGTTATCGAAACTAACCGTCGTCCTGGCGATCCAGCTTGCGTGACAGCTTGTGCAGATAAAATCTCTAAAGTACTAGGTTGGCAACCGAAATACAACGACTTAGATAAAATAGTTCACACTTCCCTCGCTTGGGAAATGTACCGTGAAGGTTTGCTACAGAGTTCTTTAAATAAACCTATGCTACATGGTAAAATCACTTTCACAACTTAAATAAAATTGAGCCATTAACCATTTCTTTAGACGAACACAAAAGCAACATTTGCTGTTATTGGTTCTGGCAATGGTTTTCCTTGTGCTTGATAATCTTCAATTAAAAGCTCTAAAACTTCCTCACCATTCTTGACAGCATCTCCATAGGTGTCTCCATGAGTATGTGCGTAGGGACCAAACTCAGGTAGGCTGACAATGTACTTTTGATCTTCGGTTGACCACTGAATAAGAATGGTATACTGCGGTTTCATTCCTCTTGTTCCTTATTCTGAAGCTACGCATAGCTGATTATAAAGTATCATTTAGGGTGTTGCTTTTGGGCGGTAAAAGATAAATTGCCCCAGAAATTAACGTCAAAGCGACAGAAACCCAAAATGCAACCAGGCAAGGCATCTGCCACACTTGAGGAAGAGGTGCAATTAAAAGCGCGATCGCCACTATTTGACTTACCGTTTTCAGCTTACCCCAAATATTCGCCCCGGTAATCGTAGCTTGATTAACTCGCCAACCTGCGATCGCTAACTCTCGTCCTAAAATTAAAAATACTCCCCAAGCTGGAACTCGTCCTAACTCAATCAAAACCAATAACGGCGCCAGTACCAGCAATTTATCTACCAACGGGTCGAGAAATTTACCTAACTCGCTAATTTGGTTGAGTTTTCGTGCCAAATAGCCATCTAACCAATCAGTCAGCGCAGCCACGAGAAAAACCCCCAAACACACCCATCTAAGCTGAGGTGTAGGATTATATAAACCATAAAGTAAAAATGGTATACCCAGAAGGCGAGAAAAAGTAATCCAATTTGGTAGAGTCATAGTTAAGTTCTGTATAGTCAAATCTAGTCAGACATGGCTTTTGAGAAACTGCCACTTCGTTCACAGAACCTTAAAGGCATCTAGAATGGGGTCAAGATGAGTGACTTTAAAACCAGCTAGATTTACCCGAATTGGGTCAACTAAGACCTCACTATCCCCTGTCTTGAAAGCATTGGGGAATTCTTTTTTCATTATGTTGTAACTGCCGTTAATGTCAGCATTACATAATCGCCCAGATTTAGCCCGATATAGTCCGCGACATATCCGCTTTCCAGATGGCTTCCACCCAAATGGCTTAGTGCCATAATCAGGAATAAAGTCACCATCAATAAAACTGGCTTGTGACGTGTACGATTCTTCCCGAACAATGATATCAATCCCACAAAGATTG
>NZ_JTCM02000113.1 GCF_000817785.2 Hassallia byssoidea VB512170 | reverse complement strand
CCCAACCGCAAAAATGCGATGCCGTCGAAATAATTTCAGCCACTCTTTGTTCAAATTGCTCGTTAAAAATTTCTACTTCCGCAGGATACCAAATACAAACTCCTTGTTCTGAAGGCGCAGTAATGATTTCACCTCGCTCCATTGCATCAGTTGCCAATAGCTCAAAGACTGCGTTTAAAGCCTGAAATTTATTTGCATTTTCACCAAAAATAAAGGCAAAACTGGGGTCATCAATAAAACCCTGTGTCAAAATTTGTGCGGTTTTTTGGATTTGTGTCTGAGAATTTTTCAACATCAGATTATGACCTCTGTTGATATTTTTTGCTTAAGATGTTTCCCTACAAAGATTGTAACCGTTCACAGGATTCCCAAACGCTACCAGGCAAGAAATGCAAGCGACTCATTAGAAAACGTAGTTGAATCCGCAAAAATATACGTCCAAAACTTCCCTGTGGTTGGACATTCTTGACATTTAGAAAAAATTTCTTTTGTCAATACGTCTAAATATATAGATTAAATTTTTAATGAACTGCCCAATGGCGAAGTTTTTCAACAAGCGTAAGCGATCGCACGGAACTTAAACGCCTGGGGTGTGTTCCGGTAATTATGAGAAGTCGCAGAATTACACCAAATGCATACCGATAAACTTACTTTGAACGAGCGATCGCCCGCCAAAACACTTATGTTGCACTAATTCAAGTAAACCCAAAGCGCGAATATGTGCTATTTCACTACTATCATAGTCAACTCTTGCATGTTCAGTGATTGGCTACTTGCTGTTTGTATTCATCGAGCATTTAAATTATTATCCGTTGTGATTAACTACACTTATTAGCAGTTACGAAAAAAGCCATATGTTCATACCATACACCTTGCTCAGTTGACAAAGACTCAATTTGTTTACAATACTCTGATTTCAATTGTTTCATTTGCTCTGATGACACCTGTAACAAAGGATTTTCTCTCGGATGAAACCATCCTCCATTCCATTGTTTAGCTTGCTCAAGACTGCGGTAAAAACCAAACTGCTGAGACTTAACTTTAATATCTTTAAATCCGGCTTGTACTAGCATGTTTTGACACTTTTCGGGTGTACCTATTGGCTCATTGATGTTAAAAATAGAAATATTATATTTAGCACAAGTTGAAATGATGCCTGGTGCTTCGCAAGATTCTTCAGAGCAACAAGAAAATGCCACAACTCCACCTTTTTTGAGAAAACGATACCACTTGCTTAAAGCAGCAGGAATATCTCTAAAATATACTATTGCAGTAGAACAAAAAATTATATCAAAACTTTCATTATCAAAGTTTATATATTCTGCATCAGCTTCAATTAGTTCGATATTTTGCAAGTTTAAGTCATCAATCTTTTTTTGTGCTTGCGCGAGCATTCCTGAAGAAAAATCTACGCCAATTACTTTACCTTCATTACCAACAATTTGAGCAGCAGGAATAGCAATGATACCTGTGCCAGTTGCTAAATCCAATACTTTTTGTTTGTTTTGTAGCGGAACTAGTTCTAGTAAAGGGAGAGCGCGACGAATAGTGTAATCGTTGTCGTAGGTTATTCTGCTGTTAAAAAAATCAATTACTTCTTGCTTATATTGTTGCTCGTATTGGCTGTTATGCATGATATTATAAGCCCTGTTAGCAGAGCTTTCCCCTAGGGTAGCGGTTACTACAAAAAAGTAGGGCATGTACCCTACTTTAATTATCCTTTCACACAAAGAACTTGTTTAAACATCACTATTAGTTCGGCTAATTCAGGTAAATTAGATATTGTTACATTAATAGCTTCAGGATTATTCCATGTTGAATCGCCAACAATTATAAAAATCACTTCATCAGGATATTGGAGCTTGAACTCTTTTAGCTTTTCCTGAAAAGAACTGAGAGTAATGTTGTAAGGATTTTTTATCTCAAACCAGTAACCATCAACCCAAAAGTCAGGCGTAAACGTGGTAACTTCGTTATTGATATTGAGTGTAAAAACTTGAGGTTCATACTTATAATATAAACCTTGATGTATGAGCCATAGCGCAAATACATGCTCGTATGAACTACGTACATAATGTCCAATATCTTTCCTAAAACCACCTTTACCAAATCCAGCTTTAGGACTTAATTTCAATCTTCCACTAGCAAAAGCATCTTTACGTCGTTTTGATAATAATATACGATGTTCAGGCGATAGAATTCGACCTCTACGTTGTTGACTAAACTTAGCTCTAGTTTCTTTTGTATGTTTGTAACCTAGATGACCTAGACTGTTTTGCTTAGATATGAACTTAGCTTTTTCGACTCCATAAAACTCAATATTGGATTTACCTTTTCTAAGAATGCCAAGTTCTCTTATAGCTTTTGTCTGACGTATCGAAATTGGATCTTTTGCATGAGCTAACTTCATGGCTTCCGAACGCAGCTTTCTAGTATTTGCAGATTGAATATAAACAGAATTTTGAATACCGTATTCTTTCATCCTTCTTCTAAAGGTACTGATAGAAACCCCACAAATCTCCGCTGCTTCTTCAACAGTTTTTGATAAAAGCAGATGTTGAATTTTTTCCTTAGTAATATTTGTATAACGCTTCATTAACAAGTTTTAGAGCTTATCTTTAAAGCATTATACTACTATTCATTAACCTTTAACACATACAACTTGCTTTAAAGTAGCAACTACTTCTACAAGGTCTGTTTGTTGATTAATGACTTCCTCTATCGGCTTGTAAGCACCAGGAATTTCATCCAAAACTCCTGTATCTTTGCGACATTCTACACCCTTTGTTTGCTCAATTAAATCATCGAGTGTATAAGTATTTTTTGCCTTATTTCGAGATAGCAAACGTCCCGCACCATGACTGCAAGAACAGAAGCTGTGAGCATTACCTTTACCTTTAACAATGTAGGATTTTGCCCCCATTGAACCGGGAATAATGCCGTAGTCTTCTTTCTGTGCGCGGACTGCACCTTTGCGAGTGACATAGACATCTTCACCGAAATGTACTTCTTTTTCGGCGTAATTGTGATGGCAATTTACTTCTAATAAAGGTTTAATTGCCTTTCCACCTGCGAGATGTTTCTCGACGATGCGCTTGAAACGTGCCATCATTACATCGCGGTTAACACGCGCATAATCCTGCGACCACTGCAAATCATGCCAATATGCCTGAAATTCTGGCGTTCCGGCAATAAAATAAGCTAAATCGGGGTCAGGTAAGTTATTACCTGCCATTTTTGCTAATTCTTTGGCTGTGTGAATATGGCACTGCGCTAGATTATTGCCGATATTGCGGGAACCAGAATGTAGCATCAGCCAAACTTGATTCTCTGTATCGAGGCAAACTTCAATAAAGTGGTTTCCACCCCCAAGAGAACCTAACTGTCGCATGGCTTTTCCTTGTAAGTCTTGCACCCCACGATGCAAGTCTTTGAAATCACCCCAGCGTTGCCAGTTGGTAACGGTTTTTTCAACGTCTTTATTTTCGTTGAATCCTGTTGGAATTGCTGCTTCAATATCCAAGCGGATTTTCTTCAGTTTGCCTTCGAGTTGTTCACCTTTAAATGGTGTTTTAATTGCCATCATACCGCAACCAATATCTACACCGACAGCAGCCGGAATAATTGCTTCTTTTGTGGCAATTACAGAACCAACTAAGGCTCCTTTACCTAAGTGAACATCTGGCATCAAGGCAACGTGTTTAAATACAAATGGCAGCGATGCTACGTTTTTCGCCATTTTAATTTCGTCTGATTTTAAGGGGTGATTAGCCCAAGACAAAACAGGCGATCGCGTGGATATTTCTAAGTTTTCGTAGGGCATAATATTTATTTTAGTTGATAGTTGGAGCGTTGATAGTTGATAGTTGGAGCGTTGATAATTGTTAGTTGTTGGTTGTTGGTTGACGGTTATCGACGCTCCCACTATCGACGCTCCCACTACCTACTAACTACTAACTTGTCCAAGCTAGTTGTAACAGTTTAATTTTGAGTTTGTCGGCTTCCTAAATTTTCGTGAAGCTGATTAACTACTCTAATAGGGCAAGCTTGTATTGTTATTGTAACACATGTAGTACCAGATGTGGCGATCGCCTCCAGCACAAATACCAAATTTTTCTCAAATGTATTAAAATTTGTAAAGAACTAATTAAAAAAGTTACATAAATCTAAGATAATTATATGGCGATTCGTCAAGATACAATTTGGGAACGTTTTTTATCGCCTGTAGTACGCCTTTTGATTGATGAGCAATCTTTGCGGCGTTACGCTGAAAGTGTAGACTGGGAAAAAGAGAGCGCCAACTTCCGACGAGATGATGTAACAATTCCCTCTTACTACACTAGCCAAAATTTCCACGGGATTGAGGGCGGATATCTCAACAGGAGTGCAGCGGTTTCCTACGATCCGATTACCCAATACGTTGTACCACCTAACGAAACCTGGGTAAGACAAGCTTTAATTGATGCTATTAGAGTACAACCGCGACGCATCCTCGATTTAGGCTGCGGTACAGGTTCCACAACCTTAATGTTAAAGCAGGCTTTTCCTCAAGCTCAAGTTATTGGTTTGGATTTATCGCCTTATATGCTGGTAAGGGCAGAACACAAAGCGCAAAGTGCTAATTTGGATATAACTTGGCGACATGGGAATGCTGAAAAAACAGTTTTTAAGGATGCTTCTTTTGACTTGGTGACAGCTTCTTTGCTATTTCACGAAACACCCCCAACAGTAGCCCAAGCAATTCTACATGAAAGCTTCCGCTTGCTGGTTGAGGGTGGACAAGTATTGATTTTGGATGGTAATCAAAATACCCTGCGTCAGTTAGAATGGCTGAATGATGTTTTTGAAGAGCCTTATATTCGTGACTATGCTGCTGGCAGTTTAGATGCGAGTATGGGTGCGGCTGGATTTGCAGCAGTGCAAACCCAAGATGTTTGGTGGATAAATCAGGTGACTAGTGGCGTGAAACCGATTTTGCGTGAAAATACAATCAAAATAAGTGTTGGGCAATACGCACCAACGACAGATACCACAATAGATAATAATGATTTGGAGGACTTTGGATCTCCAGCGTTTGGCACAAAGGCATGAGTTTAAAGGCAGTTTTATTTAATTTTAATGGCGTTATCATTAATGACGACTCAATTCACGAAGAACTGATTAAGCAAATTCTGATTGAGGAAAATCTCACCCTGAAAAAGGGTGAGTATCAACAAGTTTGTTTGGGCAAGTGCGATCGCTCTTGTGTGCGTGAGTTGTTGGCAAGTCGTGGTAGAGTCAAGAGTGAAGATGACTTAACTGTGTTGCTAAACCGCAAAGCAGCTATGTATGCGCTCGAAGTAGAGAAAATAGAAAAACTGCCTTTGTATGCGGGTTTAGATGACTTAATATTTAAAGTGCGATCGCGCAATCTGAAATTAGCACTAGTCAGTGATGCTATCCGCAAAGAAATCTCCCTGGTACTCGAACGCGCTAAACTCGCCGAATACTTTAAAGTGATAGTAGCAGGTGATGACATCGCCACTACTAAACCAAAACCCGATGGTTATTTATTGGCAGTAGAACGCCTGAATCAGGAATATACTGATTTAAATCTTCAGCCTTGTGAGTGTCTGGTGATAGAAGATACCCCAGCAGGGATACAAGCGGGAAAACGTGCAGGGATGCAAGTATTAGGTGTAGCAAATACTTACCCATTTCACATGCTGCAACGTTGCTGCAACTGGACTGTAGATTATTTAACTGATTTGGAACTAGAACGGGTAGAAGAAGTCTTTTCGCACTATGAACCTCAACAATCTTTGCAGGGAAATGCTATAATAGATGATGGCTCAAGGCAAAAAGACGATTAGCAATTTGGGGAATTAGCTCAGTTGGTAGAGTGCTGCGATCGCACCGCAGAGGTCAGGGATTCGAGCTCCCTATTCTCCATTTGTCCATTAAATAATTATTGTCAGTTTTAAAGAATTAATGTCCATTTTGACGAAGTTCAGGGACATAAGTTACGTAATTTAGCGACTTTCAGCTATCAAATCAGTTTTAAAGAATTATTGTCCAGAGTTGAAACCAGTTTTAAAGAATTATTGTCCAAAATCAACCTCTAAAACTCGCCTAAATATATCTTCTCTAATTTAATAGATTACAGCACAACGCTTGGCTCTTGAACTACAAGACTAGCTTTAAAGCGCTTTATTTGCAGTCTAATTACAAAAATCTACTACCTCTTCTTTTACTGTTTTCACCCAAGCAGAGGCTCCATTACTAAAAATAGTTGCGTTTTAGGTGCGATCGCAGCGCTCCTTTCAAACCACCCTAATACAAAATTATATAGCCAAAGTGGCGTCTTCAATGATAATAACTTTCAACCCACCACAACCACGGGAGGGCTTTGGAAACTATAGCCCCATTCAGGGGTTTGTCTGTTTAAAATTGCTTTCAACCCACCACAACCACGGGAGGGCTTTGGAAACGATGATGAAGATGCAATCGCGCTGGTGAACACCTCCCTTTCAACCCACCACAACCACGGGAGGGCTTTGGAAACCCCACCCGTGAAAACTCTTGCCAACAATGGCTTTTGAAGGCAAATTTGGCAAGCCTTCTTTAATTACTATTTTCTACAGCCAAGGAATAAAATTTTATTCATAACTGAAACAGTAATACGATTTCTTCTTACGATCGCTACTCATGGTGACAACATCTCCACCAAATCAATAATTTTTTGTTTGTGTAATTAGAACTAATTACTTATTCGTCTTCGCCAGATAACGATCGCCCCTTGACCCGATCGCTATCCGAAAACCTCGGCATTGTCGCACTTGTTCAATAATGCTTTTAATCTACCACAAAACATTGTCACACATTGTTAAACATTATTGAGCCTTGTTCCAAGGTTACAGGAGTATGATGAACTGGCAACAAATCTTTGTAGTGTTGATGAGCCAGAGCGATCGCGTACAAACTTCCATATATTTCCCCAAGGATATCCACGAGGCTTTGGTGAGATGGGCTGAGGAAGAAGACCGTCCCATCAGTAATCTTGTGGTGCGAATTGTGAGTAAGGCAGTTGAGGAGCGAGAAAAGCAGCAAAATCCACGGCAATAATATCTACTCGTTACAGTTCAGACAATTTGCGAATTCCTGATATACGATATATCCTCAGCCACTACATGAGCAAAGTCCTTGTGCGTGGTATGTTATTGGTTCTTTGCAAGATGTACAAACTTCAAGGCAAAGTGTCAGACGGACTTGAGAACATTTGACAAAGTTGATCAAGGGAGGTATGCGTGAAGGTAACACGAAATGGCAATTAAGAAAAGTGAACTTTATAGTTCGTTATGGAAAAGCTGTGATGAACTGCGAGGTGGCATGGATGCCTCACAGTATAAAGATTAT
Organism: Hassallia byssoidea VB512170; assembly: GCF_000817785.2. Classification (GTDB taxonomy): domain Bacteria; phylum Cyanobacteriota; class Cyanobacteriia; order Cyanobacteriales; family Nostocaceae; genus Hassallia; species Hassallia carrinoi. The sequence goes on along the minus strand of NZ_JTCM02000113.1, from coordinate 13,696 downwards.
GTACTGGTTTTATTGTTCGTTAAATATGTATCCGATAAATATGCTGGTGTAGCAGATGCCCTGATTGAAGTGCCTGAAGGTGGAAGCTTCCAGGACATTGTTGCCCTCAAAGGACAGAAAGATATAGGGGATGGCATCAACAAAATTATCACCAAGCTAGCCGAGGCAAATGATTTAAAGGGTGTCATTGATGTAGCTGATTTCAATGATGCCGACAAGTTGGGCAGGGGCAAGGAAATGCAAGATCGGCTTTCCAACTTGGTAGCGATTTTTGAGAACCGGGCTTTAAATTTCAGTAAGAACCGCGCTGATGGCGATGATATTTTAGGCGATGCCTATGAGTATCTCATGCGTAATTTTGCGACGCAATCGGGCAAAAGCAAGGGACAATTTTATACTCCGGCGGAAGTTTCCCGTGTCATCTCTAAAGTTATTAGCGTTAATTTAGCTCAAAGTCAGGATCAGACGATTTACGACCCGACTTGTGGCAGTGGTTCTCTGTTGTTAAAGGCTGCGGATGAAGCAGAACGTGGCTTAACTATCTACGGTCAGGAGATGGACAACGCGACCCGCGCTTTGGCTCGGATGAACATGATCCTGCACGGACACGATACCGCCGAGATTTGGCAGGACAATACTTTATCAAGTCCTCACTTCAAAAATTCCGATGGTAGCCTGAAAATATTCGATTTTGCTGTTGCTAATCCTCCGTTTTCCTCGAAGGCTTGGAGCAATGGACTTAATCCAACCAATGACGAATTTAAACGGTTTGATGGCTATGGTATCCCTCCGGCTAAAAATGGGGACTATGCCTTTTTGCTGCACATGGTTCGCTGCCTCAAAAGCAACGGTAAAGGAGCGATTATTCTGCCGCATGGGGTGCTGTTTCGCGGGAATGCAGAAGCAGAAATTCGGAAAAATCTGATTTGCAACGGAATAATTAAGGGGATTATTGGGCTACCGGCGAACCTATTTTTTGGGACGGGGATTCCGGCTTGCATCATTGTTTTAGACAAAGAAAATGCCGAGAATCGCCAAGGCATTTTTATGATTGATGCCAGCAAGGGGTTTGTTAAAGACGGCAATAAAAACCGCCTGCGGGAGCAGGACATTCATAAGATTGTGGATGTTTTTAACAAGCAGCTGGAAGTGCCGAAGTATTCTCGGATGGTGCCAGTTAAGGAAATTGAGGCGAATGAGTACAACCTGAATATCCCGCGCTATATCGACAGTCAGGAAGAGGAGGATATTCAGGATATTGAGGCGCATCTTTTGGGGGGGATACCGAAGCGAGATGTTGAGGCTTTGAGCGATTACTGGCAAGTTTACCCGACGCTGCAACAAGAATTATTTCAGGTAGCAGATCGCCCAGGATACTTATTACTGAAAATCTCAGGTTCGGAAGTCAAAGCTTGTATTTTTGCCCATCCTGAATTTATCAGCTATGGGGAAGAAATCCAAGCGGTTTTTGAGACTTGGCAAACGAAACATACACCTTTGCTGAAAGGCATCCAGCCGGGAGATAAGCCCAAGGAAATTATTCACATGCTCTCAGAAAACCTATTACAAGCGTTTGCGGGTAAAAGCCTGATTGATAAATACGATGTCTACCAGCACTTGATGACTTATTGGGTGGAAAGCATGAAAGACGATGTTTATATTTTGGTAGAGGATGGCTGGAAGGCAGAACTGACGGCGGTGATGAATAAGAAAGGTGCAGTTATAGATTATGTCTGCGAACTCATTCCCAAGGAGTTGATGATTAACCGCTATTTTAAAGCTGAACAGGCGGCGATCGCAACTTTGGAAACTAAAAAAGATGAAATTGTCCGCCAGCAGGAGGAACTGCAAGAAGAACATGGCGGTGAGGAGGGTTTGCTGGAGGAAGTCACTAACGACAGCGGCAAAATTACCAAAACCAATGTGAACGATCGCATCAAGACAATTAAGAATGATGCAACGTTTGCAGATGAGTTAAAGGTGTTAAAAGCTTATTTAAAGCTGATTGAGCAAGAGGCGGAAATTAGTAAACAAATTAAAGTATTAACTCAATTTTTAGATAATTATGTGTTAACAAAATACGGGGATCTAACAGAGGACGAGATAAAAACGCTGGTGGTAGATGACAAGTGGATGCCGACGTTGCGACAGGCGATCGCTTCAGAGATGGAGCGGATTTCGCAACGGTTGACGCAGCGAATTCAGGAGTTGGCGGAACGGTATGATACGCCTTTGCCGGAGTTGACGAGACGGGTGGAGGAGTTGACGGCTAAGGTTGAGGCGCATTTGCAGAGGATGGGGTTGGTGTGGTAACGGATAAACAGGAAGGAAACTATAAAATTTATCTTGATGTTTGTTGTCTAAATCGTCCTTTTGACGACTGGACACAAGAGCGAATTCGTTTAGAAGGGGAAGCTATTCTTAGCATTATGGAACGCATTCGCACTAGAGAATGGCAGCTTGTTACTAGCGAAGCCATCAGTGTGGAGTTAGAGAAAATGCGTAATCTCGACAAATTGGAGAATATATTAAAATTATTGGAATTTGCTGTGATTACTATCAACATAGATGAAGAGGTGGATTCTCGCTCGCAGCAATTGGAAGAATTAGGTTTTGGTCTTTATGATTCTTTTCATATTGCTTGTGCAGAAGTCGCTCAGACAGATGTTTTACTTTCTACTGATGACCGATTACTGAAGAACTCATTACGGCATCAAGGTTTGTTAAAAGTGTCTGTGGATAATCCTGTAACTTGGTTGATGAAAACTTTTTTTAATTAGGAGGATAAATAAATGATGACACCAATTGAATTGAGAAAAAAAGGTTATCAGATTTTAGTAGAACATTTAGGACAAGTTGAAGCTATTCGTTTTTTACAACAAGCTGGATGGGGAAGCGGTGACTATACACAAGAAAGAAAGGAAAATTTAGATAAAGTGACAAGAGAAGAGTTTTGGGAAGACCTTAAGCGAATTAGAAATAGAAAGGGGAATTAAGATTTTTGAATGATTGACGCAGAGGATTCAGGAATTGGTGGAACGATATGATACGCATTTGCCGCAGTTGACGAGTAAGGTTGAGGGGCATTTGAAGAGAATGGGGTTGGTGTGGTAATGGAGATAAAGATACCGGAGGGCTATAAGAAAACAGAGATGGGCATTATGCCTGAAGAGTGGGAAATTTGTTCCATCAATAAACTAATAGAAAATAATATTATTGAAAAACCCTTAGATGGCAATCATGGTAATATCCATCCAAAAAGCAAAGATTATGTGAGCGATGGAATCCCATTCATCATGGCAAATAGCGTTCATGATGGAATTTTAGACTTAAACAATTGTAACTTTCTTAGAAAAGAACAAGCTGACAATTTGCAAAAAGGGTTCTCTTTAGCGGGAGATGTACTGCTTACTCATAAAGGGACTGTAGGGAATGTCACTATTGTTGGCAAGATTTCCACTCCCTATATAATGCTTACTCCGCAAGTGACGTACTACAGAGTTAAAGATAAGAATAAAATTACAAACATATTTATTAGGTATTTTTTTGAAAGCGGAAAATTCCAAGCAATTCTACAAAGCCTTGCTGGTGGAGGAACACGTTCTTATATAGGAATTACAAAGCAGAAACAACTTCCTTTCGTTCTCCCCCCTCTCCCTGAGCAAAAAGCGATCGCCCAATCTCTCAGTGATGTCGATGCCCAGATTACAGCGTTGGATCAACTCATCACTAAAAAGCGCAACACCAAGCAAGGCACGATGCAGCAACTCCTCACGGGCAAAAAACGCCTACCCGGTTTTACCGGTGAGTGGGAGGTGAAGAAGTTGGGCGATTGCCTAATTAAAAATCCAGAATATGGTATAAATGCCCCTGCTGTGCCATATTCTGAGAATTTGCCTGTTTACATTAGAATCACAGACATTTCAGAAGATGGGAGATTTTTACCTGAAAAAAAAGTATCGGTAAATCATACTCAGTCTGCTAATTATTTCTTAGAAACTGATGATTTGGTACTAGCCAGAACAGGAGCAAGCACTGGAAAAAGTTATTTATACAATCTTCAAGATGGAAAACTAGTTTTTGCTGGCTTCTTAATTAGAGTCAAGGTAAATCCTCAAAAATTAGATGCTCAGTATCTCAAAAGCTTCTTAAATACTAAAGCCTATTGGGATTGGGTGAATGTGATGTCTATGAGAAGTGGACAGCCAGGTATTAATGGAAATGAATATGCTCAGTTACATATTCCACTTCCTCCTACCTTAGAAGAACAAAAAGCGATCGCACAAATCCTCAGCGACATGGATGCAGAAATCGTAGCCTTAGAACAAAAGCGCGATAAATACAAAGCTATCAAACAGGGCATGATGCAAGAATTATTAACCGGGAAGACGAGACTAATTAGCAGTTATTAATCAACGCCAAGGTTTTCAACCGCCAGTCTATATAAATAGAAGTCAGAAAGCTCCCCCATTAGCAGCAAACGCCGCACACACTAACGACCAATCCCCAATGACAAGGGCTAAACCATACTATGGAAAACATTGCTACCAGCGAACTACCCGAAACGCTCCAACAAATATTTGCAGAAATACAACGCACCAAAACACCCTTAACCGTCACCTCTCAAACGTCTGAATTACTGATTAGACAGATTCAAGGATGACACGGAGTTAGAATCTGTGTCATCTTGTAATCGATGAAAATCCGTGATTCAGACAATGGGGGAAATGTGATGAGTCAAGTCGGTGCAAAAGAACGCCAAACCCAAAACCGCATTGTGCAACTGTTTCGACAGCGCTTAGACTATCGCTATCTGGGCGACTGGAAAGATAGAGAAAATAACAGCAACATCGAAACCGACATCCTCAGCACCTTCCTACGCCACAAACAAGGCTACAGCAACAGCCTCATCACCAAAGCTTTGCATGAGCTCAACAAAGTCGCAGGCGACCAAAGCAAAAGCCTCTACGACATCAACAAAGAAGTCTACAGTCTCCTGCGCTATGGGGTCAAAGTCAAAGAAGAAGTCGGCGAGAACACCCAAACCGTTTGGCTGATCAACTGGGAAGAACCTCTAGAAAATGACTTTGCGATCGCCGAAGAAGTCACCATTAAAGGTAAAAACGACAAACGCCCAGATATCGTACTTTATGTTAATGGTATTGCGATCGGTGTACTCGAACTTAAACGCAGCACCATTTCCGTCTCTGAAGGCATCCGCCAAAACCTCGATAACCAAAAATCCATATTTATTAAGTCCTTCTTCACCACCATGCAGTTTGTCATGGCAGGTAACGACACCGAAGGACTCCGTTATGGAACCATCGAAACCCCAGAACAATATTACCTCACCTGGAAAGAAGACAGTAATATCGAAAATTTTTTAGACAGACATCTGCTGCAACTCTGTCAAAAAGAGCGATTTCTAGAACTCATTCACAACTTTATCGTCTTTGACAGTGGGATTAAAAAACTCTGCCGTCATAACCAATATTTTGGAGTTAAAGCTGCCCAAATATATCTATACCGCAGGGAAGGGGGCATTATTTGGCATACCCAAGGCAGTGGTAAAAGCTTAACAATGGTTTGGCTTACCAAATGGATTCGGGAATATAACTCTGATGCTCGCGTGTTAATTATCACTGACAGAGATGAACTCGACGAGCAAATCGAAGGTGTTTTTCTAGGAGTCAATGAAGACATCTATCGCACCAAAAGCGCTAGAGACTTAATTACCCAACTGAATGAGACTACCCCTTGGTTACTTTGCTCCTTAATCCATAAATTTGGCAGAAAGGACGGTAAAAAAGAAAAAAATAAAGCCGACTACGACAACTACATTGCTGAACTTAAACGCAGTTTACCTCAAGATTTTCAAGCCAAAGGCGATATTTATGTCTTTGTCGATGAATGTCACCGCACCCAGTCTGGCGATTTACACAAAGCCATGAAGAAAATCTTGCCCAATGCTTTATTCATCGGCTTTACAGGTACTCCCTTACTCAAAAAAGACAAACAAAATAGTAACGAAGTTTTTGGTGCTTACATTCACACCTACAAATTTAACGAAGCCGTAACCGATAAAGTAATTTTAGATTTGCGTTATGAAGCTCGCAATGTTGAACAGTATATTACTTCACAGACCAAAATTGATCATTGGTTTGAAGCCAGAACCAAAGGCTTAACTGAAGAGGCTAAAACCGAACTAAAAAAGCGCTGGGTAACAATGCAAAAAGTCCTCAGTTCCCAATCACGCATCAGTAAAATTGTAAATGATATCTTATTTGATTTTGGCACTAAAGACCGCCTGCAAAATAAACGCGGTAATGCCTTACTCGTAGCTGGGAGCATTTACGAAGCTTGTAAATACTATGAATTATTTCAAGCTAGAAGCTTTACAAAATGTGCCATTATTACCTCTTATGATGCTTCACTGCAAAGTATTAAAGGTGAAACTACAGGAGAGGATCAACGCACCGAAAAAATCCAACAATATGAAATTTATCAAAAAATGCTCAACGGTAAAAACCCAGAGAGATTTGAGGAAGATGTCAAAAAGCAATTTATCGAATCACCTGCACAAATGAAACTACTGATTGTAGTTGATAAACTGCTGACAGGTTTTGATGCCCCTCCTGCCACCTATCTCTACATTGATAAAACCATGCGAGATCATGGTTTATTTCAAGCCGTTTGTCGCGTCAATCGCCTAGATGGAGATGATAAAGAATATGGTTACATTATCGACTACAAAGACTTATTTAAAAGCCTAGAAAAATCAGTTAACGATTATACCTCAGAAGCATTTGAGGATTATGACACAGACGATGTTGATGGGTTATTAGGCGACAGATTAGCAAAGGGTAGGGAGCGGCTGGAAATTGCCAGAGAAAGCATCAAAGCCCTGTGCGAACCAGTAGAGCCACTCAAAGATACCAATGCTTATGGACGCTATTTCGGTGGTGCGAACGACCAGACTGACAAGCTCAAAGACAACCAGCAAAAACGCCTTGCCCTTTATAAGTACACAGCCGCTTTGGTTCGAGCCTATGCCAACTTAGCTAATGACATGGCGGAAGCCGGATATACCCCAGCAGAAATCGAAATTATTAAACAAGAAGTTAAGCATTACGAACAGGTACGAGCGGAGGTGAAACTAGGCAGTGGTGACTATATCGACTTAAAAACCTATGAACCCGCCATGCGTCACTTGATTGATAGTTATATCGGTGCGGAAGAAAGCGAAGTAATTTCTGCCTTTGACGACATGACACTGATTCAGTTGATTGTCGAACGCGGTGCAAATGCAGTTGACGCATTACCCAAAGGCATCAAGCAAAACCCAAAAGCTGTAGCAGAAACCATCGAAAACAACTTACGCAAAGTCATTATCGATCAACAACCAACCAACCCGAAATATTTTGATAAAATGTCCACACTGCTGGATGAGTTAATCCAAGCACGGAAAGCAGCCAGCCAAGACTATAAAGCCTATTTGCAGAAAATTGTTGAGTTAAGTAAACAAGTTGGTCAACCGAGTAGCTCCTCACAGTATCCTCAATCATTGAACTCTGCTGCGAAAAGGGCTTTATATGACAACCTCAATCAAGATGAAGAATTATCCCTAGCGATAGATGACGCGATTCGCAAAACCAAAAAGGATGGGTGGCGTGGAAACAAAATCAAAGAGCGCGAAGTAAAAAATGCTATTAAGCAATATTTAGATTCTCCGGAAGATTGCGATAGCGAAGCGCTGCTGCGTTCGCCCTTGGCGTTGCCGAAGGCTAGCGCAGATCGCATTTTTGAAATAGTCAAAAGCCAAAGTGAGTATTAAAATGCACCAAATAACTATCGGGGAACTCGTCATAGACGTTGCCAGAAAAAATATTAAAAACCTACACTTGGCAGTGTATCCCCCTGATGGTCGAGTACGTATTGCCACACCTTTACACATAGATGACGAAGCTGTGCGTTTATTCGCCATCTCCAAACTAGCCTGGATTAAGAGACATCAAGCTAATTTTGAAACACAAGAACGCCAGTCACCAAGAGAATTTGTCTCTGGTGAAAGCCATTATTTTCAAGGTAAACGCTATTTACTAAACGTCATTTATTATCAGGGCAATCCCAAAGTAGAAGTTAGAAATAATACATATATTCACCTTTATGTTAGAGAAGGAAGTAACCAAGCGCAACGCCAACAAGTGATGATGTCCTGGTATCGACAGCAGTTAAAACAGGAGATTCCCCCATTAATCGCCAAATGGCAAAAGAACATGGGAGTTCAGGTTGAGGACTGGGGGATAAAACTGATGAAAACTAAATGGGGTACTTGCAATATTCAAGCCAAACGCATCTGGCTCAACCTCGAACTAGCCAAAAAAGACAAGCACTGCCTAGAGTATGTTGTAGTTCATGAAATGGTGCATTTATTTGAACGAAATCATGGCGATCGCTTCGTGGCTTTGATGAATAAGTTTTTACCTAATTGGAAATTCTATAAGGATGAGTTGAACCGCTCTCCCCTGGGAAGTTATTGAGTTCGATTGCTTCCAAAAGTATGAAGTATTATAAACATCAAGCTAGCCTACTCCAGTTACGACGAAGAATTACGCCACGATAGTCTTCGATATAACTCAAGGCTGCTCGATTGGTATCAATTACTTGTTCAAAATCTCTTGCTTTATCACGAATGCTAACTGACTGTAGCTTTTGAAGGATTTGCTCGGCAGAATCTAATAGGTTTCTGTGATATTCAACTGATTCATCAAATGAGCTTCGGCTAGATGCAAGAGCCTGTGTTCTCAAAGCCTGCAAGTAATGACGAAATGATTCTGATTCCCTAAAGCCAGTGGAGCTAGGCTGAGAACCGCTGAAGAGAATTTTTGCCTCATTACTTTCTAATGCTGGGATTGGTTTCAAGTTCATTAACATCCCTCGCATTACTGCCAAATCCAGAGAAGGAAGCTTAAACTCTGATAGAGCTTGTGGACAATAATACCAAGTAGTTCGTCTTGATTCGTCGTCAGACTCTTGAGCGTGAAACTTACTGGTTGTGAACGAGCGCACATTTAACCATGTTCCTGAAGCAATTGCATTTGCACAAGCACAAGCTGCAATTAGCATCTGATGGCTACAATAGCCTAAAATCACTTTTTTATCGCTTAATCTTAATCCGGCTATAAGGTCAAGTACATTTGCCAACCAAGCCGGATCATTAACTAAATATTGACCTGTAGGGGGTTCACAAATTAGATAAATAGTATTAGATGACCAATTCTTCACAGACTCAATTAAGCCATGAATTTGGTCAGGATTTTTAATCACATCAACACTTAACGCAACTGTTGCAATTAAATCAAATTGATTATCTTGTAGTGACTGAGCAGATTCGATTGTAGCGCGTTGATACTCCAACCAATCAATATTAACGGTACGAGTATACAATCCTGGCAAAATGAAAGCATCACAACTTAGTTGACGATTTAGTTCCAACAATTTCATCAATTGTTGGTTGAGACCTGTTCCTGACCAGAAAGCTATAGTACTATATTCTTTATCCCAATAATTATGAGATTGTAATCGTAGGTGAGTAGCGCGTGGTAAGTAGACTTGAGGATCTAGTAGCACCTGCCCCTTCAATTTCTTTATTTTGCCAGCAAAATTTATTAGCTGTTCAGGCTCTAAGTCGCGAGGGCTAAGGATAACAGTTCCACCTTCCCATCCCTTGAGCAAGTTTTCACAGTGACCCATCATTCCCCAGCCCAACTGAAGATAAAAATCCATTTAGCTAACTCCCTCTTCTGTGCATATCTCTTCAATCCAAGTAAGAGCTTCTGTAATAGTAGATAGGCGGTGGTCTGGTCGTTGTCGAGTCATCGCCCAGATCAATTGTGAAAATTGTCCTCTTTTATCTACTGGCTTAGAAATTGTAGGAAAAGAGGTAGTTTCAACTCGATGCAAAACTTCTATTAAATTAGACGCATTTTCAATGAAGGGATTAATGCCTTCTAAGCACTCATATAGAGTCACTCCGAGAGCAAATAAATCTGTACGAGCATCTATTTCACATTTTCGGTTTCTAAACTGTTCTGGTGGAGCATAGCCGGGTGTAAAAGCACCATAGGGGTCAGATGTTGCAGTCAGAGAAACTAAATCTAAGTGTCTAACAAGACCAAAATCTAAGAGCCACGCATCACTATTATTATCAATAATTATGTTCTCCGGCTTTACGTCTCGATGCACAATGCGAGTTTTTTCAGCATCAGCAAGCGCCTCAAGCATTTGTTTCCCTAAGCGTAATATTTGCTGAGGAGTAAGGGTTCCTTTTGCTTGCAGAATTTGACGGAGGTTGTTGCCTGTAACCATCTCTTCCCGAACCCAAAGGAAATCACCAATTGGGCTGTGTCGTGTACCGAGGTCAAAAACCTTTGGCACCCTAGAGGAACCAATATCTTGCACGGCTTGAATTTCGCGGATAACCCGATCAATATCGGTTTGCGGACGGTAAATCTTGAGTACCACTGTTCTATCAGTAATGTGTACACCAGAAAAGACTTCCTTTTGCCCACCTTGATTTAATGGAGCAAGTGAAGAAATTTCAGGAAACTGGGTTTGCAGCCATGCTATGTCAATTGCCATTTTTAATAATTGAATCCAACACTAACGACTAATTTGCTATGACGAAAGTAAATTTATACAAAAATTTAATTTTAGCGATTTTAACAAATACACATCATATAAAAAATGGGCTGAATAATGTTCAGCCCATTTTTTTATACTTTCTTAATATTTTTAACTAAATTTAATCTTTCAGTGCTTATATTCAAATAATGTGTGCCAAACCCACTCATTAAATAACCAGGAAACATAGGATTTAGGCAGTTTTCCTACTGAAGGTAAAAGCTTAGACTCTACCAGTGAACAGTGAGTAGTTACAATTCCTACGCCAAAACTTTTCGCTCCTTGAATAAGTTCACTATTACTAGGTAGCTTTGGTAGCAATAAGTACGACTCTGAAGCAAACCACGTATTCTGAATAGCTTGATGAAGTCCTTCCTGCCAATTTTTTACTTTTGCCTCAATCGCAATTAAGCGTTTAATCGCAAAGATTTCTTCTAATGGTTTAGCTTGCAATTTTCCTGATTGATAATGAACAAGTTCTGCACTAAGTAAACGTCGTATTGATTTGTAAAAATCGCCAGGGAATATATTTTCTAGTGCTGAATTATCTACATCCTTTTCAGAAAAAATATAATGCAAAATACGCAAATCTAATTTATTAACTTTTAATCTTTTGATTGACCAATTTATAGCAACTTCTGGCTCAAAGTAAACAATAACAATATCCGGAAACCCTGAATCAAGTTGAGGCTCTAAAAAAATAACTTTTTGCTCTCCAGTTTTGATATGAGATATTAATTGCGAGTGTACATATTCTTGTACCATTTTATATTCAGTACCTTTGGTTGGTTTTCTAAGTGATAAACCAACTGTTCCTAGAGAAGTAAAATTCCGAACATTTTTTGATTCAATTAGATATGCTTGTGAATTAGATAACATTTTATAGTTATTACAATCTATCAATCAAATTGGATAAACAAATTATAGCATTTTGGAGTTCTAAAAAAATATAAAAATGCTTTCTTGTTTATAAAGTTTTAGTATTTTTGAATCTTAAACTATTAATTAAAAATGTAGTGCAAATTTATTCAACATATACTTGTTATCCTTTAAGTCTATTTATTATAATAAGTTATTATTTGATTTAAAATAAAATTTTTTTGATTTACCAAAATTTATAAATTTCTGCTCTCTTTGCTAGTATAGCCTGAAAATCATTGTCAATTTTAAAGCTTTGGATTTCCGTAAAATTCGTTTTAAATTACTAGAAACTATTCTTTCATTCAGTGTGTATATTAGTTAAATCAAGCCTTTCATAATTCATATATTCTGCTACTGCCAGTCTCCAAAAACAAACATTGAAGCCGATTGGTAAAACTCTGACCACGATTAACTCTGTGCTTTTATTTTTTAAAATTTCTGATGAAATTTTTCCTTAAGATTGAAACTTTTCTCTAATAAAGCCTAATTCGTAAAGAAAATCTTAACGATACTCAACTCATTACTAGGTTTAAGTTTCACTGAATCAGTACTTTATTAGCTCGGATTCCTGAAACACTGATAAGGTAAGCATTTACCTGAGTTTATAAATTAGATTTAAGGGCTACATCTTTTTATATAAGGAAAGTGACAGAAGAAGGATAATAACAAGCTCTGAAATGCCTAAGCAAAGCCATAAACCTTACCTAGCAGTATTAATTAGTAGACTTTCTGCCGCTTTTTCATACTTCTAAAAGGGGCATGACATTTTTTGCATTCTCCCTCTTCCCACAAAGCAGGGATAGAAAAACGTTCTTTGCAATACCGGCACTCTGACAACAAACGTAGTTTATGACCATCGCACCCCACCGTTGATTGAAACTGCCACTCTAGGCGGTGATATGATTTCTCAGCATAACAAGCCGCACATAAACGAATTGGCTCAAGCTTCATTTTTTCGCCTTTTGGCGGCAGCATTTGAACTATCTTGTCTGCATCCAAGCCACTTAATTTAGCGATCGCCTCTAATTCCTTTTGACTGGGAACCGGATTCAACCGAAATTTCTCCCACCTTGCTAATACTGGGCCAATTCCTGCGGCTTTACTTAAAGTTCCAGGCGACGATACGCAAACTGCTTCGTGTCGCCTAAATCGTCCAAAATAGTGACTAATACTCTCCCCTTCGTTGGGTTCTACATACCAAGGCGGACGTTGAACAACTTCTGGCTCCATAACTTACATTTAAATACCTAAACGCTTGCCATAGACTAGGAAAATAAAACTGTTTAACAACTGCCATAGTAGTCCAGTCAGGTATCTTGGCAGCAAGCTGGTTGAAATCCTGGATGCTGATAGTATTATTCGGTTAACCGAATCTAATTGTTCGGTTAACCGAATAATACTATCAAAGAGTGCGATCAGCAATTTCAGGAATTTTGTCTGAGAGTTTTTAAACATCCGATCCTCAACCGCCTTACTAACTATCCTCAGAACAAGATTACTAATGGGGATGGTCTTTTTGCTGTGCCTATCTCACAAAGCCTCGTGGATATCTTTGGGGAAAGATTATATCGAAGTTTGTCCGCGATCGCTTTGGCTCATCAACTTTAGAAAGATTTATCGCCAGATCATCATATTGCTGCAACTTTCTTTAAAAGCTCGAAAAGGTTAAGCAATGTTTTTTAAGGTGTAACAATGTTTATCTGCTAAGGTAAGAATATTGAAAAACATTAAATTAATGTTTGCAGTGACTCAAATAATGCTCGATAGCTTTTGAGATATGGGAAAGCCCCTATGCGTGATATCCTCCCCCAAATACCGCCAGTAGCCTTACCAGAGGTAATTCCCAGCGAATTCCCTCAGCAAAAATTTCATCTCGGTGAATGGGTGCGATGGTTTCAAGTACCCAACGGTGATTTTGGTCGTGTCATCGGAGTAATCTACACCCAACAAACCAGTTGCATTGCCACTGGCTTACATTACTTGGTTCTTTTAGATGAGCGCAGTCCCTCTCGTGACACCTGTAGCTGCGACTTCGCTTTCTCAGAAGATATCGAACCCCTGGATAACTCATCCTTGGAAAGGCTTCAGGGCA
>NZ_JTCM02000014.1 GCF_000817785.2 Hassallia byssoidea VB512170 | reverse complement strand
CAGACGCGAAGCGCGAACATCCTTTGTGACTCGCTATCGTGTTGAGGATCTTTAAAACAAGCCTGTCCATTTTTGTCTACATGAGTGTGAAACCCCATTCCCCATTACCTATTACCCATTACCCATTACCCATTACCTAGAGCGCAAAATCTCTGAATTTCTTCAATTAATTGGTCGATTTCTGATTCGAGTGTAAAGTAATGGACGCAGGCGCGTACACAATCTGGATCGGCAATTGTTCGAGTTAATATCTTTTGTGATTCTAAAAACTTTACCAGTTGCACGCTGGCTTGGGGTTTGTTATTTGTCAGTTGAAACGAGACTAAACCGCTTTCTGGTGGGGAAGTTCGCAGACATTTGATATCGGGTAACGCTGTTAAGCTTCGCCAAAGGTACTCACTCAAACGGCGAATTTCCTGATAACGTTGTTCAGCTGTTCCCCATTCGTGATGGATAGCGATCGCTTCCCTTAAACCAGCATATAGCGGAAAATCTGAAGTAGCCACTTCATAACGTCGTCCGTCTGGATGCCAATCTACAGGCTTACCTTCACTATCTATCACAACGCTACGCCAACCTATAAAAGTCGGTTTCAGGCTTTCTAGTGCTTCTGGTCGCACATACAAACCACCCACACCCGCAGGACCACACAACCACTTGTGACCCGTAAAAGCATAAAAATCTGCCCCCAATTCAGTTAAATTCAAAGGCATTGAGCCGACAGACTGTGCCGCATCTACGAGAATTCTCACATCATTCTTTTTGCACACTTCCACAATTTTGTCAAGCGGCAAAACTTGACCGGTATTCCAGAGGATATGACTCAACACCAGCAAACGAGTATTAGGGCGTAAGTGTTGGGCGATCGCATCAACCGGATCGCCTTCATTTAAAGTTGCCATCACAGGACAGGTGGTAATTTCCACTTTTAACCTGCGCCCGATTTCTTGTGCGATCGCCACAATACCTTGATGTTCGCAGTCTGTGAGCAGCATATGGTCGCCGGCTTGCCACTCCAGACCCCACATAGCAATATTGCAACCAACAGTTACATCCTCCGTAAGAGAGATTGTTTGCGGTGGTACATTCAATTCCTGTGCGATCGCCTCTTTTACTGCTTTATATTCTGGCACCAACCAGCGATAGAACTCACCACTGAAAGGACCTATATCCTGGATATGGATTTGCGCTTGGGCGATCGCATCCAGCGCCCTTTGCGGCATCGGTCCCTGTCCCCCATAGTTAAAATAAGTCTTATTAGCTAAAGCTGGAAATTGTTCTCGATGGCGATGCAACTCAATTTGTCCTGTAGAAATACTGGTCATAATTGTTAGTGGTTGGTTGTTAGTGGTTGGTTGTTAGTGGTTAGTTGTTAGTGGTTGGTTGTTAGTGGTTAGTTGTTATTGGTTGGTTGTTAGTGGATGGTTGGAGCGTTGGAGCGTTGTTAACAACCAGTCCCCCTTGTCCCCCTTGTCCACGCCAGTCGCTACAACGTTCGTGACCTCCGCAACGCGCTGGCTCCCCTTGTCTCCCTTGTCCCCCTTGTCCCCCCACTCAAGAGCACTCCCCCCCCTCCCCCCCTCTCCCCCTCCCAAACAGCTCTTGCCTAGATTACTCCGATTAGTGCTAATTCTTGTTAGCTTAAAGGAATGTTAATTAATGCTGAACATCTGCTGCAATACCAACGGTGTAAGCGGCGACCTTTTTTAGATATTCACGGTGATAAAAAGCAGCAAGATCCTCCTAATGACTTGCTGCAAAAACTGCATGTAGACAAAATCGCTCATCAACAGAGTATTTTGACACCGTTGAGTTATCACGAACCCGATTATCGTTATGGAGACTGGGAAGCTGGGGCGGCAGCGACTGTAGAATTAATGCAGCAAGGCGTAGATTGCATTTATAAAGGAGTGTTGCTAATAACTTATGGTGAACACACTTTGCTTTCGCGTCCCGATTTATTATTCAAACAGCCCGGACAGTCCAATTTTGGAGATTGGATGTACGTGCCGACGACTATCGAACTAGGTAAGCGTCCCAAACAAGAATATCAAGTTTCGGCAGCATTTCACGCACAAGTGTTAGCGACGGTGCAAGGTGTTGAACCTGAGGCTGCTTGGTTAATATTGCGTACTAAAATGACGAGTTATGAGGTGGAGTTGTCTAAATGGACGCCGCAAATGCTCTCAATTTTAGAAGAGTTTATTCAAACTTTAGAATCACCCGCTGCACCAGAGGTATTTATTGCCCGCCAGAAGTGTAATCTTTGTCACTGGTACAGTAGTTGTTATGCGATCGCTCATTCTCAGAAACACCTCTCACTATTACCAGGAGTCACACCCCTTCGCTACACTCAACTCCAAGCACTTTCCATCACAACAGTAGAATCTCTAGCTAAAACTCTTCCAAGCGTTCTAGAAAATTTGGTTGGGTTTGACAGCGAAGTAGCGCTGAAACTGGTAGTGCAAGCTGAATCTGTAGTCAAAAATCGTCCGTTTATCTTACCTTACGCGATACCTACAGAAGATATCACATATACAGCGCCCATCGAGATTTACTTTGATATTGAAGCGCAGCCAGACTTGAATTTAGATTATCTCTTAGGAGTTTTGGTCGTTGATAGACAAGCCAACACCGAAAAATTTTATTCATTCCTGGCAGAAAAGCCAGAGGAAGAAGAAATTATTTGGCAGCAATTTTTAGAATTAGTTTGGCGATATCCCGAAGCGCCGATTTATCATTTCTGCATTTACGAATTTGATACAGTCAAACGACTGGCGAGACTTTACGGCACTCCGCAGCGAGATGTAGCACCTGTACTGAATCGATTTGTGGATGTATATGAAGAATTAATACAAAGTGTTGCATTGCCGATAGAAAGCTATGCGTTGAAAGCGATCGCTAAATGGTTAAGATTTGAGTGGCGGGATTCAGAGGCGAGTGGTGCTAAGTGTATTTACTGGTACGATCGGTGGTTAGAAACAGGCGATCGCACCTTACTAGAAATTATCCAACGCTACAACGAAGACGACTGTCGCGCCACTCGCAATGTTAAAGACTGGCTAGCTAACTTTTTTCAAAATGAATATTATCTTCGTCAACATAAAATTCTTTCTAATTAAGCGCTTATTACTAAATAGCCAACAAGTTCCTGCGTACAGCAGGACACATTAAAATTTATTTTTTCCCTTTACCCTTTACCCTTTCCCTTATTTTCAAGTCAGGTAGGCGTAAATAAACCAATGTTAGTAATAAGGGTTTGAGCCGCTTAAAACCCTTGCCAAAAGCCAAGAGCTAAAATACCGTTCACTATGAACAAAAACCATTTTTATATTTAATTATACTTACCTAAGTTAATAAAAGATATTCATTATTAGCTATTTATGATATCCTATCTGTGGCTTTTAGCTTTTCACAATAGCTTACCATGCAGCTAATTAAAAAACTCTTAAGCTTGCCGCAAATTATCTACTTTTGTATCTCAATTATCGTCATCAGCATCTTATTCTTTTTCCACAACTTACCCATCAACGCGGTCGAAATAACAAACATAGATTTTATCGGACAAGCTACTTTACCAAAGAATATAACTTTCCAAAAAACCCTAATCGGGGGATTATCAGGAATTACATACGACCCCAAAAAAAACCTTTATTACGTCATATCCGATGACCGTAGTAAAAAAGCTCCCGCACGATTTTACACCCTAAAAATAGACCTGAGCAAAGGTAAATTGGCAAATGGCGACGTTGTTCCTGTAAGCGTTACCACATTGTTAAACGAAAATGGTCAGAAGTTCCCATCTGGTGAGACAGACACAGAAGGTATTGCTTTAACTAGTAAAGATACTGTATTTATTTCTTCTGAAGGCGATGTTAACCAATTAATCAATCCTTTTATTAAAGAATTCTTATTATCTGATGGCAAAGAAATTACAACATTACCAATACCTCAAAAGTTTTTCCCAGATAAAAATGGTAAGCAAGGTATTCGTAACAACTTAGCGTTTGAAAGCCTCACCATCACACCTAACGAAAAGAAACTGTTTACAGCCACCGAAAACGCATTAATTCAAGATGGTTCAGAAGCCAAAGCAAATACTAGCAGTCCTTGCCGTATTTTGCAATATAACCTGCTCACCAAGCAGCTAGAAAAAGAATTTCTTTATCAGACTGAACCAGTCGCACCGCTTTTGGATATTACTAAACATTTTACTAGCGGTTTACCTGATTTACTTGCTGTTGATAATCGAGGTAACTTACTTAGTTTAGAGCGGAGTTTTACAGGCTTAGGGTTTTATATTGCTTTATTTCAGGTTTCCTTAGAAGAAGCCGATGACATTCACAATATCGACAGTATGAAGCAAGTTGATATTAAAAACATTAAACCAGTTAAGAAAAAACTACTATTAGATTTAAGAAAATTAGACGTGTTGCTAGACAACATCGAAGGTTTAACTTTTGGTTCAAAACTACCTGATGGACAGCCCTCATTAATACTAATCAGCGACAACAATTTCAATTCTCTGCAACGCACTCAAATACTAGCCTTTAGACTCAAGATGGAACCAAGGCTTATCAGGTTACTACGCCGTTTAGTCCCGCCGAACTTCAAGCGCTAACTGCTGCGTCGTGTTAGTAGGATACCTAATCTTCAATTTATTTTCTCGGTGTATTTACAGTCATGCTTAGGCAATCTAATTAACCTTAATTTCCGTTTACGTATAATTTCTCATCCGCATTGCTGAATAAATATGTTACACAATGTTTAAAAGCTTTTACATAGAGGTTCAGTGTGGTTTTATCAAAAATTCACCTTTATTTATGTTATTTTTCATATCACATAATAGAGTCTATAAAATACTTTATCTTTTTAGGAGATAAAATTAATATTAAAAAGAATGTGTTATTCATTTATTCTTAAATAAATATTTTTATGGTCGCCAATAAAATTAATATTATGGTAACGCCAAAAAAAGAATTAGATGCTTATATAGGAAAATTTTTAAATAATCGATATTTAATAAGAGATTTAATTGGCAAAGGGGGTATGGGTAGAGTTTACCTAGCAGAAGACGCTGCAAAAGGGGGGATGGCAGTTGCAGTCAAAATTCTCTCGTTGAGTCTGGTAAATCAGCAAATGTCCCAGCGCTTTGTTAGAGAAATTTTTATTGGAGCTCAATTAGGTCGCAAAAGTAAACATATTGTCCGGGTGTTGAGCTACGGAATTACCGAAGAAAAAATTCCCTTCTGTGTAATGGAATATCTTCCGGGTAAAAATTTAAAAAATCTTTTAAAAAATGAAACATTAACAGTAGCGCAGTTTTTAGATTTTTGTCATCAAATTTGTTTAGGGTTACAGTGCGCTCATCAAGGCATCAGCCTCAAAGGAGAGATTTATCCGGTTGTTCACCGAGATATTAAACCAGAAAACATATTTATCGTTGAAGATGTCAAAGTTGGAACAATAGTAAAAATTCTTGATTTTGGTATCGCCAAGTTTTTAACAGAGCGTGCCGGTATGACACTTACAGATTCATTTATTGGCAGTTTACCTTACTGTTCTCCAGAACATATAGAAGGACGTAAACTGCTGGATATGCGTTCTGATATTTACAGTTTAGGAGTGTTGATGTTTGAGATGCTAACAGGAAAGCATCCATTTTACACAACAAGCCAATCCTTTGGCACTTGGTATCAAGCTCATCGCTTTCAAATACCACCAACCTTTGAGGAAGTGAATCCTCAAGTCAAAATTCCCCAGAAATTAGAACAATTGGTAATAAGTTGTTTAGCTAAAGACGCGAGCGATCGCCCACAAAATATCAGCGAAATTTTAACAACCTTAGAAAAGGTAAAAACACAGCTGAATGAAAATATCTCCTTCTTCAGCAACTTGGAAAGTTCATCTACCGTGCAATTAATACCTTTTACCTCAGTATCAGAAAAAGAGTGTTTGCACCAAACTTGGCCCAAAAATAAACCAATTGCACCAATTGGTTTTCCACATTTACTACACACTCCTCAAGGAACCATCCCAACTTTTTGGGCAATGTTACCCGAAAAAGAAATTAGCAAATTTATAGATAAAACAAATGGCACTGACTTTATATCTAAAATGAACATCTATCCAATGATCTTGTGGACAACAATTTTACATAATGCCGATCTGCCTTTAACGCGGTGGTTGTCTTATTTCTTGGATATGAAAGATAGTAGAGGACAAAAAATAGTGCAGATATTAGCAGAGACTGGCTACTATCATCTGCTATTTTTCGCTTTTGAAGAACCAACTCACTGCGCTCATGTCAAGACTTTAACTCTCAATAGCCACCAGCGTCAGCAACTTGCAGATTGGTTAGAGCTTAGTCAAAATTCCCCTGAAGTTATTAATTCCAATCAAGCCAAAGTTATTCTGAAAGCAGAGTACGAAAAGATTAAACCAGAAGTTTTACGAAAATTAGCACTCAATAAAAACAACAGCAAAGTCAATGTAAAAAATTGGCTATTTAAAGTATTTTCTAATTTAGTAAATTTTTTCTTGCGTCCGGAAAATATAGCATAATTCATAATTCATAATTTATAATTCACGCATTATGTACTTGAGGGGATTTAGACCCCACCTGAAACAAAAATGCTTATAGGAGGCACCGGGTACAAACTCTCTTTAATTATGAATTATGAATTAATAATTATTAAGTAGGTTGATTGAGATAATATTTAATTTTTTAATTGCGAAAGCGCAGAGGTTTGAAAAGTGAATCAAAGTGCATTTGCTTGTCCGAATAAGACTGAATTGCTTGCCAATCGTTATCAAGTAAAGCAGTTAATTGGCAAGGGAGGTATGGGTGAAGTATTTTTAGCTTCGGACATCTTGTTAGGGGGAATACCAGTTGCCATCAAGTTCCTTTCTCAAACGGTTTCAAATCCTCGGATGCAAGAGGACTTTGCCCGTGAAGCTCGTATTTGTGCAGTTTTAAGTCAAAAAAGCCTACATATAGTCCGGGCACATGATTACGGCGTGAGTGAACAAGGCAAACCATTCTACGTCATGGAATATCTGTGCGGCAAGAGTTTAAAGGATTTAATTCCTATACCTTTGGCGATGTTTATTACTCTTGGACGGCAGATTTGTTTAGGCTTACAATGCGCTCATGAAGGAATTAACATTGACGAAGAAATTTATCAGCTAGTTCATAGAGATATTAAACCAGCCAATATATTAGTTATACCCGATCCGATATTAGGTCAGTTAGCAAAAATTTTAGACTTCGGAATTGCTAAATTTTTAAATTCTTCAGCAACCGCTAGCACAAATAGAGGATTTAATGGCACTTTGCCCTACTGTTCCCCGGAACAATTAGAAGGAGAAAAATTAGATAATCGCTCTGATATTTATAGTCTGGGTGTAACAATGTATGAAATGCTTACAGGTAAAAAACCTTGGCAACCAGAAACCGACTTTTTTGGGGCATGGTATAAAGCACATCACTTTGAAGCCCCAAGAGCGATCGCCGATATTAATCCCAACCTCAAACTGCCCAAAGAACTTGATGATTTAATCATGGCTTGTCTTGCCAAAGCACCTGACTCGCGTCCCCAAAATATCACCCAAGTCCTAAACATCTTAGAAAAACTAGATCCGTCCACTTATCTCGGCTTGCCTGCAACTTTAATCAAAGCAGAGTACACTGCCACTATCACTCCCTCATCCCCCCCTCTCCCCCTCCCCCCCTCCCTCCCCTTGGGTTCTGGCTTACCTTTAATAGTAGAAAAAGCCTGTTGTCAACTATTTTGGCCCCAAGACAAACCAATTCAGGAAATTGTTTTTCCTCAACTTCTCAACGTTGAACAAGGATTCGCAGCGCTATCGCTGATGATGTCTAAAAAAGAGATAAACAGCCGCGCTTTTTGTACTCGTTACAACCAATTTATCTTTGTCACATCTCCCCATCCGATGCTGCTGTGGCTGACTGTACTTTATAACAAAGGACTCGAACCCAAGTGGCTTCCTTGCTACCTGGATATGCAAAATCCCCAAAATCAGAAACTAGTGTCTTCATTAGCGGAAAATGAACGCTATGCTCTGATTTTCTTTACTTTAGAAGCACCCCATTCCTGCCTTTACGTGATTAGTAGTCGCATCGATCCAACTCAGCGGCAAATGTTGAAAACCTGGGTAGAACACAGTCAAAGCTTACCCCCCTCATCTTTGCCCCAGTTGAGTAAAAACCTCTTAAAACAAGAGTATAAAAAAATGCAATCTCATATATTGCGGCATCTGACATCAACGCCACAGATTGGGTAATGGGGACTGTCTTGACAAGGAGACAAGGGGGACAAGGAGACAAGGAGACAAGGAGACAAGGAGACAAGGAGACAAGGAGACAAGGGGGACAAGGGAGACAAGGAGACAAGGAGACAAGGAGACAAGGGGGACAAGGGGGACAAGGGAGACAAGGAGACAAGGAGACAAGGGAGACTAGTTGCTAACAAAACAACTAACAGCTAACCACTAACAAATAACTAATTCAGAAAAAAGCTTGACAAACAGGGATAGAATAGGCATAATTGGAAAAGTGCAATCTCATGGGACTGTAGTTCAATTGGTTAGAGCACCGCCCTGTCACGGCGGAAGTTGCGGGTTCGAGCCCCGTCAGTCCCGTTAAATTAGTTTGGATTGAATATAAATATAAAATCTAAGCTAGATTAATCATGCTTTAGCGAAGAGAGAATTTGCTGTGACTGTCAGAGTGCGTATTGCTCCGAGTCCGACTGGGAATTTGCATATTGGTACGGCGAGAACCGCTGTATTTAACTGGTTATTTGCCCGTCACCAAGGCGGCAAATTTATTTTGAGAATTGAAGATACAGATGTCGAGCGATCGCGTCCCGAATATACCGAAAATATCCTAGAGGGACTGCGCTGGTTAGGACTAACTTGGGATGAAGGACCATTTTTTCAATCCCAACGCCTCGATATTTACAAAGAAGCAGTAAAAAGCCTGCTAGATAAACAGTTGGCTTATCGCTGCTACACCACCTCCGAAGAACTAGAAGCTTTGCGAGAAGCTCAAAAAGCCAGAAACGAGGCTCCCCGCTACGACAACCGTCATCGCAACCTCACCCCAGAACAACAGGCTGCTTTTGAGGCAGAAGGGCGTAGCTTTGTAATTCGCTTCAAAATTGAAGACGACCGGGAAATTGTTTGGAATGACCTGGTACGGGGAAACATGAGTTGGCAAGGCAGCGATTTAGGCGGTGATATGGTCATCGCTCGTGCCGCAGAAGATGGAATTGGTCAGCCACTGTACAATTTTGCGGTTGTAGTTGATGACATGGATATGCAAATCAGCCACGTCATCCGAGGAGAAGACCACATTGCCAACACCGCCAAGCAAATTCTGCTTTATGAAGCCTTTGGCGCAAAAGTTCCAGAATTTGCCCACACACCCCTAATTTTGAACATCGATGGGCGCAAGCTTTCCAAACGAGACGGTGTTACTTCCATTTTTGACTTCAAGCAAATGGGTTTCACCCCCGAAGCTTTAGTCAATTACATGACCTTATTGGGTTGGTCCGCTCCAGACTCAACGCAGGAAATCTTCACCTTAGAAGAAGCCGCCAAACAGTTTAGCTTTGAGCGTGTGAATAAAGCAGGCGCGAAATTTGACTGGGCGAAACTCGATTGGTTAAACAGTCAGTATATCCACCCAATGCCAGTAGATAAATTGACAGATTTGATTATTCCCTTTTGGGAGAAAGAAGGGTATAAATTTGACCAAGGACGAGAACGTTCTTGGTTAGAGCAGCTAGTTACTTTAATTCAGCCGAGTATGACTCGTTTGACAGATGCGGTAGCGATGAGTCAACTGTTTTTCACTGAAACAGTACCATTTAGTGATGAAGCAGTGGCTCAACTAACGCAAGATGGTGTTGCTGCGGCATTACAGGGAATTATCGCTGCTGTAGATAATCAGCAACTAAGTGAATCTAGCGCCCAAGACATTATCAAACAGGTAGTTAAACAGCAAAATGTCAAGAAAGGTTTGGTAATGCGTAGTCTCCGTGCCGCTTTAACCGGAGATGTTCACGGTCCCGACTTAATTCAATCGTGGTTGCTACTTAATCGAATTAATTTAGATAAGCCGCGCTTGACTGAGGCTATACCGAAAGCTAATTAGCTATTACTTGCTTTGTTGTCGGCATTGTGGGGGCGGACGTTTGTACGCCCCTAATCATTCGTAACAATATAAAGTCCTGAATGCTAAGTCTTGGTAGAGATTGACACTCCCCTGGCTGTTAAGATTTCGCTGTCGCTCATCTTAACGGAAAGCCAGGGGATTCTACATTCTTCCTAGCTACTTGCTCAAGCAGGTTTTCACCAACTAGAGTAGAGGTTGCTAGTCCTGTAGCGTTACTTTGGGACTGCCCGTCCCTAACTTGTCGTGCAAGATTCAAAATATTTATCGCTGCGTTCACGTCTCTTTGCATCTGGCAACCACAACTACATTTATGAGTACGAGTTGAAAGAGACTTTTTCACAATTGCGCCACAATCAGAACACTTTTGAGATGTCATTCTAGGATTGACTGCAACAACTGTGGTATTGAACTTAGCAGCAAAATATTCCAACCAACGACGAAAAAGACTCCAAGCTACATCATTAATGGACTTGGCAAGACAATGATTTTTTACCATGTTTTTAACACTCAAATCTTCATAGGCGACTAAGCTGTTAAACTTGCATACGTTACGCGCGAGTCTCTTCGCGTGTTCATTCCGTTGCCTATTTACTTTTAAATGCTTCCTTTGCATATCTCTGTCTTGCTTTACGCCGTTGGTTCTTTCCTTTTTCTTTCTTATATATCTGACGTTGAGCGTGTTTAATGGTTTTTTCGGCTTTTCTTAAAAACCTTGGGTTTTCTTCATGATGACCGTTGGAATCAGAATAGAAAAACTCAAGACCAACATCCAAGCCGAGTTCGCCATTACCCGTTCTCTGTTCAGTTGTACAGACGCCCAGACAAACGGGCGTCTGTACATCAACCGCGAATTGACAGTAGTAACCGTCAGCTTTTCTAACCAACCGAATTCGTTTAATGGACTTAACAGGGTAGGTCTGAATGTCCCACTTTCCTAACAGTTTGACCTCTCCAATACCTTTTTTATCAGTAAAGGTGATGCGTCGCTTTGTAAGATGTAATGACCATCCACTGGTTTTATACTCAACCGAACGGTTATCTTTCTGGAAGCGTGGGAAGCCGAGCCACTGCCGTGGGCGGGTTTCCCGACTTGAGGCATGTGGCGTTTTTTTGTCTGCCTTCTTAAACTTACAGTTATCGTAAAACCTAGCAATAGATAACCAAGCTCTTTCAGTTGCAGCCTGACAAGCCATTGAATTTAAGTCTTTAACAAATCCAAATTCTTTACGCAGTGCTGTTGAATAATTATTCAAAGCAATCTTATCTATTTTTTGCTCTTTCGGTGCATCCATCCAATATCTAAGAGCCTTATTTCGGATGAACTGAGTAGTTCTAATCGCTTCATCAATAGCTCGATATTGGTGTTGCTTACCCTTAACTTTGTACTCGAAAACCAGCACTGCGGTATCACCTCCTTTATTTAACGCTCCTCAATTTATGATAGCATTAATGTAACGCCATTGAACGCCAGCATGAAAACTAAAAGATTAAACGTAAGGCTAACCGACCGCAGATATTATAAGCTAGTCTTATTGTCAGCCGAGTTAGACCGAACTATTAGCAGTATGATTGATGAATGGATTGATTCTCTGCCAGAACCTAAAAAAGATAGCATCAAGGCAGGGTAAACCCTGCCTTAAAGTGGTTTTCATCCCTGGGCTGAAGCCACAGGGTTTTCAACCTACCCTTTATAAAGAACATAAAAAACTTTCAAAGTCAGCATTACTGAATAATAAATAATTCCGAATCTAAATTAAGTAGTTAATTACTCGCGCCTTGGGAACTTGGCGTGTAAAATTAGTGTCTTAAAAAACACTTAGAAAATTCCTGTAAACAAAATGCCGAAAACATTACTAAATAGAGGGATAAGATTATCGTTCACGATAGTTACGCTTTTAGTGGCATCAGCAATTAATACTGTAGCTTATGCTCAAGAAGTGCCACCGCCCATATTTGGAGATATTCGTGTTGGCGGCAGGTTTTCCCCAGACCCCCTGGTAGTTCGAGGTATGAGTGGTGGTTCCATACGTGCCAGAAGAGTCGCTGGAAGATCAGAAACTGCTACGGGTCCCTGTACTGGGTTTGTGGATGAAGAACCAGATCATACCTTGGAGCTAACAACTAAATTCGACTACCTGAAGTTAGAAGTAGACAGTCCGGAAGATACTACACTGATTGTCACTGGACCTGGTGGCAGCTGGTGTAATGATGAGTTTGACGGTGAAAATCCCGGCATTGTTGGCGAATGGCTTCCTGGAACTTACAAGATTTGGATTGGTTCCTACAACAAAAACAGGTATCTCCCTTATACTCTAGAGATTACAGAATCAAAGTAGGGTTTAGGGAAAGGGATAAGGAGCAGGGGGTTTCACAAACAATAGACACTCATTGACAGCCAACATCTGTAAAATGTCGTGGGGTGTTGAGGATCTAGTAAACGAACTATGAGTGCCATTTTTGTCCAGCATCGGACCTAGGGCAGGGGGCAGGGGAGCCAGTGCGGTCTTGGGGTCTCCCCAAGTGGAGCATCTGGCGTGGCAGGGGACAAGGCAGACAAGGGGACAAGGGGACAAGGAGAATTCAAAATTTAATACTCTCCCCCTGCTCCCCCATCTCCCCATCTCCCCATCCCCCCCTCTTTCCATCCCATCTCCCCCTCTCCTCAAACTCTGCTGGTGTAATGTATTAGAATTAAGTTAAATTTAATTAAGATTCTTAATGGTGTCATGGATTTACCGTAGCGCTTCAATAGCTCTATGGAAATGCGTGTAAAACATAAGATTAAAGAAAAATGGATTTATAAACATCCGTTTCACGGCGTAGTGACAGGGTGAGCAAAAAAAGGATGAAGGATAAAGGATGAAGGATAAAGTACTAAGCTTCGGTTCGAGCCGCAGAAGTATACTTCATGCTTCGCACTTCAGCCGGAAGTTGTCAGCACCATCAGTTGCTACTAGTTAGTTGTTATTGGCATCTAAAGGCAAATTAAAATGAAATTCTCTTGGAGAGTCCTAGTACTCTGGACATTGCCTGCTTTGGTAATTGGCTTTTTCTTCTGGCAAGGAGCATTTGCTTCTTCTCCTGCGGACATGACTAAGAACACAGCCAGTACTCGCATGACCTATGGTCGCTTTCTGGAATATTTGGATGCAGATCGAGTCACCAGCGTGGATCTTTATGAAGGTGGTAGGACAGCAATTGTCGAAGCCGTCGATCCAGAACTCGATAATCGCGTCCAACGAGTGCGGGTAGACCTGCCGATGAGCGCTCCTGAGCTAATTTCCAAGCTGAAAACCAAAGGAATTAGTTTTGATGCTCACCCGATGCGGAATGATGGAGCAATCTGGGGACTGTTAGGGAATCTGATTTTTCCAATTCTATTGATTACTGGATTGTTCTTTTTGTTCCGCCGCTCTAGCAACCTTCCTGGTGGTCCCGGACAAGCGATGAATTTTGGCAAGTCTAAGGCTCGCTTTCAAATGGAGGCAAAAACCGGAGTCAAGTTTGACGACGTAGCAGGCATCGAAGAAGCTAAAGAAGAACTGCAAGAAGTTGTCACCTTTTTGAAACAACCAGAAAGATTTACCGCAGTCGGGGCACGCATTCCTAAAGGAGTGCTGTTGGTTGGACCTCCGGGAACTGGTAAAACTTTATTAGCGAAAGCGATCGCTGGTGAAGCTGGTGTACCTTTCTTCAGTATTTCCGGTTCGGAATTCGTAGAAATGTTCGTCGGTGTCGGTGCGTCTCGCGTGCGCGATTTGTTCAAGAAAGCGAAAGATAACGCGCCTTGTATCATTTTTATCGATGAAATCGACGCCGTAGGTAGACAGCGCGGTGCTGGTATCGGTGGTGGTAACGATGAAAGAGAACAAACCCTGAACCAACTCCTCACTGAGATGGATGGTTTTGAAGGTAACACCGGCATCATTATTATTGCGGCTACCAACCGTCCTGATGTATTAGACGCAGCATTATTGCGTCCCGGACGCTTTGACAGACAAGTAACTGTTGATGCACCGGATATCAAAGGACGCTTGGAAATCTTGCAAGTTCACGCTCGCAATAAGAAACTAGATAAGAGTGTATCTTTAGAAGCGATCGCTCGTCGTACTCCTGGTTTCACCGGTGCTGATTTAGCCAATTTACTCAACGAAGCGGCAATTCTCACCGCCAGACGCCGCAAAGAAGGTATGACCCTGGCAGAAGTTGATGACGCAGTTGACCGCGTAGTCGCTGGGATGGAAGGTACTCCTTTGGTAGATAGCAAGAGCAAACGCTTGATTGCTTACCACGAAGTCGGACACGCTTTGATCGGCACATTGCTTAAAGACCATGACCCAGTGCAAAAAGTTACCCTCATCCCACGAGGACAAGCGCAGGGTTTGACTTGGTTTACTCCCAACGAAGAACAAGGTTTAATTTCCCGTTCTCAGTTGAAAGCAAGAATTACTGGTGCTTTGGGTGGTCGCGCTGCTGAAGATGTGATTTTTGGTCATGCGGAAGTGACTACTGGTGCGGGTGGAGACTTGCAACAGTTGTCAGGAATGGCACGTCAAATGGTAACACGTTTCGGGATGTCGGATTTAGGTCCGCTGTCTTTGGAAAGTCAGCAAGGAGAAGTATTCTTGGGTCGTGACTGGACGACACGATCTGAATATTCCGAAGCGATCGCTCGTCGCATCGATTCCCAAGTTCGGGAAATTGTCGAGCAGTGTTATGACTTAGCAAAGCAGCTGATTCGCGAAAATCGCAGCGTTACCGATCGCTTGGTGGATCTGCTCATCGAAAAAGAAACTATTGACGGTGAAGAATTCCGTCAGATTGTGGCTGAATACACAGAAGTTCCTGAAAAGCAACAGTACGTACCTCAACTTTAATTAATATCTCAACATTTCGGGAATTGGATTTGAAACAACTGTAGTAATAAGAGCTTTCAGCGAACGTTGTTAGGGGGATGGTGAATACCATCCCCTTTTTTTTTCAATTTTGATATATAACAAACTGTAATACAAAGGTGCAAAAATTACTGTCGTGACAACTAACGATCCTCACCTTATCGCTCTGTGCTGTTCTCTAGAAGGTTTATCGGTGGGAGATGCTTTTGGAGAGCGATTTTTTCTGCATCCAGATGTGGTGGAAAGTTTAGTGGCAGCGCGTGCCATACCAGCATCGCCTTGGTACTATACTGATGATACTCAAATGGCACTTTCGATTGTGTCCATCCTGAGAGAATGTGGGGAAATTGACCAAGATAAGCTTGCACAAAGCTTTGCTAAATATTACGTGCGCGATCGCGGTTATGGTGCGTCGATGCATAAATTGCTGACACGGATACAGAATGGGGAAGCTTGGCAAAAAGTAGCGAGAAGTTTGTTTGCAGGACAAGGTTCTTATGGGAATGGTGCAGCGATGCGGGTTGCACCTGTAGGAGCATATTTTGCTGACGATTTGGATTTGGTTGTCACGCAAGCAAAGAAAAGTGCGGAAATTACTCACACTCATCCGGAAGCGATCGCCGGCGCTATTGCTGTAGCGATCGCAGCAGCTTTGGCGCTTGCATTACGAGATTCTTTACCTAGCAAAGAAGAATTTCTCAACTTTATTTTGCCTTATATTCCAGAAAGCGAGGTAAAGTCAAAGATACGCCAAGCTCGTGATTTATCCGAAAAAACACACATTAACTCAGCCGCCGCTATACTAGGAAATGGCACTTATATCTCTGCACAAGATACAGTTCCTTTTGCGTTGTGGTGTGCTGCTCAACACCTTGATAACTACGAAGAAGCACTGTGGTTAACTGTGAGTGGCTTGGGTGATAGAGATACCACTTGCGCTATTGTCGGCGGTATTGTCGCGCTGTCTGCTGGTGTAAAAAGCATCCCTAAAGAGTGGTTGCAAGCGCGAGAACCTTTACCCAAGTGGGATGGAGAAACTATTACTCTGTTCCGTCCTACGGGAGCAAACGAACTGGCTTTGATTCGAGAAAGCGGTTATCGAGAGTTTCCACCGCGACTACCAGAACAGCCGATTTTTTACCCAGTACTTAACGAAGAATACGCTGTACAAATTGCCCGCGATTGGAATGCAGCAACCAATGATACAGGCATCGGCTATGTAACGCGCTTTCAAGTAAAGGCAGATTTTTTAAGTCGCTATTCAGTGAAAACTGTAGGAGCTTTGATGCATCAAGAATATTGGATACCTGCGGAAGATTTGCCAAAGTTCAATCGCAATATTGTGGGTTTGATTGAGGTGATAGCTGAGTTTCGCAAACAAACAGAGTGAAAGTCCGAAATAGAGATGAAGGGTAGGGTAGATAAAATCATACCCTTTTTTATCTATATAAAATGAACAGCAAACATAAATTATTAACTTTAATTACGGCAACAGTTGCGTTTTCTTCTTTGACTGTCGGGACTGTTTTAGCGCAAGCGAAGTTAACAAACCAATCGAAACTAACTCTCAATGGTATCGGAACAGTGCGAGTGGGAATGACTGTGAAAGAAGCGACAAGAGCTGCTGGTACAAAGTTAGTTGGTGATGCACCTAATAATAGTTGTTACTATGTGAAGCCGCAAGGGGAACCGCAAAATATTGGCTTTATGGTGGCAGGGGGACGCATTTCTAGGGTGGATGTGTATAAAAATAGTCGCGTTACTACTTTTAGCGGTGCGCGTATTGGGGATACAGAAGCGCAGATTAAATCTCTCTACCCAGGACAAATTACAGTCACACCTCATCAATACGTCATAGGTGGACATTACTTAACTTTGACACCGAAAGACCGCGCTTATAGTAACTATCGCCTAATATTTGAGACTGATGGCAAGCGTGTTACGCAGTTGCGATCGGGTAAACTGCCGGAAGTGGAATTTGTCGAAGGATGTTCTTAAAAATTCTGTAGTGAGCGGTTTACCGCTCATATCTTCGTTTTTAAGGGCTGAAGCCCTTACTACCTATAAACGAACTAAAGCCAGAGAGTAGGGTTCTAAATTAAAAGGTTTTCCCAACAACAATTGTTGAGTGATGCTAGTATTTTGTACTCCATCTGCATTTAGGTAAAAAATAGGCAAAATATTCGGGAGTTTGATTTTTGACATCCCTGTTAAAGCAAGTTCGGCAGGTTTAGCTGATTTGTTGATTAACAATAAAGAACGTCTTCCGTCAGCATTTATGACTGCCATTGCTTCTACACTGGAGCGATCGCTTTTTGTCTGCATGACTGTACCTGTTAAATACTTTACTCCCCAAGCAAATACAGTCGCGGCGGGTCGCAAACGATTTTCGGAGTCAATCATGCCGTAAATTCCGTCTTTCAAATGCCAGGAGGTTGCCATATCTACACCCGCTTCTGCTAGGTGTTTGAGTACGGAAGCAAACCAAACTGCCCCAATGTAAGTATTTTGACGCTTTTCACCAGATTCCCAAGAGTAGTTAATGTTGTATTCGCCTAGTAATAAGGGTATATGACGCTGGGGAATATATTTTTTGGTAATTGCCCGGAATTCTCGCACTTGTTGACCGTAATTGGGCGTGTAAGCCATGATTTTATCGGTGGAGTCGTTAGCATCACCGCTGGCATAACGATGCCAAGAGATAAAGTCTACATTAGAAGCGCAACTTTGCAGAAATGATGCGAGTCGGCTTGTTTCATCCCAAGTGAGGACGGGACCGCCAATTTTAATTTTGGGGTCTTTGGCTTTCATTGCTTGAGCAACTTTGTTGTAGATAAGCCATAGTTCGTCAAGCTTTCCTGCTTTGTGATAGCGCACATCTTGTTCGTTAAATGGTTCCCAATACACTATGTTGCGAGATAGACGTTGATTGAGAATTACCACCAACTCTGCACAAAAAGCTGCATAGTTGTCATATTCTTTAGGGTGTAGCAGACCATCTGGAGTTTTTTGCATCCACTTAGCCCAACTGCCGATATTTTGAATAATAATGGGTTTTTGGGGATAGGATGCATCGAAACAAGCTTTAATTTTCGCTATATCCCAGGTTTTAGTCGCTGGATTCGACCAGCGATCGCTCAATTCACCATGATGGATGCGAATTAATTTGATATTTAACTCAGATAATAATTTTTGGTATGCAGAGTCTCGCGCACGTTCGGGTGTGGTAATTTCATAATCATTAGAACCAAAGGTGTTGACTGTGGATTTAGCTATTGATGTTTGCCAATCCACACTGACTCGGACTGATTTTGTATCTTGTTGTACCTGGGAGATTGTATGCCATAGCGATGCTGCTGCGGCAGTTGATACTCCCATCAAAACCTCTCTTCGTCGCATAATGCTTATTCATTTATCACGACATCATGCAAGCGATGCGTGTAAGGTTTAACTGTAGTTTCTACGTCATTAACTACCAAAGCTAAAATTGATGCCTGATGTTGGATCAATTGTTCGAGGCTATCACGAACCAAGCTACTATGACTCATACCCGGTCGGACAACAAATAATACATTGGGAATTTGGGCTGTCATTAATGCTGTAGCAGTTGTGGAACTGACAGGAGCAGTATCAACTAGAACATAATCATACTCACCATGCGATTTGGCATCTGCTAGCGCTTGTTGAAAACGTCCCCCGGATATCATCTCCAGAATTTTGCCGTGTTGTGGGATGGCAGGCAATAAATCGAGATTACGTTCTATGGAAATGGGCGTTAGAGTATTGTTAAGCTGTTTAGTGTAACCTAATTTGTGAGTAAGTTCTGCCTGGAAAAAATCTCCATCCACCATTAGTACCCGAAAACCTAAATCTACTAATGCCCTTGCTAACCCCAAGGTAACAGTTGTTTTACCTTCACCTTCCATTGCACTGGTAATCAATAAATAGCGGTTATTTAGAGGTTGCAAGCTGACTGCGGAAGCAAGACGTTGAAAGAAGTTGACCTTTCTATCATCTAGTTTTGATTTCAGTTCAGTATTTTTGATTCGAGGAATAGAGACAACTATCGGGAACTTCATATATTCCAAGTCTTGAGGACTCAACAGCGGGTTGCGTCTTTCTAGCAGTAATAATAGGGCAATGCTGCCAATTATTCCTGCTAGTAAAGCATTCAAGACCATTAACGATAAGTTGGGAGAAACAGGCTTGCTATCAACTCTGGCTGCATCTAATATTTCCACATTGGGATAAACATCAAAGACATCAATATTAGTTTGCTGCACTTGGGCAACTAAACCTTTATAAACACCCTCTGCTACATCAACACTGCGTTGAAGTTCACCTAACCGTTCTTGTTGAGCGGGTATAGAATTTAAATTAGCTTTGAGCTGGTTTACTTGACTTTGTATTTGTTGAGCGAGACGTTGCTGACCCTTAGCTTCTGTTTCTGCCAAAATTAACTGTTCGACTAAACTGGCACGTCCTTCTCCTTGACTGTTGAGTGTGGTGTCGATAGACGAACCAGCAGCAGTTTGGCTAACTTGGCTTTGTATCTGGCTCAATAATGCTTGCTTTTGTTGCAAAAGTTCTTTAACAACAGGATGGTCATTAGTATATTTAGTACTTTGCCGCACTAAATCAGCTTCTACTTCTGATAGTTTGGCTCTAATAAATTGGTAATCTTTATTTTCACCCAAACTCAAAGAGCTAATAGCTTGATTTGGTGACATTCGCAGACGATTTGATAAAGTAGCAACCCGATTTTGACTATATTCAGCTTGGGACTGTGCCTGTAATTGAGCTTTAGTTAAACTATCAATGGTACTAACTATTGCTTTTGTTTGTTCTTGAGCGTCAACTAGTCCGGTAGACTGCTTAAACCTGGCTAAAGCTTGTTGTGCCAAAATCAAATTCTTTTTCGCGCCATCTAATTCTTTTTTGCTTAACTGTCTTTTAGATGAACGGTTTGTTTGACGCAGTTCGTTGAGTCGCTGGTGAAACAATTTTGTGAGATTATCTGCCCGTACTTTTGCCAATTCTGGACTAGAAGCGTTGATGCTAATAGAAAGGATATTTGAAGTTTCATCCGGAGTAACTTCAAATTGCTTCTTGTAATCAACTAATCTTTTGAATTCAGCTTTTTCTGGGTCTTTTGCCAGCACCCTTTCCATCAAAGTATCGCTGTTGAGAATACTCTGCTGCATATTCAATTGACTGTTCCCACCAGTCGCAGAAATATTAGAAGTACCATTTTTCAAGGAACCCAAAATGCCTAAATTGGCATCTAAATTGCCACTTGCTCCATTAACTGTAAACTGTGTTGTTGCCTTCCAAACACGGGGCAAAAACATAGCGGTGGCAACAGTTACTCCCAATACTAGTATGTTCCACAATATTAGGGGCTTCCAATGCCTGATGGCGATCGCTGCTATTTTAGCCATGAAACTAATACCAAATTATTAATTTATCAAAACATACCACTTCGGATAGATGCAAAATCTAGATTTAAAATTTTTATTTTGAAGCCTTTTATACTGAAAGTTGTTCCCAACTGGTAATATTTAACTTCTGCTGCCTTACTTCTACCAAAATAGCCCCCAACCAAACAAAAAAGAACCAAAAATAAATCGCCATCCAAGTCAAAGTAGTCGCTTGACACAATATATATAGAGCTATTAAACTCGCAAATGCTTGTTGGCAAATGCGGTTTCCCCGCATAGCAGGTTCCCAAAAGGCACACGCAGTTGAAATTATTGCTGTAATAAAAAAAACAAAGCCAAACACCCCGTGTACGTAAAGCACTTGTGCGTAGGAAGAAAATGTTCCCAAGGGAAGCTCAAATGCTCCATTTCCCCAAGACGCTGTTTTATCAACAATTCCCCACCCTACCCAAGGTGACTCTTTCCATGCATCAATAGTAGCATTAACAACATATTCTCGATCTTTCGATGAGTCAGCACGAGCGCTGTTAAAAGTTTTTAAGGGTGTATTGATTACATCTTGTAAAGCTAAACCGAAAATGGCACACAATAAAGAGGTAAAAGATGCTACCCATAAAGAACCTTGTCGAGCCAAACCACTACGGAAACAACCAATAATTATAAATACTAACGGAAAGCATATCCAAGCTAGACGACTTTGAGAAATTATCAAAGCAATTAAGTATCCTGCTAAAGCAAATTTACGCAGGCGATCGCTACTTTCACTCAAGCAAATAAAGAAACATAAAAGGGCACAAACCCCCAAAATAGGAGGGTCTGCGGTGTATAGGTCTGTCCTAGGTAAGGGAATACCAAAAAATGGCTGAATGACAGCAAACTTCACCATCAAACTGGCTTTCTCACCCGGAATTATGCGGGCTAAAGGCGGTAAAAAAGGTTCTTGAGAACCGAGCGCAAAAAGTATTACCATTTGAATAGCAAGGAGTGCTAAATAGCTTATTGCCATCCAAGATACAGCCCGCACAATCACTTTTACTCTGATGCGATGCCAAAATGGTACAGTCATGCAGGCGAATATCATCAAGTAGCCTTTAAATAAAGTAAAGAATGTGGCTGCTGTTTTCAAAGGATCGAAGCCTATTTGTTCCAACCCCAAAATATTTGTCCAAAGTGCAGCTAAAATCATTGCTAACCATGCCCAATTGCAAATTGGCAAAGAGTTTTTAATTAGCTTGTCTAGCTTAAAACCAGCAACTAGTAGAAACGCACTAACAACTGGATAGACAATAGTTTGTACTCCCAACAACCACCAAAGAGGTGTGAGTACAATAGTCCAGTAAATTATCCTTTCTGCAAATGATAAAGCTTGCAGTTTGGACTCAGATTGTTTGGAGGTAATTTTACTAGTGCGGCTAAATTCCAGCATTCTTTAAATTATTGAAGTTTTTTAGGCTAATAGTTTTGTTGGGTATCCCAACACCTGTAGATATTTTTCGGCACAAGTTTCTGAGGTAAATTGATTCAGCCAACTGAAATCTACTTTCTTAATATTGCCAGCGAGAACATTTAAAATAGCTTCAGCCATTGCCTTAGAGTCCCCAACTGGTGTTAAGTTACCATACTTACCATTTGCCAATATTTCCGATGGACCACTTTCGCAATTTGTAGACACTACTGGAGTTCCTACAGCTAATGCTTCTACAAGTACATTGCCGAAACCTTCCCAAGCAGAAGACAAAACAAAAACTGCGGCTTTTGCCATGTAAGCGTAAGGATTATCCGCAAAACCCAACATGGCAACATCTTCTTCTAAACCTAATTCGCGAATCAAATTATTCAGACTATCTTCTTCTGGTCCCTCCCCTAAAATTACTAACCGACTGCGACGTACTTGCCGCACTTGGGCAAAGGCATTTATTAAAGTAGGATAATCTTTCTGTGGATATAACCTTCCTACTGCCAAAATGACCGGCGGTTCTCCGGGTTGAAACCACGGGTGATTAACTGGTTCTTTTGCCTTTGTAAACACCTCAGGAGTTACAACTGGATTGTAAATTAAATCAATCCGCTTTCTTGGTAGGTGAGTTACATTAGCTAAGTCCTCGGCTACTCCTTGGGAAACAGCCACAATAGCATCTGCCCAAGGGTAAAAAAGTTTTACTGCTAAAGGTGTTAAACGTACTGAAAGTTGTGGAATGCGTTTTGCTTCTTGAGAAAGATTATTCTGTTCAGATACTACTATGCGTGTCGATACGCGAGCAATACGCTTTGCTAAGATGGCTATCTCGCAAGGATAGTGTAGCGTTGCCAGCATACTTACAGGACGCTCTCGCTGCAAATATTTAACCAATTTAGGCAAGATGCCAAGCTTGGATTGTGCGTTTAAATTTATAAGTCGAATTCCTGGCGGCAACTGTTCTAGTAAAGAGCCTTCTTCCTTAACAACTACCATATCAACTGTGAGTTTTTGCTGCAAAAAATTACGAGCTAAATTCAGCATTCCTCGTTCAGCGCCACCTCCATAAAGGCAACGCAAAAAAATTGCGATATCAGGCGAAGATTTAGACATGGTAATTCATTATTATTTAGGTCTATAGACGAAAGCCGCAAATACAGGAAAGGCTGATTCTATAGTATCATCGTTTTAATTATTTCCTGATTTTTTGACTATTAACATAAATTATAAGTTAATTTTTCTCCGAATAAGTAGAAAACCTTTGTCAGCAAAATCTTGAATCTTCCGAAAATATATTGGTTGAAACCTCCGCATGACAATTAAATAGGCAATTGCAAAAATAATTGGTTTAATAATTATTGGTAAATAAGAGAAACATATCATCAATATGACTGTGAAGAAAATTGGCAGAAAGCTTGGCTGTAAAATTTTTATCATTGACCATTTTAGAGCCTTACAACCTACCGACCACCAATAAAATGTCCAACCAATTCCC
Source organism: Hassallia byssoidea VB512170 (assembly GCF_000817785.2). Classification (GTDB taxonomy): domain Bacteria; phylum Cyanobacteriota; class Cyanobacteriia; order Cyanobacteriales; family Nostocaceae; genus Hassallia; species Hassallia carrinoi. The sequence goes on along the minus strand of NZ_JTCM02000014.1, from coordinate 74,028 downwards.
AATATAATTGCTACAGAAATACTGACTCCAATAATTTTTCCTTGAATTGATCCAATTACAAAACCTATTACGGCTATTGGAGCAATTATTAAGTTGACTTTGGCATTAACTCCCGGACGACCTTTGGCTTGTAACATCGAGCTAATAGCAGAGTTGACTACACGGAAGTAAGCAAATACTAACAACCAAGGGATTAATGCGGCAACAGGTGTCCATTTTTCGCCAAAAATTAGAGAAATAGCTTGCTTATCAATGATTAAAAAGAATAAAGCGTATATGGGAGTAATAAAAACAGCAATTTGCTCAATTACATTCTTTAGAGCATTTTCTTGCTGTTTATCGTCTGTCATTTGCGTAAAAGCAGACATTCCAATTTGATTGACGACCTGGCTTAAAATTACAGGTAATGCCATTGTCAATTGGTAAGCTAAATTGTAATAACCTAAGCTGGTTGTACCTAAGAGTTTTCCAACTACGAAATTGTCAGAGTTAGCATTGACGTAGTATCCCAAACTATAGCCTGTACCACCTAAGGAGTAAGAAAGTACTTCTGAACAAACTTCTTTGTCTATTTGTAACTGAAAATTATATTTAACTTCACGACGGGCGAGAATCGAAGCTATCACCCAAGAAATCATATCTCCTATTAAAAAAGACCAGTAGCTTAGTCCGAGCAGAGCGCTAACAACGGTAGAAAAAACTCGTGCCATTGAAGCTACTAAGGTTAAATTTGTCAGGCTTTGAAATCGCATCTGGCTTCTCAGGACTCCAACATAAACGGACTGATAGAAAGACAGCACCAAATTGAAGGCAAATCCAGTTAAAAGCCAAATCAAATCAGGGATGCCAAAAAACTTGGCTATCAAGGGAGATGTAGCGATAAGCCCTACTGCTAAGATTAAACCGATGCCAAGACTAATTGTGTAAGTGGTATTTAAATAACGTTTATCTTTGATACCTTTATAAACAATGAATGAAGCAGCAGTATCTTGGGCAAATAAATTTACAAAAGACCAAAAAATATAAGCTACACCAATGACACCAAATTCTGATGGCAGCAGCAATCTTGCAAGTAGCAAGTTATTAGCTAAAGCCAAAAAACGTGTAGCAAAAGCTCCATAGGTTGCCCAAAATCCGTTTTTAAGCAAGGAATTCTTACTTGTTGGTTCTGTAGGTAAAATATCAGATGATTCATCATCTATGCTTTTCATACTTCTTTTTTGGCGTACTTTGCAGAACCGAGCGATCGCCCGATCGCCAGTTTCGCGATTGCGAAGAAACGCACAGATACTAGGGTTAGGAGCGATCGCATATCCCGATAAAAAATTGACTTGTCGCAAATCAAAGCTTGGTCAATAAAATCACGCGCTGTTTCTATATCACCACCCTGAAGGCTCAACCGCGCTAAATAGCGGTACATATAAGCGTAAGCTGTTGGTAACATTGGTTCTATTAACTCTGGCGATCGTCGATAAGCACCCTGAATGACCTGTTCACCACAAATCCGCATTTGCATGAGATTAAAAGACAGTCCAGAAGGACGAACGCGGTAGTAGCATAAAATACGCTTCTCTCGATAAAAACCCCACTTCTGCGTTGCTGCTATCCGCAACCAAAAATCCACATCTTCCCAACTGCGTAAGTCTTCGTCAAACTCCCCAACCTCATCCACCAAACATCGACGAAACACTCCATTAGAACCGTGTCCGACGAAATTTTTGCACAACAAAGCCAACATCAAATTTGAATGTATTGGTTTGCCGCTCAAGCTAATAAACGTTGGTCGTCCATCGTCGCGAATTGTCTGCGAAGCACTGTAAACCACTCCAATATCAGCATCTCTATCTAAGCGATCAACATGAGTTGCTAATTTATCTTTGTGGTAAACATCATCACCATCCAGCAAGGCAATATATTTACCCCGCGCATGACGGATGCCATAGTTGCGTGCAGATGACAAACCCCCGTTTGATTTCTGCAATAGTTGAAAGCGTGAATCTCGCTCTTCAAATTTTTTCACTATAGCTGCCGTATCATCGCTAGAACCGTCATCAACTACCAATACCTCAAAGTCTGAAAAAGTTTGTAATTCGAGTGAAATCAGCGTTTCTTGAATGTAGCCGCTAACATTATAAGCGGGGACTACAACACTAACCTTTGGTGTAGTAAGCATTATTAAGATCCTTCAAACTCCAAACCACAAAAATTAGCTATCAAATACAACTTTCCCAATTTCCTTATCTAAAAGGTCTAAAATCCTACTGTCTTTACAGATGTCGAATTTTCTCGCAAAGTGAGCGTCGCTTTGTATTATTGCATTATAATCATTTGTTGTTAAAATTGCGGGACGCCCATTCCGACTTTGAGAAAAATCATAGTAGCGCTTATTATCATTACATAAATTGAATAATCCACTATTAACTAATATTGTTTGTAAAAAAGATTCATCGGCTACGCATACTCCTTTGTAATATTCGACTACTTCTGGATGGTTTTGACAAAATTGGTGCAAATATTCTACACATTTTCTCGATAAAGTAGTAAAAAAAGAACCTCCATAAAAAACAAAGTCTTTAATCAATAATGATAATGCTCTCACACCTAACATGTCATATGCCAAATTTATTCTGACAAAAGGCTGCAAGTAATTTATTATTTTCACTGGTGTAAGTAATTCCTTTACCCAATTTGGTAATTTTGTCAGGGAATTAATTTTTTTATATCTAAATAAATAACGGCTTGTAGCTTCTTTGATATTCCAATGGCTTTCGGGTGAAAAAATCTTAAAATATTCTATAAACCCATCATAATTAGTTTCAGCTAAAAAATTCTCAATCTTTGATATTGGTTTGATGGGATAATCCTGACCAGAAAGGTAAATTAACCAATCATAGTTAATTTGGTTATCAATCAACCATTTGATAGCATCGAGATAAGATTGGAGCAGCACAAAATCGCCACGTCCACCCTTACCTGTTAATACTTGAACGCCAGAGTTTTGTAAAGTTGTCACATCCAATTCACAACTTGAAAAATTATGACTAACAATAACTTGAGCCTCAGGACGGGATTTTTTTATAATATCAATTAATCGATAAATTTGCTGAGGATTTATATGACTCTGTATTAAGTAACAAACTTTCATAATTTTGTCTAATCAGCTTTTATTAATGGCTGGAAATCTAGTTGGTGAGACGATAATATTTACTTGCTATGAAGTCAGTTCTTGACAATGAAATTGACATTTAAGCAAGTTTAATATTATTTACTGAAAGGATATTTACATAGTAGCTCGGCAAGAGCATCGCATACCATGAAATTTTTATTTTTCACTGACGCCTGATTTTTTCAATGCACCATAATTAGTGAGAAGCGAAAAGCTTTTGCACCACTGATTGTGACTTTTTTTAAATAACGCGGGTTATGTCTTTTGATGAGCGATAAAGTCTAACTCAACAAGGAAATACTGAACACTAGCGCCAAATTTTTGGCTACAATTAATATTCTACAATTCTAGATATCCTCTGGGAATTATTCACTCTTTAATCATGTTTTCTTCTTGACATACACACATGTAGTCAACGAACATGCTAATTGGATGATGTAGTGCAGCGCTGAATCAATAAAATGAATATTACCTTCACTCGAATTATCTATCTATATTTGACGTGAGTTCTACTCGTAGTGGTGATGCATTAGACATTGCTAAAGCAATATGTAATGCAAAAGCTGGATTTCCTAACAAATAGCGAGCTGCTAGGCGTTTTGGTTCGCGAGTGAGACGATAGAGCCACTCAAAACCCATATTAGATATAAAATGCGGACAATCAGAGACTACTCCAGCCATGCGATCGATAATCGCTCCACCAAGCATGATGGCATTAACCTGTAAGCTGCTGCGATGCTTTTGCACCCAAGATTCTTGAATTGGCATTCCCATGCCTACAACCAAAATATTCGGCTTTACTTGATTGATTTGCTCAATTACAGCTTGATTTGCTTTTGGGTCTTCTTTGTCGAAATAGCCGTGATGTCCAGCAAAACAAACACTCGGATACTTGACTCTCAAGCGCTCAAGGGCAGTTTGTAAATATTCCGGCTTCGCTCCCAGGAAAAATACTGAAAACTTATGTTTATTGCAACTTTCCAAGACTTTGGGCATTAACAATGTGTACGAGGCTCGGTAATCTAAGGGTAAATCCAACCCCATATAAGCGATCGCCCTTAATATTCCCACGCTATCACAGTTAGCAATTTCTACACTTTGCAAAAACTCGTAATACCACGGCAATTGCATCGATAAGTTAAAGCTGTGGATATTGTAATTCGCTACAATTATTTTCTTGCCTTCAATACATGCCCTCTGAACTGCCTCCACAATTGCAGGGATAGTCATACAATTTATCCGCCGTTCCAATAAATACACTGTAAAAATTGGTCTTTTATTTACAGTAGTAGCATTTATTGCCTTGTTCTGTATTATTGCAGATTGAATTTTGACATTGTGAAAATTACGTGGACTTGAGTAAGGAAAAACCCTAATTCCACGCAAGAATTTACTTACCAATTGTGTCATGAGATGCTATTTGATTGTTGAAAAACGGCATCGATTCAGTAGAAGCACCCATGCATACATAAGTATGTTACATTAATCTGTTACCTAATTATATAAATTTTATAAATTATATGTTAATTTTTTATAAAGATAATAATATACAAGAGATTTATCCGGAAATTAGGTTTTGAACCTTGTTTGACAAGACTTTGATACTCATTTGGGCATATGTCTAAAGTATTATTTCGACTTTTCATGAAGTAAATTGCATCGTCTGTTTCTGAAAAAGTGTTTGAGAAACGAGAGTAAGGCAATAAATACTATTTAATACTAAGTAAATAATGTTTACAAAGTGAAAAGTGAACTTCTAGTTCTATTAGTTAATGAGTGCTGAAATTATGTCCGGGATGGTAAACACCATCCCTATTTTTTATCTTTCTATTTCGTCTACTGCTTTGGGAACTCCCGCAGTCAACACTTCATGTGCTGTGGGTGTAACTAAAACATCATCCTCAATGCGAATACCAATACCAACCCAACGGGGGTTTGTTTCTGGTTGGTCTTCTGCCAGTTTGGTATCTGGAACAATATAAAGTCCTGGTTCTACTGTCAGCACTTGACCTGGTTGTAATATCTGCGGTTTATCGTCACCATGTTGGTAAACTCCTACATCATGCACATCTAAACCTAACCAATGACCGGTGCGGTGCATATAATAAGGTTTGTATTTTTCTTCTTCGATTAACTTGTCAATTTCACCAACAAGAATACCGAGTTCAACTAAGCCTTCGGTGAGGACGCGCACTGCTGTATCATGAATTAATTTGTAGGGGTTGCCTGGTTGCACTTGCGCGATCGCTTGTTTCTGTGCTTCTAATACAAGTTCATACAGTGTCTTTTGTTCAGCCGTAAATTTACCACCTACCGGAAATGTCCGCGTAATATCCGAGTTGTAATAACCATACGCACAACCAGCATCAATCAGCAGCAATTCGTTATCTTGCATTTGCCGATTATTTTCGATATAGTGCAGCACGCAAGCATTCACACCAGAAGCGACAATTGAAGGATAGGCAGGTCCTGTCGCACCTCGTTTTCTGAAAATGTGTTCGATTTCTGCTTGAATTTCATACTCGTAACGACCGGGTTGGGTAAATGCGATCGCGTGATTGTGTGCTTCAACCGCAATATCGGCAGCTTTTCGCATTAATTCCAACTCAGCTTGACTTTTTACCAATCTCATGCTGTTTAAGATTGTGCAAGTATCTTCAATCGCGATTGGTCCGGTACCGCGTTTGGGATAAGTGCGTAGTAAGCTTTGGTAATGTTTGAGGATAGTGTCGTTGAAAGAGCGATCGCGTCCTAAGTGATAATAAAGGCGATCGGCTTTTTCTAAATACTGCGGCAATTTTTCATTTAATTCAGCGATCGGGTAAGCTTCATCCGCACCGTAAATTTCCTTCGCTGCATCCACCCCGCAGCGATAACCACTCCAAACTTCCTTTTCTCTATCCTTCGGTTGCACAAACAATATAAAGCGGTGTTCTGCGTGATGCGGTGCTAAAACCGCTACCGCTTCCGCTTCGTTAAAACCAGTCAGGTAGAAAAAATTGCTATCTTGGCGATAAGCATATTCTACATCATTATGCATGACTGAAGCAGTAGCACTGCGAAATATCGCAGTACCATTGCCAATTTTTGCCATCAACTGTTCGCGACGCTGCCGATATTCTGCTTGCATGGTTACTTGATAACTCAAATTCTCGTGGGAAGTACGTGGGCAAAGTTAAGCCTAGATATATAAGTTATTGTTTTTTTACAAATAAGGCAACACAGCTAAGTTTGATTTGTGTCTTTATATTTACCTACTTATCTTAACTCTTGGCAAGTACGGACTTCATATATCGCGAATGCGCGATTAGTCATGACTTGAATTTCTTAGATAAAACTGTTATGTAATGTAGAGATTTTTTTGATAAGTATTTAACAAAATGAATTTTGCCAAAAGTTCATATTTAACGAAAAAATATTTACATATATAATAGTGTAAAATCGACAAATCATAACACTTATAAATAAAACATTAAACAACCAGAAAAGTGTTTAAATAACACTTGAATTAACTTGAAGAAAGCAGCTAAAACTTTATGAAACTGCGTGATAAACAAACAACATGTTTTCAGCTAAAAATCCCCAAAGCGCGACAACTAGTGCATTAACAACAGACATAACTTCAAATACTTCGACCAAAGATGATTTAAATACTTCTTTGAGCTTGGGGAAAGCCTCACAATCGTTACAAGATGAAGCATCGGCGACAGCAAACCCCAATCCTAATCCTTACCTAACCAGTGCAGCGATTGTTCCTGATTTCAACGGTGATGGTAAAGCGGATAAAGTCTGGGTTAATAGTGCCACCGGTGAAACTCAGGTTTGGCTGATGGATGGTTCAACAGTTACTGAAAAAGGTTCGCTGGGAACATATGACGTATCCTCATGGAATTACAACATTGCCGATTTCAATGGTGATGGTAAAACCGACTTTTTGTTACACAACAAGTCAACGGGTGAGAATGTCGTTGCGCTAATGGATGGGACAAAAGTTGCTAGTTCAGCTTCTCTAGAAAACGTTGACCCAGCGTTGACATCTAGCATTGGCGATTTCAATGGCGATCGCAAAACCGATATCTTGTGGCACAATACCCAAACCGGTGAAAATACCATTTGGGAGATGGATGGCACAACAGTCACTTCTTCAACTGCTTTAGATAAGTCAGACCCAGCGTTCACTCCTACCATTGTTGATTTTGATGGCAACGGTAAGAGCGACATCTTCTTGCGTAACATGACAACCGGAGAAAACAAAGTTTTGTTTATGGATGGCGATCAAGCCACTCCATTTGATCTACAATCGCAGGATGCAGCTTGGACTGCTACCCTTGGCGATTTCAACGGTGACTTGAAGACTGACATTTTGTGGCGTAACGAGCAAACCGGAGAAAACAAAATTTGGACGATGAATGGTGTCCTCGTTAATGAAGGTTCTCTAACAACGCTTGATGCCAACTGGGAATCTAGCATTGGCGATTTCAACGGTGATGGTAAGACTGATATCTTGTGGCACAATAAGCAAACCGGTGAGAACGCTGCTTGGTTGATGGATGGCACTACAGTTAGCAGCGAAGCTGTTCTAGCGCAATCTAATCCATCGTCAAAAGCTAGCATTGGCGATTACAACGGTGATGGCAAGAGTGACGTGTTCTTCCGCAATTACGAAACCGGTGACAACACCATTTGGACAATGGATGGAACAAATGCAACTGAGACTCCTACGGATGCACTTTCTCCTGAGTGGTATACCATGTAATTCGTAGTAAGCATTTTAACGCTTAAATTAAGGACTCTTGTTCTGACTGCGAATCTAATTTTCAATTACTGAATATGACTTGTATATTTATGTGGGTATACAAGTCATATTTTTTTACTTTCATCGAAGGTCGCAACTTTGAATAGAAACCCGGTTTCTTTAAGAAACCGGGTTTCTTGGCATCTATATTGCTATAGTTGAACAAAACAAAAAGTTTGGATGTTATAAAGTAACAGAAAAATCAAAAATAAACAGTTAAAAATAGTTATGAAAAGTAGTAAAAAATAAATTCTATGTTGGAATCGAAAAATTCCTTAATTGTTTCTACAGATAGTGCTTTAAAATCATTTGAATCGGTAAAAGATTTGGGAGACAAGCTTAATTTAAATAATTTTTTAGGTTTGGGTAAATCCTCAGAATCAGCACAAGCAGCAGAAAATCCGAATTCAATTTTCAACAGTCCGGCAATTCTTGCCGATTTCAACGGTGATGGTAAGACAGATAAATTTTGGCGCAACTCTCAAACTGGTGATACCTCAGTTTGGCTGATGGATGGCACAAGAGTTGCCGAAGCGGGTAATTTGGGTCAATTTGACTCAGCCTGGAATTACAAGATTGCTGATTTCAACGGTGATGGTAAGAGTGATATTTTATGGCGTAATAGTCAAAGTGGTGACAATGTTATTTGGTTGATGGATGGCACAAGAATTGCCTCTGCGACTACTGTGTTGCAAGTTGACCCATCTTGGAGTAGTGACATTGCCGATTTTAATGGAGATGGTAAGACTGATATATTGTGGCGTAATTCTCAAACTGGTGAAAACGCAGCTTGGCTGATGGATGGCACAACAGTTAACACTGCGGCTTTTTTACCGACATTTGATGCCAACTGGACTCGCAGCATCGTAGATTTTAATGGCGATCGCAAGACTGATGTCTTTTGGCGTAATACTGTAACAGGTGAGAATAAAGTTTGGTTTATGGATGGTACGAAAGAAAGTGAGTATTCTTTATCGCAACTCGACCCATCCTGGAATTATACCCTTGGCGATTTCAACGGAGATTTAAATACTGACATTTTATGGCGCAATACTGTAACTGGAGAAAACAAAGTTTGGCAGATGAGTGGTATCTTGATCAATGAAGGTACTTTAACAACACTTGATGCTAACTGGACATCTAGTATTGGCGATTTTAACGGCGATGGCAAGACTGACATTTTTTGGCGCAACTCTGTAACAGGAGAAAATACTGCTTGGCTGATGGATGGTACAAATATTGATACTTCTGCTTTTATGCCAAAAGTTGACCCAGTTTGGAGTCCTAGTATTGGCGATTTTAACGGTGATGGCAAGACTGACATCTTCTGGCGCAATACTCAAACCGGCGATAATACAATTTGGGAGATGAATGATACCATAGCCACTCCCACCAATATAGACCAACTTCCTCTAGAGTGGTATTCTTAATATCTGTCTAACTCCTGCCGTTGCGAACATACTTATTTTTGATACGTTGCACTTGCTGTTGAAACTCCGCACCTTTTTCTGGATTCACCATTGCGACAAAATTGGCAAAGCCAGCAATGGCAGCGATTAAATTAGCATTACCCCAGTGCTTTCCTTCTAAACCGTCTTTCTCAATTTGAAAGAGGGTAGCGCGAAAGCGTTTTAATGTTTTGTTGTCAACGTTGGGTTTATCGTTTACCACCACTCCCGTAACTTCCTGCTGGCGAGATTTTCGCAAAATTCGGGTTTTTTCTTGGTTGATGGTAAAGCCTTCGTGAGTAACAATTGATTCTGTGCGTTTGAGGATATTACATATATGGCGCAAACTGTCGCCAGAAGCAGAAAATGTCAAATCGTCGGCATAGCGGGTGTAAGTAAAACCTAATTTTTCTGCCATCGCCGTTAAACGTCGGTCTAAGCGGCGACAGAGTAAGTTAGTAATTGCGGGACTTGCTGGGGAACCTTGGGGAAGGTGACGTTCATCGACTGCAACATAATAAGTTTTGCCGTCAATTTCTAAACTTTCGACTTCAGCAGCGGTAGACACCAAGCCGAAAATTGTCGCCGCTGCTTCGGAATAGCCGAAGGAGTGAAATAAACCTTTGACTCGTTTATAAGAAATAGAGGGGAAAAAGTCCTTTAAGTCGAAGTTGATGATTACATCAGCGCCGACATGGGGTGTAGCATTGGTGACGATAGAGCGATCGCGTCTAAAGCCATGTGCTGCGTCATGAAGTTCCAGCTTTTCCAAAATATTCGCCAAAATCCAGTGCTGTGCCTGTTTTAAATTTGGCATCGGTGCGGAAATTATTCTTTCTCCCCCCGTCTTTTTCGGCATTCTGAAGCGGATGTAGTGCGAAACTGTCGAGGTTTTGCGGTCAAATGCCAAAAAGCGGAGTTTACCTACAGTAATTCCCATCGCAGCGGCAATTTGTTCGGCGTTGTTGCATAGCGGTAAATTGTAGGAGTGCAACCTTTCTTCATTGCCTTGAGTGTTATTTAATCCCGCAGATACATCCTCCCCAAGATAGATAATATCTTGCTGCTGTTTCTGCTTCCAAACTTCTGCACGCGATCGCCGTTCTTGTTCGCGGCGTTCTTTTGTTTCTTGACGCTTGCGTTTGGATTCTTCTAAACGTTGCTTTAATAAGCGCTTCCGTAATTCCTTTTCATCCTGTAATTTTCGACTTTCTTGCCGCAGTTCGTTTAGTTCGCGGCGAATTTCTCCAGCGCGGCGAATTTCATCTGCTGGATCTTGCGGCATTTCGCCTTGTGCAGACCAGAAACCATAACGTATCATTTCTTCGAGGATAAATTCCTCTGTGCCAACTTGTCGAATGCGATCGTATAGTTCTTGGCGAGTACGTGGTTGGTCGGACATATCGATTTTGGATTTTAGATTTTGGATTTTGGATTTTGTTAGGTTTTACCAATCATTACCAAAATAATTTGATGGATATTAAAGTGTCATCCCCAAAGGTGGGTTTTGGGTGAAAGAAAAAAACTCACGCGCCATAAGTAGCGGGTTTCCCCTTCGTAAAGGTCTCAGGACTAGACTGCTCTACTCAAGCGGTACCACCTGGGGGACCTTCTTTAACTTCATAGAAGTCAAACCGTAAAAGGGTCCCCCAGGTGAAGTACCGTACAGTCAAGACAGGCTAGTGATGTATGGTTAGACTAAGCGCAAGGACGACGAACCATCGTCCGGTTTGCAAGGTTGTTTCGCGTAACTTATAGATGCGCGTGAGTTGTATCCAGTTTATTCGCGGTTTACCGATTTTGGGAAGATGTGGTGCTAAATTACCTACACCTTTATCGTGGAATGTGCCAAATCAAACAGTTTATTAGTAATAAGTCTCAATTAACATGCTGTGAGTTTGACAAACTAAGATTGCAGGTATTTTAGCAGGGTTTCGGCGTAAAGTTTAGGATCGCGCAGATACATCAGGGGGCTGCCGTGTAGAACTTTGGTGGTAGAATGCGGAACAAGTCGGGCAGTGTCCTCAATAAAAGGTGTAAACATGGTGTCTTGCATTGCCCACATTAGTAAAGTCGGAACTGTGATAAGTGGTAAACGGCTTGCTTCTGAGTACCTCAAGACTGCTTCTATCCCCTCGTAGGTGCGCTCCTGCCGAGACATCACTTCTTGAAAATAGATTTCAAAACATTCAGAGGGTTCATCAATACATAGTGATTTTATCCGTTGCCAATTAATGCTGTAGTGGCTGCCATCTTCTTTTACTTCTGGTGGTCCATAAAAGAATGGTGATTGACGTAAATCTTGACGTGCTGCTTCGTCTTTCCAACGAGGCATTCCAAAAAGTACCAGCTTTTTAATTCTAGTTGAACAAATCACCGCTGCTTCACAAGCAATTGCAGCTCCGGTGCTGTTGCCTACTAAGTAAAAATCTTCAACTTTCAGTGTGTCCAGTACCTCAAATAAATCTGTAGCATACTGGGGAATAGTCCACTGAGTAGGTGGATTTTCTGACTCGCCTTGACCGGGAGTATCTAACACAATTACCCGAAAATGAGGAGCTAATAGCGGCATAACTCTGATAAAACTACGAGAAGAAAAGTAAGTTTTGTGGGTGAGTATTAGTGCCGGACCATTGCCTGCTGTCCGGTAATGCACTTGACCCCACGACCGATCCACAAAGCCTCTTTTAATTTTGATTGCCTGTTGTTGAATCATTTTCTATTGTGTACACGGCAGCCCTAAAATAATTATCCCGTGCAACAGACGTGCTGAAAATACTGTTCTTTATTGTTGTAGTTTAGACCACTACCACAGAGGTGGGTTTAGTATGTGTAGGCGCGAATTTCATTCGCCAGCCTAATTAGTGGAAGATATATATAAAAAATCACGCGCTATTTTTTGTTGGTTTCCCTTCGTAAATCCCTCTGGACTAGACTACTCAACTCAAGCGGTCACGGAAGCTATCGCTTCATTCACTTCGTAGAAGTCAAACCGGAATAGCGATAGCTTCCGTAAGACCGCACAGTCAAGAGTAGGCTAGTGATGTATGATTAGGCTAAACGCAAGGACGACGAACCATCGCCCAAATTGCAAGGTTTCAACTCAACAAATGCGCGTGATTTGTTAGCACTGACGAGCGTGTTGCATTCGCAGTGCCAGAATGTGTTCGCAAGGACCTTTATACAGCTTGTTTTGCTGATGCCAGTTGCAAGTACATTCTGCGTCGATTATACGCTCATCTCTATCAATCGTCAAAGATAAATTTAAAGTTTTATCTTTGTCGTTAACGCTACCTTGCAAAATTAATGCGCCATTGTCAGTTACTGAAGTTACGCGCACTGCATTTTGACTCAAAAACCTCGTTGCGCTTTCTTCTCGTGGGTTGGCGAAGCGCAAACGCTCGATTGGTAAGGGTTCGCGGCTGAGTTCTCGCACGCGATAAACTTGTTTATTTAAGTCGTAAATTGCACGTCCGGCTTGCGTGTAAGCACTTAAAGCACCAAGTACCGCCGTGCGACTCAAATTTAAGCGTTGTGCAAGGCGATCGGGACTTTCTAACCAATTTTCCCGCAGCGCGTCAAAAATGAGCTTTTGCGTCCATTCGTCAACGTCTGCGCGGGGTGCCATTAAATCAAAATTACCAGATTGCGCCCAATCGTTTGCCGTCCATCCAGATAAACCGAGGGTAAAGGACATATCGCCTAAATCGGCGACGTAGAATGAAGGCATACCCGTACCCAACAAATGAACGGTGAACTTTTTGGCAACGGGGATGAGACGTTCTAAAATATTAAGACGGCGACGTCCCCAAACGCGAATTGTTTGGGGTTGAATTCCGGTGTAAGGCGATCGCGCACAAACTACTTCAATATTCCACGGTTCAAATACCACCCGCACGGGTTCACCTGGGTTCAGATGATAGCGCATACTGCGGGGTCCGGTTGTCTCTTTATGGCGACGCAAGACAAAACAGATATTATGAATATCCATCGGGTGCAAATCGAACTGCGTCGCAGGTAAAGACATCGCCGAACTAACTTGTAAAAAGCCTCTTACCCAACTATCAGGTAAATCGATTTTGACTTCTTTGTAAGCTTCTTCGTTTGTAGTTTGAACTTCAAACCCAGAAGGATCAACTTGTAATTGAGTACTCTTATAACTGCGGATTTTCTGAAACTCATCGTACAACGCTGCCGAATAATCAACATTCGTTGTACCGCAAGCGAATTCATTAATATTTTTAAAGACTTCGTAACTTGCACTCAAGCGTCCATAACTCGATTCATCTACGCTAAAGCACTCAAAAAATACTTCATCCGGATGAACTGTGATTACCGGATCGAAGACAAAATAAAAGTCTAATTGCTTTTGCCAAACATAACGCCTAAATTTGTCTCTAGCTTTATAATAAGGAGCAAAGCGTTCAGAACTGCGCTTGCTTAACTGATTTAATTCTTCTTGTAATGGTTTAATTTTGGCAGCGACATCTTGACGCATAGCTGCAACTAATTGCCAATCAATTTCATCTTGTTTAGCACGCCATTCTTTGTAAGCAGTTTTGTCTTTTGGTTGAAAACGCATATCAGAGACAACCACATCATGTAAAGCGCTAATCGCTTCACGAAAAGCGACATTTTGCCGCAATTCTCCCACAAAGTAAGTCGGGGGACGTTTCGTATCTGGAGAAAATGACATTTGAGTGTTTCCACCGCTTTCGTTAACAGCGGTACTTTGTTTATAAGCGTAGTTAAATTCCATAATTTTAGTTTTGATAATTGGTTGCGTAGACGCGTAGCGACTTGTCATCAGACATCGCAATCAGCCAACTTGATAAATTATTGGTCGATATTTTGGCTTAGGAATAGATTTACCTTCAGCAGTAGCCGTTTCTAGCCAAGCAGCTTTAGCAATCATTACCTCGCGAACTGCTTCTTCCGGTGTTGAACCCCAAGCAGAACAGAATTTCAAGTCAGGTATGTCAGCAATATAACCTTCATCTTCTTCGCTGTAGAAAATGTTAATGTGATAATCTTTCATGATTCATCCTCTAAAGAAAGATTGTACTGTTCTACTATTAATAAAAATTGACGAACTTGATAAGGTACTGCTTTGCCTTTTTTATTTTGAATGTTGATTATTTCTGGTATTTCTGGATGCTGAAAGATATGATGACTGCCATGAATTCGTGACAGAGTAAAACCAAAGGCTTCAATCAGCGTCACCAGTTCGTCAAACTGGATATTCTTTGAGCCAGAGAGAACTTTTTCCAGCAGCTTCCGTTTTTTCATCAGTAATTATATGGTAGCTAAATTCTAACTTCAGCAACAGGCTTTACATCAATCGGCAACGAAAACTGAGGATAAATTTTATGAATTTTTAACATAATTTGTATCGCCTTTGCTTTATCTCCAATTGCCATAGTTAGCGATTGTCTCGTCATAATCTCAGCCACAATTTTCGCTGCTTCTTCGCTTTTTTGCGCCTCAGCATCCAGAAAAGCAAAAATTCGCTTTTTCGCAACACGTCCGGAATTCACGCGGCATAATACACTTATAAAATAAGGCATCAACTCCCGCAAACGTTCTGGATTATCTACAGCATACTCTTGCAAATAGTTAGTTGCAAATAACTGCATATCTGCTGATGGATGTTCGCTGAATTTCAACAGATATTCTTGTCCATCTGCTTGTTGGAAATTACGAGTTAATAAATCACGTCCAAGTTTACGCGCATCTTCACGCACACTATCACAAATGCTTACCAAAATCTTCGGGGTGAATTCTTCAGAACCAAATTCTGTAGTAAATATCCTCAAAGCAAATTCTCGCGAATCTTGCCATTTTGACTCTAGTATCCGCACCGCTGATAACATTTCTTCGGAATCTAAACGCAAGCGATTTAAGATTTGTAAAAACATCTGCCGTGCAGCTTCTCGCAGTGAGAAAATTTCGTGATTGGCAAGTTTGACAATTTCGCTAGCGGCAAATTCTGTTATCCAAGTGTTGCTATTTGCATTCAGCACTACACCAGCTAATTCTTGTGCAGGTGAAGACTTTGCCGCAAGTAGATTTAAAGCGGTTTCTTTAGTAACGCTTGTCATCCATCCTTGCAAATCTTCCCGCAACAAACGTACTAAATAACTGTGAACACCTTCATGGTTTTCGGGAGTTAGCAGCACTTCGATAAAATCAAATGCTAAATCGATAGTGAAAGCTGGATAAGCGGCTCCTAAACGGTGGATAATAGGTTTAATCGCATTGCGAATTTCTGCATTTGCATTCACTGCCATTGCGACAATTAAAATGCTTTCCTCACCGATGAGTTTTTCATCAGGTAACTGTCCAAATAGTCTAATACCGATAACTCGCACTGATTCGTGAGAAGATGCAAGTAATGATTCAATTATTTCTGGCGGCAAGTTTTCTGCTCTAATTTCGTGATTTAATAAAAGACGAGCGCCTAATTCTTGAATTTCCACCAATGGATGTGTCAATAAATCATTGATGACACTTAAACCTAAGTTACGCAATTGAGGTGCAAAACTGAAGAGTAAAGTTTCACCAATTTCTTTTGCCATCTCCCCTTGGTTTGAGGATAATGTTAATAATTCGGCAATGATGCGTCCAATTAATACTTTTGCTGTGGTATCTGTGAAAATAGTAGAACTTAAAAGTCTCCGGGCAAAGGTGCGAGTGTCAGTCTGTTGACTGGTGACTAAAGCAGCGATCGCATTACTATCTTGCAAAAAATATTCGCGTTTTTCATCTATCCAGCTGTAAGCTTGAATACGAGCGCGTTCATACACGCAATTGGCTAAGGCAAGAACTAATTCAATGTTGGGTGAGGTGGAATTGTAGTTAAGCAGCGCTAGTTCAAATGCAAATTGCGCTGTAACTTCATAACGTTGATTAACAAGTTGGATGATTGTAGGTATATCAATCGAAGCACAAAAGCGATCGCACGTTCTCAAAACTTTGACTGCAAAATGATGAACGCGATCGCATTCACTCTGCAATAATAAATATAAAAGCGCATCTGGGTTTTGCTCCCAAAGTTGCCCAAAAGCTTCTTCTCTAACTGCCGGTTCTGCATCTCCCGGTTTATAACCTTCCCGACACTGCCACGCTTGAGAGTTGGGTTTTAACTCATAGCGGGGACTGTTTTCGTAAAGTATATGATTAAATGTCAAATATCCAGCAAAAGCATCCCAATTGCGTCGAAACTCAGTGCGTGTCCAGTTAGAACGATTCCAGCGATAGAAAACTGACTCTCTTACTTCTTCAGCATCTTCATCAGAATATTGAAGAAGAACGCCTACAGCCATTTTAACATAGTCAGGGTCATTTTCTTCGCCTAACTGTTTGAGAGTACGCCAAACGCGACGTAGCAAATATTCACGAGTATTGCTGCTGTAAGCGATTCTTGATTCAGGATGTTTTAGTTCGGCTTGAACTTCACTACCTTTAGATTCATAACGCTGTGTTTGGCGATTATAATTACCCCATAAGGTTTTTCTTAAATGTCCCCCGCTTGGCAGACTAACATAATAAGATTTGCTAGAGAAACCTGCTTTTTCTATCTCTAACCCATAAGCAAGAATACCAAACACTTCTGCATCGTGACGATATTCCGCCATTTTGAAAATATGGCGAAGTTGTTTAAAATAGTTTGGTTTGAAAGGTGCGTTGCATAAAATATCAAGTAGTGCAGGACGAACGTATTGATTATCAATTTGATAAATCGTATCTAAGACGGCAAAATGCTTGTAGTTACCTTGTTCTAGATAGTTAGATAAAGCTGTTGCAAACTTTTCTGAGGAACCATTTCGCGCTAAATTTTGTAACTCAGTTGGTAACAATTCAATTCGTTCAGCTTGCAAAGAAGCTGTCTTTTCTGCATCAGATAGTTTTAAGAGTGCTTCAAAAGCGATGCGGCGAACAAATTCGGGATTTGAGAGATTATTATATAGCTGAGTGACGCAAGCGATCGCACTATCATCCCCACACCAACCCAAAGCCCAAGCAATGCAATAATCTCTTAGTGGTTCACCAGTACCAATAAGCTTGATTAGTAAAGGTGTCGCTTCACTAATTTTAAGTTCTCCTGCCCGCCAAATTGCCCTTTCTAACTTTGATTTACTCGGTTTGTCGTCAGCAAGGCGATTGAGAACTGCTTGTTTGCGTGGATCGTCGCTAGACTCAACTGGTGGTGGTGTCGATTCTAAATTAACTGGTTGAGCGTTAACATCACGATATCCCTTTTTAGTCTTTTCGCCAACCAGCTTGTCGAAGACTTGCTGCGCTTCTGTTAAAGGTACGGGTTGAGTAGTTTTCGTACCTTCTTTTAGATTAGTGCCCCGCCGTCCGTAACGGAAGTTAACTACATAACGATCTTTACCAGTCTGACAAAGATCCACTTCGTAGATTTTATCAGAAGTTCCTTCTTGATAGTGCAGTGTAGTCTGTTTAATTAATTTCATCGCACCCATCTTGCTACTGTGCTGATGACAATCTATTGTGGCTCGATTTTGCCAGAGTTGCCAGATGCGGGGTAGTTAGAAATTGTATTTTTTATACAACACCTTCCAAGAGCTTACACCCTATAAGGATACAGAAGAGCGAATCAGGGGTCTTGCCCCTTATACGATTGTAGAGACGTTTTGCCGGACACGATTGTAGAGACGTTCCGCTGGAACGTCTTTACGAAGGTTTTTTGGTAAAATGAGGGGTCAGACCTACCATTCGCCAACGGTATCCTTCTAGGGTGTTGGATTTTGGCAAAGATTATTGTTCTCAAAACCCAATTTATTAAAGTCAATCATCTCGTTAATTGGAAAGTTGAAATAATCCGTTGAAAGTCTTGTCTAATTTTGTCTGACTTGTTTCCGTAACCGACATTTAGTATTATAATATACTGTCCCTTTTTACTGGGTAAGACTATATTATCACCACAGATCAGCCCACACCAGGAATAATATATAGCACTTTGACCGACAAAATTTAAAGTTTGATAATTACCTTGACGGAAACGTTTAAAATTTGACTGCGGAGTATTTTGAGTTACCCATTGCAGCGCTGAAAGTTTATTAGGATTACTGAATGCAGAAATGCTGATACTGCTAGATGGTGCTTCAGTCGTAAATAATTTACCAGCCTGAATTGCTTGATAGTCAGAATTTTTCCACAATGTCAAATATCCTTGGTCAGGATATTTATTTTCAAAGGTTTTATCTAAAGTGTAGCTATTAGGATATGTTATCTTAAAGCCAAATTTCTGACTTTGGTAAGTTACCTGACTACTTGCTGCAAAAATTTGGGTACTGCCAATTTTTGGTATGACAAAGATGCTAGTTGGTATCATGCAAAAAAGTGCTACAAATAACACTTTTTTGAATGTTAAACCAGTTAATTTACTGGTAAACTGAGACATTTTCCTAAATTCAAAAATCAAAATTTTTATTGAAATCAAATGCATTCAAATGAGAATTGCAGGCAGGATGCCTGCACCACAACTGTCCCTTGAATCATCTTAATATTTGTAACTTAAAAGTTGAATCTCGCCATTTTTTGGTAGACTACCAGAGCTAATAGCAAGAGTGTCACTATTGCTACGACGTACATTCACGCCCTGCATCAAATTTAAAAAATCATCGAGTGGGGAAATATCGCAGGTAGCAGTATCTGCGGCTTGTGTACGATATTGGGTAGGAATTATCAGCTTGGGATTTAACACCTGAACTGCTTGCTTGGCTTCTTGGGCGTTGTAAGCTTTCGCACCACCTCCCACGGGGATGAATGCTACATCAGGACGCCCCATGAGGATTTTTTGCTCAATTGAAATCGGTGCGGCGGCTCCTCCTAAGTGTAAGATATTAATTCCGCCTTGCTTCCAACTCCAAGCGGTGTTGATGCCAAACTGCTTACCGCCTTTGCGATCGTGGTCTATGGCAATTCCCTGGAATTTTATGCCTTGAAATTCGTAAACTCCCGGTTCGTAAATTAGCTTTGGATTTCCCAATAATCCTTCCACCGCACCTTCATCTAACAGTTGACTGCTAATTAGTACCAAATCTGCGGTGACGACTTGGGGAGGACGATATTTAGCAGTACAACCCACTGACCGAAACGGATTTACGAGAATTTTTGTACCACCACCAGTAAACAGAAAGCAAGAATGACCCAACCACTGAACTGATAATGAACCGCTAGATTGTGCGTTAGCTTGAAGGTGTGAACTAAAGTCAGTAACCAAGGCTGTTAGTAACCCCGTCCCAGCATACCCCATCAACTGTCGTCGTTTCATTACTATCTCGACTGTAATTGTTCCAGAAAGTTTCGCAATAACTGCTTACCTGAAGATGTCAGGACACTCTCTGGGTGAAACTGGACGCCTTCAATGTGAGGATAGTTCCGGTGTCGCACTCCCATAATAGTTCCATCTTCTACCCAAGCAGTGATTTCTAACACGTCCGGGCAAGTTTCGCGGTCGATCGCTAAACTATGATATCTGGTTGCGGTCATAGGATTCTCTAAACTCCGAAAAACTCCTACTCCTGCGTGAGATACAAGAGAAGTTTTGCCATGCATCAATTCAGGGGCAGAAACGATTTTACCACCGAATACTTGACCAATGCTTTGATGTCCTAAACATACGCCTAAAATAGGCAAGTTAGATCCGAGATTTTCAATCAAATCTAGAGAAATTCCCGCATCTTCTGGTCGTCCAGGTCCTGGGGAAATCACGACTGCATCAGGCTTTAGTGACCGAATTTCCGAAACAGATATCTTATCGTTACGAAAAACTTTAATATCCTCTGCTACTGGAAACTCTGCTGCTAGTTCTCCCAAATACTGCACCAAGTTATAGGTAAAGCTGTCGTAATTATCGATGACTACAAGCACAGCGATTAACTCCTAGATTTTACAACTGAATATAATGAGCGTTTTACTCTCACCAGATTTTAATAGTTGTTTAGACATGTGAATATAAAACACGATTAATCGTGCCTAATTAATATAAGATTTAGTATTGTATCAGATTTGGCAATACCAGTTGCTTCGGTGGGAGGTTATCTGGGCAACGCAGTCACCTCCTTTGATAAAGTGCGTAGACGCAAAGCGGACCTGAGTCAGACATCGCTTCTCAGGATTTCAATGCCGACAATATTAAGGTAAACATTGGCGGAAGTAAAAGTATACCAGCAACCAGCACCGCGACTAAAGCAGAAACTAGCACAGCACCAGCAGCACAGTCTTTAGCAATTTTCGCCAAATCATGATACGTTTGCTTGACTGTTAAATCTACCAGAGATTCGAGCGCTGTATTCAACAACTCTAGCGCCAAAACTAAACCGCTAGTTAAGCCAATCACCGCTATTTCCACTG
This sequence comes from Hassallia byssoidea VB512170, assembly GCF_000817785.2. GTDB lineage: Bacteria > Cyanobacteriota > Cyanobacteriia > Cyanobacteriales > Nostocaceae > Hassallia > Hassallia carrinoi. The sequence continues at coordinate 53,234 of NZ_JTCM02000014.1, read as the reverse complement.
CTTGTAGATGTAAAAAAAGGCTCAAGCCGATTGCGAGGATGCCAACACCTACATGAATGCGAAAGTTGCGTTGACTTTGAAAAGCATAGCTGATTCCAGCCCAGGCATACTTAAAACTAACAAATAAATTAGAGGCAACGCGCCAGGAGAGTTCCCGTTCGTTGGTCACAATTGTTTCTAAGTGGTTTGGCGTGGGTGATGAAGAAACTTGTTTGGACATAGGCTGAAAATATAACAGCAGATTAAATAAAGTGGGAATCTTAGCTGATTTTAATCGCCCAATCAATTTTTCGGTAATTTTCTACACAAGTATTATATAAAGAATGACAAAAAATTAACACTTACGGTCACGCAGGCAAGTGTTATTCTATGTCAATGGCAATACCAATTGCCTTCAGTAATATCGCTTGCTGTTTCAGCATTCGCGTTTCTGTTTCTTCATCAGGATGATCCCAGCCTAGTAGATGCAATAAACCGTGAGCCGCTAACCATGCTAATTCCGTTGCTAAACTATGCCCTTGCTGTTGAGCTTGACGTTTAGCCGTATCTACAGAAATAACTATATCACCTAGATATAAAGGCATTGCTCCACTTATTTCCTGACTTTGAGGAAATACCTCTAATGTTGCAAAAGATAAAACATCTGTCGGCTTGTTTTGCTGACGATACTGGGCATTTAAAGCTTGAATTTCTGCATCATCTGTCAAACGTAAGCCGATTTCAGAAATTGATTTTGGGGAAATATCAGGTTGTAATATTTCCAACCAGCGACGAAACCAGCTTGACCAAGTTTCAGCCGAAATTGGAATCTCAGCCTCCCCAAGATTTACAGCTTTGGCTGGGGGAGCAAAATGAAAACAATCTTCTACATATAATTCGACTTGCACTTTTCTCCACAAAGTAAGACTAAGCGAACAGCGAGGGTATCGTCAGTGAGTCAGATAAGCAAGACCCACCAAGACAGCCACAAGTCCGACTGCGGTTAGCGCAAAATGTTTAATAGAAGTGCCACCCTTACGCACCATGTTTCGCATGGCGAGTTTGACGTAGCTTGGTTTAGTTTCGGTTTTATGAGAGTTGCTCATGATGATTTGATAACAAACTCATTTATAAATGTAACAGTTTGGTGAGGCGACAGTTGCCAGTTTGGCAAATTGGGAATGGGGAATGGGGCATAGGTTTGGCTGTGCCGTGCGGAGGTTCCCTCCGTTGAGGCATCTGCCGTCATCGGGCATAGGTTTGGCTGTGCCGTGCGGAGGTTCCCTCCGTTGAGGCACCTGCCGTCATGGGGCATGGGGGAGGCAGTGCGGTCTTGGGGTCTCCCCAAGTGGAGCACCTGCCGTCATGGGGCATTGGGCATGAAAAGAATCTTATTAGAACGCGCATCAAAAATCGAGCGTCTTTAATTCCCATTGCCCAATGCCGATTAAACAATTGCCCATTGCCCATTGCCCAATTTTTATTTACTTTCTACCAACTGGTTTTCTTGCCGCAGGTAAGATTGGATGAACATGTCAATTTCGCCGTTCATCACATCGCCGATCGCTGTAGTTTCTACATTGGTACGCAAATCCTTTACCATTTGGTAAGGGTGAAACACATAGTTACGGATTTGGTTCCCCCAAGAGGCTTCGACCATATCACCCCGAATTTGGGCAATTTCTTGGGCGTGTTGCTCTTTGGCAATAACTAGCAACTTCGCTTTCAAGCGGGCGAGAGCTTTCTCTTTATTTTGCAGTTGGCTGCGTTCTTCTGTACAACGGACGGCAAGACCGGTGGGAAGGTGAACAACTCGCACTGCTGTTTCCACTTTGTTGACATTTTGCCCACCTTTACCACCAGCTCTAGATGTGGTAATTTCCAAATCTTTATCTGGAATATCTAGTTGTACGGTATTATCTATTTGCGGCATTACTTCCACCCCTGCAAAACTAGTTTGCCGTTTGCCGTTGGCATTGAAGGGTGAAATTCGCACTAAGCGATGAGTGCCTGTTTCCGATCGCAAGTACCCGTAGGCATAGCGACCTGTAATTTCTATGGTTACTGATTTGATTCCGGCTTCATCACCTTCGGAAAGTTCACTTGAGGTGACTTTGTAACCTTGCTTTTCTGCCCAACGAGTGTACATCCGCAACAGCATTTCTGTCCAGTCTTGAGCATCTGTTCCACCAGCGCCGGCGTTAATCGTCAGGACTGCGCCTTTTTCGTCGAATTGACCGGAAAGTAACTGTTGTAATTCCCATTGGTCAAGTTCGCGATTAAGGTTGCTGAGGGTAGTTTGTGCTTCTTGGAGTAGTCCCTCATCAGTTTCTAACTCCAAAAGCTCAAAAACTGCTTTAGTATCTTCTAGACTGGCTTGCCACTGATGATACTGCGACAAATGTACTTTCAGGTTGTCGAGTTCTTGCAGTATTTGTTGAGCCTGGGTTTGGTCGTCCCAAAATTCTGGCTGTGCCGATATTTGTTCTAAATCTTGAATTTTAGCTGTCAGTGCAGGGATGTCAAAGATAGTCCTGAGTTTTACCCAGGCGATTAGATAACGTTTCGATTTCGCGTTTGAGTTCTAAAACTTCCATAGACTTGTGTGAAAAGTGCGAGCGCTTTAGTAGAGCGATCGCTCTACTATACCTTATTGATTTTAGCTATAGTTGACCACACGATCGCGCAAGCGCGTTGCTGTATGTGTAATTCTTTATGCTTCATTTTTACGACTCAGTAGAGCGATCGCTTTCTCTGATAAGAACAGTTGGTGGGATTTATACCGATTTTTTCGCATGAAAAAGTTATAATTTGCTTAAAAAACACTCTTTTTAAGCATGATATTTTGGGGAAATCACACTGGTCAACCAATGCCTTATAGAGGCTGGAATGTAGTTGTAGGTGAGAGGCGAAATAACACAAAAACTCAATTTGCCGCCTCTATCAAAAGACTACTTAAATGGCTGCAAGAGTATACATCGGTAGATACAGTCACGCTTTTGCTTCCTGTGTCAGACCAACAGCATCTTGCCGTATACGCTACTTTGGGACTAGAGGAGGAAATTAGACAACAGATCCGTATCCCCATCGGGCAAGGAATTGCCGGTCGCATCGCCGAGAATATGCTGCCGATGATAATTGATGATGTGTCGGCGGTAGAAGTCTACAGTCCAATTCTCCGCCAGAAAGGTTTGCGATCGCTTGTCGGTATCCCAATACCTATTAATGAACAATCGATTGGAGTTCTACACGTCGGTACGTTTGATTCTCACTACTTTAACGAACGCGATGTACAGCAACTGCAACTGATTGCACATCGCCTGAAGTTGATGATAGGGGATGCAGATGTGTTGCAGATCGAGTGCGATCGGCATCACAATGTCGGAAAACTTATATCTTACATCAATATTATCCATCGGGAATTTTTGCTGAATTTATCTGCCTTGAGGAAGCAAATTCTTAAATTAAAAAACGTTGTCAAAACTTTCTATAATTCATCTATCCAAAGATACATTTACGTATTTAGCTTCATGCGATCGCAAGTAGATTAAGATTTTTATTATTTATTTTGCAGCCTTGGTAAATAAATAGTTTTCTTAATTGCCATAAAGCCTTATGCAGGTAAGAGATAGCTCTTTTCTGTGTATTGTTATCTTTTTGTCTTCACTGTTTTATAAACATACTCCAAAATAACTTCATTAATACTTTACAAAAAAGAGTGAAGTTACAGTAAAAATATTGTTAGACTTGTATTCCAAGTCTTAAGTAGTCAGTTATTTAATCATCTTTATTTGTAGTGAACACAATATTAGACGGTACAAACTGGCGACAAAAAAGCCGCTACAGCAGTAGGGGAAGTAGATACTTATTTAGCCCAATGGTGGACTTTAATGTGATGTCCGAAGTTGGAGATACTCCCCCCTAGATTGCGTGTAGCCGTCTAAAAAATGTAAATATAAATTGAATAATTACATCCAGGTATAAATTGTGCCTAATTGCTTGTAGCAATTATCTTCTGAGGAAAATTCAATTGAATATCTCATCAACTCAACAACTTTATTTTGACAAGATGATGAGGAAATTTAAGACGATTACAGCGGTTACTAAAAAAGTATTATTTGACTCTTGATAGCAATTGAAACTTTTGATAGTGTAGTTGCTTCAATATTAACAGCAAATTTCTTTGGGAGTTATCAAAAAATGAATACAAAACAATCTGCTTCAAGATGGATGCGATTGAAGGAAGTTTTAGTTACGACAATCCTTGGATGGATTCCGTCAATTGCTCTGGGTGCAAAGTTAAGAAATGTATTGTATCGTAGTATTTTTGCCCGTATTGGTAGCTCAGTTTATATTCAAAACGGCGTTGAATTTCTTGGCGCTTCTAGCATAGAAATAAGCGATGGAGTGCATATTTTCAAGAATGTTCGTTTAGATGGAAGAGGACATGAAAATAATAAAATTTATCTTGGAGAGCGAGTAGCCCTAGAGCGTGGTGTTGAAATTGGAGCGTTAGACAATACCTGTATTCATATTGATGAAAATACATATATCGCTCCTTACGTTTGTATCGCTGGTCCTGGCAACATTAAAATTGGTAAGCACTGTATGATTGCATCTCACTCAGGGATATATGCTAACAATCATAATTTTGCCGACCTGACTGTGTTAATCAGAGAACAAGGTGTGACTCGCAAGGGAATTATTATAGAGGATAACTGTTGGCTTGGGCATGGAGTGACAGTATTAGATGGAGTCACCATCGGTCAAGGTAGTGTGATTGGTGCAGGATCGGTTGTTAGCAAAGATATCCCTCCGTTCTCAATTGCAGTGGGTGTGCCGGCAAAAGCGATCCGCGATCGCCAAGACAAAGAACAAACGAAGCTAACACATAATAATAACAGCCGCCTCGACATTAAGCTAAGTGTAGCTCTAGCTCAAATTGAGAAGACTGCTGAACTAAGTTATCCCCTGACAGTAAACGATACTGTATTTCCTCATTTTGTTTTAGAAAATCTGCTTTCCGTGCTGCTTGACTGCATCCGTCAAGTAATGAATGTGGATACAATTACGATTTTATTGCCCACAAAGAGCGGGCAGCAATTAGCTGTATGCGCCACCATCGGTCTTGAAGAAGAAATTGTAGAAGCTGTGCGAATTCCGATTGGGCAAGGCTTTGCAGGTCGTATAGCCGCAAGTGGTGAGCAAATGATTGTAGACGATTTGTCAAAAGTAGAAGTTGTGAGTCCGATTTTGCGAAATAGGGGAATTCAATCAATGATAGGTGTCCCTTTGCAGCTTAAAAAGGGGATAAGTGGTGTCTTTCATGTTGGCACGTTTCGTCACTGTGAATTCACCAAAGATGATGTACAGCGACTGCAACTTGTAGGCGATCGCATTGGGTTGGCGATTGAACCGTTTGTTACAGATATACTGGAAACTTAAACTGTCTAAATGAAACTTGACTCATCATTATTTTGTCAGTGGCAGCGGACACTCTCTGGTTTTGAAGTTGACCAAGTAGCGGCACAGAGCGCATTTAATCTTTTAGTTGAGGCTTACTCTAGTAGCGATCGCTATTACCATACGCTCAAACACATTTACCACGTTCTCAAAATTATTGACAATTTGCAAGCTTATACCAGAAATTTAGCTGCGGTTCAACTTGCTGCCTGGTTTCACGATGTAGTTTATGACACTAAAGCTCAAAATAATGAAGAAAGAAGCGCTGCGGTGGCTTGTGAATTGCTGAGTAGTTTGGGCATTCCCCCCAGTAATATTACTGCTGTAACTCGTCTGATTATAAATACCAAAAACCATCAAGCTGCGGCAGATGACTTTGATAGTCAAGTCCTACTTGATGCTGATTTGGCAATTTTGGCTGCTAACCCAGTCCAATATCGAGAATACGCTCTTTACATTCGTCAGGAATATGCTTGGGTGTCAGAAGCAGAATATATTGTCGGTCGCAGACAAGTTTTAGAGAGCTTTTTGCAGCGTCAGCGTATTTACTTTACAACTTTGATGTTTGAGGTTGGGGAAAAAGCTGCTCGTCGCAATCTCAATGCAGAAATTCAATCTTTATAGCTCAATTGATTGACTTATCACCAAACCACGAAGCTGAAACTTTATGCATAAGCTGGAATTTTAGATTACTGGATTGTCAACTTAAATGCTCGTCAATTAGAACGTTACAATCAGCCATATGAAAATGCTCAAGATGAGTTTAATTATCTGAGCAAGCAAATTTCTCTACCCGATCGGTCAGTTGCAATTTCTGGGTTTGAAGATACTTTATTAGACTTGAGTCGGATTTTTCCGGCTTCGTGATGTGCGCGATCGCAGCGATCGCCCTTTCCTAAAATTTGAATAAGTGCGATGGGCAAAGCCCCGCAAAGAAGCGATCGCACTAATTAAAACTTCACGATGAATATGCGGTTTGCAAAGAACTAAAACTTCCTAATAGTTAGAAAATCTACAATTAAATTAGTTAAAATCTAGATAGACTAGCCAGGAAAAAGTGATGAATCGAATTTGGCAACTCCAAGAAGCGAAGAACAAATTCAGTGAAGTGGTGGAAGAAGCTATCCAGCAAGGACCACAGGTGATTACAAAACGTGGGGTTGAAGTGGCGATCGTCCTGTCTTACGTAGAATACTGTAAGATGATGGCTTCGCAGAAAAAACTGTCTACTTTTTTCCGAGAGTCTCCCTTAGCTGAGGTTGAGTTGGATTTGAATCGGGATAAAAGCAATACTAGGGGAGACTTTATTTTGTGAGCTATTTGCTTGACACCTGCGTGATTTCAGAACTGGTTGCCAAACAGCCAAATCTCAAAGTTGTTGAGTGGATTGATGCTCTCGATTTTAACAACGTTTATCTGAGTGTGCTGACGATTGGTGAGATATACAAAGGAATTGAAAAATTGCCTGATTCCAAGCGTAAAACCACTTTGCACAATTGGGTTAATGATGATTTAATGCGCAGCTTCAGTGGCAAGATTTTGTTGGTAGATATTGAAGTAATGCGCCAGTGGGGACAATTAACTGGCAAACTTGATTTGAGTGGACAGCGCATGTCGGCGATCGACTCTTTGATTGCAGCGATCGCTATGAATCACCGTTGCAGTTTAGTCACGCGCAACGAAGAAGACTTTAAACACGTAGGGTTAACCATCATCAATCCGTGGAAATTACTGTAAGATGGGGAACTCAAGCGCGATCGCTTCTTTGGGGGGCTTTGCCCATCGCACTTCCCAAAATTTCACGCTAGAAGCGAAAGCGTAAAAAACTACTGGGTCTAGTCTCCACTTAACGCAACGCCTAGCTAACAGAAAAACTATCAGCTAATTGTCACATCAACACGGAAACCAGACCCAGTATAAAATTTTAGGTATTTCTAGTTGAAATCCTAGCGTCTACCACGAGATGGCACTAAGCTCAGATAATCAAGGTCAAAAGCAGAAACCTTTTGCGCGTAATTACCTGAAGTATCTAGAGATGCTGCCATATCCGCATATTTGCGGGGGTCGCCTTCTGCCAAGCGCCGTTCTTTGGACTTGCTGCTGTAGTATTTGTCCAGGGTGAAGCGCCAGTCTGTTTGAACTGTGCCTTCTCTTTCTTGGAAGTCTTCGCCGTAGCGAGGAGTTACCAAGTTGTGGGGGCGTCCCTCCATGCGCTTGCGTTGGTAAGGTACAGTGTTCTCACCAAATGCGCTAGTGTACTCTTCACTGTCAACTAAGGCATCAACAAAGCCACCCCATCCAAGGGTTGCTATCTTGATTGACCAAGCAATTTCTTCTTCTTTATTATAAGAAGAACGACCTAACAACCGCTTTAGAGTAATGTCTACTAAGCGGTAGTTGTTGTTAACTGAGACAACCAAACGATAGAATGCCTCAGATTTGGCTAAACCACGGATGAAGTCGCGTACAGTTAGCGAGCCATTTTTCAGTTGAGATTCGAGATTTTTCTGACGGTTAAAGCTGAGAATCTCATGTTCGCTGAAAACTTGGCGATAGCCCGCCCAAATGATATTTTCCATGTCAGTATAGCTGCTGACATCTTCTATTCTATAGATATATGGTGTTTCTTCATCAAGGTCAGCTTTGCCAAAGCTTTTGACTCGTTGATTTTGACTGCTGGGTTTGTATTGAAGTAATGGCAGTGCCATGCTGCAATCTTCCTCGTAATTTATTAAGAGATTAAACGTCATTCCAAGAGAAACTGAAAACTGAAAGAGGGTTGATTGCTCAAAATCCTCATTCTTTATTTATTGTCCCTTATTTAGATTTGCGATTGAATCTAAAATCTCAAATCAATTTACCGCACGGGAAAACTAGCGCTGGGACTAACAGAAACGGGAATACCTTGGGGCTTAGTATTCTTTGTCATGTCGGGAATTTGGATATTGGCAGTGCTAACTGGTGTATAGTTAACTGTCCTAATCTCAATTCCATTCGCCATATCTAGGAAGTTACTGATATCGCCGGACTTGTAACGCTCACTTTCTTCCTTATCGCGCCAGTAATTACCGTAGCGAGGTGTCACCAAGTTAAAGGGTCTGTCTTTGAAGCGGCGTCGTTGATAGGGAACTGTATTCTCGCCAAAGTTGGTTAGATACTCTTCGCTATCTACCAATGCATCGACAAAGCCACCCCAACCGAGGGTTGCTATCTTGATTGACCAAGCGATTTCTTCGTCTTTATTATAAGACGTGCGCCCCAAAATCCGTTTGAGACAAACTTCGACGATGCGGTAGTTAGAGTTTGTCTCTACCACCAAACGCCGAAACGCTTCTGACTTTGCCAAACCTCGGATGAAGTCGCGCACGGTAATTGCGCGGTTCTTTAACTGAGATTCGAGATTTATCTGGCGGTGAAATTTCAGGGTTTCGTGTTCGCTGAAAATCTGCCGATAAGCAGCCCAAATTAATTCTTGGATTTCGCCATCATAACCACAGTCTTCTGCGCGGTAAGTTCTGGGGGTGTCTTCGTTACCGACTTCGTAACCGGCTACCCGCTGGTTTTGAGAACTGGGATTGTATTGTAGTAAAGGGATTGACATAGTTAATAAGTGTTGAGTTATGAGTTATGAGTTATGAGTTATGAGTTATGAGTTGTTAATTCCTAACTTCTCACTCCTAACTCTTAACTCGTAGTCAGGTTGTTTTGTTTCCTGGGATGTAACGGTAAGGCAAAGCAACTTCCGTAGGTTTGACGGTAGTTTCTGTAACTTGTTTTGACATCTCAGGCAGCTTGACACTTGAGATGTAATTTCTGGCGCGATCGCTCGATCGCTGGTAGTTCATGCCGCCTGGTGATATACTCGCTGCCATTGACAAGAATGTGTCCGGAATCGCTTGCCGAACTCCGCGTTGTACAGATTCTCCTGTGCGTACTGCTTGATAAAAGGTACGTCCTTCTAAGTATTGTCCCAATAGGCGATTGCGATAATCTGCATCGTACCGGGGGTTAACTAAGTTGAAGGGTCTATCTTTGAAGCGGCGGCGTTGGAAGGGTACAATGTCGTTGCCAAAGTTGCTTAGATACTCTTCGGAGTCAAGCAAGGTGTCGATGAAACCGTGCAAGCCTTTGGTGGCAATTATAATTGACCATGCAATTTCTTCGTCTTTGCCGTAGCTAGCACGTCCTAAAAACCGCTTTAAGCTGATGTCAACTAAACGGTAGTTAGAGTTGGTTTCTCCTACTAACTCCCAGTAAACTTCAGTTTTACCCAATCCGCGAATGAAATCGCGAACGGTAATCGCTCGATTTCGCAGTTGTGATTCTAAAAAGGGTTGGCGATGTCTTTTTAAAATTAAGTGTTCGCTGAAGATTTGCCGATATCCTGCCCAAATTATGGCATCAATATCTGGAACTTCAGAGGTTGGTGTTAACCGATAAGGTTGTGGGGTGTCTTCGCTGGGTACTTCGTATCCTTCAACACGCTGATTTTGCGAGTTGGGAGTATATTCTAGTAATGGGATTGACATCTTGACTTTTGCCTTTTTTTATGATATAAATCCATGACGCGATAAATCGTGTCTCTACACGCGATAAATCGCGTCTCTACATTGCTAATTGCGCTAGTTGTACGCGGGCACAAACTGCTTTCTCGGTGTCGCTGATAAGCATTTCTTTGAATTTAGCCTGAATGGGCGATCGCAAATCAGGAATTTTCGCCAATGCTTGCAACCCGACGACAGCGGCATAACGAATTGACCAGTCTGAGTCAGTAGAAATATTGAGTAATGTTTCCAAACATCGAGACAGGGCAGATGCGCGTTGGGAATCGTTCAGTTTATGCCAGTGTAAGTTTCCTAGCCCTTTGGCTGCGGCACGGCGGACACTTGGGGCAAAGTCGGTGGCAGCAGCGGTGAGTAATATATCTATTGCGCGGGGGTCAGCGATCGCACTTAAGGCACGAATCGAGTAAGCCCGTGCGCCATAGTTATAATCATCAATTTGAGAGAGCAACTGTGGTACTGCCACTTCCCCCAATTCCACCAATCCGGCAACTGCCGCAACTGCTGCGGTTGGGTTGTTATAACCAAACACAGCAATTAAGGTAGGAATTGCCGCTTCATCTTTCGCCGCTGCCAACTTTTGCACTGCTGCCACCATCAAGGCTGGTGAATCAGCCGACTCGACGGCGCGAATTAGTTCTTTAGTCATTGGTAAGAGTGTTAGGTGTTAGTTGTTAGTTGTTAGCTGTTAGCTGTTAGTTGTTAGTTGTTAGTTGTTAGTCGTTGGTTTTTGACCACTAACACTCTTACCACGCTCTCACTAACACTCTTACCATGCTCCCACGCTCCCACTAACACTTAACCACGCTCCCAATAACTACAACAGCGCATCCATCAGGTTCATTAGGCGGATGGTATCCTCTGAAAGGGAAACATCTAATGATGGAAGTTGATGCTCTAACAATCCTTTGAGGGCGATGAGTTTGAAGCTATTTTCAACTTTTGCCTGAGCGATCGCGTCTGCTGCTGCTATATACCCAATTGCACCCAAATCACTTAAGGCAACGCGGCGCAATTTCAGATCGTCGCTGTCCAACGCTTTCACTAAGCGATCGCCATAACTGGCATCAAGTGTCAGCTGGTACATTGCTCTGGCTGCGGCGCATTGCACTCGTGGTAGTGGATGCTCTAGGAACGGTTGAATTAGAGAAATAGCTTCTTTTGCCCCAATCGCTCCCAAAGCTTCTAATATGGCTTCATAGGGTTGGACTAAGTGCGGGCGTCCGGGTACTTGGACGGCTGCGGCAACACCCCCGGATAAAAGCTGCATCAGGGAAGGAGCGGCATCTGAGGCACGCAACATTTCCAGAGACTGGGCAGATGCTTCGCGCACGTAAAAGTCAGAGCTTGACAAGCACTTAATTAAGCCATCAACCGCTTGTGTATCGCCTAATTTCCCTAACGCTCTTGCTGCATTGCGTCGTAGAGGATAGCCTCCCAGTTCTGTTCTGTCGGCTTCATCCTCTAACGCTGCAATTAACCCATCTACAGCAGCTTTGGAATTAACGCGGAATTTGCCCAACCACCAAGCGGCGTAATAGCGAAGACCTGTATCTGGTGATGTCAGATTGGCGATCGCTTGCTCTTCATTTAGCGGTGGTGCGTTTTCTGGTATATATTCTTCCGCGCCATTTTCTCTCATTGCCAAGAGTCTTAGTTTTGCGTTTGAGATTCGCTATCTGGCTTCAGTGCTGATTCAGCAGTCAACGGCTCAATTTTGACAATTGTGCCGCCCATGCGGGTAATCCGCTGCATTTCTTCGTTCATCCGGTTGTATGGAACTGTGACATACACGCTGCCACTGTTACGGATTTCATAGTTATTTTTGTCGTTTTCGGAATTTTGCCGCAAGCCTGTGACTTCGTAACGGAACATCCGGCTACTTGCGCTAGAAATTCCACCAGTTCCAACTGTGGTTTGACCGAACATATGATTAATTTCTCCTTTAGTATGAATTAGTAGTTAGGAGTTAGGAGTTAGGAGTTAGGAATTAGGAGTTAAGAATTAAGAAAAGCGGAATTTATCACTTCACTACTCATAACTCATAACTCATAACTCTTAACTCATCACTCCTAACTTTATTAAGCTGGTGACACGCTGACGATTTTGCCACCTTGCTTTTGAATTTGCTGCATCTTTTCGGAAAGCCGTTCGTAGGGTACGACGATCGCGTAGCTGCTGCGACGCACGCGGGGATACCCAGGACTTAGCTGTCCGGTGACTTCGATGCGGTAAACGCGATCGCCTACGCCAACTGCGTTACCCATATTCTTCTTGGGTGTTACATCTGCGCTGGCGCGGAAATTCCAGTTCTCGTTGCTACCTGATGGTCCGACAATTGAGGAAGCGCTATTGGTTCCTAATTCCCGTGCTAGACGAGTTTTTGTTCCTTCTACTTGCGAGGTATCGCTGTTGGCGTAACCTCGGTATAACCTAAACATCCGGTTGAAACCGACGGTTTTTTGCCCTGTTTGGGTAGCAAAGCCGCGATAGTAGGGCACAATATTGTCGCCGAAGTTGGTTTGATATTCGGTTGAATCGATGTATGAGTCTATTTCCGCGTCGTATCCTTGGTTTTCGTATATGTCCAAGTGATAAACTACTTCTGACTCATCATAGGGAGCGCGACCCAACAAATGCTTGTAGTTGAGTTCGATTACTCTGGTTTGGAAACTGTTGTAGAAAAACTTTTTTTTGTAAAGTTCTGATTTGGCAACGCTACGGACAAATTCCCGCACTGTGAGGTTGCCATCTCGCAGTAGTGATTCGGCACTTTTGAGGCGTTCTGATGCCATTAAATAGTCATTTCCTAAGACTTGCCGATACACGGCACGAATCACTCCTTCGATGTCTTCTTTAGTGGCATAGGGTCGCAGTTCTACTCGTACTGCTTCACTAAAAGCTTCTGTTCCTAGCCTTGATGCTGCTGCTGTAATCGCCATTTTAATTTCCCCCTTGTCTTTAGCAGTTCGGCTGCTGCTACTTGGTGCGCGTGATAAGTTTTTTTTATCTATATTCCAGATAAAACGATGCCCGGAGCGAGATCCAACTGCTAGGTGATTTCATCCAGCACTTGCATCCCTCTCCGGGCCCGATCGCTATCTAGCTTAATGCGTTGATTGCGTAATCGATGTATGTGTTGGCTTCGTTAGCTGCTTGACCGGATAAACCGTGGCTGTTTTTGATGTTCTTCAAAGCTTCTACGTACCAGCTGTTAGACAACTCGAAGGAGCGATTGATTTCATCCAAACCAGCAATCAGGTATTCATCCATTGGACCTGTGCCACCAGCTACCAAACAGTATGTAACCATCCGTAGGTAGTGACCAACGTCACGGGCGCACTTGGACTTACCACGAGAATCAGCGGCGAATTGAGGACCGCTCATTTGGGTGGTGTAGGGGTACTTCTGATAAACAGCTTGAGCTGCACCATCAATCAAGCGTTGAGCGTTCGAGGTCAATGCACGAGCTGCTTCCATGCTGGCAGCAGCGCGTTCAAAACGACCGTTAACTGCTTGCAGTTCGGTGTTGCTCAAAAAACGTCCTTGGGTATCAGCAGCTGCGATCGCTTCGGTAATTGGTGTTTTCATGGTCTATAATCTCCTTCTTTTTTCGTACCTTTTGCCTATCAACCTAAATCTTTAGGCTTTTCAAAGTTTTTAATTAAGCAACCGCAGCTGCTGCGCGATCGAAGTAGCTAGCTAATTCCGAGATCAAGCTGCTGCAATCGCCTTTGGTGATACCGTTAGGATCGTTAGCAATCTTGATTGCTGCATCCTTCATCTTTTGAACACCAACTGCCACGGAAGAACCAGGTGTACCCAAAGCTTGGTATGTTTCGCGCAAGCCGTTCAAGCAGCGGTCATCTAACACGCTTGCATCACCAGCTAACTGAGCGTAGGTGACATAGCGTAAGATGATTTCCATGTCGCGGAGGCAAGCAGCCATGCGACGGTTGGTGTAAGCGTTACCACCAGGAGCAATCAAGTTGGGCTGTTCTTCAAACAATGAACGAGCAGCGTTGGTAACGATTGTGGAAGCATTGCTGGTGATGCGGTTGACGGTATCCAAACGGGAGTTGCCGTCTTTTACCAACTTGGTGAGTGCATCTAGTTGCTCGGTGCTTAGGAATTCTCCACGAGAATCAGCTTGAGAAACTACTTTTGCAAATGCGTCTAACATGGACTGTTTTCTCCTAATTCCTTACGTTGAGTGCTGTCTTGATTAAAACTGGCAATGTTTTATCAATGCGGAACTGCTAAACAACAGACTTCAAATAAAACTGTTTCTCAACTCCTCTCACATTCCCCTTTCACTGTCTGAAAGAGAAATTATGAGAACCTGGGGTGATTTTATGAGAAACCAGCAACCTTTACGAATTGATTGCCTCGTTTAACTTTTGTCTGTTCTTTAACCCCTCCAGCTTATGTTTATACAACGCCATAGATCCATAATTTGTTACAAATTGTGAAGAAATAAGTTGCACAGATAAGAAAAGCCTCAAATCCTTTACATACAAGGGCTGCGCCTGAGAAAAACGAAGAATTTCTGTAACAAAACTTAATAAGTTGGGGATGTTTATGCAAAACATTACTGTTTTAATATTTTCTTAATTTTTCCGCCAAGCCTTACGATACATATATTACAGTCTCATATAGTCTTCACGGCTTAGGGCAGATTTATTACAAAAAGTTAAATTTACCTTTCAAAAGATTGTTGCAAATTTTTTAAATTCTTCGTCCCAAGGGGGGAGAGGGGGGATGGGGGGATGGGGGGATGGGGAGACAAGGGGGACAAGGGAGACAAGGGGGACAAGAGAGACAAGGGAGAAATTCCTGTTTGTCCCCCTGCAAGAAAGCCCCCTGCCCCCTGTCCCCCTTGTCCTCCTTGTCCTCCTTGTCCCCCCCCTCCCTGTCCCCCTGTCTCCCTACCCCCTACCCCACGCCAAGCGCTTCTAAGGCGGTTGTAATGCGATGAAGGACAACTTTATCGGTTTCTTGGGTTAGAGCGTGTTCTAGGGTTACTAGAGCCTCTGGTGTAGCAATTTCTGCCAGAGAAACTACAGCAGCGTAACGCAGTCCCCAATCTTCGGGAGAGGACAACGCCCAAGTTAGCTTGTCCAAAGTACGGCGGATGTTTTCTAGGTTGTTAGAATTCTGGGCGATTCGTCCGAGTCCTCGTGCGGCGATGCGGCGGACATTTCCCTGACAGTGATTGGCGACTGATGTACCGATAACTTCAGCTAATACTTCAATTGCTTCTGGGTCGCCAATTTGGGCTAAAGCCTGAATAATATGAGCTTGTAACCCCTGATCGCTAGAAGTATGAAAAGCCGCAATTAACGGTTTGACTGATGCGGGTGCTAATTGCACCAAAAGTTTAACAGCAGCAGCACCAACAGAAGGATGGTGATGACTCAAAGCTGAAATTAACGCTTTGATAACTGATTGTTCTTTTATACCAGTAGCAGCTATAGCAGAAATTGAAGCGATCGCATCCGTTGGTGTCGAGGCGTGGTTTAATTGCAAAATCAAGCCGTCAATATCGTGATTGATTGTATTCATAGTTGAATGTTACTGATATTAAAAAAGGGACTAAGAGTCGTTAGTGGTTAGTAGTTAGTAGTTAGTAGTTAGTGGTTAGTAGATAGTAGTTAGCAACGTACCAACTATCAACCAACAACCATCAACGCTCCAACTATCAACCAACAAATAACAATTCCTAGTCCCTAATCTCAAAGCTGAAATAACAAATCATCAATTGCTTTGAAAATTAACTGCGATGTTTCCTTTTGTGAGTGCTGATTATCCAAAACGGCTTCTAAAATTCGCTTTAAATTTAACAGCTTTAAACTGTTAGGAACCTTAGCCGTCAAAATCGCCTCTACAGCTTGCTGATGACCAACAGATCCTAAATCAAATATCGCTGCCCAGCGCAAATACATATTCTCATGGTTGAGATTTTTAACAATACGTTCAATGTACTGTGGCTGTTGAGTCAAAAGATACATATACCGTGCTGCTGCACATTGTACCCGCTCAGAAGGATGATGAAGAAAAGGCTCAACTAACAAACGAGCTGACCAAACTTGCAAAGTGGCTAGTGCTTCAATTAGCGCTTCATAAGGTTGCTCTTGGGTGGATTGCAAAAGCTGAAGCAAAGGAGTAGCCGCTTTTTCGTCACCAATAGCGGCTAAAGCTTGAATTGCTGCTTCCCGCAAACGCAAATCAGTATCACATTCTAACGCTGCAATTAACGCGCTGACGGCTTGCGGATTTTGCAGTTGTCCGAGCGCTCGTGCGGCTTGACGGCGCAGAGGATACCCACCTGACGGGATGCGATAGTTTGCATCCGCAAGGGCATTACACAGCGCCTCACAGCCGGATTGTACCCGATGCTTCCCCAGCCACCAAGCAGCATAATAACGGATTTGATTATCTTCGCAAGACAGCGCCGCGATCGCTGAATCACAAGACAAAATCGGTTCGGGGTGTTGAGTATTCATAAGAATTGGGAGTGGGGAGTGGGGAGTGGGGAGTGGGGAGTGGGGGAGTGGGGGGACAAGGGGGAGAGGGGAGACAAGGGGGATGAGGGAGAAATTCCTCCTTGTCCTCTTTGTCCCCCTTGTCCCCCTTGTCTCCTTGTCCCCCCCTCTCCCCATCCCCCCCTCTCCCCCTCCTCTCCTACACTTGGGAAATGTTGACGATCTTCCCACCGCGCTTGTGGATTTCTTGGTATGTGGCGGAGAGTCGTTCGTAGGGTACGGTGTAAACTTGTACGCTACGACGCACTGCTGCTTTAGAACCAATTCCACCAGCGATCGCTTGAATCACAAACATGCGAGAATCTCCTTTTGGAGCCGCACTGATTAACGTCGGTGCTGTTGAGGCAAAGTGACTGCCCGGTGATGAAGGTGGCGAAATCCAGTTAGCCGAATTCATCGAGATTTTTGACCGCAAGCGGGAATTTTTACGCCCCATTTGCGCGTTATCACTGTTACCGTCACCGCGATAAAGTTCAAATATGCGGTTATATCCTACAGTCTTCATTCCCGGAATAGATTGAAATCCACGGTAATAAGGAACGACAGAAGTACCAAAAGCATTTTCGTATTCTGTGCCGTAAATGTAAGACTCAATATCCGCATCGTAGCCACGAGATGCGTAAAGGTCTGTATGATAAGCAATTTCTGATTGATCGTAGGGAGCGCGTCCTAATAAGTGCTTGTAGTTCAACTCAATAAAACGCCCTTGGGAATTACTGTAGAAAAAGCATTCCTTGTAAAATTCAGATTTTGCTAAAATCTCAATGAATTGTTGAACGTTGATTTTGCCGTTACGTAACAAAGCTTCAGCGCTAGTAAATTTTTCACTTGCGTATACTCCTTGACGCCCAAAAACTTGTTCGTAAGCAGCCTTGAATAGTATTCGCAAATCATCTTGAGTCCAATTTTGGCGAAGCTCAACTTTTTTGCCGATTAAATCTCTAACCCCTAGTCGTTCTGCAACAGTCATCTTGCTAATCGCTCCCTTGCAAAGATTTTTCTTATTAATAAAATTGGGTCTTTGAAATTACATAAAGACTGAACTTAATCAAGATAAACAATACTGTTTGTAGTAGCGCTACACTACGACAAAACATTTAATTTTGCCTATCTAATTAATCAGTAATTATCTACTTCCAAAGACCCAAGAGTTTTGCCTTAGCTCAATGCGTTGATTGCATAATTGAGGTAAGTATTAGCTTCACCAGCTACGTCACCACTCAAACCATGATTGTCACGGACAAATTCTAAGGCAGCTACATACCAGCTAGGAGATAAACCAAGAGCGCTGTTGAGTTCGCTCAAACCTGCAACCACATATTCATCTAATGGTCCAGTTCCACCAACTACACAGCAATAGCTGATAGTGCGGAGGTAGTGGTCGATGTCACGCACGCACTTAGATTTACCTTCGCTTGAAGAAGCGTATTGGGGTCCTTGCATTTGCGTGGTGTAGGGGAACTTTTGATAAACGTGATTGGCTGCTGCTTCCGACCATTTCTTACCATTATCAGAGAAAGCTTTGGCGGCGTCTAAACCTGCACGAGCGCGGTTGAAACGACCAAATACCGCTTGCATTTCGGTATTGCTGAGGTAAGATCCGCGAACATCTGCGGAGGCGATCGCTTCAGTCAATGGGGTTTTCATGATTCTCTTTTTCTCCGATAATTACTAAAAAAAATGCTTTGAAAAAATGCTTGCTTAAGCAACTGCGGAAGCTGCGCGATCGAAATAGCTAGCCACTTCAGACATCAACTGGCTGCAATCACCTTTGGTGATATTGTTGGGGTCATTGGCAATATTCAGTGCAGATTCTTTCATCTTTTGAATTCCTGATGCTACTGCATCACCAGGAGTACCAAGTGCTTGATAAGTTTCACGCAAACCGTTCAAGCAGCGATCGTCCAATGCACTGGCATCGCCTGATAATATAGCGTAGGTGACATAACGCAGAATAAATCCCATGTCGCGGATGCAAGCTGCTTGATTGCGGTTGTGGAAGCAAGCACCACCAGCATTAAATACTTGGGGACGTTCTGCAACTAAGGCGCGATAAGCATTTGCCACAATGGAGGAAGCATTACTGGTAAGTCTGTTGACTGTATCTAAGCGCTTATTGCTATCACTAACCATTGCTGATAGAGCATTGATTTCGTCACTGCTTAGGTAAGAACCTTTTCTGTCGGCTTGTTCAACTACTCTGGAAAAAGCGTCAAGCATTTCTTAAATTCCTCTGAAAATCATGGCAGTTATTTTTCGGTTAAAAACAATTAACTCATCATTGCCATTAATATAAATCTGGCAATAATCGCACATCAAAAATACTGAAAACACTTTATTAATGTGCAATCAATTAATTTGAAACAGCGTTTTTTTGCTTGTTGTAATTGCTTTTAAAACCTTGTTTGTATTTTATATATCGATTGAGTTCCTTTTTTATTAAGTTTTTTCAATTTGTGTAAAACTCTACAGCAATTCGTGAAACTCATTACCAGTAAGGGTTTGTTCAAATTTATTTACTCAATTATTTACAATTGCATACTTTTCTTTACATCGCTTAACGCAATCGTGTTTATACTGAATTTTGTAGTAATCAGCAAATTAATCAACTCTAAGTATTGTAGTCTGCTAAAGCGTTATGGAGATTATGTAAACAAAATTATGTATTTGATGTCACAAGTTTTCGTAAATTAAATAGAGTAAAAATGCTCATCATTTAAAACTGCAAATATCAAGCTGAAATCCTTGACGCAAGCGGTTATTGCCACGATTTACGGCAACTTTGATGCAGCAGCTATTTATAACTTTTTGTAAAGCTTAATTAAGAAAACTCGAAAAAATTTATCAGATTTCTCAGATTTTATGTCTAAGAGGAGATGGCAGCGCGTCTTCGGAGAACTTCTAGCAGAGTTGTGAAAGTTTGGGGAGGGGGTGCTGTCACTTCAATCAACTCTCCAGACAGCGGATGTTGTAACTGAAGTCGCCAAGCGTGCAATGCTTGACCGGGTAGGTTTACACCTATGGAACGATTGGAACTATAAATAGGGTCGCCGACAATGGGATGATTAATTTGGGCGCTATGTACGCGAATTTGATGGGTGCGACCAGTTTCTAGCTGGAAGTGCATTAATGTATAGTTGCCCAAGCGTTCTAATATTCGCCAATGAGTGACAGCGTTGCGTCCACCTTGTTCAACGGGTACGATCGCCATTTTTTTGCGGTCTTGTGGATGACGCCCAATCGGCAGTTCAATTGTACCACTTTCCGTTTTAGTAGCACCGTAGACAATACCCAAATATTCTCGACGTGCGGTTTTGGCTTTGAGTTGCGCTTGCAGATGTTGATGAGCAAGTTCTGTTTTGGCGATCGCGATCGCTCCGGTGGTATCCTTATCTAATCGATGGACAATTCCCGGACGTTGCACACCGCCGATACCTGGTAAATTAGGACAATGAGCTAACAAAGCATTTACCAACGTTCCATCTGGATGACCGGGTGCAGGATGAACGACTAAGCCAGCGGGTTTGTTGAGAATTAATAGAGAATCGTCTTCGTAGAGAATATCTAAGGGAATATCTTCGGCTTGCAGTTTTAGAGGTTCAGCTGATGGTATTTGTAGAGTAATGCGATCGCCTGCTTTGACATTTATCTTTTTAGATGTGCAGACTTTGCCGTTGAGTTGAAGTTGACCTTGTTCGATTAACTGTTGAATGCGCGATCGCGATAAGTCAGGTAGTTCTTGGGTAAGATAGCGGTCTAAGCGTACCCCGTTTTCTTCGACTTGTAAATTAAATTCTGTTTGGGTATCAGACAAGTGTGTAAGCATTGCTATCAGTCTTTTTCGACTGGTGGTGTTATTAATTTTAACGAAAGTGGCGATCGCTTTTTTCCAAGCAAAATGTTATTCCTAGGCAGTTAGCAAAATAATCTCTAACAAACTGTTTTTATTTATACGATTCTTATAATTAAGTAAAAGCACGTAATATATTATAATTGATAAAATATTTCCGACTAATTATATATTTATCGTTCATAGTTTCTTTACTTTATCCAAATTATTTTTACATAGTTTTTAACTGTTTTAAAAAAATTGGAGTAACCTAAATACTAGGAGTAGCTTACTTACATCTACCATTTAGGTGAAAATTTTCCTTTTTCAGATATGCACTATGGTTTTTGAGTTTTGCCGCCAAGTTGAGAATTTGGTATTTAGAATTCTCTAGGGTGAAGAAGGAATGATAAAACAACCTGATTAGCATGTTTTGTGTACTGATGAAGGAATTGCCTTCTTCTGAGTTATTAGCCGCTGCATCTGATTACACTCCTTCGCTACGTAAATTATCAGATACCTCACTTTTATTAGGAGTTTGCCATTTTTGTTTCTAAAGCGAAGATATTGCCCAAACCTGGGAAAAAAGCTCTACAATCTAACGTTTGGGTAAGATTTTCAACTTTCATAAACTAGATACGCACTTTTTTGTGCAGCTTTGCACTCTTAGTTGCGAGAAGTCGTGCAATGCTTGTGAGACAACTTGATTAAGGAGCAAATTTTGCTTTTTTTTGCCAGAAAGTAAATTACAATCTCACACCTCGAAACACGCTCAACAGCGTTATTCTAGCACCGCGCCCAGTAGCGCTGAACCTCTATGTCGGCGTTTAAGCTACTGTTAGATTAGCGAAAGATACAGAATGTACAATCTGATTTTTGGAATACTGTTGAATGGCAATAACTTGAGCCATTTTGCTATTTGGCAATAATAGCATGGCGTGTCTCTTCTATTCGCCTCCAGTAAGCATGACAATATACCTGTGAATTCCGGACAGGATATTGACCAATTTCAATTGCAAATATTAATTTTATATAAGAGCCGTAGCAATGAAGACACTTCCCATTAGTAGATACAGATTTTACCAGAAGCTACAACCCCTCTCTCTATTGACCAAAATTAGTAATAAGTCTGTTACTGGTTGTTTGCAAGTATTCAGCACGACAGGTTCTTGGTCAATCTATATAGAGTCTGGTAAATTAACTTATGGCTGCTACTCAGATCGCGTCTTTGAGATGCTTTACAAAAATTTGCAGCGATTGAGTCAACACATTCCTGCTTTTCCGAAAGGAATTTACGAGCAGTTACGGGCAATATTTGAAACAGGTATTGATAATGAAGCAATACCGAATCCAGATTATCTAGCTATTTGCTGGTTAGTTAATCAAAAGTATCTTAGCCCAACGCAAGCGGGGATTTTGATAGAACAATTAGCAATAGAAGTTTTGGAGTCGTTTTTGAAATTGCAAGAGGGAAGTTATGAGTTTACTCATGAAAGCTTTCTTGATGATATGCCAAAGTTCTGTCATTTGAATTTGCGATCGCTTGTCGAAAAGAGTCAAAAGCGAGCTTCATACCGCAAAAATACTCAGTCACAATCCCAAGAACAGCGATCGCAATTTTTACGCGAACCTCAACCAAAATCGCAACAATTACCCAGACAAAACCGCTATAAACCGATAGAAAATCCTAACTCGGCTTCACCTCGCGATGTTCACATTGCTGATAAAAGTATACAGCAAAACAACCAGCAATCAACGGAGAAGAAACTCTATAAAATCTTCTGCATTGATGATAGTCCCACAGTGTTGAATGCAATGAAAAGCTTTTTAGATGAGCAAATGTTTTCTGTTATTGCAGTTAACGAACCATTAAAAGCTTTAATGCAAATTCTCCGTACCAAACCAGATGTTATTTTACTAGACATTGAAATGCCGAATTTAGATGGATATGAATTATGTTCTTTGTTGCGGAAACATTCATCTTTTAAAAACACACCTGTGATTATGGTTACAGGTAGGACAGGATTAATAGATAGAGCTAAAGCAAAGATAGTTAGAGCTTCTGGCTATTTAACTAAGCCTTTTACACAAGCAGATTTATTGAAAACTGTTTTTCAACACATTGTTTAATTCAGCAATTAGGATAATCAAGACGCTAAACTAACTTATTTATGCTAAAAGATTTAACTTTTAGTGTTAGTTGCTTTGGCAGAATTATGATGCTTGCATCCCAACACTATTAAAGTGACTGGCGTTGTGTTGCTTTCTCAAAATAAATCTGGTTAATCAACAAATTTGGAGTGTAATTTCCAGTTACAAAAATTAAGCGAATCAGCATTTTATGACTTGCAGATAAAATGCTGACACCTATAACTCAAGCTTTACAGCCGCAAACAGCTTCTGGTGCAATTTAATTAGTGGCTGCATGGATCTACATTCTACCATGAGCAGGTCAAAAATTGCAATCTTATCCTGACAAATCCAATCTTACTAAGCTATAGCGATCGCATAGAACTAAACCCTTATTTCTTAGTATGTTTGATTTGATTGATTAAACAAAATTACTAATAACAAAGAAAGTTTTGCGCGACTGGTTACAATTTTTGCTAAATAACAAGGGCTAGGTTCTTTGATTTGAATAAAATCGACCATTAAAGTTTACGTAAGCTGCATAAATAGCACATAATGTCACCTATTACTTTATATCAGGGATGTAGAAATAATTCTTAGTGATTCAATAGGGGCGCACTTATGGCTAAACATATCTACGGAAAGCTTTTAACTCATATTAGTTTATGTGCGATCGCTATTTCATCGCCTTTACTTTTGACCGGCATCAGTTGGGCGCAAACTTCCACCGACACGAACGTTGAGCAAATTCAGCAGCAAAAGCCAGAAGATATTCAAAAACGTTCAAATCAAATCAATGCTTTAATTAAACGCGGTTCGCCAGATG
Organism: Hassallia byssoidea VB512170; assembly: GCF_000817785.2. Classification (GTDB taxonomy): domain Bacteria; phylum Cyanobacteriota; class Cyanobacteriia; order Cyanobacteriales; family Nostocaceae; genus Hassallia; species Hassallia carrinoi. The sequence continues at coordinate 29,900 of NZ_JTCM02000014.1, read as the reverse complement.
CTATTGTTGAGCTAAAAAAGGCTTTGAAAGACAGTAATCAAGAGATGCGTAGCTATGCAACCGATGGTCTGAGAAGCATCGGTACAGGTGCTGAAGCTGCTTTGCCTGACCTGATTGAGACTCTTAAAAAAGACCCAGATAAGGATGTGCGTGCTGGTGCAGTCAGGGCTATTAGAGCGATCGCTCCAGAAGCTGGTGTCCCTGCATTCATCCGCGCTTTCAAACAAGACTCAGATGCTAGAGTGCGCGAACTAGCTGCCCAAGCTTTAGGAGAGGTTCCGACAAAAGCCAAACAAGCTATTCCTGACTTGATCGAAGCTCTTCTAAACAACCCTAAGCTAGACGTGCGTAAAGGTGCGGCTGAAGCCTTGGCAAAGATAGAGTTGCATCAAGATGCTGTGCCTAACCTGAGAAAGGCACTAAAAGACACAAGTTGGCAGGTGCGTCGCTCTGCTGCTGAAGCTTTAGGAAATATTGGTGCAGAAGCTTCATCCGCTGTACCTGACCTAATTGCCGCTCTCAAAAAAGACCGTAACTATACCATGCGTCGCTCTGCTGCTGAAGCTTTAGGAAATATTGGTATGAAAGCTTCATCCGCTGTACCTCAACTAATTGCCGCTCTGAAAGACGAAAATTTTAAGGTACGTGGCTCTGCTGCTGAAGCGTTGGGAAAGATGGGTGTAGAAGCTTCATCAGCTATGCCGAATCTGGTTATAAATCTCAAAGACGAGAATAAAGATGTGCGTCGCAAGACTGTCACTGCCCTGAGCCAGATTGGTCTTAGCCTTAAGACCAAGGCAAGCGATAATCAGCTATCCATCTCAGAATTGAATCGAGGCATATCGCCTTTGGAGACAGCCTTAAAAATTGTAGAAGAGCCTAAGAATAAGTTCTCAACAGAAGATATGGAAAAAATAAAACAAGTTCTCAATCTTCTTAATAGCAAAAAAACAGAACACTTATTCATCAATCAGATTCTCAAGAATCCGTTAGTATGGGCAGTTGGAATTTACTTTATCTTACTCTTCGGGATTTTTTGGCTACGCCCTCTGTGGTTGCTAAAAATTGATAAATTCCTAAAACCTATAGGTTTTAAAGTGCCTGTTGTCGGTACAGAAATATCGCTGAACTTTTTATTGTTGCTGCTGAAAGACCACCCCAGAGTGCTAGATGCTTGGGTAGCTGCACACCTGAAATCAGTTAGAGAGGAATTTCAAGAAAAGGATACAATCAGCAATAGAAATGTTCATATATCTATCCCTGTTATACAGAACGGTAAAACCGTAGCCCAAATTAACGGCAAAGATTTGCACGCTAGCTTTAAAAAACACCGAGGTTGCTTGCTGATTCAGGGTGAAGGCGGAGTAGGTAAGACCAGCCTTGCCTGTCAAATCGCGAAGTGGGCAATGTCAGAAGATGAGGCAGAACGCCTCTGCCAACACCCGATGTTACCAGTGCTAATTGAGGAAGAACTGGATTTGCAATCAGCAGAAGATACACAAGTAGCAGCTAAACAAGCTTTGATGGCGGCTATCAGGGGACAGGTGCAAGATTTGACGAACCAAGCAGAGCCACCCTCCTCAGAATTGCTGGAACTCCTTCTCAGGCAACGGCGAATTTTGGTAATTGTAGATCACTTTTCGGAAATGAGCGAAGCCACACGCAAAGCAATTCGCCCTGAATCTCCGGATTTTCCGATCAACGCTTTAATTGTCACCTCACGCTTTCAGGAAAAGCTGGGTGGAGTAACCAAAACTACCTTAAAACCTCTGCGAATTGAGGGTAATCGCCTATCCTCGTTTATGGAATCTTACTTAACTCAGCAAGGCAAGCGTGACTTATTTACCGATACAGAGTTTTTCAATGCTTGCAGTCGCCTGTCGCTGATGGTGGGTCAGCGAAACATCACCGCACTACTAGCGAAACTGTACGCCGAACAACTGATTGCTGTCAAGGTTGAGGGGATGAAGGAGTTATCGTTACAGATGCCTGATAGTATCCCGGATTTGATGCTTTCTTACCTAAACGAACTTAACGCGAGCGTGACCGGGGTAAAATTGAGCGATCGCACTGTACACAAAGATGCTCGAGCGATCGCTTGGGAATGCCTCAAACAAACTTTTCGACCAGCAACTGCTAATACAGAGGTGGCGATCGCTATCTTGGGTGGTAACAATGCGGAAACTCGTCTCAAGTATCTAGAAGACCGTCTTCGTTTGATCCAAACTATCGGTGCTGCACAAGACCAAATCCGCTTTGCCCTTGACCCCTTAGCAGAATATCTGGCAGCTTTGCACTTAATAGACTTTTACGGCAAAGACTCGCAATTATGGCAGGAGTTCTTACAACAAGCAGAGGCTATACCCGGATCGCCAGATTCAATCAAAGGCTTTCTCCTCGCACTGCGAGATTGTTGCCTTATCAAAGGCAAACAAGCAAACGTGCCAAACTTTGTAGCAGAGGAATTAGGAAAACTGGCGATATCTCCTGCACTTATACCAGTTTGACTTCTATAGGTCAAACCGGACGACAAGCAGATAAAATGCTGTGCATGTTCACCACAGATCCAATAACAGCGATCGCCGGCGCTCCAAATCCAGTTGTCTCTACTTGCTCTACAATTGTCTTTAATTTACCAATTAATTCTTCTTGATCCGGTCGCGTACCCCAACGCACTAAAGCGATCGGCGTTTCTAAATCCAACCCGGCAGCATGTAACTCTTGGACAATGTAGGGTAAATTGTGAATTCCCATATAAATCACAATCGTTTCTGAACCGCGAGCGATCGCATTCCAGTTTACCGTCGGTTGGTACTTACCCGCTGCTTCGTGACCTGTGACAAATGTCACCGAAGAACTATACAAGCGATGAGTTAAAGGAATACCCGCATAAGCGGTCGCGGCGATTCCCGATGTAATACCGGGCACAACTTCGGTGGGTATCCCAGCTTTCACCAATTCTTCCATTTCTTCGCCACCGCGACCAAAGATAAACGGATCGCCACCTTTTAGCCGCACCACAACTGCATTATTATCTGCTTTATCAATCAATAACTGCGTAGTTTCTGATTGTAATAAAGAATGTCGCCCCATTCGCTTACCGGCGTTTATTTTCTCTGCGTTAGGATTAATCATTGCGAGAATTGCCGGACTTACTAAAGCATCATAAATGACGACATCGGCACATTCCAACAAAGCTTTACCCTTGAGAGTCATTAATCCCGGATCGCCGGGTCCCGCACCGACTAAATAAACTTTTCCCAAATATTTCTTTTCTACTTCGTTGGTGTCTTCGCGGTTCATTTGTTAATCAAATCCCAAATCAGATCGGCTAATTCTGCACTTGCTCCCAAAGGTTCAGCCAGTTGGAAACGCACAGCAGGGAATTGTAATTTTAACTGAAGTTCAGAGCGAGCGATCGCATCTGTGATACCGCCAGCAAATAAAAAGTATGGCAAAATAGTAATATTTTTACAATCGGCACTCACCAACTGTTTCACTCGTGATTCTAAACTAGGAGCCACAGACCAATAAGCTGTTAATACTCCCAAATTAGCTGCCATTGCTTCGACTTGTTTTTTAGAACCAGGACGACGGCTACCATGAGTTAAAAGAATCCATCCTTGGTTATAACCATTTTCGCTGCTTTTAGCAATTTGCTTTGCTAGCAACTTTTCTACACCAGCATGACTACCTAAATATGGTTGCAACTCAATTATGATATCTTCAACCGCCTGTTGAGCCAAAGCCACTTCACCGGGAATATCTTCCATTACATGCACCCCCGCCAGCAGAAATAATGGTAATATTTTTAGGCGATGATACCCATTCGCTTTCAGCATTTCAGCAAATCTTTTAATCTGCTCGTGCAAAGGTTCAGGCTTCAATTCTAAGTATGCAGTACCTACCAATTCACATTTTGGCGGTGACACCACACCACCAATGATAGACCTTTGTAAGTTGCTTTCCAGCTTATTATTTACCAGTTTTGCCAATTGCTGCATAGCAATTTCCTGGCGCGGATCGCGACTTCCGTGAGACACCAACAGATATGCAGATAGCATTAGCAAGGGTTACTCAAAGCGGAAATTTTATATATTTTATCAAATTATTAAGATACCTAGGGTGTGTTAGCAACGAAAGTACGGCACCATTTTTAAGGATTTGGTGCGTTAGCGTTCCGCTTAACGCACCCTACAAATATAGGAATCCGATTTGAATTTTGAAAAAAATTAAGTCTTGTAGGGTGCGTTAGGATGAAATCCGTAACGCACCATTATTAAGGTTTTGGTGCCGTACTTTCGTCGCTAACGCAACGGGCCCTAAAGCGGGAGGAACATCCACACCGCTTTAAGCCGGACCCTACGTGTCTGTTCAAAAATCAAATAGTAGTCCTATACGTAATTTTGTTCACAAATAAAACCGGATTCCTATATTTTATCAAATTATTAAGTAGCGTAGACGCAAATCTAATTCGCGTCTACGCAGCCTTAACTATATAACCTGCAAAGCTGATAAATTAACTTCTAGGATAGGATATTCCCTCTTCGTTTTCCTTGAAATTAAAACTATTTTGCCGCACCTGGGTCAGCAACGTAACGGAAAGTCGGTTCAGAATTCCAAGGACCGCGTTCATCCTTACCGTTGGTAGACAGGTTATAGTAAATATCCACAGTGTTATCTGGTTGGATATTTCCAAAGAACGGGTCAGTTAATTTACCCAAAGAATCCAACGCTTTCATAAACATTTGGGTATGAGAAATTTCTCGTGTCAACAGATGAACGAGCGTGTTTTTCGTTCCTTCATCGGAGGCTAGTTTAATCAAGGATTCGTATGTTTGACGTGCCCCAGCTTCAGCAGCAATGTTAGCCCGCAAATCGCGCACTACATCGCCACCTTCATTTACATAGCTAGCACTCCAAGTATTACCTTGACTATCTAATAAGTGTGGTCCCATACCCCGCACTGCAAACAAAGTGCTTTTGTAAGCTTCAGTTTGGTCAACATTTTTGGTGTGAACTTCAATCAATTGACCCACCATTTCTAAGTGACCAAATTCTTCTAATGCAATATCTTGCAGCATATCGCGAATACCTGGATCTTCGCAATGAAAAGATTGAGTCCAGTATTGCAAAGCTGCTGTTAGTTCACCAGTTGCACCGCCAAATTGCTCTAAAAGCAGTTGAGCAAAGCGCGGATTTGGCTCTTTGACATCAACAGAATGAATCGGGTCTTTTTTGTGAAAAAACATCAACGTTTCCCTCTCTTTTTATGGCACATTACAGCATTTTTACTTGTTGCTGAAAATGCTCGGCACACATTTAATCATGTTATAGATCACATCCAATCTTTACATGAACCTTGAGAATGACTTACTTGATAAGCATCTATAACCAAAGTTTGATTTTGTCAATTAGAAAATGGAAATAAAAATAACTCTAAGAGAAGAAAGCGTCTTTGAAGTGAGGAGCAAGAAATTACGCTTCTTTTCTACTGCTGTTCCGCGCTGTAAGTATAAAAGCTTTCAAATGCTCCTACACTTTCAAATGTATAAGAAGGCAGCCATGAATTCAGTTTTAAATCTGTACGATAAATACTAAAAATAATAAAATCTTGCCGTTCCGTAGTCCCTGCAATAAGTTCCCGCACTTGTGGACTAGCGGAGTCTACTAGTTTATCGCAATCTAATTTAATTAAATTTTCTAACATCTTTGGTGTTTTTTTGCAGACATCGCTTTTTAAGTATTTTGTCAACCGTTGCATGGCATATTCTTCATATTCCGCTTGACTGGGATTTGTCTTCGCCATCGTCACTCCCAAGACAACTAGTCCGACGCCGACAACATATGTCATAATTGTTGAGAGTCTCATTTTTCCTAACTGTTAATCACTGAAGTCTCTTGACTCTAGATTAACTGACTCCGTTCCTTAAACAAAAACTCTGGATCAATTTATCAGGGTTATGTTATAATGAATCGAAGAATGGCGAGCGTAGCCAAGTGGTTAAGGCAGTGGTTTGTGGTACCACCATTCGTGGGTTCAAGTCCCATCGTTCGCCCTCATTTGAGAATAAGACCAACGGCACGGCGGATGTATGCTTCGACTGGTTCAACGCTAGGCATAAATACCAGCGCATAAAGCATGATTCCGCTCATCAGATCAAAAACTAAATCGCTGTCTGTATCAGCCGGAATTTCATTTCTAGTCTTAGCCCGCTTGATCGCAACCTGAAAAGCTTGGCGTCGTGGTAAAAGGTATTTTGTCCAATAAACTTGGGCAAATTGCGGACTGCTGGAAGCAGCACCGATAATCATCGCCAAAATTTGACGACCCAAAGGTGTGAGGGTAGTTTTCACCGCAATCTCAATAATGCAGTCTATATCGCTTGAAAGCGCACCTGTATCAGGTATTTCAATTTCTTGACGAACACTTTCAATTGCGTCAGCCACTAGTTCTTCTTTAGAAGCATACCATCGATAGATTGTGGTTTTGCCAACACCAGCCGATCGCGCGATCGCATCAATACTCAGGCGATCGTAACCCATCTGAGAAAGCAAATCGAGAGTTGCCCGAAGAATGGCTTGATGAGATTCTGCACTGCGCGGTCTTCCTGGTTTTTTGTCTGATTTCGTCATGATTGGGGATTAGGGACGCTTGGACGCTTAGATTAGGGACGCTTGGACTGGTGAGTCCTGCACAATTCTCTTGTTTTCCCTCTCAATCGCAAAGACGCTTCGCGTTCACGAAGCAATACAGTTGAGTTAGAGAAAAGAAAAGGTGCAAAGGTGAATGTTTTAAATTTTATTTCACCTTTACCTTTCTCCTATCAGAGTGTATTCCACGCAACCGAAAACCCTTAGTCTGTTACTTAGTCTTAAAAAATACACAATTGACAGGGGGTAGCAATACACGATACATGATGATTCAACAGTTAAATTTTTGAAGATGAAAAATTTGATTAATTGCAAGTTTCATCAGCATAAGGAGGGGTGGTAATGGATGCCAGCTTAATCATTTCCAATATCCTGAATCCGCCAGTCTTATTTTTCTTTCTGGGGATGACTGCTGTTTTTGTCAAGTCCGATCTAGAAATTCCGGCACCAATACCCAAACTCTTCTCGCTTTATCTGCTGTTTGCGATTGGTTTTAAAGGGGGGGTAGAACTGAGCAAAAGCGGTATCACTCAAGAAGTAGTGCTAACAATGTTTGCAGCCATGTTGATGGCTTGTTTTGTCCCAATTTACTCCTTTTTCATTCTCAAGCTGAAGCTGGATACTTACGATGCGGCGGCGATCGCAGCAACCTACGGCTCTATTAGTGCTGTCACCTTCATCACTGCTAGTGCCTTTCTGGATGAGCTTGCCATTGCTTATGATGGCTACATGATTGCAGCCCTTGCCCTGATGGAATCTCCAGCAATTATTGTTGGACTCATCCTGGTGAATATATTTACCGCCGATGGGAAGCGGGACTTTTCCTGGACGGAAGTCTTACAAGAGGCATTTCTCAATAGTTCAGTTTTTCTTCTAGTCGGTAGCCTCTTGATTGGTGTCTTAACAGGAGAACATGGTGGGCACGTATTAGAACCCTTTACTCAAGGCTTATTTTATGGTGTTCTTACCTTCTTTTTGCTGGACATGGGACTAATCGCTGCCAGAAGAATTAAAGACTTGCAAAAAACCGGATTTTTTCTCATTTCATTTGCCATACTAATTCCAATACTCAATGCAGGAATTGGGTTGCTGATTGCTAAATTCATCGGTATGCATCAGGGAGATTCACTCTTGTTTGCTGTGTTATCTGCCAGCGCTTCTTATATCGCTGTCCCAGCTGCAATACGGATGACTGTTCCAGAAGCGAACCCCAGCCTGTACGTTTCTACCGCTTTGGCAGTAACATTCCCGTTCAACATTATCGTGGGAATTCCGTTATATCTGTACGGAATTAACCTGTTTTGGAGGTAATAATATGCACGTAGTTAAGAAGATAGAAATTATTGCCAACTCCTTTGAACTAGGCAAAATTTTAGATCGTTTAGACAAGTCAGGTGTACATAGTCATATTGTGATTCGCAATGTTGCTGGTAAAGGATTGCGAGGAACCGCAGAAGATTTAGACATGACAATGCTCGATAATGTTTACGTCATCGCGTTTTGTATGCCAGAGGAAATCAAGACTGTAGTCGAAAACATCAAACCACTTCTCAACAAATTTGGGGGTACTTGTTACATCTCAGATGTAATGGAGATTCGCTCTGTAAAATGTGTGGCGTCGCTGTAAGAGGCTCATAAATCTAATGAAGCATTTCATAGACCGTCGTGACTTTTTGAAGTTAGGGGTTACGGGAGCATTTGGGATGATGGTAACTGCCGCTGATTTACTTTGGCAGGTCGAACAGGCTAAAGCCGCCGGATTGCCAAATGGCTCTTTAGCTATCCCTCAATCTCTTAGTGCCGATGCTGCACTACAAAAGCTGATCGAAGGAAATCAGCGATTTGTGCAACATAAACCTCAATACCCCGATCAATCTGCGGCTCGATTGCAAGAAGTCGCTCAAGCTCAACATCCATTTGCAACTATCCTTAGTTGTGCTGATTCACGGGTGCCGGCAGAAATTCTTTTTGACCAAGGCATTGGAGACATCTTTGATGTACGGGTTGCTGGAAATATTGCCACGCCGGAAACACTCGGCAGTATTGAATATGCGGTTGTGCTGTTAGGCACGCCGTTAGTCATGGTGCTGGGTCATGAACGATGCGGGGCAGTCACCGCAGCTGTACAAAACGAATCGCTGCTGGGCGAAATTGGTAGCTTTGTGAAAGCAATTAAGCCAGCCGTGAAAAGAGTCAAGGATCGACCAGGTGATGCGGTTGATAACGCTGTGGTGGCAAATGTGCAATATCAAATTGAACGGTTGAAGCGATCGAAGCTCTTAACTGAACAGATCGAGGCGGGCAAGTTAAAAATTGTGGGGGGTCGTTATGACTTGGATACAGGCAGTGTGACTATGATTACTTAATTAGGCAGAGGTTACAATATACACTAGCTATTCAGCCTGATTGAACTTGTACTCGGTGTAACGTTTCCAAAGTTCAATAATTTTGTGTGTAACGTTGGGTGTAATGTCAAGCTCGGTTGTACTGAGTAGGTAAGGGCTTCAGAAAAGTGAAATTGAGCGATAAATCGCTCACTACGAAAACATCAAAATTAATCACACATACCACTAAGTATGGGCAAGCTTGACATTTACGCCTAAAATTTACGATACTGTATCGTATCGATAAATAATGGTGCAAATTATGAGGCGTACTCGTCCCCAATATACCGATAAAAGCAGCACTCAAACCCTACGGCAAGGAATCGAAGAGTTTTACGCAGTAAATCCACATCTGACCAATCCAAGTCAAATGCCGCCGGATTTTGCGAAAATCTTAATTGCTCATGATGTTACGCATGTTATCCTTGGCTGCGATACCGATATGTATGATGAACTGAGACTTTTGCCATTGTGCTTTTTAACTAGTGACTTCAAGTTTCGTGACTATTTACGGGAGCGAAAAAACCCGGCTGTTGATGTAATGTATAAAGATTTGGTAAAGCAACATGGGCTGCTGTGGTTGTATAGCTCAATATTTGTTGTATTGCCGCGATTATTGCCAACAGTTGTGGTAATGTGGTTCAAAACTCGCGGAACACGCAAGTACTATCCATTTCTCGACTTTGAACCACTACTTGACCGTTCTCTGTTAGAGATTCGCCAAGAGTTCAGCCTGTTACCACTGCTTTGATGCAAAAGACAAAATATTAACTGATCGGGGGTAATGCGATCGCTAGTTTTCAACATTAAGAAAGGAAGTGTCCCACAATAAAACCGAATCAATCCAAAAAGCTTTGCAAACTAAAGAATTAGCTATATTAACCAGGTAGTTATTTGAAAATTGACATACAGAGGTAAATTTTGGCTAATCCCGATAAAGTGGAATGAAAGAGAAACAGTTTGATAAAAAATTCAGGACATGGAAAATTCCGCCGAACAACCACAACCTTTAAAATTACAAGCTGCTGCTATTCGCAGTTTGCCAACTCTGAATTTTGGTGACTCTGGTGACTCTGTAAAAGTCTTACAGCGGCTTTTATCACAGAATGGCTATCCTGTTCGAGTTGATGGAAATTTTGGTGCCTTAACAGAAACAGCCGTCAAAGCCTTTCAAAGTCAGCACAACCTAAGTGCGGATGGAGTAGTCGGTTCCAGGACTTGGCGTGAGTTGACAAGCTAGTTAACAATTAAAAATTAAAAGTTATTAACCCATCAATCAAATAAGAGGTTGGGAATTAGGATGCGTTGTGTTTTATAACAAGATTAGAACACAATTATTTATTTTGTGATTAATATTTAAAATTTCTTTATTATAAAAATTTTCCTCAGCTACCACCCATAGTGCATGAAAGCAAAAGGGAGGAAAGCTTATTTTGCAAGCTTTTCAACTGGATAGTTATTTGTGCCACGCTGCAAAGCGCGATTTTTCTGCTCTCAAGCTTATTGATGGGTAATAGGTTTGACAGAATTATTTTGCCAAGAGAGATAAAATTGCACAAAGTTTAATAATCGACTCATTAGACAAGAGTGACAAGTTTAGAGATTTAGACCAGACTTGTGTGTGAATAATCGACTTATCCGTCTATCCCACATTTTTCTAAACCAGATATTACAAGTGCAAATACTTAATAAATGATTTTATCGCCAAAATAATTACATTTTTTTAACTTATAGCTACGCATTATTCCTGAGGAACAACTATTTTGTCTGTCAAGGGAAATATGGGTGTTAGTAAAATGAAATACGATGAGTCATATTGGTCTGCTGATGACCGGTGTCTTAACAACAGGACAACCGTCTTTGCCCAAGTTACCCGTACAGCCATTATTTCAGTCAGACAAGCCGGTGCAGCAGTCAACAGAGGAGCGCTCAAATGATGTCGTTGCCGCTACTGAAATCACACCGCCTGAATTTATACAGCTAGATGATAATCTCCAAGTCGCCCATTCACCGCTGAATAATGAGCAGCAAAATATACTAAATAATTTTACTGAAAAAATTAAGTCAATACAATCTAAATTTTCCCATTTAGGAAAGGACACCGCTGTAGAAGGCTGGACGCTGGGGGAAATTTCAGTTGTCGCTGCTGTGAATTCTCTGATTGTAAAAGAAGATGAGCAAAGTAGTGATGAGTTAGTTATTGCGCGATCGCGAAGTGTCTCCAAACGAGAATCGCCAAAGCTAAAGCCAAACCTAAAGCCCAAATTTACTAACCAAAATCTGCCAATTCTGGGTTTTGGTAGCTCAGGTGTTTCTGTCAAAGTTTTGCAACGCCTATTATTATCTAACGGCTATGCTGTTCGAGTTGATGGAGTTTTCGGTGCGCTGACAGAAAGTGCTGTCAAAGCCTTTCAAAATCGGCGGAATTTAGGTGTGGATGGAGTTGTTGGTTCTAGAACTTGGCGGGAGTTAACTAAGTAGTTAGGAGTTAGGAGAACGGAGTAGGAGTTAGGAGTTAAAACAGAGACAGAAGATAGAGCAATTTTTTCATTACTTACCCCTCACTATTCACTCATAACTCCTAACTCCACACCTAAGTACAGACGTTCCGGACTGAACGTCTCTACCGCTTTTCCTAACTTCTTACCGATGCTTATGCTCTTCTAAAATTGCTTGCGCTCTTGGCTTGTAAATCAAATAGAACAAAGTCTCAATGTAGCGCAACAAATCCTCCCGATTTTCCTTAGAGTTAAAGTTCCAGAAGCCATAAATCCGTGCTAATGATAGCAGCTTGGTAGTGTGGATTTTCCAGGTGTAGGTGCTATAAACTCGGTTAATAGCTTGCTGAGAAACTTCATTCCAATAGTTCGGATTTTGTTCGCACTTAAGCACAAATTCGATAATTTTATCGGCTGTCTCTTCTAAATTTGTGGGGTTAATGTAAAAGCCATTAACTTTATTTTGGATAATTTCCAAAGGACCACCAAACTGAGTGGCAAAAGTTGGTAATCCGGAAATCATTGCTTCCAAAATTGTCAAACCAAAAGCTTCAAATAAAGCTGGCTGGACAAAGACACCTTGATGGTCAGCAATTACTCGGTAAACTTCACCAGATTGACCTTTAGACAAGCGCACACCTAACCAACGAATCTTGCCTTGGAGATTGTATTGCTCAATGATGTTGTAGAGTTTGATAATTTCGTCGCGTTCTTCGTTGTCGCCTGATTCTTCAACTCGTAACTTACCGGCGATTAAAATTAAGTTGAAATGCTCTTGCAATTCTGGACTTTTACCAAAGCATTCGGCTAAACCTGTCATGTTCTTAATGCGGTCGAGACGTGCCATTGAGAACAGCGGACGCTTGTTCGGGTCGTCGAGTTTACCAAATATTTGGGAAGAGTCGTCTAAGGTAAAGAGCATTTCTTCAATTCTCAGGCGATCGCTCTCTACGCGGTCTTCATGACGCGTGTAGGGGAAGTAAGCATTCTCATTTACTCCCGGTGGTACTACATTAAACTTGGGACTAAACAGTTCAATTCCATTCACCACATGATACAAATCTGGCATGGTGAAGCATTTGTAAGACTCGTATTGTCCGACACTATCGGGCGTGCCGACAATTTCTTGATAGGTGCTGCTGATGATGAAGTTAGCAGCATTCATCGCAATCAAATCAGCAGTAAACTGTAAGGAAAAATGATATTTATCCTCCAAATCATTCCAGTAAAGGTTACTGAACAAGTATTTGGACTTTTCCAAAGCGTGGGCAATGTTACACTGTGTTACTTTCAGACGTCGCGCTAAGAGAAACGCCACCAAATTTCCATCAGTATAGTTACCCACAATTAAGTCAGGTTTACCTTGAAATTCTGCCAGCAATTCTTTTTCAGAGTCAATAGCGAAAGTTTCTAGATAGGGCCAAAACTCAAATCGAGAAATCCAGTTTTGCGTCATGTTGGGATTAAATTCCCGCAGAGGTACGCGCAAAATCCAGGCATTTTCGGTGCCATGAACTTTTTCTAAACGTTGGTTACAAAGAGTGCCATCACTGTTGGGTATTAAGCGGCTGAGAATAATTACTTTTGGCTCAACATTGAGTTTCTCTAAACCAGCTAAAATGGCATCTTCTTGTAACTGTTGTTCGAGAGTTTTTGCTTGGTCGAGGACGTAAACTACTTGACCGCCGGTATCGGGACGCCCTAAAACTCCTTCTTGTCCAAACCAACCGTGGGCAGACACCAAGACGATTTTAAAAATCATCGGGATGCGAGAGATAAAGGCTTCTAGGGTTTGGGGGTCGGGAGAGTCGATTAATTCATCAAGAATTTCTAAGCTTTCGCGGACGCGAGAAGCGGTGTTACCCCAACCCGGTTCAAAGCCCATCATTTGCAATTGAAACCGGAATTCTTCGTAGGGTTCATCACTTGGGCGATCGCTTACAAATCCGATAGCTTTCTTAACTTGTTCGGAAAGTTGCTGCTGTGTTTGAATGTTGTTATTGATCAGCAGTTGGATACCGTTGTATTGGTGCAAGCGCAGAAAATTAAACAAGCCTTCTAGCCATTCCTTCGGGTCTTGGAACAACTTGCTGGAGAGATAACGGTTGAGGTACTGCACCCCTTTGCCAATATTTTTCGGGTCGCGAATTGTCGGGGTGTAGTCGTAAAATGGACCGAAATCCAATTCTAGCAGGTCGCCTTCTTGGGGATGAAATCGATTTACTAGGCGATCGCGCAGATCCAAAAGTTCGTCCACCGATATCGATTCCACACTCAAGTCTTCCGTTAGCCGATAAACTTCTTGACTGGCTATTTTTGGGCGAAAAATGAAACAGAGATTTGTACTGTCCTGAATAATTTCCTGAGTATAGTAAATTAGTTTGCCTAAGAGCGAAAAAGGCTGCTCTTTCTGGTGTTTAGAGCAAAATTCACTGTACACGTTCAGGATGTCGTTTCGCAGCAAATACCCCTTTTCTTGGCTGCGTAACTCGCTAATAAACGAACGTAAATCGCTTTTTTCTTCACTGTTCAAGACTGCATGAATCAATTCAGACATGGGAACCCCACTTATCGATTTTTGATTTTAGCTTTTGTTTAGATTTTGACTGGATAATGCCTAAAAAGTCAAAAAAAGCAACATAAAGGCAAAAAAAAGCAGATTTTTGCTTTTTACTTTCACCTTTTCTGTTTACCCGTCAATTTCATCACCTTTCTACGCATATCTTATTGCTGAACAAATTTCCCTCTAACTAAAGACGTACAATTTGAGATTTTTTCATCCGCAGGAAAAATTTTCTCAGTGTCAAGTAACCTCAGGGCTATTTTGGGAGCAGAAATTTTTGTTATTCACTGTAACAATTATCAAGTTAGATTTATAACGTGGCTGACAAAATTTTGCAAGCTTATTTGTTACTGATTAACAAGCATTGTTAATTTGAGGCTCAACTAAATTTTAATTGTTGATATTGCTGGGTATTAATGCTTATTTTTATACTTTGGTGCAGAAAAGCTATTTTCAATCATTCACAGGATTTATGAGAGAGTGATTAATTTTTATCAACAACAAAAATTAATTGTTTGCAAGTAAATATACTCAAAATGTTTAACTTAAATGAATTAAAATCAACTTTTGGATGTTAACTAGAAAAAGCCTGATTCAATGTGTTTATAATTTCAGCATAAAGTCGTAGAAATCAGGTTGTTTCATATGGCTACAAACACACAAAAAGCAACATCTGACCACAGCGTAGGCAACATAGTTATTATGTCCTTGCTTGCCTTCTGTGGGTTGACCGTCATCTTTCTGCTTGGTCTTTTTTAACTAGTATATGTAGGGTCCGGCTTATTAGGGTGTGGATTTTTGAGGCAGTTTGCGGTGTAGATTTTCTTCCCGCAAAACTGCCGTCCTCCCCTAATATTGCCGTTGCGTTATGGCAGAACGCAAGAGCGCACCGCACTCTTATCATAAAAACGGTGTCGTACCCTCAGGCATAACACACCCTACTAGCTACTAGCTAATCGCGGGCTTTGTACGCGCAACGCCAGAGGCTAAAGCGCCTGAGGGCGGTAAATTTACACCCCAAATTTTCCGAAACAAATAGCGATGTCGTCAGACATCGCTATTGATATTTAACTAATTTTTTTGTTGGCTAGTAATTTTTAATTTACCCGTAGGGAGTTGACGTTATAACTAACCCATACCATCGATTACGGGATGAAAGTAGAAAGCGAACCCCAACACTGTATAAGCGGCTAATAGCAATGTGCCTTCTAGCCAATTAGATTTCCCATCAGAACTAATAGAATTTGCAATTAACACCGATACAGCCACAGCCACTAATTCAAAGGGTTTAAAATCTAAATCCATCGGCTGACCGAATATTCGCCCAGCTATCACTAAAACAGGAGCGACAAATAAAGCAATTTGCATACTCGATCCCACAGCCACGGAAACAGAAAGATCCATCTTATCTTTCATTGCCACAGTAACTGCGGTAGCATGTTCAGCGGCATTACCGACGATGGGAACCAAAATCACCCCTGTAAACAGTGCCGTCAAACCAAGCTGGGATGTGGCTACTTCTAAAGAATCTACCAGCATTTCTGACTCAAGCGCGACTAATAGAGTACACACTAGCAGCACCCCAGTCCACAACAAAACATTGGGCTTGGTATGAATTTCCTCAGACTCGACTAAACCGACCTCATAAAGATAAGCGTGGGTTTTCATCGAAAATAGCAACGTCAAAGCGTAAACCACGATTAATACTATTGCCACCGCAAGCGAAAAATTTTCTACGGTTTGTTGACTAATTCCAACAGAAGTTACGTTCATCGCTGTTGGCAGCAAAATCGCAATCACTGCCAAATTCATCGAAGCTGCATTTACCCGCGCTACAATTGGCTGAAATGTCTGTTCTTTGTAGCGAAGTCCTCCCAACAGCATAGAAAGACCCATCACAAGTAGTAAGTTGCCAATAATCGAGCCGGTTATACTGGCTTTGACTACATTCACCAACCCAGCTTTTAGGGCAATTAAAGCAATGATCAATTCTGTGGCGTTACCAAAGGTGGCGTTTAATAATCCTCCTAGCGTTGGACCAACTACCACAGCAATTTCTTCTGTAGCTGTACCCATCCAAGCTGCTAACGGCAAAATCGCTAGTGCAGCGGTGATGAAAACTGTCAACTCTCCCCACTTGAGAAATTCGGCTGCTAAGGAAACGGGGATAAACAATAACAGAACGAGAAAGAGAATGTTTTTACCGGACATTTGTTACCTAAATTCTACGGGATCAATCATAAAGTAGTGCTGAGTTATCCGGAAATCGAGGATTAGGAATTGAAAGTTGTTAGTTGATGGTTGATGGTTGATGGTTGATGGTTGATAGTTGATGGTTGATAGTGGGCATGGGGCATTGGGCAATGGGCATGGGGCAATGGGTAATAATTCTTTTTCCAGTCCCCAGTCCCCAGTCCTTAGTCCTTAGTCCTTAGTCCCTAGTCCCCAGTCTCCAGTCTCCAGTCTCCAGTCCCCATGCCCCATGCCCCATGCCCCATGCCCCATGCCCCACTAACCACTAACCACTACCGACTAACCACTATCCACTATCCACTATCCACTTCCACTCAGCACCTCCAAAGACTAGATTCTAGGATACTCTCTACCCTGCGGTACAACGGCTGAGAGATTCTACTGTTTGCACTTTTTGGCTAGATATGTAAAATGAAATTGCGATTTGTGCAGCTTTGGCAATCTTTCGTTACAAATCTATCAATTTCAGCCCGAATACTACACCAAAAATGGGGTTTAATATATTAAAAGACAATTAAGTTTTTTCGGGCTGCAAACCAAATAACCCGTTAACTAAGGCTTTTGACAATGGATAATTCATTCATGCCTGCGGTTCGGCTGAAGTTTGAGAAAGCAGATGACCCGCAAGACTAAAGCAAGATGTCAAAAATTAGCAAGTTTTGTCATAGTTGTTTATACCGAGCGAAGCGAAGATGGCGCGGTAACGATTTTTGCATAGATATTCGATAGCACAACTGTAATTTTTAGTGATTCAGGATAAAGATACATGACTTCAGCTGCTGAAATGCCAGCTAGTACTGGCTCCAGATCGATGTCAAACCAAAGTACTGCATACACCCAGCAAGATCCATTGAGAACGGCTAGCGGTGTTTACGTAGCTGTACACGGTCATTTTTACCAACCGCCACGGGAAAATCCTTATTTGGATGCGATTGAACGCCAACCTGGTGCCGCACCTTTCCATGATTGGAATGAGCGGATTCACTGGGAATGTTACCGCCCAAATGCCTTTGCCAGGGTGTTAAACAACCGAGGTGAAGTGCTGGGGATCGTGAATAATTACGAGTATTTCAGCTTTAATATTGGACCTACGTTGATGTCGTGGCTGGAACGCCATGATGTGGAGGTTTATCAACGGATTTTAGAGGCAGATCGGAAAAGTTGCGATCGCCTAAACGGTCATGGCAATGCGATCGCGCAAGTATACAATCACATCATCATGCCTCTTGCCAACGAACGTGACAAACAAACCCAAATCCACTGGGGTAAAGAAGACTTCCGATCCCGCTTTGGACGCGATCCCGAAGGTATGTGGCTAGCAGAAGCCGCCGTAGATTACGCAACCTTAGAAGCTTTAATTGCTGAAGGCATTCGTTTTATCGTCCTCGCACCTTCTCAAGCACAACGTTGTCGTCCCTTACCAAATAACGAGAATCCGCACCCAGGATGGCACGAAGTCGGCGGCGCTCAAATTGATTCTACCCGCCCTTATCGCTGTTATTTGAAAGATAGTCAAGAGTCAATAGTCAATGGTCAAGAGTCAAAGAACAAACCATACATTGATATTTTCTTCTACGATGGTCCGATATCGCGGGATATGGGTTTTAGTGATGTGGTTTACAATTCCAGTCACTTTACAGGACGCATCGGTTCAGCGGTGCGCGGGGATCATCGTCCTGCACAGTTGATTTCTGTAGCGACGGATGGGGAAACCTTTGGACATCATAAGAAAGGAACTGAGAAAACTTTAGCTTATGCCTTTATAGAAGAATTTCCCCGCCAAGGTTGGACGGTAACGAACTTTGCCCACTACCTCAGCTTAGAAGCGCCTGCGTGGGAAGTAGAATTAAAGCCAGTCACAGCATGGAGTTGCGCCCACGGTGTCGATAGATGGCAAGATGATTGCGGTTGTGGTGGTGAAGGTGGAGTATGGCATCAAAAATGGCGGCGTCCGTTGCGAGATGCGCTAAATTGGCTGCGGGATCAGTTAGTTGAGGTGTATGACGACTATGGCAGACAGCTTTTTAGCGATCCCTGGCAAGCGAGAAATGAATATATCGAGGTGATGCGCGATCGCTCTCCAGCGAATATTAACCGATTCCTCAACCGCCATCAAACCCACAAACTAACAGCCGCAGAACAAGTAGACGCATTACGACTTTTAGAAATGCAGCGTCATGCAATGCTTATGTTCACTAGTTGCGGTTGGTTTTTTGAAGAAATTTCCCGCCCAGAAGGAACGCAGATTATGCGCTATGCGGCGCGGGCGATGGAATTGGCGGGAGATGTGGCGGGTGTACAGTTAGAAAAAGGCTTTGTCAAACGCCTTGGTTTAGCCCCCAGTAATGTTGATATATTCAAGCATGGTGGGGAAATTTATCGCCAACTGGTGTTAACAGCGCAAGTGGGTTTTAAGCAAGTTGCAGCACATTACGCGATTACTTCATTATTTGGAAATAGCGATCGCAAACCGACAGAAACGCGCAATTCTGCCAGCAAACTTCCGCATCCTTACCAAAAGCGGGTTTATTGCTACACGGCAAATGAGCTAGATTACCAAATGCAACGCCTGGGATCGCTAACTTTGGCGATGGGACAAGTAAAGCTGGTGTCAGAAATTACTTGGGAGAGCGAGCATTTAGTCTTTGCCGTGCTGCATTTGGGTGGCTGGGATTTTCATTGCTGCATTCAACCGTTTGAGGGCAGACGTAGTTACAGCCAGTTAAAAGAAAAGCTGTTTGCAGCGCTGGAACAAGCGAGTGCGGCGCATACTATCTTGGCGATGACGCAGTTGTTTGGCGAAGAACCTTTCAGCTTGCAGAATTTATTCGCCGAGGAACGCCATCGAATTATGCGGTTATTGAGTCAGGAAACACTGGCACGTTTAAATGAGCTTTATACTCAAACGTACCGGGATAATTACGGAGTGATGATGGCATTCCACCGGGATGAACTGGAAGTACCGCAAGAATTGCAGGTGGCGGCAGAGATTGCCTTAGGGCATCGGTGTATGATGACATTGCGATCGCTTGAGCAAGACATCGCCGAGCCACAACTTTGCGCGAATCATCTGGTAGAATTAGAGGCGATCGCCAAAGAAGCGAAACATCTGCATTGTCGGTTGAATATTCACGACGGCAAGGTGATGTTAGAGCAATTGATATTGCGATCGCTTTGGCAATTATTGCACGATCCCAACGGCACATTCGATGCAGATATCCAACGTTTGGAAAGGTTGATAGATATCGGCTATGACATGAATATCGGCATTTCTCTTGAGCGATCCCAGGAATTATACTTTAGCTGTTTGCATCAGATATTATCGCATTGTGCGGTTGCGGTGGCTAGTGGGAAAGATACTCATCAATGCCGGCATTTGTTGAAGTTGGGACAAAAGTTAGCTGTTGATGTTAGTCCTTGGTTGAGTCAGTTCGGGTAAGGGGACAAGGGGGACAAGGGGGACAAGGGGACAAGGGGGACAAGGGGACAAGGGAGACAAAAAGAATAATTCTTCTTTCCCCCATCTCCCCATCTCCTTGTCTCCCCATCTCCCCATCTCCCCATCTTCCCTACTTAAATGTGACGGTGAGTATTTTTTGAAGAAGCTTCGCGATCGCAATGGTAGGGATAAAGCCACTCACATTTGAAGAGTCCGTGGCTGTATTTTTCAAAAACGGTGCCGGCGTGTATTCCTGGTGCTAAATCAATCCCGGCTTTTGTTTTGATTTCGTATAGTTTGGGAAAAGCTGCGATAAAAACAGCTATTACCACGAAAAAGCAAAAGAAAAGAGTTGTAACTTTGGGAACTTTTTGGTAATTACTGTTAGGGTTTTTAGACATATTCCTAAGAAACTAACAGTCAATATTATCCTATAAATCAAAATGTCGCCGAAAGCGGTGAACTATTTTGTCTGTTTTTTGAAGGTTGCAGGTAAAGCAGAGAGTTTGTAAGTTACTGATATCATTTTGACCACCACGGGCAAGGGGGATGATATGGTCAATAGTGAGATTAGTTTCGTCATTTGTACCACAACTTTGACATTGATATTTGTCGCGTTGAAATACATATTTCCTCACCTCGGTCGGGATGCGAATGCGAGGAGTTTTACTCATATGCTGACTTCGTTTATCTTGCGGCGGATGTCATCAAGTGGTGACTCAGGTTCAGTGATTTCGGGTTCATCAGGACAAAATTCTACGCTAACTCTAATTTTAATTTTTCCTTTTTGCCAACCTTTAGCTCCTATCTTCAGTATTTCACAATCGATACCGTCGCCCAACCAGTCTTTTCCGTGGGTATAAAATTCTAATTTAGCAGATTTTAATACATCATTTAATGCTGTTTGTACCGAACCTCTAAATGCCTCTTTTATCTTTTCTCTAAGTTTACCGACTTTAAACATTGCATTATCAGAAGAATAACAAACATCGTCATCGCCGTAATTTGGTAAAAAAGAGTTGTCGTGCATTTGAACTTTTATCCTGAAAATTATTTAAAAAACTATACTAAACAATTATATTCGCATCAAATATAAATCGTCACTACTTATGCAAATAATGCGCCCTCAAAATAGAATTATGCGGCTATACAAACAAAGTCCGCCTACGCGGACTTGAAAAAACTACAATTTACTCATGATTGGACTTCATTGGCTATACAAACAAAGTCCGCGTAGGCGGACTTGAAAAAACTACAATTTACTCATGATTGGACTTCATTTGTCATGCGGCGAATGTCGTCAAGCGGTGATTCTGGTTGAGTAATTTCGGCTTTGTCGGGGCAAAACTGTAAAGTTATTTTGATTCTAAATTTACCTTTTTGCCATCCATTACCATTAACTTTCAATATTTCACATGGTACACCATCTTTAAACCAAGAATCTTTCATCTCTCTCCAAGTTGGTATACCTCCTCGATTACTTAATATTTTACCTAACTCATCCAATCCTTGATGCTTAAATGCTTGTTTCATTCCTTCCATCAATTCACACATTTTAAACATAGATTTCGTGGAAAATACAATAACACTATCTTTATGTTCAAAATCAGTGTCTAGATTTATGAATTTCTTTTCCATATAACTCTCCAGTATCAAAACTTTAGTACTATTCTTCTGTCCTCTTCTCTCTGCGTCTCTGCGTCTTTGCGTGAGAAAAATCTTTAACCGCAGGTAAACACAGATACAGCAGATTCGATGTTTATGAGGTACAGCAACCGATTCAAATTCAAAGTTTAAAAACCATCCCTGAAATTGGTGTACCTCACGTACCTCAAAAGCGCTGTAATTACCTGCATTTACCTAAGCACAAATTCCTAACGAATTAAAATCAGAAAACCTCTGCGATCCTCTGCGCTTACTTTGTGTTCCTCTGCGTTTAAAAACGCGCTCATTTTCACGCTTAGATTCTAACCCTCCTCTACAACATCCCCTAAACCATCCGATATCAGAAAACCATTACTCAAAATACTACTTTTACTAGCATCCGAAACCTCATAAATTTTCAGCGAATCATCAAAAATAGGTAACAAACAGTCGTATAACTGCATCGCTTGCAAACAACTATTAATTGCCGAAACTGCTGAATTATACTGCTCAATCTTTTGTTCAACAGCAAGTAGTAACCGCCGATTATTCAAGATTTTATTTTCAGCTTCTTGTGCAAGCGTTTCTTCTAAATAAGCACGCGCATGAGAGTATTGTTGCAAAATCTCATCCGCTTGCTTATCTGCCATTGGTAACAACTGACTTTTGATAGTTTGGTTAACAGTCTGGCGAAAGTTTTTGCGGATGGTTTCGGAAACTTTAGGTTCAAAATCTAACTTCAATAATTGTCTAATTGCAGGTTCCGCTTCAACCATGCTTTCGCAGTCGTAACCTTGAGAAGTTTGCAGCAATGTTTGCCGAAACTGATATATAGAAAAAGTGCCTTCATCGTAAAATCTGGGACTTTCTCTGACAAAGCGATCGCATTCAACCCGCGCTGCATTTACAATAGCTTCAGATACAGCTTTTTCTAACGTTTTTAACTCAACCTCAATTCCGCCATCATTACCTAATAAGCGATACAATTGACGATAATATTCAGATTTCCGAATTCTTTCCATCAACCCTTGGAAAAGATTAGCAATTACCTCCCGTGAAGACTCTACTAAAATATCTTCCAACTGATTCGCCAAATAATAAAAAGCCTCTACTAAAATAGCAATTAACGGTGCAGTCGCATTGCGAGGATGAGTCAAAGTTGCGCGTCGGTAAGCATTACTCACAGAAAAGGTATGTAGTAACTCATCTAAACGGTGAGTCATGCGTAATTGTAATTGACGAAAATCAGCTTCAAAAGCATCACAAGCGTTATTAATAACGTTGTTTACTTCTTCTGTAATATGTTGACGAAAATCATTGCCAACTTGCTGTAATTGCTGATTGAGGCGTTGTAATTCCTGCGCTTTCATCGCCTCAATTTCTCGCGGTTGACTATCTAACTCTCGCCGTATAGATTGGTAATGTTTTTTGAGTTTGATACAAACATCTTCCAAATCGTCAGCTAAATTTTGGAATAGTAACGGACGCTTTTCTTCAGTCAGATAGCGAGTAATGGCTGTTCTAAATCCTTCAATACCGCTATCTTGAATTAGCTGATTAATTAATGGCGTTCCCTGTTCATTCAAAATCCGCACGTAATTCTCATTCGGAGTTTCAAAGCTGTTAACCGAAATCCGAAATTGACTAGGTGATAACTTACCAGAGTTTGCACAATAGCGATTGAACTCATTAACAAATTGCGGTGTTTCTTCGCTATCATTCTGTGATAGTGGGGAAACCCCACTGCTACTAGCCAAAATCGAATCTAAACCAAATCTATCTTGTACGCTTGTCTGTTTAATTTGACTGCCGTAAAATCCTAATAAAGCACTCGTTTTATAAACTCTAGTTGTATCTCGAAATTGCCCATTAATCAAATCATCCAATCTTTGTCTTAGCTGATTGTTGTACCAAGTTTCATCAATGCGGTTGAAAATATAAAATACGCGATCGCGAATTCCCCCATTCCCCCGCATCGTTTCCAAAAGTTCCGTTTCTTCCTTCGTCATATCACCCGCTGAAGCAGGTTTTAGCACACATACCACCGCAGATGTATCAGGATGTTGAATTTTCGCGTAAGTTAACTGTGCATCCTTCTCAACTGGCGCATCAATTCCCGGTGTGTCGATAATCACATTACCATCCTGCAACAAAGGATGATGACAGTAATATTCAATGCGTTTCAAAACTGCACTGTTGCTACCTCGACGCGCATATCCCGCAGCTTCCTTCAAATTAGAAAAGTTGAATTGCTCCATCGAATATGTGGCATTATTAACTGTGTGAATGCGTTCTCTATTTGCCACATATCCATCAAGCAATAAAATTAACGCCTTTGCTTGTTTCGCACGTTCCGATTTATTCTCACCACCTTCTTGCTGAATAATTGCTTCACATCCTTGATGCAACAAATCAATTACTTCAACTTGATTGATATTGATTCCTTCCTTAAATTTCAACAGTTGACACAAAGAAGTTGCTTGTTCTCGAATTTCAACTTCACTTAAAAACGTTAAAACAACTCGTTCCTTATTAACTTCCGCATACTCAATTTTGCATTCCGTGCCAGTAGCATGTCCCTCTGCACTATACAACAATTCCCGCTCCAACAGCGCATTAATTAACATCGACTTACCCGCACTAAACGCACCCGCAAACACAATTTCAAACTTCGGAGAAATCGCTTTACCCAAAGATGTTTGCACTGATGTAATATCATGCGATCGCAAACTTGCTTCTTGCTGTAAAAGTTGTAATATAAACTCAACTTGTTCTTTCAGATTTTTACACTGAAGCGGTAGATATGACATATTCGACACCTAAAAATATATTAATATAGTTTAAGAATATTTCTCTACTTAATGGTTCAGTAAAATTACTAGGTTAGTTTCTCATTCCTAACCCCACCAAAAATGAAAGTATTTCCTCTCAGACTCAAACCCGACCAAGATTTAAGACAAAGTTTAAAAAACTTCGTCAATCAAGAAAATATCAAAGCAGGTTTTATACTAAGTGCAATTGGTAGCCTCAAACAAGCAAAAATCCGCTTTGCAAATCAATCAGATAGCATATTATTAATAGAGAAATTTGAAATTCTTTCCCTCAACGGTACAATAGCAACTTCCGGCGTACATTTGCATATTGCTATTTCCGATAAACAAGGTAAAACTATCGGCGGACATCTTGACAATGAATGCATTATTTACACAACCGCCGAAATAATAATTGGTATCACCGAAGAATTTATCTTCAATAGAACTATCGATGAAGAAACAGGCTATAAAGAACTAGAAATCATCCCCAATAACTCCTAACCTCTTCCTTTCTTTCTCTGCGTACTCTGTGCCTCTGCGGTTCGTATTCTTAGTAGTAGTAAGCGATTTATCGCTTATTATGAGCACTAAAGTGCTCACTACGAGTTTAAATTTACATTACCATCAGTCAAACTGTCACATAAGAACAATTTAATAAAACTGTTGGCATCATACTAATAATATTCTGACCGCCTGATAGCAATCCGCATAGTGATTCGTGAACGGTGGTAGGTGGGGATTGTCTTCTGCGTTACATCCATCTCTGCTCACCCTGTCAAATCACAACATAAAATGGAGCATTGCTATGACTAAACGGCATTGGAGATTGTCATGGTATTAGACAATTTTCGCCGAAAATTACGCCAAGAAGCACAAAAATGGCGGGATGAAGGAATTATTAGTTCTTCATGTTACCAAGACCTAGGAAAACGTTATCAATTTGATAACCTGGAAATAGCTGCACGCGATCGCTTCGTTTTCATCGTGATTGCGATCGGCAGCATTTTGTTAAGCTTAGGCATAATTACCTTTGTAGCCGCAAACTGGCAAGCATGGTCACGAGATGTCAAATTTGTCATTTTGCTAAGTTTGTTTTTCGCAACTACTATCACAGGTTTTTACTCTTTTAGAGAACCTACACTTAATGCCGAAGGAAAAAAACAGCCACGCAGCAAACAACTATTAGGAGAAGGTTTGCTAATTTTAGCGGCTTTGATATTAGGGGCAAATATTGCGTTGATGGCGCAAATGTTTAATATCAGCGGTTCAACTTCCCAACTATTTCTTTGCTGGGGGTTGGGTGTTTTAATCATGGCATATGGACTTAGCTTGACTTCCTTAGGAGTCTTATCAATTATCCTTTTACAAATAGGATATTGGACGGGATTAGGAGAATTATCTTACTCTGCAACTGACTTTAGTTGGTCGCGATTATTGGTGCAACATATGCCATTAGTTATTTGGTTGCTGTTTGTACCCTTAGCTTATTTATGTCGATCGCGTTGGATATTTGCACTCGCAGCGATCGCCTTTACCATTTCCTTGCAATTCAACCTCAATCCCCTGCAACGTTTAGCTTATAATAATACAGCGCCTTGGGTTGCATCTTTTGCTTTTGCACTTCCAGCCGCATTATTTTGGAGTTACGATGACCTACTATTCCCCACAATAAATTTTAGGTTATTTCAACCCCTCGCCCAAAGCCTCGCGCTATGGTTTTTCGGAACTCTATTTTACGTCCTTTCCTTTTATTGGGTTTGGCAATATCCATCTTCCGGATTTTATCCCCTAACAACCAACTCACCGATTAGGTCATTTCCCCTAATTGATTTAGGAATTCTCAGCGGTTTAGTAGTCTTGCAATGGTTGTTTATGCTGCGTTATCGCAACAGCCTAACCCGCCGAGGAATGGATATCACCAATGTCTTCATTACCAGCTTTCTTGTCATCGTCGCTTTAGTACCTTTTTGGCATCAAGCTGTTACTCGCATTCCCGCTTTAGCAGTTTTTATCTTCAATATTCTTCTGGGAATATTTGCTTTTGGACTTATGCGACACGGCATAGAATACGGTGATAGACGCACATTTTGGGGCGGAATGCTGTTATTAACACTGCAAATTATTAGCCGCATGTGGGAATATGACACAGACTTAATTTTCCGGTCATTTGTCTTTGCTATGTGCGGCATCGGTATCATTAGCGCCGGACTTTGGTTTGAACGACGAATAACAGTCAAATAAATAGGGAATGGGTAATGGGTAATGGGGAATGGGTAATGGGGAATGGGTAATGGGTAATGGGTAATGGGTAAAACGCACATCACTATTCCCAATTCCCAATTCCCAATTCCCAATTCCCAATTCCCAATTCCCAATTCCCAATTACCTATTACCAATTCCCAATTACCTATTACCTATTACCTATTACCAATTCCCAATTCCCAATTCCCACAACAAAAATGAAAAGCAACGATCGCGAATCTAACAAATCTTTGACACCGGAAATGGAATTCTCCAAAAAGGTGACTTTTGACGATTATATTAAGGCTAATGAACAAAAATCAACAAAGCCTTTACCTTTTTGGCGGCTGATAGTTCCGCTGTTGATTCAAACAGCATTGATTATGGCGATACCATTTCAAGCGATGTTTACTCATGTCACTGGTAAAACAGTAATCTTGCAAACTGTACCAGTAAACCCTGATGATGCGCTACAGGGAAATTCGGTGAATCTTGATTACAACATCGCTCGTTACAACACTTTGAGAAGATTACCAGGATGGCAAGAATTAGTTAGACGCCGTTCTAATAGAAACAGACAATACGTTTCTTTAGCTGAGGGAACCAACTTTTATGTAACTTTGCAAGAGCAAGAATTTCCAGATTCTCGCAATCCTACAGCTTGGAAGCCGGTGCGGGTTAGTGTTAATCCCCCTAGAACTTTAGCGGCAAATCAGGTTGCTTTAAAAGGTGTTTATGAGGATGGAGCTATTAACTATGGTATGGAATCATATTCCATCCCAGAAGACCAAAGGCAGCAAATTAATAATAATCTGTTTCAGGCACAGCAAACCCAACAAAGACGGCAACAACCGATTTTAGTGGAAGTTAAAGTAGATGCAGAGGGTAATGCCGTACCCGTTAGTATGTGGGTACAAAATCGCAACTACCGCTTTTAATCCTCACGTCTCAACTGCCATGCGGCACCAAAAGCTGCCCCAGCCCCAGCTAGCAAGCCAGTACTCATTCCTTCTATAGTTTTGTTAATGGGGTTTTGGGTCAAGCAATCACTCGTCACGGTATCGGCTCGCAGGCAAATGGTGCTTTCTGCCCAACTTGACGTACCTCCTAAAACTACACCGGTGACACTACAGGAAACAATTAGCAGTAAAAGGCGTTTGGTTTTTCTATCCATAGAGGGTTGCGGAAAATCTTACTGATGGTATACGACTCTCAACTACTTTACACATACGTGGAAATAATGTCACCTGTTTTCGTCTAAAAAAAGCGATCGCTCCTTAACATTTCGCTGCTTTTGCTGACCCAGCCGCAACCAAAACCCACACCCGTGAGTGTTGCGCTCATTACTGCTTCTCGCTTTTCGTGGATAAGTTAGGTTTTTCCTTGCGGATTTAGGGGCAAAGGCTAATTTAAATGTCATATTTCACACCATAATTGTACCGATATGGTGACAAAACTTATTAATTAATAGCATAAAAAATTATTTTTATTAAAAAAATATGGCTTTTTTTAACTTTAGATGTTTGCCAAAATACAAGTAATTTTTACATTAATGCATCAAAAATATTGGGCGATCGCTTGACAATAATTAACCGCAAATATACATCTCCAGATTGAAGATGAATGTGTCTTCAACAGAGTTTAATAAATACATTATCTAAATATTCTTTCAAAAGCAATATTAATCAAAAATTGCAGAAAGCACTTAAAGGAGACTCTTAATTTTAATGACAAAAAATCCCGATTTCCCAAAAAATAAGCTGCTTGCGGCTTTGCCAGATGAAGATTACCAACGCCTTGTTCCTGACCTAGAGTTCGTTGAACTTCCAATCAAACAAGTTCTCTACGAACCAGAAGAACCCATCAAACACGTCTATTTTATCAATCAGGGAATAACTTCGATAGTCTACACTACCGAAGACGGCTCGACAGTCGAAGTCGGTATGGTGGGCAATGACGGGATGGTAGGTATTCCCGTATTTTTGGGGGGCAACATGACGACCACAACCGCATTTATGCAAGTCCCTGGCACTGCTATGAGGATGAACGCTGTTCGGCTGAAAGCGGAGTTTGACCTTGGTGGTTCGCTGCAAAAATCGCTGCTGCGCTACACCCAAGCACTGTTCACCCAGATTACCCACACAGCTGTCTGTAACCGCTTGAATACGGTGGAAGAACGACTTGCCCGCTGGCTGTTGATGGTCGCTGACCTGACGCAATCAAACGAGTTTCCACTCACTCAGGAATTTATCGCCCAAATGCTCGGTGTGCGTCGCTCTGGTGTGACGGTGGCTGCTGGCATTCTCAGCCAAGCCGGAATGATTCGCTACAGCCGTGGCAGAATTACCATCCTCAATCGGGAGGGTTTGGAAGCAACTTCTGGCGAGAGCTATAGAGTGATAAAAACGGAATTTTCGCGCTTACTTGACACTGAGCGTGCGTAGAACTGAAATTAACTCTTGTAATGTCCGCAACCGTACAGAACACTGATACCGATATGTTTATTTTAAGAAAAGACAACATTAACATTAACATTCTTTCTTACGCTCACTCTTAGAGAGAGAGCGTGAGCTTTTTCAGAGAGTATATTTAGCTACTTTATAAAATTAGTTAACTATACTACTTTTTAGCTGAAGACATTAACTCAATTTTGCAGCAAAAGTATTTTTATTGTATAAAAAGAGTGAATGCAACGAATGTAAATGTTATGAGTCGAAAAGCCAAAAAAGTATTTAAACAATCAGGAGTAATTCCCTACAGAGTTACAAACGGAAAAATTGAAGTTTTGCTGGTGACAGCTAGCGACTGTAAAAACTGGGTAATTCCCAAAGGAGGTATTTGCAATGGCATGAGTCCCCCTGCTTCAGCCGCAAAAGAAGCGTGGGAAGAAGCTGGGGTAATTGGTCAAGTGGATGGTAATGAACTGGGCAGATACAAATATCGCAAAAAAGGCAAAATTTACCAAGTCAAGACGTTTTTGTTAGCAGTTGAAACTGTATTGTCAGATTGGCCCGAAGCGAATCAAAGAAGGCGGCAGTGGTTAGATCCAAGCAAAGCCATCAAGCGGGTTAAGAAAGCCTCACTCAAGCAAATTCTCAAAGGGTTTAGCTGAGAATAAGTGCATTCTTTCTCGAAGTTTCTAATTTTATTAGAGTTGAGAAATGTTAATATTGCTGAGTTAAGTAAAGTTTTGCTAAAACAAATAAATTTTTGTAAGAAAATTGAGAAATAAATGAAATATTTTGATAAGCATTTAACTGGTAATGAAGATAATTATTAGGCGTAAAATAAGCCTCAGTTATCATTTATGTATAATATCATGTCCGGGTAATTAGTTATGATTCCCAAAGTCAAAAGAACCCCACCCCTTAATCCCCTCCCCGCTTGCGGGGAGGGGAGACAAAGCATCGC
>NZ_JTCM02000112.1 GCF_000817785.2 Hassallia byssoidea VB512170 | reverse complement strand
AGACAAAAATGGACAGCCTTGTTTACTAGATCCTCGATCCCCCACGACATTTTCGGATGAAGGCTGTCCATTTTTGTCCAGGTTCAGCCCAAGGGCATCAGCTTTGCCAATAATGTAACGGTAAAGTGGAGCCTCTATTTGAGAATTAATCATAGGATCGCGCATTTTCGTTGCCCAAACAAGATGGTAGCACCAGTCGCCAGAGTGCCATTAAAGTTTTGCGTTTTTGCTAAAGATAGATTGATCGATAGTTTCCTAGTTGTTATAGTATTTTGCCTTTTGTCGTGCTGGGTGCAGAAAGTGTTGTTTGGTTTGCGATCGCAGCGATCGCCCTTGATACCGCGATAAAATTCCGCTGGATTAAACCTTTTAAATCAACTTAAGTTGCAATACTTCTTGATAAAACTCATTATATGAAAACTGATAGATCCTCCTATTTTTTAATAATAGATTTAGAAGCTACTTGCTCTGACGATGGCATTATTCCGCGTCATGAAATGGAAATAATTGAAATCGGTGCGGTGATGCTCAACAGAGCAACATGGGAAATTGATTCAGAATTTCAGCAATTCATTCAACCTGTAATAAATCCGCAATTAACAGCTTTTTGTACAGAACTAACTAGCATTTATCAAAAAGATGTTGAATTAGCGCCAACATTTCCGTCAGCAATGTCTTACTTCCAAGAATGGCTTGAATCATTTCCTAAGTATGTTTTCTGTTCTTGGGGAGAATACGACAAAAAGCAATTTATTCAAGATTGCAAACATCACAATATTCTTTATCCTTTTGGTTCAGAACACAGAAACATCAAAAAGGAATTTTCCAAATATCTCGGTGTATCTAAAGGGTTTGGCATGGCGCAGGCTCTACAACAGCTTGGGCTAGAATTGAAGGGTACACACCATCGCGGGATAGACGATGCCCGCAACATTGCAGCAATATTTCGACATATGAACACTAAAAATCCCAGCTAATCTTGTTTTGAGTTGTTTAAAATAACAATTGCAACATTGATGCATATTAACAACAATATTTAGTAGTAAAAATTACTGGCTAAAAATCGTATGCAATTAATCAACCCTGTCAAAACTCCGGCTTTTCTCCAAAAAATCCAATGGGTAGCCGATCCTGTGGGATATATGGAAACCGCAGTAAAAGAATATCCTGATATTTTCACTGCTAGAATCATAGGTTTTGGCGACACCCTAGTATTCGTGAACCATCCCCAAGCGCTGCAAGAAATTTTAACAAATGACCGCAAAAAGTTTGCAGCTCCTGGTGATGTGAACGAAATTGTGCAACCAATAGTAGGAGACTATTCGATTTTCATGCTGGAAGGCGATCGCCACAAAAAGCGGCGACAATTAGTAATGCCTTCGTTTCACGGTGAACGGATGCGAAAGTACGGGGAATTAATCCGTAATATCACTGAAAAGACCATTAGTAATTTACCACAAAATCAGCTTTTTTTAGCTCGGACTGCAATGCAGGAAATCTCCCTGCAAGTCATTTTAGAGGCGGTTTTTGGCTTGCATGAAGGAGAACGATATCAACAACTTAAACGCGGACTGACAGCAATATCAGATTTGTTTCGTTCGCCATTGACTTCTAGCTTTTTGTATTTCCCTTGGCTGCAAAAGGATTTAGGTGCTTGGAGTCCTTGGGGAAAATTTGTACGCGATCGCGCCGCAATTGATAAAATAATTTACACCGAAATTGCTGAACGTCGCTCTTCACCCGATCCAAATCGCATTGATATCCTCTCGCTACTGATGTCAGCGCGGGATGAAGAGGGGAATCCCATGACCGATCAAGAGTTGCGTGATGAGTTGATGACCATGTTACTTGCGGGATATGAAACCACAGCAAGCGCAATGGCTTGGGCATTATATTGGACTCACTACAAGCCAGAAGTCCGTAACAAAATCCTGCAAGAACTCGATACTTTGGGTGATTCTCCAGATCCGATGAGCATTTTCCGGCTACCTTATCTCACCGCTGTTTGTAATGAAACTTTGCGGATTCATCCTGTAACCATATTTACTTTCCCCAGAGTCGTGCGAGAAAGTGTGGAACTATTGGGACATAAATTAGAGCCTGGTACAAACATTGTTGGCTGCATGTATCTAGTTCATCAACGTGAGGATTTATATCCAGAACCCAAGCAGTTTAAACCAGAGCGCTTTTTAGAACGGCAATTTTCTCCCTATGAATTTATACCCTTTGGTGCTGGTGCCCGTCGCTGTATTGGCGATGCTTTAGCTCAGTTTCAAATGAAACTAGTATTGGCAACAATTTTGTCACGCTATCAACTAGCGCTAACTGATAATCAACCAGAAACACCTCGCCGCCGAGGTATCACCCTTGCACCTGCCCGTGGTGTGAAGATGGTAATTACAGGACAGCGCGTGCGGAAAGAATCGCAATTGACTATGGCAA
The DNA here is from genome assembly GCF_000817785.2 of Hassallia byssoidea VB512170. Classification (GTDB taxonomy): domain Bacteria; phylum Cyanobacteriota; class Cyanobacteriia; order Cyanobacteriales; family Nostocaceae; genus Hassallia; species Hassallia carrinoi. The sequence continues at coordinate 18,696 of NZ_JTCM02000112.1, read as the reverse complement.
GGATTTAAGGAAGGGGGACAGTAACCGACACTAATATGAAGTCCAGTAGTGAGGACTTCAGTCCTCATCAAAAAAGCCAAGGACTGAAGTCCTTACTACGAGGGCGTATTTACGAGAGAATAAATATAGTTTAAATAGGCGCGTTCACGGAGTGACTCTGTAAGAGTATCGCATGAAAAATATCTCTCGCATGGAGGCTGTACAGTCTCCGATAATACCTATCGTTGCCGAATTAATTAAAAACAATCCGGGAACCATTTCTTTAGGACAAGGTGTTGTTTCATACAGTCCGCCACCGGAAGCAATCGAGCTTTTGCCCAAGTTCCTCGCTGAACCTACTAATAATTTATACAAAGCTGTTGAGGGAATTCCTCCTTTGTTAGCAGCAATTGAAGCAAAATTACACGCTTTTAACAAGATTGAAATTAACGACGAAAACTGCATAGTTGTTACCGCCGGCAGTAATATGGCGTTTATGAATGCCATTCTCGCTATCACATCAATCGGCGATGAAATTATTTTAAATACGCCTTATTATTTTAATCATGAAATGGCAACGACAATAGCAGGTTGTCATCCGGTGTTGGTAGAAACCGATGAAAATTATCAATTGCGAGTGGATGCGATCGCCCAAGCCATAACATCAAAAACAAAAGCGATCGTCACCATTTCACCTAATAATCCCACAGGTGTAGTTTATTCTGAAGAAGCATTGCGAGAAGTTAATCTTCTTTGCAAAGAACGCAACATCTATCATATTAACGATGAAGCTTATGAATACTTTACCTATGACGGTGTAAAACACACTTCCCCTGGTGCATTTTCGGGAAGTAGCGAATATACCATATCTCTTTATAGCCTTTCCAAAGCTTACGGTTTTGCGAGTTGGCGGATTGGCTATATGGTGATTCCCAAACATTTGCTTGTAGCCGTTAAAAAAGTGCAGGATACGATTGTGATTTGTCCGGCTGTAATTTCTCAGTATGCAGCATTAGGAGCATTGCAGGCAAAAGAAGAGTATTTGAAGAATAATTTGGAAGCGATCGCCTCTGTACGCTATGACGTACTTAACTCACTCAACCGCCTACAAAATCAGTGTACCATTACCCCCGCAGATGGTGCATTTTATTTTTTCCTCAAAGTTCATACTCAAATGGATACCCTTGAATTAGTAGAAAGACTAATTAAAGAACATCAAGTAGCAGTTCTTCCCGGTACAACCTTTGGTATGGATAAAGGATGTTATCTGCGTGTCGGCTACGGTGCCCTGCAAAAAGAAACCGCAAAAGAAGGAATAGAAAGATTAGTCACGGGTTTGCAGACAATCTTAGCGAATAAATAATATAAAAAAATGGTACAGAAAACCGCAATTACTGACATTTTCAAAAGTTTAGCTGAAGTTGAATCTCGCTTTGGGATTAGAAGAACTAAAGATGAGCAATTTTTCCGAGAATGGTATGAGAATTTACCTCAAATAACAGACGAAGAAAAAGCCTCGTTAGATGTTATTAGACGAAGATATCTTTATCATCTAGCTGATGGCAATCTCACAGAAGGAACAGTAACACTACTCATAGGTTCACCTATCTTAGAAAAGGCAGGATTTTATGATTATCCCTACAAAATGCGAGGTGAGGCTTCAATAGAAATAGTCTTTGATGCGGATGAAGAGGAAGAAACTTTAAAAGGACGAATTGATATCTTAGTCTTGCAAAATCAGTTTTGGGTAATCTTGTTAGAGTCGAAAAGAACTACTATCTCTGTAATGTCAGCACTGCCACAAACGCTAGCATATATGATGGCACCGCAGCCAGATAAGCCTATCTTTGGGATGATGACAGGAGACGGAATTATATTTGTCAAACTAACTCAACAGGATACACCGCAGTATGATGTATCGAGAGTTTTTTCTCCTGCTCCCTTGCAAAATGAGCTATATACTGTCCTACAGATTTTAAAGCGTATTGGTCAAATTATCGTACCAGGCTGAGGTTATTTTCTCGTTTCTCGTTCTCATAGTAGTAAGTGCTGAAGCGCTTATTTACAGCACTGAAGTGCTGGCTACGAAAAAGATTTTTTAAATACATTTAAGATATGCCAATTATTAATAAAGTCATTGAAATCGAAACTGAACAGGGAATTAATATCTACAATATTACACCGCACATCAACGATTTTATTGCCTCAACTTCAATTAAGAATGGTCAGGTTTTAGTGTTTTCGCGTCACACTACAACTGCATTGGCTATCAACGAAAATGAAGAAAGACTGTTAGAGGATATCAAAGTCTTTTTGCGGAAATTAGCACCAGAATCAGATAGATATTTGCACAATGATTTACACTTAAGAGTTGTGCCAGAAGATGAACCGATGAATGCTCATTCTCATCTGATGGCAATGATGTTGAGTACTAGTGAGGTAATTCCAATTGTAGATGGTAAATTAGCTTTGGGAACTTGGCAATCTGTCTTATTTCTTGAGTTGGATGGAGCGCGTAAAAGAACTGTGTTTTTCCAAATTTATGGGGAGTCTGCGTAGGGTGCGTTATTAACGCACCCTACTGGCGTGACTAATATCATGTCCATTAAATTAATTTTAATAAAAACACCGCAACCCTCGTAGAGACGTTCCGCCGGAACGTCTCTACAATGTTTTTAATCTAAACTGAATTCTTCAAATTCTATTTGCCCAAAAAGCATATTTTTATCTATTGCTGATAATACTTGATTGTTAGCTTTGTCAGAATTTAAGCAACGACAAACTAACTGTGCGACATCTGCACGATTAATTATACCTGCAATGCGTGGATCTTGAGTTAAGATTCCGTTTCCGGTTGCTGCTTCTGACTTTAATCCACCGGGACGAATAATGGTGTAAGTTAATCCACTGTCAATTAAGTGTTTTTCAGCTTTTTCTTTTTCTATTAAAACTGTTCGCAATGTTTCTAATGCTTGTGGATTCAATGCAACTACGCTATCTCCACTACCTATAGAAGATATTAAAATAAATGAGCGTACTTTCGCTTTCACCGCTGCATCAATCAGATTCTTATTGCCTAAATAATCTGCTCTTTCACTAACTTGAGGCAAACCACCAACAGTACTGATAACTGCGTCGATGGGAACTCCTTGCATAGCACTTTCTACATCTTCGCTATTCAACGCATCTCCCAGAACTACCTCAACACCCATTGCTTCTAATTCATCACGAGTTGCTTCTGTTCTCAAAAGTGCTTTTACTTTTTGCTGTTGTGCAATTAAGCATTTGGCAATTTCTCTACCGACACCCCGACTTGCTCCAGCCAGAAAAATGTAGGATGCAGTTGTCATGGTTATTTTTTGAATAGATGTGATATTCTCAACAATTAATAAATATATCTTTGTTTGGTTATCCTAACTCTCGGTAGCCAAAAATTTATATCTATTTATACAATCATCTATCTTTATAGGGAGAATAATTTCATCCTGAAGATAGAGTTAAAGTTGATACAAAACTATCTATCGAGCAATTATACTTAAGGCGATCGCTCCTACGGAGTCACTTCTCCTGACGGAGACGCTACGCGAACGTGAACGCACGAGGAACTTTTACAGGCATTAGCGCTCCAATTATTATAATTAAATCTTTGAGGACGCACTCATGGCTAAAAAATCGGAGAAAAACTTCCACCAACCTGAAGATATCCGAGTTACAGCTACCACAAAAATCTGGGGGTTGACTGTGGGGATTTTAGCAATTTGTGTTCCACTTTCCGCTGTCACCAGAAGTGGTGCAATTATACCATTAGCGGCGATTGGTGGCGCAGCGGTTGGTACGGTTGCCGTATGGCGATCGGATCAGAGAAAATACCAAAATAAGCTTTTGTCACCGCAGCAGTTAGAATTAGAACAACGGATCGCTGACTTAGAAACAATTGTCAGCGGTGAGGACTTTGATTTGCGGATGAAAATTAAACGATTACACGCAAACGAAAGCGAGCGCCAAGAAGAAAATTAACAAATCCTGACTTTAGTATCTTGACTTATACAACATAATGCGCCGCTGTTGCAGCGACAATCAGAGATTTATACTATCACTCTCTGCGTGGCGCGTGATTCTTAATGAGTATTATTTCGGGTTTGTCTCACTAGAGACAGTCTCATATTTTTCAGATAAGTTAGAATTAATTTCCAACGTCTAATTTATTTATACGCTCTAGCTGATGGTTGACAAAGTATCTTATAGCTCAAATAGATAATTGCTTTCTGTTAGACCATAAGTAATACTTGTGTTACCCTAACTGCTCAAATTACTCAATCAATTTACATTCGTCTTATAAACTTGAGTAATTGCTTTGGTATAGCTTACCGTAGGTATGCATTCTTTGTGCCGCAAAACATGCAAATGGATTGGATTAGCTTACTGAAAGCTCAACAAGCTGACTTTCTTCAACGTGTGAAAAAACCAAAGACTTATGACTTATCTTTGCTAGAGAGTCAAGTCAAAGGTTGTCACAGTGAAATTATGGCATTTTGGGGCGAATCATTGGCAAAATTGCTTAATTTTGCTCGCTTCCAAGCCGAAATTCTCGCCAAAAATCCCCCACCGACACCACCGGAATATCCCGAACCCCCTGATTGGGTAATTCCCTTTCCGAAATATTTTCAGCAGCAAGCGGAAGATTATCTTTTGCGAGAACAAATCGTTCAGCGGGTGATAACTGAACGCTTGGGTAAGCTAGTTAAAAAAGTGCCACAAGACAGCTTGAAAAATATGGCATTAGATGAGGAGGGAAATTTACGCGGGGAAAGTAAATTTGCTTACTCGTTAGCAGATAACCCAAAAGTTAGTATTCAAGTTTACGCTGCTGATGGAGAAAGTTTTAACGGCATAAAAAAAGACAAAATCAGGTGGACTGTTACTCAAGAAGATATACAGAATCATCAAGTATTGATTTTTCTCTGTTTGTTTTATCCGTTCACTGGTCAATTAGGCTACGAAAAGCAAGCGGTAATTACAGGTTTTTTGCCGTCAAATCAAATTCAATTTACTGAGCCAAAAGTTACTGTAATTCCGAGTAACTTGTTATATGGGGGTGGGTTAAGTTGGTATTTAGAATCATTAATTGCCAAAAAAGATGCACCGCTAGGAGTTGATGAAATTGCGTATGCCGAAACGATTCAGACTTTATCAGCAGATCATCCCCTAAAAAACATAGTCGGTGATTGGGAATGCTGGCAGACTTTGACAGGACATTGTAGAGGCATTAATTGCCTTGCTTTCAGTCCGGGAGGGAAAAACGGCAATTTCCCGCCAATTTTGGCAAGCGGCAGTCGGGGAGAGACGAAGCTTTGGGACTTGACAAAAGGTGAGTTAATTGGTACTCTCTCAGAATACCAATGGAGTGTCTCCGGGGTAGTGGATGAAGTCAACTCCTTGACATTCAGTCCGGATGGACAAACATTGGTGAGTGGTGGTGCAGACTCCACAATTAAAATTTGGCATTCCGGTGCAGTAGATTTGATAGATATTCTCCACAAGCACAATGGAATGGTGCGCTGTGTTGCTTTTACTCCAGATGGAAGAATGTTAGCAACTGGGGGAGATGACAGAAAGATTTTGTTTTGGGATTTGATGTATCGACAGGTAGCGATCGCTCTTTCATTAGATGATACCGCTGCTCATTCCCTCGCTTTTAGCCAAGATGGACAAACTTTGGTAACAGGTAGCTACCGTAAAATAAAAGTTTGGGATTTGTCATGTGAAGGTAAAGTAACAAGTTTTAATACCGAACCTTTGCACATCCTGATGGGACATTCTCACATAGTTCGTTCTTTGGCGGTGAGTGGAGATGATAATATTCTCGTGAGTGGAAGTCGAGATAAGACGATTAAGATTTGGGATTTAGAGACAGGGGAATTGCTTCGTACCCTTAAAGGACATCGAGATGGAGTTGATGCGATCGCTCTAAGTCCCGATGGAGAAATTATCGCTAGTGGCAGTTCAGATAAAACTATCAAATTGTGGCATCTACACACCGGAGAACTGCTAGGTACATTTACAGGACATACCGACACAGTAACAGCTTTAGCGTTTACAACTTCCGGGGAAATGTTGGTAAGTGGCAGCTTAGATAAAACAATTAAAATTTGGCAACGCAGTTAACACTCGTAGTGACGCAATTCATTGCGTCTCTCCGGGAAGAACACAGGAAGAAAACTTAGAACTCGATTAATCAGTCTTTGAGGTGGATGAATCAGTCTTTGAGGTGGATGAATCAGTCTTTGAGGTGGATGAATCACTCTTTGAGGTGGATTAATGAGTATAAAAGACTCATCAACGAGTATCAAAGACTCATCAACGAGTATCAAAGACTCATCAACGAGTATAAAAGACTCTCCGACGAGTATAAAAGACTCTCCGACGAGTATAAAAGACTCTCCGACGAGTATAAAAGACTCTCCGACGAGTATAAAAGACTCATCAACGAGTATCAGAACTCCGTTAATCTCAAATTTGTCTTAAACTCACATTTTACATCTCGTCCCCCACAAGCTACAAAATCCTTAAATTTATATAGTCAGCCTTCTCGGACGAGCGTTTGTGTAATCGCGAATTATATTCACCAAAGCTAATCTAGTTAAAAAGATTGTCTATGTAAAACTTTCGCAGTAAAACTGACTTATGACAATAGCCAGTAAACCTCAGCTGACATTAGACGAGTTCCTGCAACTGCCAGAAACAAAACCAGCATCAGAATTTCTCAATGGAGAAATTATTCAAAAGCCAATGCCTCAAGGTGAACATAGCTTAATTCAGATTACCCTTTGCGAAGTAATTAATAAAGTAGCTAAAAGCCCAAAAATTGCTCACGCATTCCCAGAATTACGCTGCACATTCGGAGGTAATTCCATCGTCCCTGACGTGTCTGTGTTTCGTTGGGCAAGAATTCCCTTAACTTCATCAGGGAGAATTGCAAACCGCTTTGAAATTCAGCCCGATTGGGCAATTGAAATTCTTTCTCCAGACCAAAGACAAACAAAAGTGTTGAGTAACTTGTTGCATTGCTGCCGCAACGGTACTGAGCTAGGCTGGTTAATATATCCAGAAGATGAAAGTGTCCTAGCTGTGTTTCCCGGTCAGCAAGTGGAAATCTATACAGGTGCTTCTCAGTTGCCAATACTTAATGGTATCGAATTAGAACTGACAGTTGAAGAGATTTTTAGCTGGTTGACTCTGAGTTAGGACTTACGCATTACTCGTAGTAAGCGCTTTAGCGGTTAAAATAAGCACTAAAGTGCTTACTACGATTTATGTTAATAATTTTATCAAAGAGATAGAGAAATAGTCTATGGCGATGATATTCTCAAACTGGTGGAAAAATATCCAGGGATTGAACTGGGCACAAGGGGCGGAGGTCACAAAAACTGGCGCAGAAGCCGCTAAAGCCGTCTTTGACCTAGCCAAAGCCATCAACGAGCAAAAACCGAAGGCAGAAGACCTCAAACCCTACATCGCTCAAATATCGTCGCTATTAGATGTCATCAACGCACCACTCGGACAAATTGCTGGTTCAGTAATTCCCTTTGCACCCATCGCAATAACTACATTAAAGCTGATTGTTGACGCGACCAAAAAAGAGCCAAGTCCAGAAAGCTGTGTAATATTGGTTAGTCAGGTTGCTTATCTAGAAAGCTTGAAAGCAATTCTTAAAGAAGATTCGCAATTACAACAGCAAATTAATCAAGAAAAACCAGTTTCGGAAACTTTAGCTAGACAAATTAAGAAACTGGGTGAGCAAGAATTTGAGGAACGAGAAGCGAAAAAAGCTATTCTCTACTTCCACGAATCGAAATTAGCAGAAGCATTTAATCAAGTTTTGCAGCAACGTTTACAAGAAGCAGGTTTAATCGAAGCAGACGCGAAAACTGTCACCGAAAGAGTTGCGCGAAAAACCGATGAATATATGCTTTCGGCATTAGTAGAAGTTGGTGATAAAGTCAAGCAACTCGTAGAATGGTATCGCGTCGGTGGGAAAGACAAACTAGAGAAATATTTCAGCATTGATGATTATTTAGAACAGGAAATTAAACCCAAGCCAGAAGAAAAGATTTTTGATGAAACTTATATCACCTTTCGAGATTTGTATGTACCGCTGCAAGTTAAAGAACTGGATGAGAAAGGTGATGTAACTTCTCAAATCGAAGAGTTTGTTAAGTCAATACTTTCTGAAGCTGAGAAAAATAAAGCCAAACAAGTTTTGTTTATTCAAGGTGAAGCTGGACGCGGTAAAAGTGTCTTTTGTCGAATGTTTGCTGACTGGGTGCGGCAAAACTTGCATCCTAGCTTTACACCGATTTTGATTCGCTTGCGGGATGTGCGAGTACTCAAAGATAACTTAACTGAAACTCTAGAGAACTATTTAGAAAACGTTGATTTTGTTCAAAGTGATTCTGGCTGGTTGACGGATAAAAATACCCGCTTTTTATTTTTACTCGATGGCTTCGACGAACTATTATTAGAAGGACGAGCTAACGGCTTAAAGGAATTTTTGGAACAGGTAGAGAAGTTTCAAAAAGATAGCTTTTGCCATCATCAATTTTTGGTTACAGGTCGTCCTTTAGCGCTGCAAGGAATTGACCGCTTGCTCTCACAAACCAAAAGCTTGAAGCGCGTCGAACTTCAGCCAATGGATGACTCGATTCGGCAAACTTGGCTAAATAAATGGGAGGCTAAAGTTGGGACGCAAGAAGCAAAGAACTTTGAGCAGTTTTTGCAAGCTTGTCCTGATGAAATCAAAGATAACTTAGCACGAGAACCTTTACTGCTTTATTTACTCGCACGAATGCACCGAGAGCAACGTTTGAATGAGAAAATGTTTGAGGGTGCAGAAGGTATCAAAGCAAAAATCCGCATTTATGACGAATCGGTGAAATGGGTATTAGAAGAACAGCGTAAAAATGAAAACTTGCGCTTGACTCAACTGGAAAAACAAGATTTGCGCCAATTTATGACAGAAGCTGCTTTGTGTGTGGTGCAGTCGGGAAATGAATCTGCAAAAGTAGCGATGTTAGAAACACGGCTCAAAGTTAGTAACAACGAGGCAGCAAAGTTAATTCAGCAAGCTAGAGAGAATTCTCACGAAAATAAGAAGCTACTCAATAATTTGTTAACCGCATTTTACATCAAAGCAGCTTCAGGCGATAAAGATGGTTCCGTGGAGTTTGTCCACAAGAGTTTTAGCGAGTTTTTATTCGCAGAACGGTTAATAGAAAGCTTTGTAGATTGGACAACGAAAATAAACAAGCGTCACCGTGAAGAAAATTCAGTTTCCATAGAGGTGATGGATAGGGAAATTTACGATTTATTCGGCTATGGGAATTTAACACCGGAAATTGGGGAATATTTAATGGGGTTGTTTGCCGAAAGTTCCGAATTTGAAGATGTACAACGCTTTTGTCAACTATTTGAACGATTAGAGCATTTCTACTTGCGTTGGTGCGATGGGGAATTTATTGATGCGGAAAATGCAAATTTGCCCCAAGATAAGAAAAAGAAATTAAAAGAGCAATTACCAGACAGAGAAAATCACTTGGGTTTGCGACAAGTGGATGTGTGTACGGGGTTGAATGTGATGATTTTGCTTTTAGAGTTAAATCGCTATGCTCAAACAAAAGATGATCTGAAAGATAAAATCACCTTTTACCCTTGCGGTAAACCTCATTCCGATCAGTTTGACTCAGCACGCTTACTCGCTATTATCGGCTATAGTCACTGCTTGGGTGTCGATGCCTTTAACATAAACTTGAGATTATTTCTCAGGGGTGCCGACCTCAGCGATGCCTACCTCAGGGGTGCCGACCTCAGTCGTGCCAACCTCAGGGGTGTCGACCTCTTCGATGCCAACCTCAGCGGTGCCGACCTCAGCGATGCCGACCTCAGCGATGCCAACCTCACCGTTGCCGACCTCAGCGGTGCCGACCTCAGCAGTGCCGACCTCAGCGGTGCCGACCTCAGGAGTGCCGACCTCAGGAGTGCCGACCTCAGCGGTGCCGACCTCAGCGATGCCGACCTCAGCGATGCCGACCTCCAAGCAGTTGTATGGGACAATGACACAAAATGGCTCAATGCTAAAAGGCTGCATGAAGCAGTAAATGTATCTCCTGAGTTAGCGCAAGACCCAGCTTTTGCAGCTGCGGTTTCCTTAAGTCAGGGCATCAGTGCAGCTAAGGTTTCCTTAAATCAGGGTATCAGTTTGGTAAAAGAGGGCAAGGTTAAAGAAGCACAGAACGCTTTCAGACAAGCCCTCAGCTTTGACCCTAGTTTAAATAACTCTGCCGGATATTGGCATAGCATCTGCTGGTTTGGCAGCGTACACGGTCATGCGAAAGGTGTTCTCCACATTTGTGAAAAAGCTGTCACCCTAGACCCTGATAATAAAGGCTATCAAGATAGTCGCGGGCTGGCTAGAGTACTGACAAACGACTTGGTAGGGGCATTAGAAGACTTTCGGGCTGTTGTAGACAGTGGCGCACTTGATTACTCAAAAAATGTGAAGCAGCGCCGGCTACGCTGGATAGAAGCACTTGAGTTAGGAAATAATCCCCTTACACCAGAGGAATTAGAGGAACTGCGACAGGCTGAGGGCTAGTAGTCTGTCAAACTCATTTTGACGGTTAGAGAGACGCGATAAATCGCCGTCTCTACAAAGGGCTGATTATTGTAAAGACGGGGATTTATCGCGTCTTTGCGATCTATAATTTTCATCAAAAAACATTATCCGAACTGTATTTGATTCACCTCCGCGTTTACCTTTGCGTCCCTCTGCGTTTAAAAACGATATGAATTATTTGTGATTTTCCATCCACAGGGAAATGCAATCCAGCAGTTAAAATCAAGATAGCTTCCATTGTGTGAGGTCGATTATGCGATCGCCGTTTCCGGGAATGAACCCCTACCTAGAGCAACCTATTTTCTGGTCAGAGTTTCACAGCCGTTTAATCGTAGCGATCGCCGATGCTCTTGCCCCAAAGTTGCTACCTAAATACTATATTGGCGTAGAGACGCGCACTTATCTAGAAGAAGTGAAAGAGCGATATTTGGAAGTGAGGGAAACTAAAACAGATGCTGTAATTACAGTCATTGAAATTTTATCACCTAAGAATAAACGCAAAGGCAAAGGGCGCTCAATTTACGAACAGAAGCGTCATTCGATTTTAGGAAGTATGTCTCATTTAGTTGAAATAGACTTGCTTCGAGCAGATGAACCAATGGCAATGAAAGGGGTTGATTCAATTACTGACTATCGAATTGTAGTCAGTCAGCATGAGCGCCGTCCCATAGCAGATTTATATGCTTTTACAATGCGTGAGGCAATTCCTGAGTTTTTACTACCCCTCAAAGAACCTCAACAAGTAACAACTGTAAATTTACAATCTATCGTTAGTGGTATTTATGAGCGAGGCGGTTACGCTATCCGCATTGACTACCAACAAGCAGTTCCTACCCCAACACTATCACAAGGCGATCGGCGATGGGTTGAGGAACTACTTGCTTTGCGGTGTCAAAATTGAGCCTCACACCCTGAAGGGTGCGGCTATACGAACAAAGTCCGCCTACGCGGACTTAATATCTAAAAGCCTGCCTCCGCAGGCTTTGTTCGTATAGCCCCAGGCTTCTAGCCTGCGGGCATTTACCGATTATCGCCGCAAATCTATTGACAATGAAAAAAGCGATCGCCCAACAAACAAGCGATCGCTTTTATTTATGACAGCACTTCAGTGCTGACTACGAATTTTAATTCAATACATGTTGCATCAAAGGCTTATCTTCCGACACCTTCCCAGATCGCAACCATTCATTCAGTTCGCTCGGTGCTTTTGCTCTGGCAAGTCTTTCCCGCAGTTCTACACCTTCGAGGACTTCGCGTTGCAGCAATTCTTCTGCGGTTTCTTCTAACAAGTCGCGGTTATCTTGTAAAATGGTTAAAGCAATGTGGTGAGCATTATCCACAATCTGCTTCATCTCGCGGTCAATTTCCTCAGCCACTTTCGGACTAATCGAGCGACGCGGATTGCTGTAACCTTCGATAAACTGCTGTTGCGTCTTCTCAAATGCCACCGGACCAAGTTTATCACTCATGCCGTAGACAGTAACGTAACGTTCTGCCATATCTGTGGCTTTCTGGATGTCGTCACCCGCACCTGTGGAGACTTTACCAAAAACGATTTCTTCTGCGGAACGTCCACCCAACAAAGTCGCAATCCGTCCGCGAATTTCATCTTCAACCATCAAGAAGCGGTCTTCTTCGGGCATTTGAATTGTATAACCCAAAGCACCGATACCACGCGGCACAACCGAGATTTTTTCAACTTTACCAGCTCCGGGCATCAATGCACCGATGATGGCGTGACCGACTTCGTGATAAGCTACAGTCTTCTTCTCAGTTTCATTGAGTACGCGCGATCGCTTTTCTAAACCGGCAATCAACCGCTCGATCGCTTCGTTGAAATCTGCCATAATCACAGCTTCCCGATTTTGACGAGCTGCTAATAATGCGGCTTCATTTACCAAGTTAGCTAAATCTGCCCCAGCAAAGCCAGGTGTGCGGATGGCAATAGTAGCTAAGTTAACATCCTCAGCTAATTTGACGTTTCTCGCATGAACATTGAGAATCGCTTCCCGACCAATTTTATCAGGACGGTCTACCACAACTTGACGGTCAAAGCGTCCCGGACGACGTAAAGCTGGATCTAATACTTCCGGACGGTTGGTAGCAGCGATGATAATTACACCTGTGTTGGCATCAAAGCCGTCCATTTCTGTGAGTAACTGGTTTAGGGTTTGTTCGCGTTCATCGTTACCACCGACGAACCCACCAGCACCACCGCGAGATTTACCGAGTGCGTCTAACTCGTCGATAAAAACTATACAAGGTGCTTGTTTTTTCGCTTGTTCAAACAAATCGCGCACCCGTGCAGCACCGACACCTACGAATAATTCGATAAACTCGGAACCGGAGATACTGAAGAAAGGAACACCAGCTTCTCCAGCGATCGCTTTAGCTAACAATGTCTTACCCGTTCCTGGAGGTCCCACCAGCAACGCACCTTTAGGTATTTTCGCACCTAAGCGGGTATATTTGTCAGCATTTTTCAGAAAATCAACAATCTCTTCTAGTTCGACTTTGGCTTCATCGACACCAGCCACATCTGTAAATTTGACACCAGTGCTGCCATCAGAAGAAATTCGCGCTTTGCTTTTACCTACAGTCAGTGCAGCCGCACCACCTCCCTGACGATTGAGGAAAAAGCCCCAAATTGCAATAAAAATTAACGGTGGAACCACCCAACTAATTAAAGTGCCAATCCAGCCATTTTGATCTGGTTGTGGTGCAGCAAATTGTACATTATGTTCGCGGAGAATCTTCGGTAAATCCAGATCGTAAGCTACTGGTGTAGTTTGGAAGACTTGGGAAGCTGGCTTACCATCTGGGGTTTGCGTCGGAATTGAATATTCAATGCGCGAGCTTCCAACAATTGCCTTATCTACTTTACCAGCTTCCACAGCCGTAATAAAATCACTATAAGCAACTTGTGGCGATCGCGCACCGAAGCTAGGAACAATAAAGTTAAGCAATAACAGAATAGTCAGCAGCAGAAGGAAACTGCCGCCAAACTGCCTTATTCTCGGCGGTTTGATGGGGCTTTTGTTATTTTTTTCTACAGGCATTTTTTGATGTACCCTCTGAATTGGGAATGGGGAGTGGGGAGTGGGGAGTGGGGAGTGGGGAGGAGCGGAGTTAGAAGTCAAAAGTCAAAAGTCAGGAGTTATTACTCCCCCTTGTCTCCCTTGTCTCCTTGTCTCCTTGTCTCCTTGTCTCCCTCATCCCCCATCTTTTTAAATGTAAAGGTTTGTAACTATAGGTTTATTGTAGAGACTGGGACATGCAGCCTTATTTAGTGTCAACCCTACAGAAAAAGGTGTATAGCCGTACAAGATTATGGAAAATCAAACTGGATTTATCGTGAAAGTGTTTGTAGTGTCGGCTTTGCTGTCGCTGCTGATTAGATATATGGGTCCTAGTTTGGGGATTGGGGGGACGACAACCAACGTATTAATTATGGTTTTGTCACCAAGTTTGATTATGGCGATCGCATTATTGTCGCGACTCCCCAGTAAGGGATAGGGGGAGGGGGAAAAAAGTATGAAGTATGAAGGCTGAAGTATGAAGTGTTTTTCTTTTTTCAGCCTTTATCCTTTATCCTTCATCCTTTAGATAACTCTCCACTCTCCAGATATAGACGGAAGTCGCGAAAATCAGCTAACCTAGCTGCATTGAATCGAAAACGCATCTTGCCAACAGTTCGGAGACAGCCTGTGAATTTAGGTCAATGGATCGGCTTAATCGCCCTCGTTATCTCTTTATACATTTTGTGGCAGATAAAGGAAGTACTTTTACTGATGTTTGCCGCGATTGTATTAGCCACCACCTTAAATCGGCTGGCGAAACGCTTGCAGCGCATGGGGATGGCACGGGGACTTGCCGTAATTCTGTCGGTGGGGATTTTTCTTGCGGTCGTCGTGGGTTTTTTCTGGCTGATTGTACCGCCTTTTACACAGCAGTTCCAAGAACTAACATATCGGGTTCCCCAAGGGTTTCAACGCTTCAATACTTGGCTCGATCAAGCAGAAACTCGCATTCCAACTCAACTGACACCATATATACCTGATGTAAATAGTTTAATTCAACAAGCGCAACCTTTAATAAATCGTGCTTTGGGAAGTTCTTTTACGTTTGTTTCTGGCACTTTAGAAGTAGTTTTGAAAATTTTGCTGGTGTTAGTTTTAACAGGAATGTTTTTAGCCGATCCCGCAGCTTACCGCAAAGTATTTATACGGTTGTTTCCCTCATTTTATCGGCGACGGGTAGATGGAATTTTAGATAAATGTGAAGCCTCATTAGAGGGATGGGTAGTAGGCGCTTTGATTGCAATGAGTGTAGTGGGATTGTTAAGTGTAACTGGCTTATCAATTTTAGGTGTGAAAGCAGCGCTTGCTTTAGGAGTGTTGGCGGGATTTTTGAACTTGATTCCAAATCTGGGTCCAACGATGAGTGTAATTCCGGCAATGGCGATCGCGCTTTTAGATGCACCTTGGAAATCCCTCGCTGTGTTGGTTCTTTACTTTTTTATTCAGCAAACAGAAAGCAATTTCATCACCCCTATCGTCATGGCACGTCAGGTGTCATTGCTTCCCGCAGTCACCTTAATTTCTCAACTTTTCTTTGTCACATTCTTTGGCTTTTTAGGATTATTCTTAGCGTTACCCTTAACCGTTGTCGCTAAAATTTGGGTGCAAGAAGTCTTAATTAAAGATGTTTTAGATCAATGGGGAAATAAATCTAACAGAGAGACAGAATTAGTCCTTGTTTCTGACCAGCGTTCTCTAGATGCTAACCAAACAATTGAAACACATCCGTCAGAAAATCCCCATCAGGAAGATAAATGAAGTGTTAATAATTTGTAGGAGCGTAGTTAGTGTGAGCGTAGATAACTATTGACTGTTGACCGTCAATCAACAACGCTCCAACTAACTACGCTCCTAGTAACTACTAACTACTAACTACTAACATTTAAACAGTGATATCTACAAGTTCGATATCGAAGATTAAATCTTCTCCAGCTAATGGATGATTTGCATCTAAAGTAATTGTAGAGTCAGAGATATTAGTGATTGTCACCGGAATAATTTGTCCAGAGGGTTGCTGAATTTGTAACTGCTGACCTACTTCTGGTTCCATTTCCGGGGGCATTTGGTCGCGTTCAACTTCTACTACCATTTCTGGACGATGTGAACCGTAAGCTTCCTCTACGGGGATTTTTGTAGTTTTTGATTCGCCTGTATTCATCCCCAAAACTGCCTGTTCAAATCCAGGAATGATTTCTCCTGCACCTATGGTGAACTGCAAAGGGTCACGCTCAGTAGAAGAATCAAATACTGTGCCATCTGTCAATTTGCCTGTGTAGTGAACCATTACAGTATCACCATTTTTTGCTTGTGCCATTAGTTTTCTCCTGAGATTTTTTAGTAAGGAAAGCGTTGACGTATAAAGATACCATCTTAAAGACCGAATATCCGGTAAGCGGTGGTTTATTCAACATTTAACGCTGACTTTCCTCATTAAAGGGTATAAGCGACTTGCAATGAAAAAAGTCCGCCAATTGGCAGACAATGTTTGCATGTCTATCCTGCGTGATGATTAAGAAACTATATGCCGTGCAGTAGTTGACTAATCGCTTGTGAGTGTATTAAAAAACTAAAATTTCTCTACAGCAGGTCGCAAATCAAGTTCTAAAGTCCAAGCGGTTGCATCTTGGTTGTAGAGTTGCCAGTAATTTTGCGCGTAGACGCGGAGCGGCTTGTCGTCAGACATCGCTTCTGGTGAAAGTAGTGTATGTGCTTTCCTTTCTGATGCCATTCCCCGCACTCTTTCGGTGTTAATCATCCCATCAATGACGATATGAGCCACATGAATTCCTTGGAGACCAAATTCGCGTGCCAAAGACTGTGCCAGCGCTCTCAAGCCGAATTTACCCACCGCTAAAGCCGAAAAACTCGCAGAACCTTTAAGTGCAGCAGTCGCACCCGTTAACAAAATGGTGCCTCTACCTTGTTCAACCATTGCGGGTAAAACTTGCTGTGCGGCAACAAAAGCGCCAAAACAATTCACTTTCCAGCTATTCTCAAATTGCTCTGGTGTAAGTTCTAGAATACCAGCCATTTGAAAGGCTCCAGCATTATAAACTAGAACTTCGGGCGCATCAAGTTGCGATTTTACCTGTGCAAAGGCATCTTTGATAGATGCAGCGTCTGTCACATCAGCCGGAAAAATTAACGCTGTCCCATTAGCAGCTTGAATTTCGCTTTGAATTTGGGTAAGTTGGTCAGCGTTTCTAGCAATCAATCCGACAGCAAAATTTTCACTCTTCAATTTGTGAGCGATCGCACTTCCCAATCCTGGACCGACACCGACAACTACTGCAACTTTGAAACGGCTCATGTTAGGCTCCTAAAACGCTACATCCTTAAATTACCATTACAAAAAGGGCGAGGATAAATAGTTCACTGCTTTATATCTCAATTTCACTAAGATTTTTCTTTTGAAGATATAGAGTAATAAGCTTGAACAATCGAGATAACCAAAAGCAAAACGATAAATCTCCGCATAGAACATTACAAAAAATTTCCGTGTGTCCACATTTTAAAAACAGGATTTATAACTTCAATGGCTCTCAGTCCTGATGGAACAATATTTGCTTGTGGAGAAACTGACTATACTTGTAAAGACCAATCGATAAAGGTATTTGATTTAAATACAGGGCAACGTATTTGCACCTTCAAGATATTCGGACATGCTGTCTTTGCTGACTTCATCGCTATCAGTCCGAATGGGAAACACCTTGTTTGGAATACTAGTGGACAAATTACGGTGGGGACGCATAAAGTGCGCGATCTGCCGAGCAACCGTAAACATTACCGAGCGGGAAAAAAGTATCCTTCATATACCAAAATCTCTCTTCCCGGAGCCAGACCTGAAAAAATGGGGCAGCCTTGTATTAAAGATCCGCGATACCCAACCAATAACTTAGAAGAAGGCTGCCCCATTTTTTTGCGGCAATTTCGACCCGCTCTCGATTCGGGGAGACGCTGCGCGAACGGTTTTGTTTCAAGATCCGCGACGTGTAGCGTAAACCATCAAAAAGGTTGCTCGTTTTTCTCTCTTTTTTTCCACGGGACTATCAACACAGATTTTTTGTCAGGATTTTACGGTTATCTAGGTTCAAATATTCAAGAACGCCCAGAACAAGCGGAGGAAGAAGCGTGTATTACTCTGCGGGAATTAAATCTGCTGATAGTGCGTTACATCATTGATAACTACAATCAGCGAATAGATGCTCGCAGTGGAGATCAAACACGGTTTCAACGCTGGGAAGCGGGATTACCTGCGCTACCAAGTTTGATTAATGACCGAGAATTAGATATCTGCCTGATGAAAAAGACACGTCGCAGCATCTATAAAGGCGGATATGTAAGCTTTGAAAATATTATGTATCGGGGAGATTACCTGCCAGCTTATGCAGGAGAAAGTGTGTTGCTGCGATATGACCCCAGAGATATATCAACTGTTTTTGTATACCGTCAAGATTCAGGAAAAGAAGTGCTACTGTCTCAACAAAATGCGATTGACTTAGAAACCGAGCAAATCTCCTTGGAGGAAGCAAAAGCTGCAAGTCGAAAAATTCGTAGTGCAGGCAAGCAATTAAGTAATAAATCTATCCTTGCAGAAGTGCAAGACAGAGATACTTTTATTAAGCAAAAGAAAAAGACCCATAAGGAACGCAAGAAGGAAGAACAAGCTCAGGTGCATTCTGTAAAACCGTTTCAAACTAAAGAGCCAGTAGAAACTGTCGAAGAAACCCCCTACGCTAAAACGCCGACATTACTTCTGGGCCAAGTTTAATAGATCCAAGGGCACAAGAGCGACCATCAAAGGATGAAGGCGTGGTCGCCAAACCGTAAGAAATAGGGCAGGCTTCGCACCCTTGGAATGAACGTGGACACTCATTGGACAGCCTTCTACACAGACTGTCTATGATGCTGCACGAACAACTAAGAACAAGGCTGTCAATGAGTGTCTATTGTTTGTGAGTCCCC
>NZ_JTCM02000111.1 GCF_000817785.2 Hassallia byssoidea VB512170 | reverse complement strand
GGGGAGTGGGGAGTGGGGAGTGGGGAGTGGGGAGTGGGGAGTGGGGAGTGGGGAATGGGGAGTGGGGAGTGGGGAGTGGGGAATGGGGAGTGGGGAGTGGGTAAGAATTCGTTCTCTCGTTCCTAGCCTCTGGCAAGGAATGCATTTAGTGGGCTGCTGCCTTGACTGTTAGTAATGGAGGCAGCAGTTCTCCAAGAACTACATTTACTGGCAGAGCAAGGAAACGAGAAGCAAAACACGAAACTTCAGCTTCTGAACACGAAACTTCAGCTTCTGAACATGAAACTTCAGCTTCTGAACATGAAACTTCGAGTTCAGAACATGAAACTTCAGCTTCAGAACATGAAACTTCGAGTTCAGAACATGAAACTTCAGCTTCAGAACATGAAACTTCGAGTTCGGAACATGAAACTTCAGCTTCTGAACATGAAACTTCGAGTTCGGAACATGAAACTTCGAGTTCGGAACATGAAACTTCGAGTTCGGAACATGAAACATCAGCTTCTGAACATGAAACATCAGCTTCTGAACATGAAACTTCAGCTTCTGAACACGAAACTTTAAGCTTTTAAGTGGGAATGTCTCGTTCTACACTTAAACACCAATGCCCCATGCCCCATGCCCAATGCCCCATTACCCATTACCCATTCCCAATTACCCATTCCCAATTCCCAATCTTTAACTCATCACCCAGTTAACGAGGGTGCGAACGCCAAAACCGGTTGCCCCAGAACCGTTATAACCGTTTTCTTTGTCTGTCCAAACGGGTCCGGCTATATCTAAGTGCGCCCAAGGAGTTTCTTTGACGAACTGTTTGAGAAATAAAGCGGCGGTAATTGAACCACCTGCACGGGGACCTGTGTTTTTCATGTCGGCAATGCCAGACTTTAGCCCTTCAAAGTATTTTTCTTCCATTGGCAGACGCCACAGCTTTTCTCCAGCAGTCTCAGATGCTGTCTCTAGCTGTTTAGCTACGGTATCGTCGGGACTAAACAACCCGCCGATATCGTCTCCTAAGGCAATCAGGCAAGCACCTGTAAGGGTAGCTAAATCAACGATCGCTTCTACTCCTAATTTCTCTGCAAACACCAAAGCATCTGCTAAAGTTAAACGTCCTTCAGCATCGGTGTTGTTAACTTCGATTGTTTTGCCGTTAGAAGCTTTCAACACGTCGCCTGGGTGCATGGCGCGACCGCTAATCATGTTTTCAGTCACCGCTGAGATAAAATGCACTTCCACATCCGGCTTTAACTGACCGATCGCTTTTGCCGCACCTAATGTAGCCGCTGCACCGCCCATGTCAATTTTCATCGTTTCGATACCGCTACCAGCACCTTTGATGTTGAGTCCGCCAGAGTCAAAGGTTAAACCTTTACCGATAATTGCCAGTTTGCGTCTGGGTGTGCCTTGGGGTTTGTAGGTGAGGTGAATAAATTTCGGGGGCAATTCAGAAGCTTGTGCGACTCCTAAAAAAGCACCCATCCCCAACTTTTCACAGTCTTCTTTTTCCAAGATTTCTAACTGCAAATCGTGATCTGAAGCGATCGCTTGAGCGGTTTCTGCCATTGTAATTGGTGTGACAGCATTCGCTGGCGCTGCTACCAACTCTCGCGCCAAAATTACTCCAGAAGCGATTTGATTAGCGCGGGCAATTGCGGCTTCTTGTCCGCTTAACCTCAGTAAATGTACTGTTTCTACTTGCGGTCCTTTATCTTCGTTTTCCGACTTGAAGCGAGTATCTTGATAAAGTGCTAGTTGGATACCTTCGGCGATCGCTTGCGCTGTTGCCTCTGGATTATTATTCCACACTGGCAAGTCAATTGCAAGAGTTTTGCATTTTTGCTTTTTAGCTAATCGTGCCACAGATGCAGCAGCGCGGCGCAAGCTATCTAATTTCAAAGCATCAGGTTTTCCCAAACCTACCACCATCAGCTTACGCACTGATTTATCACCACTTAAGCGCGTGAAAATGCTGCTACCTGCTTTTCCCTTAAATTCTTCTTCTGCAATCAGTTCTTTTAAGACACCGCCGACTTGTTCATCTAAAGCCGCTAGTTCCCCAGTTAACTCTACCGCATCTTCAAATAATCCAATCGCCAAACCATCTCCCTTCCACTCTTTGAAAGGCGTATTACTTGCTAGAATTTCCATTTGTGATATTTTCTGTAAAACTTCTTGTACCAGTATTGCTTGACACTCTCACCGTCTAAAGACGCGCTCGATTCTTAGTTCAACGACATGCCTTGAAATTGTCTATCCTTGCGGCAATACTTAAACCTGATACCCGCTCAACAGAACAAAGCGCCGAGTCTAATTTAAACAACCCCAGAGGGCTTATCTCCCTAAGCGTTAGAGAATCGTTTCTCCAGTTCCCGTATGCCCTACGGTACTTTGTCTAACAAATAAATAGTTTTGTTCTCTGGTATGGGTGCGCGTTGGCTACCCTAGCTATGTTTATTCGTGGTGTTCGCCACCCACTATCCATTATTGTTTCCTAGTCAATCATTTGGGAGTGCTTACCCATGTGTACTAGCGGTTATTCTACCTGTGGCATAACGCTATTATAACCTCGAATGTTCGTACCAAAAATTAATCATGAATGCAGTTAAAACCGCACGATTCGCTTCTATCTCAGCACTCTTGGTGACTGAAGCTCTAAGCTTACCGACTAGCTTGTAAAATCCGCTTTTCGTGCTTCCTCCTTTGGGAGTGGGGGAGTGGGGGACAAGGAGATAAGGAGACAAGGGGATAAGGAGACAAGGGGATAAGGAGACAAGGGGACAACAACTAACAACCAACCACTAACAACCAACCACTAACCACCAACCACCAACCACTAACAACCAACCACCAACCACCAACCACTAACAACTAACCACCAACCACTAACTCCTAACTCCTAACTTTTAACCTCAATATTAAATTTAGAGCCGATCGCTTTAATCACTCTTGCTTCTTCTAATGTAGTTTTGTTGTTGAGTTGGGCTATTCTATAACATTGAGCTAGCAAAGGTACTGCAAAGTCGCGGTTGAGTTGATTGAGTAGTGTATCTAAAGGTTGGGGTGATTTGATGTTTTGGGCGATCGCATCTATTGATGTTGGACTTAAGTTTAATGTTTGCAACTGTGGTAAAATATCATCCCAAGTTCGATCCAGATGGCTGGCGAGGATCATGTGAACGAGAATTTGATCCATAATCGCTTCTTGGGCGATCGCTTTTTCTAAATAATTTTCGCTTTGCTTCTTTAACTCTGCAAGTGTTTCTTCCGAAGTCAACGAAGTCGATTCATCCAGCTTTGCTTCATAAAATCGACAAGCTGCATATCCCAATGAATATATCATCGTCGCATTAGAACTAGCACCAATCACCGCACCCGCAAAAGGCACATTTCGCAGCAAACCTAATCCCGCTGCTTTCAACAGACGTCCACCACCCAAAGCTAAACCAAAAATTGCCAATACTTCACCTTTGCGGGCAGGGTCTTTTAAATTTAGCCCATAGATAGATGCAATCTGATAAACCATTTCTGATTGCAATTGCGTTGTGGCTGCCAAATCAACTGCCAACAACGCCGCTGCGAATCCTGGTAAAATGCTAGTTGCTAACCCAATTCCCCCTGCTTTAGTTGCTTTATCCAGCATGATCCGATGGGCAATTTGGCTGGGTGATTCTTGGGGATGCTGTTGCTGTAGTGTTTTTACTTCGGCTTCGGCTTTTGCTAAATCAACTTTATCACTAACACCAATCAGCCAATTGAGATTTAACACTCCGGCTAGTTTTCTGATTAGCCAGTTATCACCAATATGAGTGACTACCTCTCCAGCGGTGTGAGTTGCTTGTTCAATTAGCTTGTGTGTTTGTTTTGCGGCTACTTCTCCCAAGCCTACTGCTATTTCTACAGATGCCGATCCTACACCAACTGCGGTTCCAACTGCACCGCCTACAGACTTAGCAAACGACTCTAATACAGACGGTGTATCTTCTTCTACTGAAGTTTGCGGCTTAATTTCTATTTCTGAATTTGATTGCGGTGAATTAACGCAATTTTTCACCTCGATTTCTGTTTGGGATTTGTCTTTCATAAAGCAAGCAACGTCTTACAAGTCTTTCTACTTAACTTGTAACCAAAGGGCAACGAGCTTGACATCTCTCTGTAAGGGTAAGTTGTTACAGTAAATTTCAATATCACTGTTACTCAAAGTATACATAACCGTTTAATTTTGGTGTCAGTATCAATTTAATTATTATATTAATTGGAATGCTTGAAGCATAATTGCATTTAGAATCTGTATTTGCTTTACTCCTAACTTGCCTAAGCGTCGAATTATCAATTGACGTTGCAGGGTAACAATTCGAGTCACTCTAACTTTAGAAGCTACTCGTAAACCAGTTTCTATAAACTCCGCATCTGAAGTACTTAAGATAAATTCTTCCGAACTGATATTCTCAATATTTTGTGATGAAATGAAACAGAGTGTAACTTCATTCAAACTTGTGTTTTCCAGAAGAACTACAGCAGGACGTAACTTAGTCTGACTTAAGTCAGTAAATGGAAACTGAACTAGAACAATATCCCCTTTATTCAGTGCCACTAAACAGGTTCTCCGTCTTCGAGAGAATATAAATCCGGTTCATCATGCAAAAAGTCAAATGCTTTTCCTTTTTCAGCAAGATACATAAGTTCATTACTAGAAGGATAGGGAATATTTCCAAATAACTTTTTTTCTAGCAATAAACGTTCTTCTGTTGGTAAAGCAAGAATTACTTCTAATAAGGATTCAACAAGCTTTATGTTCATCGCTTTCTTCAGTTAGGTTTAATTTTCATTAATGCTTGTGATGACGAATATTTGAAAAAACCTCGGATCTCATTTTATGTAAATCTTGCTTTTTTCTACTTTAATTAAATCGTTCTATCTAGCAAAATCACTTCATTTCTAATTTAGAAACGGCTTCATCACTCTTTTCTAAAAAGTTGTTTTCCTTCATAATTTCATAAAGATAAATTTCTTTTTCTAACAAACAAGCGTGTCCGCTATGAGGTAACACTACCATTTTGGCATTAGGTAAAATATTAACTAAACGTTCGGCTTCACTTACAGAAGGTAAAAGGCGATCGTCACCACCAGCAATTACCAAAATTGGTTGAGTCAGGGTGCGTAACTGTTTGTCATCAACGTTAAAATCTCGCAATAACGATATTCGCCAAAGAACGGTTTCTGGTGGTACATAACGCATTGACTTGAGAAGTTCTTGGCGATCGCCTCTCGCAACTC
This sequence comes from Hassallia byssoidea VB512170, assembly GCF_000817785.2. Lineage (GTDB taxonomy): Bacteria > Cyanobacteriota > Cyanobacteriia > Cyanobacteriales > Nostocaceae > Hassallia > Hassallia carrinoi. The sequence goes on along the minus strand of NZ_JTCM02000111.1, from coordinate 15,880 downwards.
TCCCTAAAGATGCTAAAAATGGCAATAGCCCCAACGCACCAATATCATAAAGGTATCCCGGTACGATACTTGTTAGTTGCGACGTCCAATTCAACAAAGGACGAAGATTAAAAGCAGAAGCCGAGTTAATGAGAATTATTCGCTTAAACAACTTGGGTGAGGCGATCGCTACTTTCATCGCCAAACAACCCCCAAAAGACTCACCACACAAGTAAACTGGTCTAGGAGAACTTTTTTTTAATTCTTGGTCGATTAAATCCAATACGTTTTTAGTCAGATCGTCCCAACTAGTTAAATCTTCTCGTGGTATTGCCAAACAGCGGACATCAAAGCCGGCTTCTAAACCGGCGGTTTGCGATCGCAATAATTGACCAGTTCCATCCATACCTGGTAAGTATACCAACAACGGATACTCTGGTTTTAGTCTTTTAGGTGTTAAAAAACACGGTTTTAGATCAACTTTTTGAGTAGTCATTAGTCAATTGGTAATTGGTAATTGGTAATGGGGAATTGGTGAGCCAGCGCGGTCATGTTCGTTACCCCCATGAGCGACTGGCGAACCCCGAAGGGGTAATTGGTAATGGGTAATCGGTAATAAGAAAAGTACACTCCCCACTCCCCACTCCCCACCTCCCCAGTCCCTAATAACAACCTTCAAGCAACAATTTAGCAATTTCACCATGACAGTGTTCTGTCAATTCGGCTACAACTTTTTTGCCTTGTTTGCCCTGGTATTTTTCCTTGTGTTGCGGCATAATCCAATAGGGACGACCAATCAACACGGCAAGGCGACGATAAATAACCAAGGGATGCAAACCCGGTTGATTGAATAAAGGTTCTGAAGGATCAAACAAACTCAACACTCTTAAGGGTAATGCAGAAGTGCTGATTTCTTCTAAAGAAGCGATCGCGATCGGCAAAATTGCTAAATCCTCAACTTGCGATCGCAATGCCAAATGAGCAAATCCTCTCTGAAATTCCCCCACTTGATTCGCAGGAGTAAATTTCACCATTGGTTTAGTTCCTTCAGGAAAAACCCCTACCATCTGCTTTGACTGCAAAAGCCTCTGAGATTGCACAAAAAAGCTATGCTGGCGGTTTTCTGGACTTTCTAAGGGAAAGCAGCCCAATTGTTGAGTGACAATCTCTCGCATAATTGGTACTTGCCCCATATAATGATGGCAGGCAAAGCGAATTGGACTTGATAACGCCTCCATTAAAACTGGTGCATCCATGAAGCTGCGATGATTGCTCACCACCAAGACACTTGCATCTTGGGGAATGCGATCCTCGTAATAGCGAAACATTTTTGTTGAGATTGTCGCTAGAAACGAGCGAGAAATATCCAGAGGGCTATTTACACTCATAGTTTAGTCAATATATTTTTGAGTAAATACAGCATTTTTTCTGAGATAAGTTTTACATTTCTTTACTATACCAACGACCGTCTTCAGATATAAATGTCTAATTTACAGAATAAGTTAAACTTTTCTTAGAACTTATGGGTGCTATTTTCAGCCACAAGAAATAGTTCAAAAAGTACGCATCAACACCAAAGGGCTTATTATAAAGAATCAAATCAAACACCCACTTTCCTCGATAGGGCTTGAACTCAGAAAAAAATCTAGCAGATGAATTTGCCCACAAGGGACAGAACTTGTGCCAAATTAAGGGAATTATTTTTCAGCCTTGATGCTTTATGCTTCAGACTTCTTCAGTCAGGATTGTTCAAGCAAAAAAAGTGCTGCATTCATGGTTATGGAGCGAACAATCGCATAGCAAAGAAATTTGCTAATATTAAATTGTTGTTTGAAAATTGGGGAACAATATTATATAATGACGTGGTTTTAAACACATAAGTGCGTTAGAAAACTGTTTTAACAAGTTGTTTTTGATTCTGCAAGATAAAAGAGTGGATACAGAAAAGACATTTGCGCTAACAACACCGCTATATTATGTAAACGATTTACCCCACATGGGCAGCGCTTATCCAACGATCGCAGCTGATGTGGTAGCGCGGTTCCAAAGACTATTAGGAAACCCGGTACTGCTGATTACGGGTACAGATGAACATGGGCTGAAAATTCAGCGGGCAGCAGAAAGTAAAGGACTTAACCCACAAGAATACTGCGATGGAATTGTGCCGAGTTTTGTTTTATTGTGGGAATTGCTAAACATTCAATACGATCGCTTTATTCGGACTACCGATCCGCGTCATGAAGCGATCGTCAAAGAATTCTTCCAGCGAGTTTGGGATCGAGGTGACATCTACCAGGGACAACAAAAAGGCTGGTATTGCGTTTCCTGTGAAGAATTCAAAGAAGAACGGGATTTGTTAGAAAAACACCGCTGTCCCATCCACACCAACAAAGAAGTCGAATGGCGAGACGAGCAAAACTACTTCTTTCGCTTATCCAAATATCAAAACCAACTTCAAGAATTATACCAGTCCAGACCAGATTTTATTCAACCAGAAAGCCGTCGAAATGAAGTCCTCAACTTTGTAAATCAGGGTTTGCAGGACTTTTCTATATCACGGGTAAATCTGGACTGGGGTTTTGCAGTACCAGTTGACCCCAAACAAACCCTTTATGTTTGGTTTGATGCGCTGCTGGGTTACATAACTGCCTTAAACGCAAAAGACGCAGAATCGACTTTAGAAAATGCCTTAAAAAAATGGATGCCAATCAACTTGCATTTAATCGGTAAGGATATCCTCCGCTTTCATGCAGTTTACTGGCCCGCAATGTTAATGTCTGCCAATTTGCCACTTCCAGAAAGAGTATTTGGACACGGTTTCTTAACCAAAGATAATCAGAAAATGGGGAAAACCCTTGGTAATACTTTAGATCCTGTGGCGTTAGTTAAAACTTATGGTGCTGATTCAGTTCGTTATTACTTCCTTAAGGAAATCGAATTTGGCAAAGATGGCGATTTTAATGAAGTTAGATTCATTAATGTTTTGAATGCAGATTTGGCAAACGATTTGGGTAATTTGCTAAATCGCAATTTGGGCATGGTGAAAAAATACTGCGGGGGAAATGTGCCGCAAATTACAAATGAAGAGATTACTGATGAAAATCCCTTGAAAGCGATCGGTTTAAATTTAGGAGAAAAGGTAAAAAATGCTTACTGTACGCTAGCTTTTAATCAAGCCTGCGAATCTATCTTAACTCTGGTGCGAGCCAGTAATAAGTTTATCGATGAGCAAGCACCTTGGACATTGTATAAACAAGGACAACAGCAGGCAGTGGAGCAAACGCTGTATGCAGTTTTAGAATCGGTGAGGCTAGCAGCTTATTTATTGTCCCCAATTATTCCGGATATCAGTAGCGATATTTATGAGCAATTGGGCTTCCAAATCAACTTTAATCAGCAAATAGAAAGTTCAACTGCTGCACCTTTTGCGATCCATTCAACATGGGGAGTACTCAGCAGCGAACAAAAGTTAGGTACACCAAAACCAATTTTTAAACGCATCGAACCGCCAGAAAACGATTAGCTTTTTTAATTTCTTTTGTCAACAAAATTAGCGGGGCTTAATTGATAAGCTTGAAAGCTTATTATAAGCAGCTCTGACTTCTCAAGAAAAAAGATAAATTCGTATCAATTATTACAAGGATAAAATTGAGGTATGACAGCAATGTTGAATAACTTGGAAAACGACTCAATATTTACGCCAGAACAAGTTTTGGAAAATCGCGGTCGTGTGGCTATATTTATTGATGGTTCAAATCTATTTTACGCAGCGCTGCAACTAGGAATAGAAATAGATTACACAAAGCTTTTGTGCAGATTGACGGGTGGCTCTAGATTGTTGCGGGCATTTTTCTATACAGGTGTAGACCGAACAAACGAGAAACAACAGGGATTTTTGTTGTGGATGCGTCGCAACGGGTATCGAGTAATTGCTAAAGATTTGGTGCAGTTACCAGATGGCTCAAAAAAAGCCAACCTCGATGTGGAAATTGCGGTAGATATGATGGCATTGGTAGATTCATATGATACAGCGGTGTTAGTGAGTGGGGATGGAGATTTGGCTTACGCGGTGAATTCAGTTAGCTATCGTGGGGTGCGCGTAGAGGTGGTGAGTTTGCGTTCAATGACCAGCGATAGTTTAATTAACGTAAGCGATCGCTACATCGACTTAGAAGCCATCAAAGAAGACATTCAAAAAACTCCTCGACAAAGCTATCCATATCGTCCCTTATCCGGTATCGGTTTTTTAGAAGAGTCCGGAGAGATTGACGGACATCTAGAAATTCAAGAGTGAAGCAACCAGAGTATCGACAGGGAGATAAGGAGTTGGAGAGACTTGGAGACAGGGAGATAAGGGGACAAGGAGACAGGGAGACAAGGGGACAAGGAGACAGGGAGACAAGGAGACAGGGAGACAAGGAGACAATAAGAATAATTCTTTTCCCCCCTTCGGGAAAGCCAGTCGCCTCAAACTCCTCCACCCCCGCACGGCGCTGGACTCACCATCCCCCCCTCTCCCCATCTCCCCATCCCCCCCTCCCCCACTCCCCCCCTTCCACGCCAGGTGCTACAACGGGGGGAACCCCCGCAACGCACTGGCTCCCCCTCCCCCGCTTCCTCTTACCCATTACCTTATTGTTGGTAATGGGGTTAGCTGCTTGTGGGGGTCAAAAGCCTACAGATTCAAAATCAGCGGATTCGGGTTCATCCAAAAACTCGGATAGCAATTTGACCTTCTTTAATGTGGATTTGGAACAAGCAGATGAGGTAGGACGACCGGTTTGGCGAGTTAGAGCCAACCAAGCAAAATACACTAAAGAAAAGCAAATTGGTCAAGCACAAAATCCCTATGGTGAACTGTACCAAGATGGTAAAGTTGTTTATCAAGTAAAAGCAGATGTAGCAGACATCGATCAGAATGGTAAACAACTGCTTTTGAAAGGAAAAATCATCGCCACAGATCCTCGCAACGGCATTGTGTTGCAAGGAAATGAATTAGAATGGCGTCCGAAAGAAGATTTAATGATTGTCCGCAACCAGTTGAACGGAACGCATCAACAATTGCAAGCGGTAGCGCAAGAAGCGCGAGTCAAAACCCGCGAACAACGCATAGACTTTTCTGGAGGGGTAATAGCAAATTCTCTTGAACCGCAAGTGCAAATGCGAACCGAGCATTTGATTTGGCAAATTAAACAAGACAAACTAATCGCCGATCGCCCTGTGCAATTCGACCGCTACAAAGATAATTTAGTAAGCGATCGCGGTCGAGGAGATTCAGCCGAATTTAACTTAAAAACTAAAATTGCTACCCTCAACAAAAATGCCCAAGTAGAATTACTAGAGCCGCCAATGCAAATTGCTAGTAACTCCATGACTTGGAATTTAAACGCAGAAACGGTCAACACAAATGCACCCGTGCGCGTCTTCCATCGCGCCGAAAATGTTCTCGTGACTGCTAATAAAGCGGAAATGAGAATAGGGCAAAAAACAGTTTATTTAACAGGCAATGTTAACGCCATAGGGCAGCGTCGTCAGGCGATTAAATCTAATACACTAACTTGGTTTCTTGAGAATAAATTAATTGAAGCTCAAGGCAATGTAGTTTATCGACAAGTTGACCCACCATTAACTTTTAACGGTGACAAAGCCGTTGGTAACTTGCAAACAGAAAACATTGCCGTCAGTGGTGGTAATACTTCTGGTGGTAGGGTAGTTACAGAAATTATTCCCCAAGAACCAGGAGTTAAGAATTAGAAAATGGTTAATGGATAGTGGATAGTGGATGGTGGGAGCGTGGATAGTGGATAGTGGATAGTGATTAGTAGTTAGTAGTTAGTGGATAGTGGATAGTGGTTAGTGGCAAAGAATAAATAATTAACAACCAACAACCATCAACTAACAACTAACAAATATCAACTATCAACTAACAAATATCAACCAACAACTAACAACTAACAACTAACAACTATCAACTAACAACTATCAACTAACAACTATCAACTAACAAATATCAACTATCCCCCATACACAATTTCATTGCGACTGACTGAACCGAGCTCGGGTAGTGTGTTTATAGCTGAGTGGGGAGTAATAGCGCTGGGAAGGGCTGGTGCTACTTGCAATTTCTGCACAAGATGTTGTAAAAATTGGTCTTGTCCAGCGCGAAAACCGGATACATTGTTACCACGGTTAAGGATAGCAAACCAAACCAAACCGCGATCGCGTGTGGGAATTACTCCAGCTAAAGAACTGACATCTCGCAGAGTGCCAGTTTTAAACACAGTAGAGGTGGGCATGTGTCTCCCGTGAATTGTTCCACGATGATCGAACCCCGAAATCAGCAACAAGTCAGATAAAGTCAATTGATGGAAGAGTGCTTCTCGTTGCAGCGCCATCAACATAGCACAGACTGCTCTGGGGGAAATGCGATTTTCGGGTCCGAGTCCCGAACCATTGATTAACTGAATTTCTGACTGCGGTACTCTAGCAAGTTGGGCAGCTGTTAATTGTACTACCTGCGCTCCTCCTACCGAGTCCGCCAGCATCTGTGCCATCTCGTTATTGCTGAAAACGTTCATTTCCTTGATGAGTTGCTTCAAAGGCAAAGAACGGTGACGCAACAACACGGTTTGTTGCGAGTTTAGCTGCGGATCTAATTTCACAGTACCCGCAATTACGACTTGAGGCTTCGGAGTTCCCTTGGGCATAATTGAGTACACGTAATTAGCAGGGCGCGACCAAGTGGTGTAATTCATTGCTTGCTTGAGCGTTTGACCTGCTACTATCGGATTAGGCTGGAAATTCATCATGAAATTCCCAGTAATAACCAAATTTCCCTTTACTTGCTTGATTCCCATTTTGTTGAGAGTATTACCAAGGGCGATCGCTTCCTCCCAAACAAACATCGGATCGTTATTACCAGCAATTACTAAATCACCTTGTAAAACTCCATTTTGTATTGGTCCTGTTGTGCTGACCAAAGTCTCAAATTGGTGGTCTGGTCCCCAAGTTTTTAAAGCAACTAAAGAGGTAGCAATTTTTGTTAACGAAGCCGCTGGTAGAGGAGTCGTACCTTGGTGATTAGCCATCAGCATCGGTCCCGACTGCATCCAAATCCCTTGACTTTGTGTTAACTTCGGATCTATAAGCTTTGATGTTACTAGTGTTTTTAAATATTCTTGGACTGTGATAGCCCCAGCTGGATTTGGATCGGGAGCGAGAACTAAGCCTGGGCTACTTTGCCAAGCCAATGCATCTAAAGCATTTAAAGGCTTGAGTTGTACCCCTGCCATTTCTAGCCAAAGCGTAACTAAACCTGAACCCAATAACTCCAGCATTCTTTATTCCCCTGTTAGGACGTGCTAATTTATTTACTGTGCTAATATACAAGGCTTTTTTATGCTAATCAGCATTGAGTCATAATAACTGGTATTTTTGATATCTATAGGTAGAATGGATAACATTGTTTTAGTTACTACTTTTACACTCTTAAAATTTCTACCATTTTTTCATGACTTTAAGCACAAAAAAATATCAAGTCGGTTTCTTAGAGTCAATAAATTCGTCGCAAGCGTTGCCGTATCAATATAAAGAAAGTCCGCTTGGGCGAACTTTAGAAAATACAAAAATAAACCGGATTTGGTATTAAGTAGTCGTCATAAACTACGTACACTAGGGTTGGGCAATGGGTAATGGGCAATGGGTAATGGGCTTTTTTAAGAGGGGAAAAGGGAAAAGGGGAAAGGGAAAAGGGTAAGAAATCCCTCTGCTCTTTGAAAGCTCCCCCTTGTCCCCCTTGTCCCCCTTGTCAAGAAAGCCCCCTGCCCCCTGCCCCCTACCCCCTGCCCCAATCCCTACTTCCTTTCTGGATGAGCCGCATCCTCTGCGGAGGGAGTGCCTATCCTATTAATTGCAGCAATCATTTGATACAAGCGCCCTAAGTCGCGTTGATTGAAGTATAAAATGAGGCGGGGTAGCCCAACTGCTTCATCTTGCCCTTCTTGGGGTAAAGCGTGACTTTTTTCAATTTGCCCATTAACCAGGATGTCGCTAAAATTAGCATTTAGTTGCTCAACTTCAGTGTCTGATAAATCCGTCTTGAGGCGGATGATTAAGCGATCGCCTACATAGCGGCTGGAGTGATAAACCTGATAAAAACGGGTAATCGCATTACAAGCTACATCTAGGTTGTCTGTGACTGTATAAAGACAAGGGTCTTCCGGACTTACTAAACCTTTTTGTACCAGTTGCTTATCAATATATTCGCTCCAAGACCGCCAGTAATCCCCACCAGGGTGATCGATTAAAACTAAAGGTACTGGACCAAACTTACCTGTTTGGCTCAAGGTCATGCACTCAAAAGCTTCGTCTTGAGTGCCAAAACCACCAGCAAACAAAGCTACAGCATCACTTTCTTTGAGAAGAAACAGCTTGCGGGTGAAGAAATACTTAAAGTTAATCAGCTTTGGATCGCCTTGAATAAACGGGTTTGCCTCTTGCTCAAACGGCAATTGAATGTTTAAGCCAAAGGAATTTTCTCGCCCCGCACCTTCGTGACCTGCTTGCATAATTCCGCCACCACCGCCTGTCATCACCATGAATCCCATTCCAGTGACATAGCGGGCAAATTCAACCGCCATGCGGTATTCTGGGCTTTCTGGCGAAATCCGGGCAGAACCGAAGATGGTTACTTTGCGAACGTGTCGGTAAGCATGAAACAGTTGAAAACCCCGCTCCATGTCTGTTAAAGAGGCAGATAATATCTTCCAGTCAAGACGATCGATTTCGCCTTCAGCTAAACGTACTATTGTCGTCAGTGCCTGTTTGATAAATTGCCGATTTTTTAACGTTGGTAAGCGATCAATTAAGAGCGCGATATCCGCTTTTAGAGAGTCTAATGTGTCGAATGACGTTTCGGAGGTCATGAGAACTGCCGCCAAAATAGCACTATATTTTACCCAGATTTGGTGTGTTGTTATCAAATACCGCTTTGCCTACTTTCATGCGAACAAAACAAACGCGTTGCCTTCTGACAAAAGTAGGGGGTCCTAACTCTTGACGCAAGAAAAAATATGCAGTTGAGCGATCGCCTACAACGTAAGTCCTGAAAATTTTTCTTCCCCTTTCAACCAGTTCCTATTTCACAATAAAAAGCACCTTTGGTTTACCATCAACCAAGGCGCTGGCGACGACGCTAGTCGTCAACCCGTGTTCATCAAAGCCAAGCATCTGACATGAGCTTGTATTTTCGATACAAGTAGCTCGTGACTTTACATCTCCACTTGAGTTGAAAGTACAACCAAAGGATTGTCGCCAAAATGTTACATAAATAACAAATTACTTTACCAAAAGTAATCTTAAGAATTATTACAATTGAAAACGACTTTATAGAGACGCGAATTTTCGCGCCTCAGTAAATCGTTAACAAAAACTTAGCTAATACCACACCAAATGGACTACTCAATAAGAGTTTTCCAGTGGTTGAGTTTCAAAGATACTTTTCCAAAGTGTTAGCTAATGTAGTTTTCGGTACAGCACCGACGACCATATCAACTTTTTGCCCACCCTTAAAAATCATTAACGTGGGAATGCTGCGGATGCCGTATTGACTGGCAACATTCGGATTTTCATCGGTGTTAACTTTAACCACCTTGATTTGACCTTCGTACTGAGAAGCGATTTCATCTACAACCGGAGCGACCATCCGGCAGGGACCGCACCACGGTGCCCAAAAGTCAACTAGAACTGGAACTTCGCTATCCAGTACTTCTTGCTTAAACGTAGAATCCGAAACTTGTGCGGCTGCTGACATGCCTAAAAACCTTTGCCTATTATATTTCTGAGCTTCGTGAAAATTCTACCATAGCAAAAACCACCGCTTCGGATTGTCGGATGTACATTTGCAAAGAAGCTCGCTTATTTTATTAACATTTGGCTAAACAAAAAAGCAAACATACAAGCGTAACAGCCTGCTTTGGCTGCCAGCTAATAGCTTTATATACATAAGGAACCGCCCGAACAGTAGTCCGGGCGGAGTGTGGTGTGAGGAGTGAACGGAAACATGCGTCTCCGCTTTCTCCATTGTAGGCGACATATCGAATTTTTCCAGTGATTGTTTAAGAGTCACGGAAAAATTTATTTCAGGGTTGGAGCGTGGTTGGTGGTTGGTGGTTAATGGTTGGTGGTTGGTGGTTGGTGCTTAGTGGTTAGTGGTTGGTGGTTGGTGCTTAGTGGTTAGTGGGAGCGTTGAATTTTCTAATCCCCATTACCCATTCCCCATTACCCATTCCCCTTATTTACCCATGCCTAATTGTTGAGCTTTTTGGTAAACTTTACCTTCAGTTAATAGGGAAGGAGCAATCACAACTTCAACTTGTTGCATTTCTTTAATATTTTTGGCTCCCAAAGTTCCCATACTCGTCTTTAAGGCTCCTAAAAGATTATGAGTGCCATCATCTAAAGCCGCAGGTCCGGTGAGAATTTGCTCTAGAGTGCCGGTAGTGCCGACGCTAATACGCGTACCACGGGGCAATACAGGGCTAGGAGTCGCCATCCCCCAATGATAACGTCGTCCTGGGGCTTCGGCGCATCTGGCAAAGGGAGAGCCAATCATCACGCCATCGGCACCGCAGGCGATGCATTTACAGATGTCGCCACCTGTGATTAAACCGCCATCGGCAATGACGGGGACATAATTACCAGTTTCTTGGTGATAATCGTCTCTAGCGGCTGCACAGTCAGCGATCGCACTCGCTTGAGGCACGCCCACACCCAATACTCCACGAGAGGTACAAGCCGCACCAGGACCTATTCCCACCATGACAGCAGCAGCCCCAGCTTTCATCAAATTTAAGGTGACTTCGTAAGTCACGCAATTCCCTAACACCACAGGGATGGGCATAGAGCGACAAAATTCTGCCAAATCAAGTGGAACTATAGACTCTGGTGACAAGTGTGCTGTCGAAACCACAGTTGCTTGTACAAAGAATAAATCTGCCCCTGCTTGCGCCACCACCGCACCATATTTGCTCGCAGCGGCTGGAGTAGCACTTACCGCCGCAATACCACCTTGTTGTTTAATTTCCTGAATACGTTGTTCAATTAATTCCTGTTTTATTGGTTCGGCGTATAGTTGTTGCATTAAAGAAACAAATTCATCTTTGCCAACAGAAGCAATTTTATTTAAAATCGGTTCTGGGTCAGCATAACGAGTTTGGATACCCTCTAAATTGAGAACGCCCAATGCTCCTAACTGCGATAAACGTACAGCCATGCGGACATCTACCACGCTATCCATCGCACTAGCAATTATCGGGATTTCCCGCTCTATATTGCCAATACGCCATTTGGTATCTGCCAAACTCGGATCGAGTGTCCTTCCTGAGGGGACTAAAGCAATTTCATCAATTCCGTAAGCTCTGCGAGCTGTCTTACCCCGCCCAATTTGAATGTCCACGCTTTTAACATTCCCAAATCTGTTTAAGCTAGGGTATCAAATTGCGGGGGAACTTGGAGCGTTTTTGGTGAAAGTAACCTGCAAGCTGCCAAGGATAGCAAGAGGCGAGAAGAGAACAAAAAATTGTGAATGTGTTTGTATCTTAGAGAAAATTGGGTTAATTCAAATGTTTAAATAGTACACCACCAATAAATGCACTTTAAATAATTTTTATGCATATATCTATGGTTAGAAATAGCCGGAATAAAAACTTGGCTGATTGTTAAGTATTGATTATTTTGGCAATCAAATTTAATTATTAGCAATTGTTTTTAGCGAAAATGTATGATTGTTATTACAAGTGATCGCCTACAACTTGCATCTCACAAACCCTAACTAATTATTTCTTGTGCCTTCAGCATATAGCGGTTCTCCTGCCGAATCAGATACAGTGCTAGAAACCGTGTAGAGACCTTGCATTAACGCCTCTACAATATATATTGCTGCCTTCTTCAGGGCACAATACACTTAACCTGATTAGAACCCACACCTGAAGAATTCCCATTAGCAGCAATCAGCGTAACGTCCCCTGTTTTCTCATCAAATACCCACCCAGTAGCAGGTATAATCGCCACACCTTCAGAAGTTTTGGGAATTGATTGCGTAACACGGGGACTGGGTGAAACAGGTAACGCCGTCAACCGAGTATCTGACCACACCACATCACTACTGAGGAAGTCATCAGGACCGGGAGGTAAACCACCGCGTCCGGTAACAGTAAACTCGCTACCACCTTTACCAAAAGCCGAACAGCTTTGAGCGACTAACCTAAACGTATCAACTACATTTGTTGGTAGATTAATAAACCCACGATTGGGGTCAATATCGAGTGTATTTATATCGACAACCCCATTAATTCCCCCACCTGTTGAAGATGCTGTAATATCACTTTGTGAGGTGGGTTGTTGCCGTGGTTGGATGCCAAAAATACCTTGAGCGTTGATTCTGACAGTACCTCCATTACCTAAGAAAGCGTTAGCAGTAATATCGCTATTCTCTTGTGGTACAGCAACAATAAAGCCTGCATCAATATTAATGTTGCCACCATTCCCGCCGGCTGGTGCCGTGCCTGCGTTGGTAGAGATTTGACCGCTACGACGGAGAAGCAGTAAATCAGTTTGTAAGTTTATGTTACCACCATTACCCGATGCAGATTGTGCGCTGAGTCTGCCACCGTTGTCTAGGGTAACTCTAGGTGAGGTGACGATAATATCTCTAGCAGTACCGGTCGTACTTTGGGAGTTAACGAACAAGCCACTACTGTTAAGGTTAGAACTGCTACCAGAAATGGTGAAAAAATCAGCAGCATTAACCTCGATTGTGCCTGCATTCCCTTGTCCAAGGGTTGAGGCAGAAAGTATAGCACCATCTCGTAATGAGAATGAACCAGAATCGATAGTAATATTTCCCCCATTGCCAATTGTCCCCGTACGCACCTCGCTGCCAATCCCACTGACTAAACCATTTTTCTCCCCAGCAATATCAACTGACCCAGTAACATTAATATTGACATTCCCCGCATCCCCCCGTCCTGCTGGCTGGGTATTAGATGCTTCACGAGTAATAGTTACCAGTTGAGCGCCATCTTGTAGCGAGAGGGAAGCAGCGTTGATGTCAATATTGCCACCTTTACCTACACCCCCTGCTGACACCGGGCTGAAGATATTACCGTTTCTAAGGGAAACAGAATCTTTTGCCCACACTGTCACATTTCCGGCATTGCCTTGTCCACGGGTTGAGGTAGAAAGTTGAGCGCGATCTCGTAACGAGAAAGAACCAGAATTGATAGTAATATTGCCCCCATTACCTTCTGTCCCCGTTCTTACTAAGCTGCGAATCCCACTGGCAAAACCGTTTTTCTCCCCAGCAATATTAACAGCACCAGTAACTTTCACATTGACATTTCCCGCATCCCCCCGTCCTGCAGGACCGGTATTAGATGCTTCACGAGTAATAGTTACTAGTTGAGCGCCATCAATTAGTGATAGTGTTGCAGCATTGATGTCGATATTGCCACCCTTACCTACACCTCCTGGTTCCACCGTGCTGAGGATGTTTCCACCACCAGCAAGGAAAACAGAATCTGTTGCACGCACTGTCACATTCCCCGCATTTCCTTGTCCACTGGTTGAGGCAGAAAGTTGAGCGCCATCTCGTAATGAGAATGAACCAGAATGCACTGTCACATTCCCCGCATTTCCTTGTCCACTGGTTGAGGCAGAAAGTTGAGCGCCATCTCGTAATGAGAATGAACCAGAATCGATAGTAATGTTACCCCCATTGCCAACTGTCCCCGTTTCCATCCGGCTGAAAATTGCACTGACTAAACCGTTTTTCTCCCCAGCAATATTAACAGCACCAGTAACTTTCACATTGACATTCCCCGCATCCCCCCGTCCTGCAAGACCGGTTGCAGATGCTTCACGGGTAATGGTTAGCAGTTGAGCGCCATCAATTAGTGATAGTGTTGCAGCATTGATGTTAATATTGCCACCCTTACCCACACCCCCTGCTTCCACTGTGCTGAAGATGTTAGCATTATCTGCAAGGTCAACAGCATCTTTTGCACTCACCGTCACATTCCCCCCATTCCCTTGTCCACTGGTTGAGGCAGAAAGTACAGCGCGATCTTGTAATGAGAATGAACCAGAATCGATAGTAATGTTACCTGCATTGCCAACTGTCTTCGTTTCCACGTTGCTGAAAATTGCACTGTTTCTCCCAGCAATATCAACATCACCAGTAACATTAACATTGACATTCCCCGCATCCCCCCGTCCTGCTGGCTGGTTCCCAGATGCACCACGAGTAGCAGTTACCAGTTGAGCGCCATCAATTAGTAACACTTGTCCAGCATCGATGTCGATATTGCCACCTTTACCTACACCTCCTGCTGACACCGTGCTGAAGATGAAAGCATTATCTGCAAGGAAAACATAATCTTTTGCACTCACTGTCACATTCCCCGCATTGCCTTGTCCCAATGTTGAGGCAGAAAGTTGAGCGCCATCTAGTAACGAGAATGAGCCGGAGTCAATAGTAATATTACCCCCATTGCCAAATGACCCCAAACGCACAAGATTGGCAACTATGCTCCCAGATGCAACTTTGATTTCCCCGGTAGCATTCAGCGTAATATCTCCAGCTTGACTATCAACAGTACCACTACCTGAGCGTATCCCAGCTAGCAACCGACTCCCTGAGAGAATATCTATATTCCTGGCGTTAATGGCAATACTACCTCCATTCCCAGCAGTAGCATCTAAAGTAGCTCCATTAGTGAGCGACACATCACCCCGCGCTAAATTCTCAGGGAAGTTCAAGCTGAGAATATTCCCGTTGGTATTCAGCCCGACAGTTCCCGGTTGTGCTACTGCTCCTAACTCAATTCTTCCACCCTCTATAAAATCGACAAACAAATTGCTGCCGTCTAAGTTTACATTGCCTCCCAGCAATAACAAGCTTTGCCCTTGAGGGACTCTCAAAGTACTACGATTAACGTCTATGGGTGGGGGTGTTCTCAAAGTTGATAAAAACCCACTCGGATCGCCGACAATTGTTAACAAACTACTCGCACCACCGGGATTTGTCGCACTAAATTGGCTACCATTTGACCACACAAGAGCATTCGCTGTACTTGCCACAAACGAACCACCAACATTTAATCTGGCATTGGGACCAAAGACAATTCCACTGGGATTAATCAAAAACAAATTGACGTTAGCACGGTTGGTGGTAAAAATTAAACCATTAATCATTGAGGCACCGCCACCAGTGACACGAGATAATATATTTCTGATATTTCCAGCACTCTGAAAGTTGGCTCTCTCCCCCATATTCAGGTTAAACCTACCAAAGCTCTGAAACAAATTATTCCCTACTGTTTGACCGACTGACTGGGGAATTGTGTAATTTGGACCAGTTAAAGTTTGTGCCGGACTCAGCGTGCCATCTATGGTGATACTCTGTGCTAATACGCTAGTTGCAGTGGCGATCGCCCCACCCACAGCTAAAATCACCACCCTTCCTAAGTATTGCCAACTTTTAATCATTTCGGTATCTGCCTCCCTAATGCCCTTAAGTAGTTTCCCAGCCATCGAATGCGGATATATGTTGCAAGTGCCAGTAGTCAATTTGATGATGTTTTCCCAGAATTGGCTGCATCAATTGAATATCAAGCAGCAACTGTTGATGCTTTGAACATTAACTCAGATTAAACTGGGTTTTATACTTAAATGCAAAGTGATAAAATTTTTTACAAATAAATATGTAAAAACTATGAAAAAGTATTTGTAGTAGCGTGGCAAGGTTAAAATGTTGCAAAAAAAATTTGTAGGTTGAGGGTAAGTAACTGTAACTTAATATCTAACCAAATCTCCCATTTATCCGAATATTTGGGTAATCCAA
>NZ_JTCM02000110.1 GCF_000817785.2 Hassallia byssoidea VB512170 | reverse complement strand
ATAGACACTCATTGACAGCCTTCATCCGAAAATGTCGTGGGGTATCGAGGATCTAGTAAACAAGGCTGTCCATTTTTGTCCACGTTCATTCCAAGGGGAAAAGGGGAGGCGGTGCGGTCTTGGGGTTTCCCCAAGTGGAGCATCCGCCTATGATTGGGTCCGGGTGAAAGGGAAATGAATCGGGGGAAAATTTCCGTAATTTTAGACATTTTTACTAATTTTAAACAACTCTGCCCCTTTCCCCTTTCCCCTTTCCCCTTTCCCCCTCTTTAAAATCCCCATGTCCCATTTCTAACGTTGTAGATACCTGAGGATACCACGAGCGATCGCTTCCGCCATGCGATTTTGGTATTCTGGGTTTCCTAACCTGGGATTATCCTCGCGACCGGTCATGTAGCCTGTTTCTACAAGAATTGAGGGCATAGAACTTTTCCTGAGAACATAAAATCTAGCTTTGCGCGTTCCCCGGTCTTTGATAGTACTGATGTTTTGCAGAATACTCCGGCGAACTACTTCCGCCAAACCATAACCGCTGTCGTAATAATAAACTTCTAACCCATTCACATCTGGGCGCCTATCAACTGAGTTAGCGTGAATACTGACAAACAAAGTAGCACGAGCTCGGTCTGCTATATCTACCCGTCCCTGAAGTTCAACAAAATAGTCAGAATCCCGCGTTAGAACTGCATTTACGCCATTTTGCTCTAAAATAGCGGCGACTCTTTTACCAATAGGCAAAATGACATCTTTTTCTAAAAGTCCTCCCAAACCGGGCGCACCGGAGTCTTTACCGCCATGTCCTGGGTCAATAACTACCACCGGTCGTCCTATGCGAGTTCCGCGTGAGGGTGGCGGCGATGTTGGTCGGTCGTTAGTAAGTGGATCTGGGAATGGGACTCTGTTTGGTGGTGGTAGGGGAGGGAAAGGAAGTCCAGAAATGTTGGATGATGTTGGTACCCGCCGAGAGGGTTGTATTTGTAAAGCGATAAATTGATCGCCAACTTGGTTGAGTTCGCCAATTTGCGCTCCTTGGGCGGGTTGAACAAAGATGGCAACAGTATTTGAGTCTTGCTGTTGCAAGCGTATTTTCTGAATCGGGCTATTAGGACTAAATACCGGACCTCTGACAGAGGGAGCCAAGCGAGCATTGGGAATGGTGATGCGGTAAAATCCAGTGGATCTATCCCAAGAGCCGTTAGCCGATAAATTGCGATCGCCTCTAACTATCAATTGCGTGCCAGTAGCTGCCAGTTCTACAGACTGAATTGTTGCTGGCAAGTTGGCAACAACTGGTGGTGGAATGGGGCGTGGGTTGTTGCTTGCAGGAACTGGTGGAATATTACTACTTCCCGGTAATCTGACTACACCAGTATTCGGTAGAACTATAAAACCACCAACACTACTGCTACTTGCCCGCCAGTCAGAACTATTTGTGTCCACCTGCATAGTCATGCGGACAACAGGTGGGCTGGTTTGCAGTTGCGAAAATTGGATGCGGTTGACACCGTAGCGATTAACCGGCACATCCCGTTGCAACAAAATTGGTGATAAAGATGCGCCAGCGATGTCAATATTAATTGCCCTTCTATCGTCGCTGCGATTTATTTGAATCTGAGGATTACCCCCACTCGTGCGGACAAAAAATCCATCCCCTGTAATCCGCAAATTTTCAATTTGAGTCGTTCCTTGTGCGGCACTGATAGCCGATGCCTTAGTCGCTGGGGCTAAAGTACTCGGTTGGCTTGTCACCACATTGTAAATATTTCTGGGCGGTAAGGCGCCATTAGCTGTTGGTTGCGTCGCGGCAATGTCTGTCGGTTGAGTTCCTACTCGCTCTGCTACTGGCGTTGGTATTTGTACTGTCCAGCGGCTAGCAGTTGTGCCGACAAATTTGACCTGGTTGGGGTCTAGGGTATAACCAGGAATCAATTCGACGACGATGCGAGTTGTTTGTTCATCAAACTGCCCGACACGAATTGAGGTAATTGCACCACCTACCTGCTGCCTTAGCTGCGGACGCCCAAAGGTTGTTCCCGGCAAGTCAATTACTAAACGAGTGGGGTTAAAGATTAATTGTGCCTGGGGTTGAACAGCCCCTGTAGTATTAATTTCTAGTCTATTTTGATTGGCATCAAAACGCCAAGAGTCCAATTTCGCCGCCAAAGTTGGCGACGATAGCATCAAAATACTTCCAAAAGTACCGGGTAGTAACCAGTGTAATTTCACAGTCCTTTCTCCTGATTCGCATTCATGGGAGCCGTCAATCCGTCAAAATATTGATAAATCCTCACACCGTCACCGCCCAATCTTTAGCTTTGATGCTGCGCTCATGGCGCGTGCGCTTGTATTAAAGACACAGCTAATGGCGTAAAATTTTAGCACGCAATAGTCAATTTGCCATGATGTTAAAGCATAAAAGTTCTGTCTTTAAAGCATCAGATTACACCAAAAAAGAGCTTATCAGAATAACTCATACTTAGCGATCTTCGGGTTAATTACACTTGAATCAGCCAAGAATTGATGTATAAATGGATTTTTTGTGTTTTATGCACAAAACACGAAAAATGTCAAGTGCTGTCAGTTGGTGAGGCAAAGCTGGTGACCAATTTGGCGACAAAAAAATGGGGGAGGGTTAGTCCCCCACAAATAAATATGGGGGCTTCTCTACGAGACGCTTCGCGAACACGACTAACCGAAAAAACCCTCCCCCATTTTTTCCAGCCGTGCCTCGGTGAGGTGCTACTCTTTAATATTTAGGAATGAGCGCTTTTCCTAAAATCTTGTAGGGTTTCACAAACACTCTTTCACTCATTGACAGCCAACATCTGTAAAATGTCGTGGGGTGTTGAGGATCTAGTAAACAAGGCTGTCCATTTTTGTCCAGGTTCAGCCCAAGGGGACCATTCATGAATTGCCCCTACTTACGACACAGCGTCAGATATTCTCATTCTGTGATATTGAGAAAAATATATGTGGGGTGTTATAGCCGAAAATTAATCACCTCTGGATTAGGAAGGCGCTTGGGCGCTTGGGTTAGGGAAAATCTATTTTTATCATGAGTGTTGTCAGCGTAGATGCGATCGCGCTCTTTCTTAGTTACACATTTTTATTGCTCAGTTGAAAAAATCATTAAGTGTATTTACTCAAGAAGAGGAAAATGGAGTTATCTTTGCTTTAAGTACTGGAGGACACCGCGAGCGATCGCCTCTGCCATTTGATTTTGATATTGTGGATTTCTTAGTTTAGCGATATCCTCCCGACCAGTCATGTAACCAGCTTCTACGAGAATTGAAGGCATAGAACTTTTTCTCAAAACGTAAAATCGCGCTCGTCGCACTCCTCGATCTCTAACATTCACACTTCGGAGAATGCTGTTATGGACTATACGAGCCAAACCTAAACCACTGTCGTAGTAATACGTTTCCAATCCGCTGACATCCGGACGTTGTAAACCTGCAGAATTAGTGTGAATACTGATAAATACATCAGCATTAGCTCGATCTGCTAAATCTACTCTTCCCTGAAGACTGACAAAATAATCAGAATTTCTTGTCAGTATCACTTGCACCCCATTTTGCTGTAAAATCCGCGCCAACTTTTGACTAATCGGCAAGATGATATTTTTCTCTTGCAGTCCCCCAATGCCAACGGCACCAGAGTCTTTACCACCATGTCCAGGGTCAATAACAACTACCACTCGTCCCAACGGAATGCGGGGACGACTCCGCGATGGTGCGGGATATCGAGCGTTTGGATCTGGGAATGGAACTTGACTTGGTAGTGGTAAGGGAGGTAAACCACTAATTGGGGGTATGATTCGCCCAGAACGTTGCACAGAACGTTTTAATTGTAAAGCTATAGTCTGGCTATTGATTTGATTTAGTTCCCCAATTTGTACTCCCGGATTTGGTTGGACAAAAACAAGCACAGTATTTGATCCTGACGATTGCAGACGCACTCTAGCGATCGGGCTATTGCTATTTAAATTAGGACCTTTGATTGAAGGTGCTAATCTAGCATTATTGATGCTGATACGGAATAAACCAGAAGCTCTATCCCACCCACCACTAGCAGATAAAGTGCGATCGCCTTTGATAACTAATTGTGTACCATTACCGGCAAGTTCCGCAGACTCAATTGTAGAGAGTTTATTCGCAGTGGGAGTATTTGGCGGTAGTTGTGGTAAGGAGCTAGTGCCACTTGTATTATCCAGATTACTACTAGCAGGCAATCTAACAACACTACTGGGCAGAAGTATTAAACCACGGGGACTGTTAAGATTTACTTGCCAATCTGAACTATTTTTATCTACCTGCAAAGTTATGCGGACAACAGGTGGTTGTGTTTCCCGCTGGGTGAATTGAATGCGCTTGACACCATAGCGATTAATTGCCCGTTCGCGCTGCAAATTAGGCGATAAAGATGCACCGGCAATATCGATATTAATTGACTTTCTGTCGTCGCTGCGATTTATCTCAACTTGAGGACGGGCACCATTCGTGCGGATAAAAAACCCGTCTCCTGTTATAAGTAAATTCTCGATTTGCGTCCCCGCGTTTGTGGTGTTGGCAACTTTGGCATCTGGTTTGTTTCCTATCACCACATTGTAAAGATTTCTGGGTGAGTCAGCGACTTGCTGTGCAGCTGGTTTTGGTAATTGTACCGTCCAGCGACTGGCAGTTATGCCTACAAATTTCACCTGTTTGGGGTCTAGGGTATAACCTGGGCTAAGTTCAACGATTATGCGAGATGATTTATCCAACTGCGTGACATTGATAGAACGAAATCCACCAGCTAACTGCTGTTGGTTTGGCGATCGCTCAAATGTTGTTTCTGGCAAGTCAATTACCAAGCGCGTGGGGTTGAAGAGTAATTGCGCTTGGGGTTGAACATCTCCGGTGGTATTAATTTCCAACCGATTTTGATTAACATCAAAACGCCAGGATTCCAATCTTGCAGCCAAAGTCGGTGACGATAGCATGAAGATAGTTCCAAAAGTGCCAGGTAGTAGCCAGTGTAGTTTCACAGTTCTTTCTCCTGAAGAGCATTTGCGTTCATCTGTCAATCTGTCAAAATATTGGCAAATCTTCACTACCCTTGCCCCCAAACTGTCTGCGAAGCGTGCTTTGGTATCAAAATACATTTAATGATGCCATGAATGCACATTGCTTTTAATTTTTCATGTTGTTAGCACATCACTTTGCAGCATCGTTCGAGTATTCGATTGCACTAACAAAGAAATAACCAGCAATTAAAGTCAGCAGTCAATCTCACGCTTATGATACTTGACTCAAGCAGGGATTTG
This sequence comes from Hassallia byssoidea VB512170, assembly GCF_000817785.2. Classification (GTDB taxonomy): domain Bacteria; phylum Cyanobacteriota; class Cyanobacteriia; order Cyanobacteriales; family Nostocaceae; genus Hassallia; species Hassallia carrinoi. The sequence continues at coordinate 15,926 of NZ_JTCM02000110.1, read as the reverse complement.
TGTTGAGTTTTTTCTGGTAATTGATGCTGATGCACGCTCGTCAAAAATTTCAACTGTTGTTAACTGATGAGGTAAAACTTGTAAGTATTACTTCCTAATTGCTTGTAAAACATCGCATCGATTATTGGGACGCTTGAAGGGGAAGACTGCAAACAAATAACATTATGTTAGTAGTAATTAGAAAAAAAACTGCTAATATTTTACATTTTTAGGCGACGGATGTTAAAGATAAAAAGTTTCCGGATCTTCGATCGCTTTTACCTATAACAGAGTACTGAGTTATGAATGAGCAGTTTTTAATTAACTACTCACTCATAACTTAGTTAAAAATGCGTCTTTAAGTGGGACTTTGATTAATGCCCATCTGGGGTTGCTTCTGGATTTGCGGCGTCATTTGACTTTGAATTGATCGCAGTTGGTGATTCGACTGCCAACGGTGTACCAGAAGTGTTTAAAATCAGTTCGCTGGCAACACCCACCGCTTCTGAATCGGGAAATACAATTCGTAACAGAGGAGGAGCTAAAAAGGTGGTAAGAATAACCATCATGATAATTGCTGCTTCCAATGGTTTGGAGAGAATACCGATAGAAGAGCCAATACCAAGAAACACTAAGCCTACCTCGCCTCTGGGAATCATTCCCACACCAATTGCCAAGCGGTTAATTCCCGGTTGACCAAACACTACAAAGCCTGTGATTACTTTACCGAAAATGGCGACTAAAATCAGGAAAGTAGCCATAATTAAACCTTCGCGGTTGCTGGGAATTGCTGGGTTTAAGACTCCTAAATCGGTTTTTGCGCCAACAGTGACAAAGAAAATCGGCACCAGCATATCAGCAATGGGAATAACTTGCTTTTGCAGTTCTTTGCGCTTATCAGTCTCTTCCAAGACTAAACCAGCCGCAAAAGCGCCGAGAATCGCTTCTAGTTGAATAGCTGCGGCAAGATATGCCATGACAAAAGCGAAGATGAAGGCAGGTATCACCAATTCGCCGCGTGTTTTGAGTTTATCAGCGATCGCCACAAAAGATTTATTGAAAAAATTACCGAGAGCGATCGCGCCCAACAGAAAACCACTAGCGCTGATAATCAAATAAACAACTTTGCTTACATCTACCGCACCATCTTTCGCCAAGCTAGCAACTACCGCTAAAACGATAATTCCCAGTACGTCGTCAATCACCGCAGCACCGAGAATAATCTGTCCTTCTCTAGAACTGAGCCGCCCCAATTCTGACAATACCTTAGAAGTAATACCAATACTCGTCGCAGTCAAAGCTGCCCCAGCAAAAATTGCTGGTAAGGCATCGATACCGAACAAAGTCATCAATCCGACAGTGCCAGCAGTAAAGGGTACTACAACCCCCACCACTGCCACAACACTCGCTTGGATACCCACTGCCATCAAATCTTTTAAATTCGACTCCAAGCCAATTTCAAACAGCAGGATGATCACACCCAGTTCTGCCAAAACCGAAATTACCTCAGACTGCGCTGCAAATACCCCAGCAGCAGCATCTGGACTTAAACCGGCAGTGCCTTGAAGAAAGGTGATAATCAAATTAGAATCTGTACCACCTTCAGAAAACACCAACAGATGTAGAACAGACACACCCACTACCACACCGCTGACGAGTTCACCCAACACAGGTGGTAAACCAAATCGGTTGGATAACTCCCCACCAACTTTGCTAGCGAGGTAAATCACTACTAAACTTAGCAGCACGGCTGCTAGTACCATTGAACTGTCTGCTGTTTCTGTTGCGCTTGCCAGCAGAGGCAAAGAGAAGTTAATTGCACCTAAAAACTGCATTGGTTCTGTAAAAATCCTTCTCTTTTATTTAAACCAATTATTATAGATGCGCTACAGTCAGCCCTTTAAATTAATTGGTAGCTTTTGCTAATTCCAACAGACGCTGCAATAATACTCAGACACCAAAACTACCGACAATCGAGCAAGACGTAGCAAGTCAAAGTTTTCCCAATTAGACTGTAGGGTGCGTTGCGCTCTTGCACAACGCACCAACGACTGTCTTTGGTGCGTTAGCTAAAAGCATACAGTCGTTGGTGCGTTAGCTAAAAGCATAACGCAACGCCAGATGCTACAACGGAGGGAACCTCCGCAACGCACTGGCTCCCCTACAATTTAAGTTTATTAAGTGCAATTTAAGTTTATTAACATAGTTTGAAATCTTCCTGCCTACTTACTTAGCATCCTGCTTGATTTTAGCTAGCGTTACGGTGGTGGGTACTTTTCTGATTGCCTGCACATCCACAACCACCCGTTTGACATCATTCTATGTTGGATCGGCATCAGGTCTACTGGTTATTTACGCTACACAAAATTATTCAGCTTTTATTTCAATTAATTTCCGGTCGGGAGTGCAAAAACTCTGTAATATCTAGGTGAAATAACTTTTGCATCAGCTATGTGTGATTCTACGTTGTTGTAAGAAAAATTAACATGAGGAGGAATAGCTTTCTCGACTGCATCAAAGAGTAAAAATTAAACATTTTCAAAGTTTGCTGTTATCTTAAGTAGTATCACTAATTTTCAGCTACTACTTAGGGTGCTTTCCTCAAATTTAAAAGTACGCCTATCTGTGAAGGTGTCAGATAACAGCATGTGTTTGCATTAAAAAATTTATTTCAGCACAACCTGAGTACCGATGAGCGCGATCGCGTTTGACAAAGCGAGAATATTATTGCAGATACTGGGGATTGGGGGAGTCGCAGCAATTGCGGATCGAGTAGTCATCTATCCAGAACGCGCGATCGCGCGATCGTTCTCTCTTCGATTGACAATCATTGCAAGTGAACCACTCAAAACTTGCATTAATAACCAACCATACTTTAGATTCCATCGAGCAAATGAGGCTTTCGATTAAAAAGGAATGCGTTCTTAAAATTCCCCCGTAAAGCATTCGTTCTTTTAACTTTGCTGCATATTTAATGCAGATTCTTCAAAATACCACAAGAAATGAAAAGTTTTTTTCTTTTTCCTTTACCCCTCCTTGGTAATGCCTCTGACACTGCTAAAACTGGGGGTGCGCTAATTAATCCCACAAAATAAAATATCTTGAGTCTGCGAAAAACCTTACGGTAAACTTCTCAAAAAGTTAAGCGTCGGCAACAGTATCTTAAATGTAAACGTCTACAGAAGTTACTAATAGAGATGAAAAAGTTGTCAAAATTTCGTCCATTGACTAATAATTCATTTTAACAAGTTTCTTTTTCTCTCCAAACAACAGTAGATATTTTTCAGAAGTTACAAGCTAGTGTCGGAAATTCCAATTAAATTAATTTTCACAAAAGTGTATTAATTTACGGGTGAAAATTTATCAAAGCAAAAAAGGGACTAGCTCAGTTTTAATTATGTTTTGAACGTTTGCCTGTTCTTGAAAATCTAGACAATTGTTGACTTGAGCAAAGAGTATTTACAATGAATACATTTCCTATTTTTCGATACAGAATTTCACAGAAATTAGAACCTTTATCTCTATTAAGTCAAATAACCAGTAATTCTTCTACTTGTTGTTTGCAAGTATTTAGTGCTTCAGAATCTTGGTTAATCTATGTAGAGGAGGGTAAACTAGTTTATGCCTGCTATTTAAATAATATGTTTGATTTGCTTGATAGAAAGTTGCAGCACTTGAGTCAAGAAATTCCTACTTTAAATAGTAAAATTAAGCAGAAGTTGCGTGCAAGGTTTGAAACTGGTGTTGAAAACCAAATAACACCACGTCCAGATTATATGGCTATTTGCTGGTTAGTCGAGCAGAAATATATTAGCTCCGAACAAGCAAGTATCCTCATCAAGGAATTGGCATTAGAAGTCTTGAAGTCATTTCTTACTTTAAACGAGGGTAATTATGAAATTACTCCTGAAAGCTTCTTGAACGATATGCCAAAGTTCTGTTATCTAGATGTGCCTTCATTAGTTGAACAGTGTGAAAACAAATCACGAAATCCGAAAATTATCGAGTCAGCAGTTTTTCAACAATCGTCTTTTCAACCTTTAAACCTTCAACCACCAACTGAAATATCAACTGGACAAGAATTGTCACAAAAAAGCATTCTTATAGATGAGAATATTCCCAACAAGCAAGAACAATATACAAACCTAAAAAGTTACAAAATCGTCTGTATCGATGATAGTTCAAGTGTCTTGAATGTTATGAAACTATTTTTAGACGATCAAATATTTTCTGTTATCGGAATTAACGATCCATTGAAAGCTTTAACACAAGTCATCCGCAGCAAACCAGATTTAATTTTACTAGATGTTGAAATGCCGAATATAGGCGGTTATGAATTCTGTCGTTTATTACGTAAACATTCATCTTTCAAAACTATACCTGTAATTATGGTGACAGGAAGAACAGGTTTTAAAGATAGAGCAAAGGCAAAAATAGTTAGGTCTTCAGGCTATTTGACCAAGCCTTTTACAAAAGCTGAGTTATTGAAAATAGTATTTCAAAATATTGGTTAACACTGAATTGAAAAAAAAGAATTTTTGATTGCAAAATCTCAAAAAAATGTCTGGCAAAAAATAACGTTTTTTGTTAATAACTATGCTAGGAAAACGAACTATCTTTTTTCCAGTCATTTCGATCAATTAAAGATGAAAAATACCAGAAGGCACAACAACCCAGCTTAAAGATATGGAATGTCATACTGGCAAGGTTACTACAGCAGATTGCGTTTTTATTGAATACACGTAGAGACGTTCCAGTGGAAAGTCTCAGAGCGGGTTTTGGGTTTTATGCATGTACCTCATTTACCTGAAATATGCTGTAACTAAAACCGGATTTGTCAGAATTCGCGCTCCAAAACACCCAATCCTCTTCTACTAACCCCTAACCATTAACAATTAGCCAATTTTCAGTTGCAAAAAATGTAACCGCCCTCACCTTTGACTATTGCAATGCGAAAGTAGGAATATATCATCAGTGACGCGCTTTCGTTGAAGCGTCTACAAATAATTGTTTGAGGAGTGGAACAAAGTATGAATACAACTGTTTTAGCAGGTTCTCGGTTTAATGCTGGTAAATTGTGGAAAACACTGCCTTTCGTCTTGATTGCATGTATAAGTTTTGCTCAACCGAGTTTGGCAGAAGAAAAACAAAGAATGTTCCGAACCCTGACCGTTACTGGTCGCGGGATGGAATCAATTCCGACAACTTTATCTCTAGTAAATCTAGGTGTGGAAGTTCAAGGTAAAACTGCACAAGATGTACAACAAGAGGCTGCCCGCAGATCGTCAGCCGTGGTAGCGTTGCTCAAGAGCCGGAATGTAGATAAATTAGAAACTACGGGTATTAGACTTAACCCAGTTTATAGCTATAACAATAATGTGCAGCGAATTACAGGATATGCGGCTACAAATACTGTAAGTTTTCGCATTGCTATTGAGAAAGCTGGTACATTATTAGACGAAGCGGTGAAAGTGGGAGCTACGCAGATTAATAGTGTTAGTTTTGTCGCTAGTGATTCAGCGATCGCTCAAGCCCAAAAACAAGCACTCAGAAAAGCTACCCAAGAAGCTCAACAACAAGCTGATGCCGTTTTTGCTTCTTTAGGTTTTAAATCCAAAGAAATAGTCAGCATTCAAGTTAATAATGCGAATGCGCCCACCCCACCGCCTATTGCATATAGTAGGAGCGCTAAGTTAGAAGCACAAGATGCTTCTACCCCCGTTGTTGGTGGTGAACAAGAAGTAGACGCATCGGTAACACTGCAAATTAGTTATTAACTGGAAATTGGGAATTGGGAATTGGTAATAGGTAATTGGCAATTGGGAATTGGTAATTAGGAACGTGTTCTTTGCCCATTCCCCATTCGCTATTACCCATTACCCATTACCCATTCCCCATTCCCCATTCCCCATCCCCCATATCATCTGCATCGCGCTTGGAACCTAACAATTCCAGTTGGTCTACTTGGATAATTGGTGATGAGCGAGTGATGCCTGTATTGCGATCGCTCCATGAGTCGAACTTTAAAGAACCTTTAACGGCGATTTGCTTGCCTTTTTTTACGTAGTTACCTGCTACTTCCGCCGTTTTTCCCCATAATTCTAGGGTAAACCAATCGGGTTCATCGCTGTTGCGCGATCGCCGATTTACCGCCAGTGTTAACCGACACTTAACTTTACCTGACTCAAAATACTTCATATCTGGGTCAGTGCCAACACGACCAACCAGAGTCACAACGTTGATACTCATATCTTTCACCTTTTAGTACAGGCGTACTGACTACTCGTGACTTCCATAATAGCGAATTGCAAAGCAATTGAAAGTATGTTAAATAATTAACAATTATAATTACTTAACAAATCATCGGATTTTCCGGAAAATAGCGAAAATTTTATACGGATCTACTGATATAAAGGGAGAATATCAAAAAGTAATCGTCTTAGACATAGTAAAGATTCCCAAATATTACTGAGAAAATAGTCTACTTTACTAGACTATGGATAAAAAACGTAATAAAATCCAGCACAAATCACTCTTATGGTAGTTGTCAAAAGTATTAAATATTAGGGGGCGTAGAGAGGCGTGGGTCTTTTCAGTAAATTTTCCTTATCGCGGGATATGGGTATCGACCTCGGTACCGCCAACACCCTAGTTTATGTATCTGGTAAAGGTATTGTACTCCAAGAGCCTTCAGTAGTTGCCATCGATCAAAACGAAAAGGTAGCACTGGCAGTTGGAGAAGAAGCTAAAAAAATGCTTGGTCGGACACCGGGAAATGTGATTGCGCTGCGCCCCTTGCGCGATGGTGTAATCGCTGACTTCGATACAGCCGAGTTAATGCTAAAAAGCTTTATTCAGCGTGTAAATGAGGGCAAATCTCTGGTCTTACCACGGATTGTCATAGGTATTCCCAGCGGAGTCACAGGCGTAGAACGACGAGCTGTAATGGATGCAGCCACCCAAGCAGGTGCAAGAGAAGTTTATTTAATCGATGAGCCAGTAGCAGCGGCAATTGGTGCAGGTTTACCTGTTGCTGAACCGACTGGAAACATGATTATCGATATTGGAGGTGGCACAACAGAAGTAGCTGTGTTGAGTCTCCAAGGTACGGTAATCTCCGAATCAGTTCGCATCGCTGGTGATGAACTGACCGAATCGATCATGCAGTATATGAAAAAAGTTCATAACTTAGTGATTGGAGAACGAACCGCCGAAGATATCAAGATTAGCATTGGTTCAGCTTATCCCACTCATGAAGACGAAGAAGCGATGATGGAAGTCCGAGGTTTACACCTGCTTTCTGGACTACCGCGCACTGTCACCATCAAAGGTCCAGAAATTCGTGAAAGTATGGCGGAACCGCTTTCAGTAATTATTGAAGCTGTGAAGCGAACACTAGAACGGACACCTCCAGAACTGGCGGCAGACATTATCGATCGCGGCATTATGTTAGCTGGTGGTGGCGCTTTGCTGAAAGGTTTGGATACACTAGTTAGTCACGAAACAGGCATTGTCACCCACGTAGCGGCTGACCCTTTAAGCTGTGTTGTGCTGGGAACAGGGCGTGTATTAGAGAACTTCAAGCAGCTGGAACGTGTTTTCAGCGGACGTTCTCGCAATATGTAACACATGGAACAATTTTAGATATTGGGTTTTACATCAAGTGAATCCAATATCTTTTGCAAAAATATTCAACAGAAAAAAGGTATATATGTTTACTTCGCGTCGCTGGTGGGAGCGGAAAGGATTACAAATCGGGCTGCTAGGTTTAGTAGTTGGTGGCGCTTGGATGCTTCGACAAACTCAAGGCGGTCTTCTGCTGGGTATGTATGAAGAAATGACCCGTCCGTTGCAAATGTTGCACGCAGGTCCAACTCAAGAAGAACGTGTTAAGGATGCGCGGGTGTTGGAGCTGAAAACGCGCATAGCAGACCTGGAAAGCCAAAATAAAAAGCTCAAAGACTTACTAGGTTACGTTGAAAAAGAACCACTAGCAGCCCGCCCAATTCCGGCGCGGGTAGTAGGACGCGGTGCCGACCATTGGTGGCAACAAGTAACTATCAATCGCGGTAGCCGTGCCGGAATACAAGAAGGTTACATTGTCAAGGCTGAGGGTGGATTGGTAGGTTTGGTAGAAAAAGTTACTGACAATTCCAGCCGCGTGTTGTTAATTAGCGATCTCAAGAGCCAAGTAGGTGTAACAATTAGCCGCACTGGAGCTAAGGGCGTTTTGCGTGGAGATGCTTCTGCTGAAGGTGTGTTGGAATTTTATGAAAAAGTTCCCAATGTGAAGCCTGGAGATTTAGTTTCTACATCTAATTACAGTCAGAAGTTTCCTTCTGGCTTGGCGGTAGGACGAGTGAAGTCTTTAAATTTGAAGAAACTCCCAGCATCAGTGGGAACAATTGAACTTTCCTCGTCAATTAGGTCTTTGGATTGGGTAACTGTATCTCCCAAGCCGGAAAACCAAACGCCAGAAATTCAACAGCACTTCAAACCTGCCACAAATCAAAAGCCGCAATAGTCTAATAAAATTTTCCCAAATATATTAAAAATAAAAATAATGAAAATTCCTGCATTAGGTCGCAGCAGGCAGCAAAAGCCAAAGTCGCCAGAGCGAAAATCGCCATCAAAATCGCAATCGAAGCCGCCATCGAAACCGAAAATTAAGCCTGTTTCTCAATGGAATCCCCAGTTGCGTCAAGTGCTAGATTTAACGGTGACGGTTGGGTCTGTACTGTTATGTTTGATGATGTTGCCAACCCGTCTTCCAGGGATGGAATTATTGGGAATTGCACCTAACTGGCTGTTGATTTGGGTAGTATCTTGGAGCGTGAAGCGCACGGTTTTTCAAGGAGCATTAGCAGGTATAGTTTTGGGGCTGCTTCAAGATGCCATGACATCGCCTAACCCCAGTCATGCTATCAGTCTGGGGATAGTAGGAATGATTACTGGTTTCATGCAAAAGCAGCGTTTTATCCAAGAAGACTTTATTTCTATTGCCTTAATTGTCTTTGGAATGACAGTTTTAGAAGAAACTATTTTTGCGTCGTTATTAACTTGGATGGGCGATCGCAATGTCCAAGACATCTGGACATATTACCAAAAAGTCGCCCTTGCCTCTGCTATTCTCAGTAGTCTCTGGGCACCTGTGCTTTATTATCCCTTAAATAGATGGTGGCAGCAGATAAAATTGGCACAGTCATGAGGGAATGGGGAATGGGGACTAGGGACTAGGGATTAGGGATTAAGAAATAACTTCTTTACAATGCCCAATGACGGCAGGTGCGCGGCTGTCGGCATCCCCGCCCAACGCACAGCCAAACCTATGCCCCATGCCCCATGCCCCATGCCCAAAGTTATGGATAATTTCCCAGTGGTCGATCAACCAAATGCATTCGTAGACGATTACAGTGAAGAAAATGCACTTTTAGTAAAGTCGGCAGTTGGTTTGGATTCACACTTACAGAAAATGGTGGGAAATGACTTTGACTCACGCATGATGCAGCGGTGTTTGGAACTCGCAAAACGCGCCACCGGACGCACTTCGCCAAATCCTTTAGTGGGAGCGGTAATTGTCAAAGATGGCGAGATTGTCGGGGAAGGATTTCATCCTCGTGCTGGGGAACCTCATGCGGAAGTTTTTGCCCTGAAAGCAGCTGGTGATCGCGCACGCGCTGCGACAATTTATGTCAGCCTGGAACCTTGCAATCACTACGGACGCACTCCGCCTTGTTCGGAAGCGTTAATTGCTGCTGGGGTGGCAAAAGTAGTGGTGGGCATGGTTGACCCCAATCCCCTGGTTGCGGGGGGCGGCATTGCCCGTTTACGCGCCGCTGGGATAGAAGTTGTGGCAGGGGTGGATGAAGAAGCCTGCCAAAAGCTAAATGAAGGTTTTGTTCATCGTATTCTCTACAAACGACCTTTGGGCATTTTGAAATATGCCATGACTTTAGATGGCAAAATTGCTACCAGCGCCGGTCACAGTGCTTGGGTGACAAACCGAGATGCCCGCAATGAAGTACATCAACTGCGGGCTGCTTGCGATGCTGTAATTGTTGGTGGTAATACAGTGCGACAGGATAATCCTTATTTAACCAGCCATCAAGAGGGGGCAAATAATCCTTTGCGGGTGGTGATGAGTCGCAGTCTGAGATTGCCAGAAAATGCTCACTTGTGGCAAACTACCGAAGCTCCCACTTTGGTGTTAACAGAAGTAGATGCTAACCCTGATGTTAAAGAATTGTTGCGAAAACAGGGAGTAGAGGTGCTGGAACTAACTCCACTCACGCCAGATAAGGTAATGGCTTACTTGTATGAGCGGGGTTTTTGCAGCGTTTTGTGGGAGTGTGGCGGGATATTAGCCGCTAGTGCGATCGCTCAAGGTGCTATACAAAAAATTCTTGCCTTTATCGCTCCGAAAATCATTGGTGGTAACAATGCACCCACCCCTGTGGGTGACTTAGGCTTCACCACTATGACTGAGGCTTTGCCCTTAGAACGTGTTAGTTGGCGTGTAGTAGGTTCCGACTGCTTGGTAGAAGGTTATTTGCCGCGAAAAAGTTAATAGTATGAGTGTTAGTGGTTAGTTGATGGTTGTTAGTTGATGGTTGTTAGTTGATGGTTGATGGTTGATGGTTGTTGGTTGTTAGTTGTTAATTACTATCGACTATCGACTATCGACTATCGACTATCCACTAACCACTAACAACCAACCACGCTCCCACGAATCAATCATGATTGTCTTAGCCGTAACATTGACGGTCATGGGCGATATCACGAATCAGGCTTAACCTGGCTTGAATGTAGTCACAGAGAAAATCGGTTTCGTTACAATCTAACAATGCTTGCGTTTTGGTTTGTTTGACTAACCATTGCACCAAGCTAGCATCGTCTAGTTGCAAGAGGGTCTTGGAATGGGCTGTTTCAACCACAGTCCAAAGCTGACGCATAATCGTAGGAGTCATCAGACCTCAATTTAATCATTAGCTTAGTTCTTTTAAGCGTACCAATTCCACCAATATATTGGGGCATGAGCGTACAAGCCGACACAAGTATTATCAAAAACTTAATAATCGGATTTATAACTTGATGAAGTTTCAGAATCAGCAACGCCCTGACTTTAACTTAATCGTAACTAGGTAGATTAAGAAAAATTAACATCATTCATTGGGCATAGGACATAGGGCATAGGGCATCGGGCATGGGGCATTGGGCAGAAAAGAAAAGCAAGTTAAATTTATTGACGATCGCCTACTTAATTAGATAATCACTCTTTTCAGAAAGTTAAAAACTTAAAAATTAATAAAAATATTTTGTTTCAAGCCTTTGGCTATGAAAGAACTTAACTTAATTGCAATATGGCAAGATATTAAGTAGCCGCGAAGTTCCTGCGTTTTCGCTGGCAGGCATATAAAGCTCTGTTTTAAGCGTTCCTATTTGAGATATGGCAAAAAAGTCAAGTTGACAGTGACGACTTGCAGCGCGATCGCCTTCTATGTGCGCTTCAATGGTACTCTGTAAAAATGAATTACGAAACTGCTCGCAAATTGCTTATTGACCAGGCAATAACAACTGAGGAAAACTCAGATGCCCTGTTAATGCGGATGCAACACGGAAAACCACCTGTACCTGGTCACGTTACTTCGATTTTATTGGCGTTGAAAGTGGTTTTTGAAGAACTCAAGGATGCTACAATTATAGAGAGGGAACTAGCTAACTCGCTGTATCAATTAAGCATCAAAAGTCAACAGTTGTTTGCAGCGGGGCGCAAAGCTGGGATAGAATGGCCCCCGCTGCTAAAAGAAGACTTGCTGCGAATTACAATCGCCGTTGAAAGTATCTTTTCTGGCGATTGGCAAACTCTACATTAACGATTTCGCAATTCGGCTTCCAACTTGTCTAAATCGCTTTTGAGCAAAACTGTCATCTGACCGACGAAGGCTTTACCTTCTTTGGGTTGAGCAACTTCTACCCAGTATGCGTAGCGATCGCCTACTCGTAATTCTCCCTGTAAAGCTTCTCTGATAGGCGTTTTCGCCAAACGCGCATTATTTATTGCACTTTGATTCGGATACTCATATATCACCTCAGCGCGATTAAAATCTTGATAGATATCTAACCCATAAATCACCCGCAACGATTCTTGCAAACGTTGAGCTGTAATGCCGTTAATTGCATCATACATCGCAATGCGTTCGGTGCGTATTCTGCTGCGGTCTTTGGTAAAACCGACTTTCCCAGGTGGCAACACCGATGCTTGAAAAGTAAATCGCTGTGCTGCTGTATCAGTCTTTTGAATCAGAAAGCGCTCTCCAGGGCTGGGACGAAGTGTAGAATTAGCTTTAATCCAAGTGCCGACTTCTTCTGTACTTTGCCCTGGTAAAGCATTAACTTTAGAATCACAAAGCATTCCCAGGCAAATTAAGGAAACTAGAGAACACGGTACAATCAGAAAATTCAGTAAAGGTTTTTTTAGCATTTTCTCTTTTTGGGATTAAACGGTGATTTCCCCTCCATAGAGGGTGTAATCATAGTTTTCCCTTTTTTGCAGAAATTAATGCTGACTTCGGCAGAGAAATCGCCTCTGTTGCAGTCAGACCTCTCTCCAAACCTCTCTCCTACAAGGAGAGAGGCTTTGAAACTTATCCCCCTTCCCTCATAGAGAAGGGGGAATCAAAGCCTCTCCCCGCTTCGGGGAGAGGTTTGGAGAGGGGTCATGCATTAATTTTCAACAGATATCTATTGCATTAACCACATTTTTATAGATCGCTTCACCAACCTTTGTGCAGAATTCTTCTATGATGCGTTTCCACAACTTGGGATTGAGTGCGTTTGTTTGTCTATTGGTGGTTTTCTCGAATTCTTGGGTTCCTAATTTGTCGATGGTATTTACAGCGTCGCAGGTGTTAGCGCAAACAGTAAATCCACGGAAAGCGTCAGCTGACAGATTGTTGCAGCAAGGTCTTCAGCAGTATCAAACCAGTCAATTTACAGCAGCATTGCAGTCTTGGCAACAAGCACTAAAAATCTACCGCGAAATTAAAGACCGTCAAAGTGAGGGTAATGCACTGGGAAATCTCGGTGTTGCCTACGATTCCTTGGGAGACTACCCCAAAGCGATTGAGTACCAACAACAAAGGTTGGCTATAGCACGAGAAATTAAAGACCGTCAAGGTGAGGGTCAGTCACTGGGAAATCTCGGTAATGCCTACCATTCCTTGAGAGACTACCCCAAAGCGATTGAGTACCAACAACAACACTTGGCTATCGCACGAGAAATAAAAGACCGTAAAAGTGAGGGTAAGGCACTGGGAAATCTCGGTCTTGCCTATTACGATTTGGGAAACTACCCCAAAGCGATTGAGTACCAAAAACAACACTTGGCTATAGCACGAGAAATTAAAGACCGTGGAAGTGAGGGTGCTGCACTGGGAAATCTCGGTCTTGCCTACTATTCCTTGGGAGACTACCCCAAAGCGATTGAGTACCTACAACAAATTTTGGCGATCGCGCGAGAAATTAAAGACCGTCAAAGTGAGGGTAATGCACTGGGAAATCTCGGTATTGCCTACCATTCCTTGGGAGACTACCCCAAAGCCATTGAGTACCAACAACAAATTTTGGCGATCGCACGAGAAATTAAAGACCGTCAGGGTGAGGGTGCTGCACTGGGAAATCTCGGTGTTGCCTACGATTCCTTGGGAGACTACCCCAAAGCCATTGAGTACCAACAACAAAGATTGGCGATCGCACGAGAAATTAAAGACCGTCAAGGTGAGGGTCAATCACTGGGAAATCTTGGTCTTGCCTACCTTTCCTTGGGAGACTACCCCAAAGCGATTGAGTACCAACAACAAAGATTGGCGATCGCACGAGAAATTAAAGACCGTCAAGGTGAGGGTCAATCACTGGGAAATCTCGGTAGTGCCTACCTTTCCTTGGGAGACTACCCCAAAGCGATTGAGTACCATCAAAAATTCTTGGCGATCGCACGAGAAATTAAAGACCGTAAAAGTGAGGGTCAATCACTGGGAAATCTCGGTATTGCCTACGATTCCTTAGGAGACTACCCCAAAGCCATTGAGTACCAACAACAAAGATTGGCTATAGCACGAGAAATTAAAGACCGTCAAAGTGAGGGTATCTCTTTAAACAATTTAGGATACGCATTCTACAAATCTGGTAATCTCTTTGCAGCAGAGAAAACCCTGTATGAGGCAATTAAGGTTTATGAATCTCTCCGAGGTCGAGAATTAAAGGATAGCGAGAAAGTATCCTTTTTTGATACGCAAAGAAACACCTATAGCACTTTACAACTAGTCCTCATTGCCCAAAAGAAAACTGATCCAGCCCTAGAAATAGCTGAACGCGGTCGTGCTAGGGCGTTTGTCGAGTTAATATCATCTCGCTTGGCTAATGGTAACACTGAGGCGAAATCGCCCAAACCACCAACAATTGCTGAGATGAAACAAATTGCCAAGGCGCAAAATGCCACTTTGGTGCAATATTCGATTGTTTACGATGAATTCAAAGTAGCAGGTATTGAAGAAACAGACAAGGGGACAAGGGGACTTGGGGACAAGGAGAGGGGTGTCCGACAGGACGGGGTGAGGTCTATGGCTAAATCACAAGTCCAAGAATCAGAACTATATATTTGGGTAATCAAACCCACAGGTGAAGTCACATTTCGCAAATTTGACCTCAAACCCCTGTGGCAACAACAAAATACTTCTCTAGAAACTGTAGTTGATAGTATCCGGAAAACTAGCCCGGTGGAATGGAATAAACCGTTAAAGCAACTACATCAAATCCTAATCAAACCTATTGCTTCAGAATTACCCAAAGATGATAGCGATCGCGTCATCTTCATTCCTCAACAATCGTTATTTCGGGTTCCGTTCCCAGGTCTGCAAGACGACAAAGGCAAATACCTCATCGAGCAACATACTATCCTTACAGCTCCCTCGATTCAAGTTTTGCAACTAACTCGTCAGCAACGAAAGTTAGCGTCTGGAAAGGATTTCTTAATTGTGGGTAATCCGACTATGCCGAGTGTATCTACTAAGATTGGTGAACCACCGACTCAGTTAGATCCTCTACCAGAAGCAGAAAAGGAAGCTACTGAAATTGCTAATCTCTTCAAAACCAAAGCGATTATCGGCAAAGATGCCACTAAGGTTAATATTGTACAGCAAATGTCCAAAGCGCGAATTATTCATTTAGCAACCCACGGACAGGTAGATGATAACCAAGCTCTGGGAAGTTGGATTGCTTTGGCTCCCTCAGGAAAAGACAATGGTTTACTAACCGCTGCGGAAATCTTTGATTTGAAATTGAATGCTGAACTGCTAGTTCTCAGCGCTTGTGAAACCGGACGAGGAAGACTTACAGGGGATGGGGTTGTCGGATTGTCTCGTTCGTTGATTTATGCTGGAGTACCCAGTGTAATTGTTTCTCTATGGACAGTTCCAGATGATTCAACCAAGTTGCTGATGACTGAATTTTACAAAAATCTCCAGCACAATCCTGATAAAGCTCAAGCCTTGCGTCAGGCTATGCTAATGCTGAAAACAAGTCAAGAGTATTCTCGACCGCTACAATGGGCTGCGTTTACATTAATTGGTGAAGCTGAATAAAAGGAGGGGGAAAGTCAATAGCGTAGTCAATAGCGTAGTGGCGTGGCTTGGCTAAATGTGTGCATTATCGGTGCTTGCCCGAATTCAATAGACTTCTTGCATAAATCAAAACGAAGAACCCCACCCCGCCTTTGACTTACGTCAAAGTCTCCCCTCCCCGCCTGCGGGGAGGGGTTGGGGGTGGGGTTTTGGAGGACTTTTGCAAGAGGTCTAATAAACGACTGCCCAAATTCAATAAACGACTGCCCAAATTCAATAAACGACTGCCCAAATTCAATAAACGACTGCCCAAATTCAATAAACGACTGC
>NZ_JTCM02000013.1 GCF_000817785.2 Hassallia byssoidea VB512170 | reverse complement strand
GCTTACAAATGTGGACAGGCTTCTCCCAAGGGGAGACGCGAAGCGCGAACATCAAAAATATTCGTGGGTGGTTGCGGATCTACCTAACTTGCCTGTCTACATTTGTCGTGAGTTGTTGCAGGGGTTGAAAAATTTGCAGATATAATCGTTTGTCAGGAATGGCTCTATATTTAACCTGATAGCAAACACATCTCTGAACGCATGTGCCACAAATCTTTACCAGCCCACAGAGTAGCACTCTTACCATTGGGGCTAGAAGCTAGCAACTCTTTGAGTTCTTTCTCAAAGTTATCATTGCTGTTGTGGACAAGGATATGCACGGGTTCAGCACCCATTTCTAGCATGAAGCCGACTACGCTGTAAACTAGATCGGGATCGCCATACATAGCGAAGCGCTTGCCGTGAAGCCATGAATGGGAGTCAGTCATCGCATCAACTGCGCGACCGCGTTCGATTTCTAGTTCTTTGGGAATCGGTTTACCAGTCAGTTCGCTGAGTTTCATCAAGAACTCATCAGTACCCTTGATACCCCAAGGACGAGAAACAACAGTTGGTTGCTTCCATTCTTTTTCGATGTACTCGCGGGTTTTGATGGTAGAGTGTGCTTGCAGACAAACAGTGGTTTTGGCATTAATCGAATCTGCTGCATCTTCCAGCTTTGTACCACCTGGATACATATCAAATTCACCTGTGTTGGGTGAATCCAGATAATCGCTGTTATCTGCCAAGATGGTGTAATCGATGCCCATCATGTCGCACATCCGCTTGATTTCCCGGTTGTTACCAACGTAGGTATCAAAGCCAGGAATAAAGTTGATTTTGCCATTGCTGGTTTCTTTCTTATGACCTGCGGTCAAGTTAGAAAGAATACCCTTCATCATGTTATCATAACCAGTGATGTGGGAACCAACAAAGCTAGGAGTGTGAGCAAAAGGTACTGGGAAATCTTGAGGAACTGAACCTGCATTCTTGGAGTTGTTGATGAAAGCTTGCAAGTCATCACCGATAACTTCTGCCATACAGGTGGTGCAGACAGCAATCATTTTTGGCTTGTAGAGTTGGTAGGAGTTTGCCAACCCATCAATCATGTTTTGCAGTCCACCAAACACCGCTGCGTCTTCTGTCATTGAAGAACTGACGCCAGAAAACGGTTCTTTGTAGTGACGGGTTAAGTGGGTGCGGAAGTAAGCTACGCAACCTTGAGAACCTTGGACAAAAGGTAGAGTGCCTTCAAAACCAACAGCAGCGAAGATTGCGCCCAATGGTTGGCAACCTTTAGCGGGGTTGACGGTCAATGCTTCACGGGCGAAGTTCTTTTCACGATACTCCCAACCCTTCGTCCATTCTGCAACACGGGCAACTTCTTCGGGGCTGTGTCCGTTTTCAAATTGCCTTTTGTTTTCAAATAACTGTTGGTATTCCGGTTGGTGGAATAGTTCGACGTGATCTTGAATATTTTCCGGATTCTGAGGCATTTCTAGTTCTCCAAGCTGCTGTAGTCGTTACGTGTCGTGTGGAGGGGAATGGGGAGTAGGGAATGGGGAGTGGGAAGTGGCGAATGTTAATTCTCTACTTTCTACTCCCCCCTAGGGCTAAAACCCCAGGCTATTCCTACATCTGTCTTTCTCCCATTTATTTAGGCGATCGCCTTAGCTTCAGTCTTAGCTTCAGCTTTTTTGTTCCAGGGAGCGCCGATTAATCCCCAGGTTGGGCTGTTCAGTGCTAGATCCATATCGCGAGCGAAGATAGCGAAGCCATCATAACCGTGATAAGGACCGGAGTAATCCTTTTTATGATTTAATAGCTGAAAATAGCCTAATGTTTACAGCAAGCAGTGTCAGTTTTAAACATTGTTCGCTGATTACACATTTATTTTTAGGCTAAATATAGGCTAAAAATACCGCAATGCATAACCAGGATTTTGACAAGTATCAACAAGCTTTTGCAGACTTGCAGCCAGTTTCATCTACCGATGGCAGTTTTCTTGGCTCAAGTCAGCAAGCACAGCAGCAAAGAGAGCATATGAGAACAAAATTACTACTAGAATTAGAGAAAGTTAATCAGCGTTTGAAGTCTGCAAAGGCAAAGGTGACAATCAGGGAATCAAATGGAAGTCTGCAATTACGAGCGACGTTACCAATTAAACCCGGAGATAAAGACACAAACGGCACTGGAAGAAAACAATATAATATTAGCTTGAATATTCCCGCTAATTTGGATGGATTAAAAACCGCTGAGGAGGAATCTTATGAATTAGGAAAGTTAATTGCAAGACATACATTTGAATGGAATGATAAATATTTAGGTAATGAGGCAACTAAAAAAGACTTGAAAACAATAGGAGAGTTATTAGAAAAATTTGAAGAGGAGTATTTCAAAACTCATAAACGCACCACAAAAAGCGAACATACTTTTTTTTATTACTTTTCTCGAACTAAGCGATTCACTAACCCTAAAGATTTGGCAACTTCGGAAAATCTGATAAATTCAATTGATAAAATCGAGAAAGAATGGGCTAGATATAATGCAATGAGAGCTATATCGGCGTTTTGCATAACATTCAAAATCGAAATAGATTTATCTAAATATTCCAAAATGCCTGAGAATAATTCCCGGAATATACCCAGCGATGCGGAAATATCCGCAGGAATTATCAAGTTTGCAGATTACCTGAATAACAGAGGTAATCAAGTTAATCCAGATGTGAAAGATAGTTGGCAGCTTTGGCGCTGGACTTATGGAATGTTAGCAACTTTTGGTTTACGTCCGCGAGAGCTTTTTATTAATCCTGATATCGATTGGTGGTTAAGCGAAGAGAATGCAGACATGACATGGAAAGTTCATAAAGATTGTAAAACTGGGGAAAGAC
The DNA here is from genome assembly GCF_000817785.2 of Hassallia byssoidea VB512170. GTDB lineage: Bacteria > Cyanobacteriota > Cyanobacteriia > Cyanobacteriales > Nostocaceae > Hassallia > Hassallia carrinoi. The sequence goes on along the minus strand of NZ_JTCM02000013.1, from coordinate 94,800 downwards.
AAGCGTTACCTTTACATAAAGAATGGATTGCAGACTTTGATTTAAGAAATCCTAAATATTTAGAAATGCTGGCAACAACAGTTAGTAAAAAAGATAAAAGTAATCATGCAGAGATAACGGCGTTAACACAACGAGTTAGTTGGTGGTTTCGGAAAATCGGATTAGATTTTAAGCCGTATGATTTACGTCATGCATGGGCAATTAGAGCGCATATTTTGGGAATACCAATTAAAGCGGCGGCTGATAATTTGGGACATAGCGTGCAAGTTCATACTCAAACTTATCAGCGTTGGTTCTCGCTGGATATGCGGAAGTTGGCGATTAATCAAGCTTTGAGTAAGAGGGATGAAATTGAGGTGATTAGGGAGGAGAATGCTAAGTTGAGGATGGAGAATGAAAAGTTGAAGTTGGAGATTGAGAAGTTGAAAATAGAGTTGGTTTATAAGCGGAGTTAAATTTGCTAATATGTGGTGCGTTGCGCTTTGCGACAACGCACCCTACTTGATCGGTTGGATAACTACCCAAAATCAGGTAATTAGACGAAAACTTTTTGTATAATGTCTAGTTATACCAATTCAGTATCAGTGAGGGCATTTTGAGGAATTGTCTGTTAAAGTTCCGTATTGACGTAAATTGCAAATATGTCTCCTGAAGAATTGGAAAAACTAATTCAGCAGCATGGTGAAGCTGCTAAGGCATACGAGAATGAGGCTGTTAAAATTGGCGACACCTACATAATTCCAAGCTTTGGTTTTGATGCAACAATGCAAAATACTCTGGATTTGCTTTTAGGTCCTAGAAAAAACTGGAATCACGGAGTGGTTGATATTCGAGTTTTTGCAAAGCCTGAAGACTTTATATTATTTGATTCGGATGAAGAGACTACAGAAATTGAAATTATTGATCTATTAACACTTTGCGGAAATCTTTATCCAGACGACTATCCTCATTCTCAATTACCTGAATGGTGGACTGATGAAGATATGCAAAGTGCGGCTGAGGTGCTGGAACCGCTTGACTTTGCAATTTGGATGCAAGATACATTTTGTCCAGATGAGTCAGAAGAAGAAGCACTCGATATATGGCTGAAGTCTGTACAACCTTGGTTGGGAGAGGAAATTATCTTCTACAAGATGGAAGACGATAATGATTCTAATTGTGGTTTTGCACCATATCTTTTTGTTGGAGATCGTTGTTTTATTCTCGTTGCAAGATGTTGGGAGCTATGACAGTCATGGGAAAACAGTACGATCGCATCCCTAATGTAGGGTGCGTTGTCGCAAAGCGCAACGCACCATAATCTCAAACATCCCAAATATCCGACGCCAGCTGAACCTCACCACCCCCACCCCAATCAAGCGGGTAAATTTCCTGCTGAATAAAACGATGAATACTTGAAAAAGTCCATTGCTGCGGTGATTCACAAAGTTTATGCCGCACAGGATTATAGTGGATATAATTGCAATGATTGGCAAAATCAACTTCATCTCGAATCAGATGCTCCCAAAAACGGCGTTGCCATAAGTTTCTTTCTTTTCGCTTTTCCCGCGAACGGGAGATAGCGGCATCAAGCCCTAGCTGATGCCCGTAGTATTTGGTTACAAAGCGTTTGATTAAAAGCATTCGCATCGAGAAATTACTATCTCCTTCAGGTAGAGTCCATAGGGTATGAAAGTGATCGGGCAGTAGAACAAAGGCATCAATCGAGAAAGGGTAATTCTGTCGGACATGCACAAGGGCAGCGCGTAGAGCAGTGCGTCCGATATTGGAGCAAAGCCAGGGTTGTCGTTGGTAGGTAACTTGAGTGATGAAGTAGGTCTGCGCGGGAATATGCGGTCTGCGGTAGTTGGGCATGGGTGTGAGCGGATGGTAGTTGTATTTAGGATGCCCATGATTGATGTGGTGTGGTGTGGTGTGGTGCGTTGCGCGAGCGACAACGCACCCTACTTTGTGGCTGTTGCTTTCTTTCCATTCTGGTTGCCGTCCACACTGGCAACCGTCATTGGTTGCTGTGTAGGAATTGGTGCTTCGCCTCGCAGTCCCTTGCGGCGCTGGTTTTTAGGAATTCCTCCTGCCATGCCGTACTCTACACTGCTTTTGCCATATCGAGTAGCAACTGCCAACAGCATATGTTCTGTCATATCTCCCAACTCGCTTTCTGTTTCCAGCATTTCACGGTACAATTTATCCAAGCTGGAAAGGGCACTGTTATATGCATTTTCTCTAGTTCGCATCGTCTCGATCAGGGTTGAGAAGGCAGGTAAGGTAAGTCCATTGCCTAAATCTAAACTCGGATCAATTGAGTTTACGCCAGCCGCACGACGCACTGCTTTTTCTAACACTATGGAGGTTCTTTTTCTACGAGCCATGATATACACCTTGTAATAGAGTACGGTTAATATTCTTTACCTTAAAAAACTTCCGTATTGATCGGCTTCAGAGAATTTCGGCAAATCTGCAATGACTTTTGCTACAAGCGCGATATTTGTCATGAATGCGCGAACTACTGAAATGAGTAAGTCAAAAGGCATTTTGAGTAAGTCAAAAGGCATTTTGCTTGCGGAAAACACCAAAATGAGTAAGTCAAAAGGCATTTTGCTTGCGGAAAACACCAAAATGAGTAAGTCAAAAGGCATTTTGAGTAAGTCAAAAGGCATTTTGCTTGCGGAAAACACCAAAATGAGTAAGTCAAAAGGCATTTTGAGTAAGTCAAAAGGCATTTTGCTTATTAAAATCGACTTGATCCATATTTTTGCGCTGCAATGACCAGTACGATCGCATCCCTGGAGTACGGTGCGTTGCGAAGAGTGACAATACACCCTACCGATTTGATATTATTAACGAAGTTCGCGATGTCTACTTTAAGGGGCTACGCCTACGCCGCTCAACCCAACGAATAGCGATCGCACTCCTCACCGAGAAAGCAAAAACATTATGGCAAAGCGTAAAAAAAGCAATCTCCAGTGGATTAAAGAAACGCTTGAACTAAAACCCGACCATCGTTGGGAATCTCCATCAGGCTACAAGATTTTTGTGCTAGACCGGGGATCTGTTCGCTTCAATGTACCCCAAAATTGGGTTTTAGAGCCACAAGAAAAATCCTTCAAGTTTCTCGATAAAAAACCACCACTAGATGATTGCTGTTTGGAAGTATCTTTCAATCGCTTGCCACCCAACGACTGGAGCCAATTTCCGCTAAAATCAACTTTGAGGAAAGTGATGGAAGATGACAGTCGTAACCCTATTGAGCGGGGAGAAATCTTTACCGTCAAGCGCCAAACTGCTAAAATTGTCTGGACGGAAATTAAGTTTATCGACACTCAAGCAGAACCACGCGAAGCTTTTTCCCGGACTTGCATTGGTTTGGGGTCAAATGTTCAGTGCTTGATTACATTCGATTATTGGGCAGATCAGGCAGAACAGCTAATACCCGTTTGGGATGAAGTGATGCGTAGTCTCACCCTAGGACTTTATATCCGCGATCCAATGACTGGTTTGGCTTTTCCAGACTAAACCACAAGGTAGGGATAATTCATGTAGACAGACACTGAAGCGCTATTATAGTTATCTGTTGGGCTGCCTGATTCTTCTCCAAGTGAGCGCGGTATCATAGGATGGCGGTTTTTGGATTCTGCCGATGTCTGCTGTCATATATTTTCCACGAAACAGTCAAGCAGGCTCTTCAAAAAGAAAACTGGGTAGTTACAGACGACCCACTGAAGCTTAAGTTTGGAAATATCAACTTTCAGATTGATCTGGGCGCGGAGCGCGTATTGGCAGCAGAAAGAGCAGGTGAAAAAATAGCCGTTGAAATCAAGAGCTTTCTCAATCCTTCCGCAATTACTGATTTTTACGCTGCCTTGGGACAATTTCTTAGCTATCGTCTTGCCATAGAAGCTATTGAACCAGACCGATTTTTGTATATGGCAGTTCCATTAGACACTTACCAAACCTTTTTTCAATATGAGTTCACACAAACCGCGATAGAAAGATATGAGGTTTTATTAATCGTATACGATCCAGCAAATGAGGTGATTGTGCAATGGACAAAGTAGCAAAATATCGGGAATATATTCAAACATTACTGACTCGTTATGCTAGTGATGATAGATCGGACGATGAAGTAGAAGTTCAACTTATTCTTGATACAGATCGAGATCATTATCAGTGGATGAATGTTGGCTGGCAAGGGTTAAACCGTATTTATCGATGTATTATGCATTTTGATATTAGAGATGGTAAAATTTGGCTTCAGCAGAATTTGACGGATCAAAATCCAGCAGAGGAGTTAGTTGCTATGGGAGTATTAAGAGAGGACATTGTGCTGGGTTTGCAACCTCCATATAAACGACAGTACACAGAGTACGGTATCGCTTAAATTTTCTACTAAGTGCAATGTTGACGACGGGCTACTTAGAAATGCATTTCACACAGAATATGTAACTACATGGTTATTTGTCAAGTCTAAATTTAGGATTGCTAAAGAATAATGCAAAGTTTCAACCTGGATCAAACCATCACTGCTTGGTCATCCATTGCCGAAAACGTCAAAGTTCCTCACACCGAAGAGGAATACGATCGCTATCTGCTATGTGTGATTTTAACCTTGGATTCCTTGATATAAAATACCTAAAATTTTATTTAATTCTTTAATATAATAATTATTCAAATCAACAAACAAATCAGCACCTTCCAGCTTCAAAAATTTCCAAATATCTCCTGTCGTCACCGCTCCATAAATAGTTTTAATTTCATTTTCCTCCTGCTGGTTAAAAATCTGTGCTGCCAACATTGCCGCCATACATTGACCTAATCCACCTTTAATGTTTTCATTCTTAGCCTCGACAATAATCATTACAGGTGCATTAATTGTTAACTGTTCCTTAGAGCGACTGATAACAAAATCACAATAACCATTTAACCCCTTCTCGGCATCAACATTAAAATCTGTCCCCGAAAATAAACTAATTTGATAATTAGCCTTACGCCTTACCTCCAACAAAATCGGCGTAATAATCATTTCGGAACGAGCTTTTTCTGTATTAATCGCCAAGGCTAAATCGGTAGTTTCTTCTAAAGTAGTTGTTAGTTGAGTGCTTATTTCTCTAGGTTCAATGTCAGCAAATAAATCAATTCTTTCATCAAGATGAATATTGAAATCCTTTTTAAACTTACTCAAGGTAAAGTCACTATAAGCCATTTGCGTTACCTCATTCTTATTTGCTATGGTTGCTGTTACTAGTTTAGAATGATGTAAATAAACTGCTCTGCTTTTTGGGGGTGAATCGCACCTGACACCATCCCTAAATATACAGTCGTTTGTTGTCGAGTGAAGGCGATCGCGCTTTACGGGTTACTCATGGCGTTGCATCTCACACACAATCTCTGGACAACTCTACAACAGCGGTAAAATAGAAGCAATTCCCTTTTATTGAAAACGTCATACTCAGAAAAGCAGTGCAAAACTATGGCGTACAGCGACTTTACTTTAGAAAAAGCTGCGGCTGTTTTAGGAATCACCACCCAAGAAGCCGATCTGTTTCCCAAGCTTGTACCTCTTTCTATTCCTTCGTGGTTAAATGAAACTTTAGGAAAACGAACTCAGTTATCTCTAATTAGTGAAAAGGCTCGCAGCGAGTTTATTATTGTACCGATTTTACTAGCCTGTCGCGATCTCAGCCAAGATAGCTTGGCTATTTTTTCTGGACAAAGACTTGATGTCGATCCTGCACAGGGCTTGATTGGGGAATGTGATTTTATTTTAGCAATAGCTCCACCTTTACCACCGTTGCGATCGCCAATTCTCACTGTTGTGGAAGCGAAGAAAAATGATGTTGAAGCTGGGTTAGGACAGTGTATCGCGCAAATGGTGGCGGCGGATTTATTCAATCGTTCATCTGGACAAGCAGAAATACCCGTGTATGGATGTGTGACAACAGGAGAAGTATGGCAGTTTCTGCAACTTTCGCAAAAAGTGGCTTTGCTTGATAAGCAAAGATATTACTTGGATAACGTAGGAGCCATTTTAGCAATTGTACAGACAATTGTTCAGCAATTCAGTAGTTAATTTGTGTAACACTTTGTTCTTGCAAGTGGTATCTCACTTGTACAAAAAGAGCGATCGCTATATTCGTATTATCTCTGCTCGTACAGCTACAAGGTACGAACGTAAGCAATATGAGGAGTTTTTGCCATGAGAGATGAATATGATTTTTCTGAGTCTGTTCGTAATCCCTATGTGAAAAATCTGAAAAAGCAGATTACAATCCGCTTAGAAGAAGATGTGATTGAATACTTTAAGTCTCTTGCAGAAGAAACAGGCATTCCCTATCAAACTTTAATTAATCTCTACTTACAGGATTGTGCCAAGTCTAAGCGTAAACCTTCTCTCGACTGGGCATAATGTCTAAACAGTTTGGTGAAGTTGATCGCGCATCAGCAATGGTTGCAGTTGTAGTTGCCAAAATTAAACTAGATATAGCAATTACTGGAGCAATTTTCATATAGTGTGCCGAAAGCGATCGCACTTCCAGTTAGGATGTGAAGAAATAACCGTAATTTCATAATTATGTAGATATATAGTGAGGTGAAGGCGATCGCCTAGTCGCTTAACTTCGTTATCGCAATTGTTTGGATATGAAATATCCTGACGCAACCACAACAAGGTACTGATACATTCTACTGCTGAAGTTGTCTGATTAACTCCAGGGTTTGTTGGTAAGGTTCTGTATTTCCTGCTTCTTGATACAGATTCGCAGCTTTCTGAAAATATGCGATCGCTCCCTGTTTATCTCCTGACTTAGCGCTGACAAAACCTAGACCAAAATAGGCTCTAGGATCGTTTGGCTTGATTTTGATAGCAGAGTTAAAATCAGTGATCCCACCTTGCTTATCTCCCAAAGCATAGCGAACTAAACCTCGCTTGCTGTAAGTTTCGACATCATTAGGATTAATCTTAATAGCTTGGTTCAAATCAGCGAGCGCACCTTGCAAATCTTGTAAGTTAATACGAGCTTCACCTCGTCCGTTATATGCATAGATGTTGTTATAATCAATCTTGATGGCTTGGTTAAAATCAGTAATAGCTCCTTGAAAATCTTTTAATTGGTTGCGATACATACCCCGACCGACATAACCACCAGCATCATTTGGATTAATCTTAATAACTTGGTTTAAATCCGCAATTGCTCCCTGAAAATCTTTCAGTTGAGCGCGGGATAAAGCTCGAATTTTGTATGCATTGACATCGTTATAATTAATCTTGATAGCTTGGTTTGTATCGGCAATTGCCCCCTGGAAATCTTTCAATTGAGTGCGGAAAAAAGCTCTAGTTTTATATGCATCGACATCGTTGGGATTAATCTTGATAACTTGATTGATATCAGCAATTGCTCCTTGCCAGTCTTTTTCTTGCCAGTTCTTTGATGAAGCAGCACGAATAAATGCTCGGATGTAGTATGCTTTGGCATAGTTAGGATTGAGACGAATTGCTTCGTTTAAATTATCGATTCCCCCTTTATAATCACCTTTTCTAAACTTATCTACACCCTGAGCATAAAAATCATCCGCCTTGGGTGCTGTAGCAACTAATGGCGGTGCGGAGATACCCAAATTTACCCCAACATTTGATGATAGCCGCAAAAAAGTATTAATAGGAATGCCCAGATTAAATCCAGTTTTGACAAAAATATTGGGATTGATTTCTGAAGCTTTAAAATTATCCGTGGATGTATCAGCACGACCGTGAATTCCTATCAGTTCGCCTTTGTCGTTTAGTACCGCTCCACCACTCATTCCTGGTAAAGTATCGTTACTATAAACTAATGCGTAACCTTCTTTTAGAGCCTTTGATGCATTAGCGCTAATCTTACCTTCAACAAAATTATAGATACGGCTAGAAATAGCAGCTGTCGCTTTTGGAAAACCTGCTACGTAAGCTATTGTCCCTTCTGTGCTTTGGTCAGAGTTACCTATTTTGGCAACCTTATAATTAATATCACTAGTAAATTGCACTACTGCTAAGTCTATATCTGGCAAACGTCTCACTGTTTTGTAGTTTACTTGATAGCGTAGACTATCTGAGGTGACAATTGCATAATTATCAGGCTTTGCAACTACATGAGCCGCTGTTATAACGGTGTAAGTGTTGCCTTCTTTTTTGATAATTACACCTGAACCAGGATTGTTTGTACTCGCAATTAATACGGTAATTTCTTTAGCAATCTTTCCCACTTCTTGAGAAGATAGCGCTACAGCAACTTGTGTCTGCACAACGACTATTGATACACCAATTAGTGCAGGCGCAAGTCCATAATAAAACCTCATATTCTCATCTCCGAATTTTTTATTAGAAATCGTGTAAATTTACTTTACTTTTCCGACCCTAATTCCTGTAAATATGCATCGATATCAATTGTCAGTTCGTCACCACCGCTTTCATTTAATACCCTACCAGCAGCTAAACCGCGACGGTCTAGCAACTTGAGTAATACAGCACTAGGTTTTGTACCGGGTTTGAGTGTAAATAACAAATTGCTATCTGTACAAGTATCAGATTGATTTGCGATCGCACACACTACTGATTGTTTTTTTATAACTCCAGCAGTGAGATATTTGAGCGTACCATTGTCATAACTGCGTTGGAATCTGTGGGATACTTTATAACAGCGTTGTTGTGCTGTCCACGGAGGTGGAAAGCTATCATCGGAAATCCAACGCAGCATCAGTATTTGTCTCCCGTCTTGCGTGCGTGCATAAGTTGCAGGTACAGTTTTATTTTGATATTTGCTTTTACCACAAAAAAAGCTTGTTCCTTCTGCATAGCTTGGCTGATTCCCCAATGCAGTCACAGTGGCTGAAATCAGTACAGTAATACTAAACAATCTTGTCAGCCCTGTTAACACTTGACCAAAGAGTTTTTGTCTCATAACTAAAAGTGTAATTAGCTCTCAAGGCGTAATTCAGAGTTTTTCCCCACATTTTAGATATATCAGCAAAATGATGAGATTTTGTTGAAAAAAGATTAAAGTATTGATCTATATCCGCGATCGCACCACCATCAAGGGACTTCCAAGGAATAAAATCACCAATCGCAATATTGAGTGTGATGGTGCATTTTACCATAGTTTACCGACTGCAAGAGATCGCGATCGCCTCAGACAACAGGTGCTTGAAAGGCTAGGTTGGAAAATTCACCGGATTTGGTCAACAGACTGGTTTCGTAACAAACCTGTTCAAGTTCGTTTGTTAATAGAAACAATCAAACAACTACAACAAATCAAGAGCTAATTTTATAGATTTGTCTTCGGGCAATGTAAAAGGCGATCGCTACGCCAACGCCATATATTTAGTCTAATAAAACATCAACAAAAAAAGTTTTTGAATTTACAGTTTTTCTCTAACGCAGATTTAATTTCATCGAAAAAACTGGACAGAATAACACTTATATGCTTATAACTTACAAAGAGATATTTTTATAGGAGAGCGTACAACTTACATTTAGGCTAGAAATCGACTCTTTTTTATTCCATCGCCAAAAAACCTTGCTTTACCACCAATTGTAGGAGCGATCGCCAAGCTCGGAGTAATCCCAAGAGTGCATTTGACGGAAAGGAAGACCCATCTTTTGGAAAACGTACTTCTCTTTCACACCAGAAGCGATGAGGTCGGGTTTGAGTGCTTTTACAAACTCTTCAAACTCGTATGCGGTAACGTCGTCGTAAACGATGGTGCCGTTTTCGATGTAGTGAGTGGTACGTTTGTAATCGTCGTTGTGAGCAAACTCATAACCTGTACCAATCATTCTCATACCCAAATCTTGGAATGCGGGTACAACGTGACGGGGACGCAGACCACCAACCATCATGGCGACAGTCTTGCCTTCCAAACGTGGGCGATATTTTGCTAAAATCGCATCCATTGTAGGCTGATATTTAGCAATTACCTTCTCAGCGTTTGCTTGGATTGTCTCGTCAAATTTAGAAGCGATTTCCCGTAAAGATTCAGCAATCTTGGTAGGACCAAAGAAGTTGTATTCCAACCAGGGAATACCGTAAGCTTCTTCCATGTGACGGCTGATGTAGTTCATCGAACGGTAGCAGTGAATCAAATTCATCTTCACGTTCGGTGTCATCATCATTTCATTGATGGTGCCATCACCCGACCACTGAGCGACTACGCGCAAGCCGATTTCTTCTAAGAGGATGCGGCTAGCCCAAGCATCACCACCGATGTTATAGTCACCAATAATGGCTACATCGTAGGGAGTACCCTCAAACTGCTGTTTGCCTTCTTTTCTTTCTTTGTCGGATCTGGTGAATACCCAGTCACGCACCATGTCATTAGCGATGTGGTGTCCCAAAGACTGAGAAACACCCCGGAAGCCTTCGCAACGTACAGGAACTACAGGCTTGTCAATCTCTTTTGATGTTTTCCGAGCTACTGCTTCGATGTCATCCCCAATTAGACCGATGGGACATTCAGATTGAATGGAAACACCACGGTTGAGGGGGAAGAGTTCGTCAAGTTCTTGGATTAGCTTGACGAGTTTTTTGTCACCACCGAAAACGATATCTCTTTCTTGGAAGTCGGAGGTGAAGTGCATCGTACCAAAGGTGTCAACACCAGTGGTGCCGATATAGTAGTTACGACGACCAGACCAAGACCAGTAACCACAACCCACAGGACCGTGGCTGATGTGGATCATGTCTTTGATTGGACCCCAGACCACACCCTTAGAACCTGCATAAGCACAACCACGAGCGGTCATTACACCAGGAAGAGATTTGATGTTAGACTTAACGCCGCAGTCAGCTTTGCCTTCTTCAAATACGTTTAGGTGCTTTTCCCGTTTTTTCTTGGCTTTGTCGGGGTAAGCATCGAGAACTTCTTTAATTAGTTCTTTTCTTTCTTCGACGATGTTGTTGTTTTCTGGAGGTGTCATATTCTGCCTCAGTTGCTCTTTAGGATCTGGTAATAGGGGACTTGTCGTCCCCTCTGGGGTTGGGGGAAACGAAAGGGAAAAGGTCAGAGATGAGATTCTTTCCTTTTTCCTTTTGCTGGGGAATTATGCAGTTGCTTTAGCAGCGTTTTCTGCGGCAATCAGCTTTTCTGCTTCTTCGTCGCTTTCGAGAATACCGAATTCGATCAACAATGCTTCTAGTTCATCCATTTCAATTGGAGTAGGAATGGTGCTACTCTTAATCACAACAGGATGATTTTCTGGGAACTTATGAAATTGGGATACGGTAGGGTTAGTAGTGAAGAGCAGGCTATTGATAACCGCGCACTAGAAAAACAGTTGATGCGTTTACGCTCTGCTGGGGCAAACAAGATTTTTTACGACGTTGGCAAGCGTACCAATGATAAGCGCAAAGGAATAAATCAGTTAATAAAATACATTGAATCGAGTAACCCAGGACAAATACAGACATTAATATTTACTCGGCTCGATCGCATATCCGCTTCTATTGTGCTATTTTATCAGCTAGTCGAAGTTTGCAAGGCAAAGAAAATTAAACTTGAGGCTTTAGATGATGCCATTGATTTAGATTCGGTGGGAGGAGAGTTTTCAGCAGATGTACGGGTTTTAATTGCCAAGCACGAAGTAAAAATGTTATCGTTGCGAGTGCGTAAAGATTTGGAGACAAGAAAGAAAAACAAAAAACCCAGCTACAGACCACCATTTGGCTTTAAAGTTGGTGGTGACAACTACGACCATTACGAATTTGATACAACTCCTCTAGTTTGTTTATTGGATGATTTGAGGGAATTAACTGCGGTTGATGTAGCAAAGATGAGGGTTGAGGCGTTTTTTGAATGTGGCTCTATTCGTTCGGCTACCAAAAAGATGAATGGTTTGTTTGGGGTGTGGAGAATTCAACCAAGAAATGCTCAACCAGACCGAGTAAACATAGTTAACGAAGAGGATGATATTAATAGTAGGTTATGGTCAAAGACTGGTAGTGTCACATCCAATGGATTATTTTTGAGTAGTTCTGGTTTGTCAGCTTGGTTAACAAATCCGGTAATTGCTGGGGGTACGGTGATTGACAAAACCGCACCTGGCAAAAAGTACAGTAAACCGCGTCATGAGCTAAATATTCATTGGGGAACCCATGAAGGAATAATTAGTATTGAGCAACGTGACAAGATACTAAGTATTTTAGCTAAAAATAAACACAATCGCTGGGCAACTGATGATACGGCAGAGAGCAAGATATTTTCTGGACTAGTTTATTGCGCTCATTGCGGTTCAAAAATGACTATAAATGGTACTCAATATTTAAAAAAATCTCAAAAGAATATCAGTTATTTTCAGTGTTTGTACTACCGTAATAATGGTACTTGTGCTAATAAAACCATGATTTCCAGCGTCGAACTGGAAAAGGAGGTTATCAAGATGCTTACTGTGGAAGCAGAACGTTTGAGTATAATTGGTATTGGTGTCGTTAAAGTGGAAGAACCATTAGAGTTAATTACTCTTAAGCAACAACTAGCCCAATTGGAGCGGATACCCGGTAAAAATATCAGTATTGAGAAAGCGATCGCCCAAATCAAAGAAGACATCTTGCTGAAAATAGCCAGCTTGGCTAACATTCAGACTGAATGGACTATTTCACGCGATCGCATTATTAAAGCATTTGCAAACCCTGAGTTTTGGAATTCGATTGACTCATACACCGATAAGAAACGGTTACTCTCGGAGTGCGTGCGAGAAATTAAGGTAGATGGTATGAGGGTATCAAATATCAAGTATCGGCATCAGACTTAAGCAAATATTTTGATTGCTTGCTTTCTTTTTTAGCTGCCTGCTTTTTCTCAAAGGCAATTACCAGACGTGCCACGAGTTCGGGAATTGTTTCTTGATGTGGGGGTTTCTGTTCGGAGTCCATAAATTGACTTGTTCGCCATTATTAAGGTTATTAGCTTGGCGAAAAGTTTCTGTTCGCAGTGATAATTTTGAGGTTATTTAATTTGTATAAACTTCTAAAACTAAGTTCATGAATCGGCGCGAGATTAGTAATAAAGACTTGCTGAAAATAAATTGGTGTAATCATTTTCAATACCCATGAAAATCCTATATATTTAAATATAGTTAGATTTAACTAAATACAAATACCTAGAAAATAATTGTATTAGTGGTGTTTTCTTTTGGGAAAAGTTATTAAACAATCAACGTATTTTAGTTGTTAAATTATCAACAATTAAGCCACAATATCGCTTTAATTGCCACAGTTAGCCAACAAAAGAATATCTTCTGCATAACCAGCAAAATATTTTACCTGTGCATGTTCGATAGATTGAGAACGCATTACCGATGAAGGTTCGACAGCGTAAACTGAATATCCACGTTCGGCGATCGCTCGACTATAACCTTTAGTACCAGCACCAATATCAGCAATAATACTTTTCTTTGGTAGGTTGAGTAAATCAATTAGAGAATTTACAATCCTCAGATCGGGAAGACGCGAAGATCGAGTAGACTTTGCCAATGGAATTGTAGATAGTCATTATTAGTAACCAGTATTTTTATCCACGACATTTCGCATATTTTTTCCGTGGTGGTAGCGTGTTAAATTATCGAGGAAAAGTGCAAGCGATCGCGCTACGATAGATTTGGGAGAATGACCAGAACAGTGCGAAACAATCTTCTTGCATTAGTAACCTACATTTTTGTCCACAATATTGCGTAGTTTTTCTCCTCTTTGATAACTTGTCAAATTGTCGAGGAATACTTCACAATCCGGCTGCGAAGTTGTGGTGTAAGTGCTGAACAATGAGGTGTTATAAATGCATTAGGCAAAGACCAAAAGGGACTTTCTGTCGGTAGTGGTTCCGTTGAAAATGTGTCTAAATGCACTTCTCTATCCAACCCTCACGCAGAGCATTCAGCAACGCATTTTCATCTTAGTACAATCGCTACACAACGTCTGTGGTGGCAGAAGCTTGATTACTATGAAGTTGGGGTGACAACTTTGTTAATTCGTGGTTTTGACTTTGTAGAAGATGCGATCGCAAGCAGCATTGCCATGCAAGCCGCTATCTCGGCGTGGTAGTTTTTTAGAAGTCCTCAAGCCCTTCGATCAAAAAGAACTCTCATGATGTTTCACCCAATCTTTCATCTTGCCTTAAGCGTCCGAGACCTCGAAGAGTCCAAAAAGTTTTATGTTACCACCTTTGGTGCAAAAGTCGGTCGTGTCCGTGACAAGTGGCTCGACATATTTCTCTTTGAAGCTCAGATTACTTTGCACGAACGACCTTCTGAGGTTTTACCGATGAGAGAACATGGCGTGCGTCACTTCGGCGCGATTTTGGCGTGGCATGATTGGGAGACTCTTGCAAATCGTCTTGATGAAATGAGGGTTCAGTTCAAAGTAAAGCCAAATGTTTCTGGTGTGGGTACCGACGCAGAGCAAGCGAAGATGCTATTAAGCGACCCGAGCGGAAATGCAATTGAAATAAAGGCATACAGAAATCTATCTGTCGCCTTGGAAATTGAAGACTTGCAAGAGTAGTAGTTCGCAAAAGTTATACATCGACTGGCGTTGCCCAAAGAATGTTAGAATATGCAGACTTGGGAATTGAGACTTTCATCTTTTCTGGCTATCCGCATCTACAAGAAGCCTACCGCATCGACGAATTACTCTTTGGGCGTTTACCGTTGGAAAATATACCTGTTGTAGAATTATAGCTGACTAGTCCGTTTGGCGAGATAGTTGCCAATCGGGAATTAAGCGAACAACAAGTAAAACAAAAAACCGCAGCTACCGTAGATTAACTGAGAAATTATTACTAGGATTTGACAAAATGGCTCATATTTTAGGAATTGCAGGCAGTCCTTCCCATCCTTCCCGAAGCTATAGCTTAGTAGAGTACGCTAGCAAAATCCTCTCACAACAAGGTTTCACGGTAGATATCATTTTGGCGCGTGATATCCCTGCTGAAGATTTAGTATTTGGGCGTTACAATAGTCCTGCCTTGGAAAAACCGAAAGCTTTATTAGAAAAAGCTTCGGGTGTGATTATTGCGACACCAATTTACAAAGCTGCATACACAGGTGTTCTAAAAGCCTTTTTGGATTTGTTACCGCAGAGAGCGTTAGCAGGAAAAGTCATACTCCCACTTGCCACAGGTGGGACAATCGCTCATTTATTGTCTATAGAATATGCTTTGAAACCTGTGCTGTCAGAATTAGGAGCTAGGCACATACTTAGCACTATTTACACTGTAGATCAGCAAATTAAAATACAACCTGATGGGAGTATCCAGCTAGATGCAGAAATTGAGCAGAGGTTACAGGATGTTGTGCAGGATTTGGTAAAAGCGATCGATATTTCTCCTGTCACAAAAGAAGTAGCTCACGCAGGCGATCGCCCGTAATGTTTCTTCTCCCGGTTGCAAGTAGCAGATGGGTTATTCCTCCCTTGGGCTAAACCTGGACAAAAATGGACAGCCTTCTAACTAGACTGTCTGTGAGCTACGAGCGAATATTTCAAAACAAGGCTGTCCATTTTTGTCTAACATGAGTGATACCCCAGCTTGCTACTTTTCTCAACAATTGCAGGAAGGAGCGCAAAACATATCTTCTGTAGCGATAATTCATGAATTATCGCACTCGTAAATTAAGGACTACGCCGATTTAAAGCGTAAGTCCTAAATTGTTAATAAAACGAGTTAGCCTTACGAATGGTCATCGTTTTAAACTTGATTTTTTGTAATAATATTTTATACCAAAAACATAGTAGTTTGTCAATCAAAGTTTGTTTTCTTTAAATAAGGTTCGCTTCGGGGTGCAAAGTTGCCGTTCGCGCAGCGTGTTGCAGACAAGGCTACCGCAGAGCGACAGAGAACGCAGAGGAAGAGAAAGAGAGAAAGATTCACCAAAATTGGTAAGCCAAGCATTGTTGGTGTGACGGACTAATAGATTATTTATGGTCAACAATAGCGCTATGCGTGAGTGAGGGAATAAGTACAGATACTTGTTCTTCATAGTTGCTTAAATAGAAGTTTTAGAGAGTGCGACTTATGAAGGAGTATCGCAAAGAGCGTGCTTAATTATAAAGCGTTGAAAAACTAGGTATAAGTTGAAAGGTTCCACTTTTCATCAAGATAGAGAGTCCCAACCAGATTAATACGAAGGGAAAGATTTTCCGACCATAGCGGGCAAGAACCGGAGCCATGAGAGGATTACGAGTCATGTGGTAAGACATAAAACACCACAATCCAACCGTAAAATAGCAAACACATAAGATTACGCTTAAACTGGAAAGATTACTACTGGCAAATAATGGCACATAGATTCCAATATTGTTTCCCCCATTGGCAATGGTGACAGCAGAGACGCGGTAAGTTTGGCGATCGCGTAAAATTGCAAATAGCGATTTTTTCTGACGCTGAGGTTTAGCAGCATTTAAGTTAACTGACACATCTTGCACTACTTCTTGATTATTTTCTCGACTCATGAGATGAGTCACGCCAATTGCCACTGGAAGCAAACCTAGCAATCCAATCCACGCTTCTGGAAGAACTAAACCACCTAAGAAACCAGGGAGACTAGCAAATACTAAGGCAGTGAATCCCACAAATTCACCGACAATAACATGCTTGGGACGAAACGAACGATTCACTTTACCAAAGAAAGCCGTCAAATATAAATTATCATCAAAGGTAGTCGCAAAAGCAGCAGAAATCCCGATAAGTAAAGTACCAATTAACCAACTCATATTTGTTGCTCTTAATGATTTAATGTGTCTTCGTCCTAGTCCCTCCCCGTTTTTTCAGGTGAGGGCACATGATTGAGATTGTTTTGCTTGTTTTGCCTAGTATCAGCAGACAAATCCCGCTCATAAATTTGAATGAGCGATAAGCAAAGCTTTAACCCTCCGGGTTATCGCGCTTCAATGAGCTAATGATTTTTTGCTGCAAAATACCTTGGCTTGATTTGAAATCAATATTATTCGTTTTTACTTAATGACAGCAAATATTATTTATTTTTAAAACGATAAATAAAATTGATGAATAACTTAACTATCCGTTTTGACATTGAGGCGAATTGATATGACCGCTATTGAATGAACGATGTATCAATCTTAAACGGCAACAACTTCTCATCAGACTATTTTGCCGATACGATCGCCCAAAGCATAAACACAGATTTCCCGGCTCAAATCGCGTTTAGCTGATGAGTGGATTCGGGATGTGAATCGATTTGACCGCAATGAAAAAGCATTATTCACTTCTTAGCGTGCAATGAATGCTGCATTCGCTTTTGGCAGAGAATATTAACCATAACTACGCATCGTCTGAACTTGAAAGCCGACTTGACCAAGTTCTCTGGCAATATCTGTCGCTTTGTATAACCGCAGGCGGTGTACTTCGTCATCCCGTCTGTAGTGTTCTCCCACCTTCCACTCAGCTGATAATCCGACGGGTTAAGGTTTCTTGCTCTGGATTTTCCTGCTTCTCGACGAGTACCACCCAATCCTTTCCTTCAGTAAATCCGCGATTCTGTTCTTGTGTGACCTGTCCTGGTTCTGCAATGTCGAAGATAAAGACACCTCCAGGAGTTAAGGCGTTATATATGCGATGGAACAGATGAATTAGTGTTTTTTGATCGCTATCTGGATCAAACAGATAATTAAGGCATTCACCGATTGACGTAACCGCATTACACAGTGGAATATCAGCCTTGAACAATGAGCAAACGCGATCGCACTGCACTCTTGCTCTTGTTCGTGCGATCGCAATCATTGACTCAGAAATATCAATTCCAAGAACTTGGTAGTCAGCTTTTACGAACTCTTGCGCCGATAATCCGCTTCCACAACCTAAGTCTACTACCAATCCGGATTGTATCTTGTTTTGAGCCAGAATGGATAATATGCCGGGAGCAGACTTGAGAGCATAGTCATGGAAACCGGCATCATGAATAAACGCTCTTGTCTTGTTTGTAATACTCTTGCATAATTTTAAGACAATATTTTATTTATCCCTCATTCTAAAAAAAATAGGCTCTTGACTTTCGGAGAATATATGAGAAGCTAATAATTAGATAACCTAAATATACCACCAAGGAATGTACTGCCGGTGACGAAACTGACCCGAAAAGGCTTGACTATCATCTGTGGACGACTTTATCCACGGGTGGCGATGTAATCAGGAGAAAAACAGCCCCATGAAGCTCGGTAAACCCTCCCAAGAATGTGCCGTTAAAGTAATGGATACGATTCCGTTATTAATGCGGTTTATCCGAGCGGATATGCGTGAGAATAGTGTAGCGTCTCTATCTATACCGCAATTGCGCTCAATGCTATTCATCAAACGCAATCCGGGAGCGTCTTTATCAGAACTTGCGGAACATTTAGGCGTAACTTGTGCTACTGCTTCTACAACTACAGAACGGCTAGTACAGCGTAATTTTATTCAACGTAGCGACCATCCCCAGGAAAGACGACGGGTGGTTCTCAATCTTACTCCTGAGGGTAAGCACCATCTTGAGCAAACCCTTGCCCAAACTCGCACTCACATTGCAGACTTGCTAGAAAGTCTGACGACAGAAGAAATTGCACACATTGAAGAAGGGTTGACTCTACTTAAACATGTCTTCGAGCGATCGTCAGTTAAAAAAGCACCTTAAAGCTGAGGCTGTAAAACAAGATGCCTTTGCAGCGTTGAGAATTCGTGACTATCGACTATTTATTATTGGACGGGTACTGCTGTTTACAGGGTTTCAAATTAGAAATATTGCAGTGGGTTGGGAACTGTACGATCGCACTGGTTCAGCAATGGTTTTGGGGGGTGTCGGTTTGGTACAAGTGTTACCAATCTTCGCGCTAACATTAATTGCCGGACATGTGGCAGATAAATGCGATCGCAAACGCATCATGATGATAACAGTGCTGCTATCGTGTTTATCTTCGCTGGGGTTAGCAGTAGCTTCCTATACCCAAGCACCAATTTATCTAGTGTATGCTTGTTTGCTGCTAACAGGTGCTGCTAGAGCATTTAACAAGCCTGCTAGCGATTCTCTTCTGTGGCAGTTGATACCTAATAGTTTGTTTACGAATGCAGCCACTTGGAATAGTAGCAGCTTTCAACTTGCCTCAGTAATGGGACCAGCTATAGGAGGATATGCGATCGCTTCTTTAGGTAGTGCAACGGGAGTATATATAATTGCAGCTTTTATTACCTTTTTGTCTTTCGTTTCCGTAACTTTGATTAAAAAGCCGAAAACAATTCTTTCCAAAGAACCACTTTCCATCAAAGCATTATCTGCTGGTGCTAAATTTGTCTGGCAGAATCAGTTAATTCTCGCAGCTATTACCTTAGATTTGTTTGCCGTATTGTTTGGGGGTGCGACAGCCTTACTACCAATTTTTGCTAAAGATATTTTGCGGGTAGGACCGATAGAACTGGGATATTTACAAGCAGCACCCTCAATTGGTGCGTTGATTATGGCGTTAATTTTGGTACATTCGCCCCCCCTACGCAAAGCCGGAAAAGCTCTACTTTTATCAGTTATCGGCTTTGGCGTGGTGACGATTATCTTTGGCTTATCGCGTTGGTTTTGGCTGTCACTGCTGATGTTGGCGTTAAGTGGCGCATTCGATAATATTAGCGTTGTGATTCGCCAGACATTGGTGCAAATTCGCACTCCCGATTATTTACGCGGTCGGGTTGCGGCTATTAATGGTGTGTTTATTAGTGCATCGAATGAGTTGGGGGGTTTTGAGTCTGGTTTGGCTGCGGCTTTATTTGGTCCGGTGGTTGCCGTTGTTGGTGGGGGAATCGGGACGATTTTGGTAGTAATTGCCGTGGCTTCGATATGGTCGGGGATTGGCAAGTTAGGGGCATTGCATGAGTATGAGTAGTTAGTTTTGGGTTTCACGAACTATATTAGGTAAGATCGGAGGGTGGTTGACTACTGCATATGTCTAAGCCCTCAGAAAAGTTTATTTTTAGGAGAAACTATGACGGTAACAGGTAAGCATTATTTGACACCATTTTTGCCGCATATGGGACAAACACCAGAAGAACAATTACAAAAAAATCACGCTGCTATGGAAATGTTAAGCAGATGGATAAAAGAAGAAATCTCAGAATACGAGTCAATTCAAAGAGAAATATATTTTGATTCTTTCAAAAAAATAGTTGATAATGAACGATTGCCAAGACATAAAATTTACTCTCAATAATGATTGTTTTTCTAGATACAGTTGAAGGCTTAGAGTGCTTGCCGTTCAGAAACACCTCGCTTGCAGCAATGGTGGAATGTGGTGCGCGATCGCCCTACAATTCGGGTAGTTGAAAATCCCGTGAGTTACTATTTAGAAAGATTTACCAAGATTCTCGGTGAACCTACTGCCTCGGTGCTGCTCAAAAGTAGGGCAGGTGTCCTCCCCAATGACGGCAGGTGCGGGACTCGGAGGGAACCTCCGCACGGCACAGCCAAACCTATGCCCAATTACCGATTACCGATTACCCATTACCTAATTAATCCAAAATCCTGTTAGGGTATGAGCCTATCCAATTCAATTTTATCCAAACCTGTTTTAGAGGATTTGCCTTATGTTGAGGCAGTTCTCAATTACCTGACTCCAATGGCAGAAAAGCCTGTTTACTACACCTACGAACCACCACCAGGTGTTCCAAAACAGAACCAAGTGTACGAAAAGCACAAGCTGCCGATCCGCAATGCTCGTCCGATTATACAAGACTTATCCCTAGACCGAGAGGGATTTGCTTACGCCTCTGTCAACAGTGCTGTCCGCGACTTTTATGACGATGACGAAGTGCGCCACATCTATTATAGAGAAGCCGAGGAACTTTTAACAGATGTGACGGGTGCAAAAAAGGTGCTAGTGTTTGACCACAACCTCCGTAATATTGAGCGGGCGAAGCAGGGTGAGAACGGGGTAGAAGAGCCAATAAAGCAGGTACACACCGACTTCACCGCCAAGTCTGGCTATAGTCGCGCTCGTGCCGTGCTGACAGCACTTGGTACAGATGACCCCGATGAACTTCTGCGACATCGGTTCAGCATCGTCAACGTCTGGCGACCGATCGCTCTGACAGTTCAAGAGTCTCCATTGGCGGTGTGTGACGCGCAAAGCATCGCGCCGAAAGATTTGGTAGTTGCGGATCTTGTATATCGCGATCGCGTTGGCGAGACTTACGAAATTACGTACAATCCAGCACACCGCTGGTTTTATTTTCCACAATTGCAACCAAATGAGGCGTTATTTATCAAGTGCTTCGACTCTGCGGAGGATGGACGGGCGCGGTTTGCAGCACACACTGCCTTCGACGACCCAACAAGTCCGCCGGATGCCCCACCCCGCGAAAGCATTGAATTGCGGGCGCTGGTCTTTTATGGCAACTAGTGCTTTGTATCATTAATTTTGAGTGGTTGCAAGATTCTCGACTTTTTCAAGAAGTCGGGAATCTGACCATTGGTAATCTTATATTATAACACTTTCAGGCGCGTTTGCCCTATTATTTAAATAGATGCGCGTTGTATTGTCTGTTCAAATTAATATTTTTGTGGGATGGGCATCTTGCCCGTCCCTGATATAAAGCATCCCTTAATTGTGCAACGCCCATTTTCTACTGATGCCCTAAGATGGGATGAGGTTTGTAAGGTTCCTCAAGCAACTTCCGCTCGTCTGAAGAAAGTTCCAAATCTACAGCCTCTACTGCATCTTTAAGATGTTCTATCTTACTAGCACCAATGATAGGAGCGGTTACACCCGGTTGGTGCAACAGCCAAGCTAGAGCAATCTGTGTTGGGGTAACTCCACGTTGTTTAGCTAATTCTACGACGCGATCAACTATTTGAAAATCTGACTCTTGATAGTAGAGATTGTGGGCAAAATCATCGGTTTTCGCCCTTATAGTCTCACCGTAGCTTTGCTTTTGCCGATTTCCAGCTAAAAAGCCGCGTGCAAGGGGACTCCAGGGAATTATCCCAATTCCCTCAGCGCGAGATAAGGGTATTACTTCTCGTTCTTCTTCCCGATAAACTAGGTTGTAGTGATTTTGCATGGAAACAAAGCGCGTCCAGCCGTGTTTGTCTGCGGTGTAAAGGGCTTTGGCAAACTGCCATGCGTACATACTCGATGCACCAATGTAACGTACCTTACCCGATTTTATGACATCATGCAGTGCCTCTAAAGTTTCCTCAATCGGTGTAGAGTTGTCCCAACGGTGAATTTGGTACAAATCTACGTAATCTGTCTGTAGTCGTCGTAACGAAGCATCAATGCTATCAAAAATATGTTTGCGAGATAGTCCCTTATCATTGGGATCATCACCCATTTGGCTGTAAACTTTGGTAGCAATGATGACTTGATCTCTTTTAGCAAAATCTTTGAGCGATCGCCCTAATATTTCTTCACTAACACCCAAAGAGTAAACATCAGCGGTATCAAAGAAATTAATCCCCAACTCCAAAGCAAGTTTGATAAATGGGCGACTTTCTTCTTCTTCTAGTATCCATTCTCGCCATTTGCGAGAGCCATAAGTCATTGTACCAAGAGACAGGCGCGATACTTTCAGTCCGGTTTTGCCAAGATTAACGTATTTCATATTCTTTACTTTACTGTCGCTGTGTTGGTCATCTTTGCAAACAGTTAGGATTTTTCTGTCTCTAGGTATTATACAACGGTATGTCTATCAATTTATTGTATCTTATAAAAATGAGTAGCGTAAAAGGTTGTCAGATTCCCGACTTCTTCAATTGACCATCCGTAAAGCGCGAAAAAATAGCTATTGGTGTATCCTGGTTTTTCATCAGATAAAATTAAACATACTAAATTTATGCTTATCTAAACTTCAGAAAATCTAATACTTGCTCAGGTTTTCTACGGCAAAGTTTTGAGACTCACTGAAATTCCTAAACCTGAGACAATCAAAGCGAATCAGGTGCGGTATGTTCTGGGAAATATTCGCTCTTCATATTAGTATTGAGAAAAACCCGGATAATGCAGTATCTAGACGACATATTTGTTACTTAGTAAGTGATTTACAGGCTTTTCAGAAATATTTACAAGCGTATGGTGTGGAAATTATTCTCGATCAACAACCAATACCAGGACGCGATAGCGAAGCGCTGCTGCCAAGGGCAGATCGCTTCTTTTTACGCGATCGGTAGTGGAAATCGAATAGAAATAGCAGAAAAATTCACAATCATAAAAAATGATTTTTGACCAAGAAGAATTTAACCTACGCTGCGAATAGGGTGCAAAAGGAGTTTCTGAACTCGCACCTATTAGTGATGTCGTTGTTATAGTTGATGTTCTATCTTTCTCAACTTCAACAGAAATTGCTACAAACAATGGTGCAATCATTTATCCCTACCAATGGAGAGATGAGTCAGCGCTTGACTATGCACAATCTCTACAAGCAGAATTATCAATCTTGTCGTTTATCCAAAGATGGTTATTCGCTTTCTCCTGCATCTCTAACTAAAATTCCTGCGGGAACTAAGCTGGTTGTACCATCTCCTAACGGTTCCTCTCTGACGTTGCTGACTCCAAAGACTCCCACCATCGCTGGTTGTTTGCGAAATAGTGAAGCTGTGGCAAAATTTGCTCAAAAATATGGATCTCGAATTGCAGTAATTCCCGCAGGTGAAAAGTGGGAAGATAACACCCTACGTCCAGCATTTGAAGATTTAATTGGTGCTGGGGCAATTCTTAGTTATTTAAATGGCAGTCTATCACCAGAAGCAGAAACTGCTGTAGTAGCTTTTCATGCATTCAAGCATGATTTATTAACGTATTTGAAACAATGCAGTTCTGGAAAAGAATTGATTGCCAAAGGTTTTGAGTTAGATGTTGAATTAGCAGCAGCTTTTAATGTTAGCGATTGCGTACCTTTGTTTACTGAAAACGTTTATATCAACAACAACTTAGTATAAAGTCAGGTGAAGTCTAAAGACTTGAACCCCGCTTAATTCGTAAAGTAGTGATGGTTGTTGCTTTTAGTATGACTATTTACTTTTTTATTCATGGTTAGCACGCGATCGCCAATACCATATAACTCCAATTTATGCTGACATAATAACAACAAATACTTTTTTATTCTATCAAAAAATATAAATTATTAAAATCTTGTGACAAACGTCTCAACACGATTTGGGTAAGACTTCATCCCCCTAATACCGTTTCAGCTTAAGGCTGATACATATTGGCAAGCTTTCTTAGGCTTTCTTAGGCAGGGGGAGTGATTTGTACCAAGATTTTTGTGAAATGGTATAACATGGAATCTTTTACAGAAAGCTTAAAACTATAAGTAGCACATGGATTGTAATTTAGAGCAGTTTGCTAGCGATAACAACTCTGGGATTTGTCCGGAAGCATTGGAATACATGATTAAGGCAAACCTGGGTAGCGCTCCCGCTTATGGAAATGATGAATGGACTTTGTTAGCAACAGACTATTTTAGAGACTTATTTGAAATTGATTGCGAAGTCTTTTTTGTGTTTAATGGTACTGCGGCAAATTCATTATCATTGGCTGCCTTATGTCAATCATACCATAGTGTGATTTGCCATGAAAATGCCCATATCGAAACTGATGAATGTGGTGCGCCGGAATTTGCTTCTAATGGTTCCAAGCTGCTACTTGCTAAAGGGGAAAATGGCAAGTTAACACCGGAAGCTATTGAAGCAATTGTAAATAAGCGGGCGGATATTCACTATCCCAAACCGAAAGTAATTAGTCTAACTCAAGCGACAGAATTAGGAACTTTATATTCAATCGATGAACTAGTTGCGATTAAGTCAGTTGCCCAAAAGTATAATTTAAAGATTCATATGGATGGCGCTCGTTTTGCAAATGCAGTGGTGGCGATGAATAAAAGTCCTGCGGAAATTAGCTGGAAGTGTGGGATAGATGTGTTGTGTTTTTGCGGGACAAAAAATGGCATGGCGTTGGGGGAAGCGATTATTTTTTTTAATAAAGCGACTTCAGAAGATTTTGCCTATCGCTGTAAACAAGCGGGACAACTTGCATCGAAAATGCGATTTATTTCCGCTCCTTGGCTTGGGTTATTGGAAACGGGTGCTTGGTTTAAGAATGCACGTCATGCAAATCAATGTGCTGAATATTTAGAAAATCAATTGCTAAAAATAGAAGGCGTTGAGATGATGTTTAAGAGAGAAGCCAATGGTGTTTTTGTGAAGTTACCCGAACAAGTTATTACAACCTTAAGAGAGAAGAATTGGCAGTTTTACACATTTATCGGTGTGGGAGGAGTGCGGTTTATGTGTTCTTGGAGTACAACTCAGGCAAGGATCGATGAATTGGTGGATGATATAAAGGAAGCAAAAGCCTAATATCACTTTACCGAATCTAAAACCCAAATGATGACTAATCTGATAGAATACGAAGACAGTAGCGACGAAGTGCGTGCAGTATATGATGATATCCGCGCCACGCGGCAAACTGACTACATTAACAACTTTTGGAAAGCCTTAGCCAACCATCCCCCCACCCTGCAAAGAACCTGGGAAACGCTGAAGGAAGTAATGGCTAGTCCTGGGGAAATAGATCCACTGATGCGCGAATTAATTTATATTGCCGTGAGTGTGACAAATGGTTGTGAATACTGCATTGCCTCGCATACGGCAGCAGCCCGTGGGAAAGGAATGAGTGATGGTATGTTTGGAGAAGTGATGGCAATTATCGCCACCGCAAACATGACTAATCGCCTCGCCAACGGCTATCAGATTCCAGTGGACGAGCAATTTAAGACGTAAGAGCATTGCAAACACTATGAAAGAAGATACCACCGAAATTACTAGTTTTCACGCTCATGTCTACTTCGATACAGCAACTCGTGATGCGGCTGCGCGTGTACGCGATGACTTGGGCGCTAGATTTGATGTACAGCTAGGACGCTGGCATGAGAAGCCTATCGGACCACACCCAAAAGCGATGTATCAAGTTGCATTTTCACCAGAGCAATTTAGCAAAGTTGTTCCGTGGTTAATGCTTAATCGTCAGGGGTTGGATATTCTCGTCCATCCTAATACAGGCGATGATGTGGCAGACCATACCGAGCATTCTTTGTGGCTGGGAGAGAAACTAGAATTAAATATTGAGTTTCTAAGGCAGGTTAGAACGAGCTAAAAAATGTTTGTGTCAAATTTTACCGTAAAGCCATTTCCTGGGCGGCTTCTACCATCGTTACATCCCTTGCAAAAACCCAGCGCCTTATGGGGACAGGCTTGTTTTGTAGATCCGCAATTACCCACGACAAATGAGTGATGTTCGCGCTTCGCGTCTCCCCGAATCGAGAAGCCTGTCCCCATTTGGCGAGCGTAGGACTCGCCCCTCTAACTTGTTCAATCGAACCACCTTCAAAGGTCATGTAGCCGAAGACAGAAAGCGTCAATCATCGATGGTCCAAGCGTCAGCGTTTTTTGGTGAATTGAACTGCAATCTTATTGTTTTTCCAATGGTCACGCGGAGTTTCAACGGCTTGCACATCGCGCTTGATCGCTGTTGCAAACGCTGCTGCTACATCGTTGGGCGAAACATCTTCGCCGCGCAGCTCTTTAATTCGTTTGCCCGTCCAATCTTCAAGCATTGCTTCTGCACACACACGCCCGATGTCGGCAGTGGAAACCATCGGGATTTGACGCTCAAGCGGCGTTAAGAAACTCGGCAATACGCCTTGTAATGAGGCTGTTGCGACAACACCTGCCCAGTTCTGCATAAACCACGCGCAACGCACGAACGTCACCCAAACGCCCGTTTCACTCATCATTTGTTCCACATATAATAAAATCATCCCGCATCACACAACGGCAAACACACAGCGATCGCTTTCTCACTTCTTTTCCTAACTTTTAACCCTGACCAAATAATTATTAATTCATAATTCATAAAGCACGCGCATTAAAGGGGTAAAGCTGAACGAAATCGTTCGCGTTCGCGTTGGCGTTAGCTCCGCGTCTCGTAGAGAAGCGTCTCGTATTGTATCAGTTTGACCAATATGTGCGTCATAATTATTTTTATGTGAGCGTTATACACGGCGCACAACGAGGAGGTTCGGTGAAAATCTCGCAAGTGAGCGTTATTGATATCAGCGGGTTAATAAAAAAAAGCGGCGATTTGACAATTCCATCTCAAATCGGGCAAGCGTGTCGTGAGTGCGGGTTTTTTTATATCGTTGGACATGGTGTGGATGAAAAGTTGCAGCAAAGGCTCGAACAACTCAGCCGACAGTTTTTTGCTCAGGATCTGGAAACTAAGCTGAAAATTCGCATGGCTAGTGGTGGTAAAGCATGGCGGGGGTATTTTCCGGTTGGAGGTGAATTAACATCCGGCAAACCTGACCTGAAAGAGGGTATTTACTTTGGTGCCCAATTGGGAGAGGATCACCCACTTGTGCAAGCTGGTACTCCTATGCACGGTTCTAACCTCTTCCCTGACAACATACCTTTATTTTGCGAGACAGTCCTGGAATATATGGAGGCGATGACGCAACTTGGACACACGCTAATGGCTGGTATTGCTCTGAGCTTAGGGCTGGAAGAGTCCTATTTTGCTGACCGTTACACATCAGACCCCTTGACATTGTTTCGTATCTTTAACTACCCTGCATCTAACGATCGAGATAGGTGGGGTGTGGGAGAACACACTGACTACGGTGTTTTGACGATTCTCAAACAGGACGATTCCGGGGGATTGCAAGTGAAGTCAAAGTCAGGCTGGATTGCTGCGCCTCCTATTCCCAATTCATTTGTGTGTAATATCGGAGATATGCTGGATCGGATGACGGGAGGATTGTATCGTTCTACACCTCATCGCGTTTTGAATGTGTCGGGAGGCGATCGCCTTTCGTTCCCGTTCTTTTTCGATCCCAATTTTGATGTTGAGGTGAAGCCGATTGAATTAGATCATGTGGTGGTAGATGATCAGCTACAACGCTGGGATCAAGCTAGCGTTCATGACTTTCGGGGAACGTATGGGGATTATGTATTGAGTAAGGTGTCGAAAGTTTTTCCAGAGTTAAGGCGATCGGTTTTGTAAAAATTCTGTTAAATGTTTGTCTTTTTTTATACAATATAAGCCAACTCTCCTCCTTTGAGGAATAAAGTATTGTCAGTAGCATAATTAATACTTAAGTTGCTCTCAAAAGCAAATTATCGCTCTTGAAAAACTCTATAAATAAACTATGTCAGTGTTTAGTCAGATTGTTGATTTTTTACCAGAAAAAACTGAACTGATGGTGCTTGTTAAGCCATCAGAAGATGTAGATGAAGAGTTAAAGCGTTTGACTGTCCGAGAAATTAAAGTGCAACCAAAAAAAGCTGGTGTATATGTTCCAATTTCTCTTGACGAGCTTCTGAAAATTAAGTTTAGCATTTCAAAAGCAGGAAAGCTTAGTAGGGACTTGGAACGATGTAAATTTAGTACCCCTGTTTTACCTAACGAGCAACTAAAAAGTTTGAACCAGACTTATCAGGAAATTTCGAGACTATTTGAAAAAAACCGATTGGCTCCTGGAGGTAAAGTATACGATAACATTTACTTCAAGGATAAAGATGATTGTTGGAAACTATTGGAGATTCTGAGAGACAGAATTTATCAGCCTTTTGAAGATGAATTTGAAAAACAGCAAAGAATAATCAATGAGAAAGATGATGTCTATGTAAGACCACTTGTGGAGAGCGAAAATTTATTTTTTTTAGAACTTGAACAAAAAGATAAACGAATTGACGTATTACAATCGCAAAATAAAAATTTACAAGAGCAATCACAGGAATTTAAGACTAAATATGAAAAAAGCAAGCTATTCGCTTATCAACAAAAGCTTGATGAATTTAAAAACAGATTAAAAAGCGATTATCCAGAGACTAGCGGTACAGATTCTTGGCAAGAGTGGATTTATAAGAATAATTGGCTGTTTGGCATTCAATATGGAAGCTCTATTGCACACCCACAAGTAGGTTTTAGAAGCATTCTTGACTATTTGTTTCCAACTCCAGATGGATTTATTGACATTTTAGAAATCAAAAAACCATCACATGATGTTATCAAAGAAGATAAATCCCACCCTGGAGCTTTTAAATGGTCTAGTGAAGTAAATGAAGCTATTGGACAAGTCGTAAACTACTTACACGAAATAGAGTTACATCAACTTGAAATTGCCAAAAAGCTTAAGCAAGAACTTTCACTTGAATTAAGCGCTATAAAACCGCGTGCTTTTATTTTGATAGGAAGGTCTGATGACTGGAATGAAAAGCATAAGGAAGCTTTTAGAAGGCTAAATCACTCATTACACGGAATAGAAATTCTAACTTATACAGACTTACTTCAAAGAGGGGAAAATCTGATGAAAGTATATGCTGATTAGCTGTTCACTAAGCCAATGTATCTCGATGCATTAACATTGCATCGGGATGCATTTAAAAACGCTACACTTTTACGCTCATGCTGTACTTAAATAGAGTCTGAGTCAAAATGACTCAACCCAAGGTCGCAGTTGGTTGTTTTTCACTTCTTTTTCTAGGGTCGATCGCCATTGAAAATAAACAGAGAAATTACGGCGATCGCCAATCAGTAAATACAACGTGCGATCGCTTAATTTTTTGTGTTCTTTTTTCACAAGTCCTATGAGTATATCAGGTTGCCCTGCCGAAGAAAAGCACCAGTAAAGCTTTATGAAGGCAATCGTGCGCTGACTGCACCTACAATCAATGCGATGGTTGACATCTGTGCAAGTCCTAACTTAAATCGTTTGGACAACGGCTCCGCAGACTTACACTATTTCATAAAATTCTTGAAGTGAGTTAATTTCTGGCTGACTGATTATGTATCAACAATTTCCGGTAAAGATTATTACACCCCATGCTGCTTAAACCATGCTTGCAGGCGTTGCCAGCCCCTTTTAGCGTCTGACTCGTGGTAGGAAGAACGATAATCGGCAAAAAAGGCATGGGGTGCATCTGGGTAAACAATGATTTCCGATTTGCTGCTACTCGACTTCAGGCGATTCTCGTTCCGAGACGCAAGGCGAACGCGCATTTGCTTCACAGTATCAAGAGGAATACCCGTATCCTTGCCGCCATAAAGTCCGAGAACAGGAACTTTCAGCGTAGAGGCAATATCAACAGGATGCTTGGGTGTTAATTCGGTAACATCACCTACCAGTCGCCCGTACCAAGCTACACCTGCCTTAACTTGAGGATTGTGTGCGGCATACAGCCAAGTAATACGACCACCCCAGCAGAAGCCTGTAATCCCTAATTTATTACTATTCCCCTTTGCTGACTTTACTGCCCAGGCTACTGTGGCATCAAGGTCGGATAGCACTTGAGCATCTGGTACTTTAGCTACTATCGGGCGAATTTCTTCTATACTACTTAACTTCGAGACATCGCCTTGACGCACAAACAATTCCGGTGCAACTGCCACATACCCCAACTTGGCAAAGCGACGGCAAACGTCTTGAATGTGTTCGTGTACACCAAAGATTTCCTGAATTACTAGGACAATCGGGAAATTTCCTTCTCCAGCAGGCATCGCTCTGTAAGCCGGAATTTCGCCATCTTTAACGGGAATTTTCACCGCACCTGCGACTAATCCCTTACTATCGGTGGTGATGACTTTGGCAGAAACGGGTTGCACAGCAAGCGCAAAACCTGTTGCTAGGGTAGCTGTTGCAATAAATTGACGGCGCGTTATCTCTTTCATATTATCTTTTATGCGATCGCTTTTGCTGTAAATGACTTTTAATCAAGCAGCTATTGGGTTAACTAGTATAGTTCGATTATTTAATAATTAAATTAATATCATGAATAATTGTAAATCATCTTCAGCTGCCCTAGGGGAGCTTGTTAAGCCAGCAGCAAGCTTTTTAAGGTTTACTGTAGTATTGTTCTGAATTACTAACTACGGTTAGTATATCAGTTTAATGTTGTTTATAATAGTTAAGGAAATCACCGATCATTAGTTTGTTAGTTAGAAGCTGAATATTAAGCAGAGCTTTCCATGCAGATCCAAACTGTTGGTATTTTAAGTCCGGGTGACATGGGGCAGGCGATCGCCTCTGTACTCAATCAGCACGGATTGAGGACAGTAGCTGCTTTAGACGAACGAAGCGATCGCACTATCGCATTGGCAAAAGCAGCAAACATTCAAGATGTAGGTTCCCTCAAACAGCTGGTGATTGCATCCGATGCGATCTTGTCAGTTCTGGTTCCCGCAGCAGCAGAAGAAGCGGCAAAGCAAGTAGCTACTACAATAAGCAACGTTGGCAAAAGCGTATTGTATGTTGACTGTAACGCGATCGCACCCCAGAAAGTGAAAAGCATTGCCCAAATCATCTCTTGGGCTGGGGGAGAATTCGTAGATGCATCAATTATTGGTCCACCACCACGAGTTCCCAATCGCACCCGGATTTATGCTTCTGGAAAACAAGCTAGTGAACTTCAACAGTTGCGAAATTATGGCTTAGATGTGCGAGTAATTGGTGATGAAATTGGTCAAGCTTCCGGGTTAAAGATGTGCTATGCAGCTTTAACAAAAGGACTGACAGCGATCGGTACTCAATTACTGATTGCGGCTCATCGCTTAAACTTGGATGAGCAGCTGTGGGATGAATTATCTCATAGCCAACAGGAACTAGCTAATATACTAACCCGTTCCATTCCCTCGATGACACCTAAAGCTCATCGCTGGGTGGGGGAAATGGAAGAGATTGCCGAAACCTTTCAAGCGTTGGGTTTGACTGAGCGTACCTTTCAGGGAGCAGCCGATATTTACGATTTGGTCAAAGAAACCTCTTTGGGGAAGGAAACACCAGAACAGCGTAAAGACACACGTTTACTAAACGAAATTATTAGTATTCTTTCTATTGAAAGTACATCAAATGACTTTCAAACTCATTCAGGAGACTTTCAACATGAATAAATATGTAATTTATCGGAGTCTGCAAAACCCATTACCCGACGTGGAATTAACAAAACACTCACTCTTTCTACTTTTTACCTAATTATCTAGCTGAATAATTATCCAATAGTGATTAGGAATGGTGAGTTTGTCGTTGTTGATGATTTTCTTCGCTAATGTGCGGTATTCGTTACCCTGATCGCTATCAGGTGCGTACTCGTTAACTGTCATCCGACGCAATTCTGCGTGTTGAACGATGTTGTCGCGAGGTACGAAGTGAATCATTTGGGTGTTCAGACGTTCTGCCAGGGTTTCGATCAATTCGATTTCCCGGTCAACTTTACGGCTGTTACAAATCAAACCACCCAAGCGCACACCGCCGGTGTGAGCATACTTCAGAATACCGCGAGCGATGTTGTTAGCAGCGTACATCGCCATCATTTCACCGGAGGTAACGATGTAGATTTCTTGCGCTTTGCCTTCACGAATAGGCATAGCGAAACCACCACATACAACGTCACCTAATACGTCATAGGATACGAAGTCTACGTCTTGGTAAGCACCGTTTTCTTCCAAGAAGTTAATAGCGGTGATGATACCACGACCGGCGCAACCTACACCGGGTTCTGGACCACCAGATTCTACGCAACGCACACCACGGAAACCGGTGAGCATGACTTCGTGTAGTTCTAAGTCTTCTACTGCACCACGTTCAGCAGCTAAGTGCAACACGGTGGTTTGAGCTTTACTGTGCAACATCAAACGGGTAGAGTCAGCTTTGGGATCGCAACCCACAATCAAAATGCGCTGACCCATTTCTGCCATAGCTGCAAGGGTATTTTGAGAGGTGGTAGATTTACCGATACCGCCTTTACCGTAGAAAGCTATCTGTCTAATTTTTTCATCAACGGACATGATTGTTAATCTCCAATTGGTTGATTTTGGTGGGTCTTGGCTTTTTGATGCGTTCACGCCCGATTTATAGCGCTGACCGCGAGAAGAACGTGCCTGGAGGCGATCGCTCTCCCACTAAAATTATTGAAAGCATCATCGTTTCCTCGTTAAATTTGTTTTCTTTTTGTGTTTTATGATTATTTTTTGTCATCGGTCATTAGTTTTAACTAATGACCAATGATTTTAAGAATTAGGCACTTTACAAATACGTCATAATGTGTAAAAGCGCTTAATCCGAAGTAGAACTTGACCCGCGCTTTGCCCAAATTCAAAATTCAAGTCTTATTTTTGAATTTTGCGGAAAGTTGAGCCAGTGCTGTGCGGAGGTTCCCTCCGTTGAGGCATCTGGCGTGGCGGTGTCGGCTTCCGTCCCGCCAAACTTTCCAAGACGAATTTTGAATTTTGAATTTCCCAAAGCGGTTACTTGTTCAAAATAGCGCCCTTTAATTTGTCAACACGAGCAACTGCGGCGTTTGTGTCTTCTGTGGATGCACCAACGGAAGCCATTGATTCTTTCAGATGAGAAACGATCGCATCGAAGTGTGATTGCTGTAGATTCATACCCGCGTGGGTTTTTTCCATTGTCCGACCAGAGTATTGGTTGGGACCCTCAAAAATTTGAGAGAAGAAAGCAACTTGATGCTGGCGTTGCTTTTCCATATCTGTATTAGCAAAAAACGGTTGGAGGGTGTTATCTGCTAAAATACGTTTGTGGAAATCCTGGACTACTTTATCCAGAGTTGCTTGTCCGCCAAGTTTGTCGTACAACTTGTCCATATCTTTCTCCTTTGAAGCGATTTGGATGACTAATATGTGGTGTTGCTGTCTGTTGTCAGTAGGACTGAAAGATCGCTCTTTTATGTGGGTCAAATCCTACTTTGTGTACTTGGCTGATACTATGACGTATTTGTAGAGTACTTAAGCCTTAAAATAATGGCTCAACCGCTTCGACGACTATGCTTTGAGAAATGCGATCGCGCAATCTCGCTTCGATAGCAATCTTTAATGTCGCAGTACTGCTAGAACATGAACCACATGCACCTTGCAATAAAACCTTGACGCGATCGCCTTCGACATCGTAAAGTTCAACATCTCCACCGTCGGCAAGCAATACAGGTCTAACTTCTTCATCCAGCACTTTTTGAATGAGTGCGATTTTTTGGACAGTCGTTAGCGTTGAAGGAGCAATTTTTGTAGCAACCGCGCTCTTATTACTTGCAGGAGCGGCGATTGGCAGTGCAGATTCCCTTTGCACTTCTTTAATTATATCATCAATAGTCGCTAAACAAGAACCGCATCCGCCACCGGCTTTGACGTAATTTGTTACTTCCTCTGCGGTGATAAGACTATTCTCTCTAATTACGCGACGAATCTTTGTATCGCTGATGCCAAAACAGGTACAAATTAGCGTTCCTTCATCATCATCATCATGAACTTCGCGCTCAATGCCGCGATAATTAAAGATAGCAGCTTCTAGCGCTTCTTGTCCCATCACCGAACAATGCATTTTGGCTTCAGGAAGTCCACCTAAATAATTAGCAATGTCTTTGTTTGTTACCGCAAGCGCTTCATCGAGAGTTAAACCTTTAACTAATTCAGTCAAAGCACTACTTGAAGCGATCGCACTCGTACAACCAAAGGTTTGAAAGCGTGCATCAAGAATCTTGTCTGTATCAACTTGAACTTTTAGATGCAATCTCAAAGCATCACCGCAAGCAATGCTGCCGACTTCACCAGTAGCAACCTTAACATTTTGTTCAGCAGTTTCTTCAATTTCACCCTGATTTTTGGGATTGTAGAAGAGTTCTAATACTTTGTCTGTATATTCCCACATAAGCTGATTTTAGATTTTAGATTTTGGATTGGGGAGTGGGGAGTGGGGAGTGGGGAGTGGTGACAAGATATAAGAAAAATCTTCACTCTTTCCTACTCCCTACTCTTTATTCCCTACTCCCTAGTAATTAGCGATGAGCGAGTGTTTGTGCTTGCAACCAATCTGCTTTATCGTTTTTGAAGGGTGACATATCGCGCAGACGTTGGATAATATCGGGCATTACTGCGATAACTTGGTCAATTTCGGCAACGGTAGTGTAGCGGCAAAGGCTGAAGCGAATTGAGCCGTGTAAAATGGTGTAGGGTAAGCCCATTGCTCGCAGAACGTGAGACGGTTCGAGAGAACCAGAACTACAAGCAGAACCGGAAGATGCACAAATGCCGTGTTGGTTTAAGTAAAGGAGAATTGCTTCACCTTCGATATACTTGAAGCCGATGTTGGTGGTGTTGGGTAATCTCTGCGTTGGATCGCCGTTCACTTCGCAATCGGGGATTTTGGTGAGTATGGCTTGTTCGAGGCGATCGCGCAATCTTCTTTCTCTTTTTGTCGCCTCTTCTAAGTGTAACAGTTCCAGTTCCGCAGCTTTGCCCAAGGCGATAATTCCCGGAACGTTTTCTGTTCCTGAACGGCGTCCGCGTTCTTGTTGTCCACCAATTAGGAAAGGACGGAATCTCACACCGCGTCGCACATACAGAACGCCAATTCCTTTTGGTGCGTGTATTTTATGACCTGACATCGTAAGCATATCTATGGTGCTGGTCTTCATGTTTAGCGGGATTTTACCAACCGCTTGCACCGCATCTACATGAAATATAGCACCATACTCTTTGACGCGCAACCCAATTTGCTCAATTGGGAAAATTACACCGGTTTCGTTATTGGCGTACATAATTGTCACCAAAGCGGTGTTACCGGTCAGGGAAGCTTCTAGTTCATCTAGATCCAACTGTCCCTTACCATTGACCGATAAATAGGTAACGGTGTAACCTTGAGTTTCAAGTTGTTTGCAGACATTTAGCACTGCTGGATGTTCAACTTGGGTGGTGATGATGTGACGCTTTTCGGGTTGCGCTAACAATGCAGCACGAATCGCAGCGTTATCTCCTTCTGTACCGCAACTGGTGAAGATGATTTCTGAGTCATCGGCTCCCAATAAGGCTGCAACTTGTTGACGCGCTTGTTTTACGGCTTTACCAACTTGCCCACCAAAGGTGTGCATACTCGAAGGATTACCGTAAAAATCTGTCATGTAGGGCATCATTGCCTCTACTACTTCTGGATCTACTTTGGTTGTGGCGTTGTTATCCAGATAAATGCAGTTCTTTTGCATTGCTTTTTAGTTAATTTGACGGGTTCGCAAATTTGTCTTTTTATTGAGGGTTTTTAGGGGTGTAGCAATCCTATTTGCATTAGAGAAACGAACCGCAAAGACGCGTTCGCGCAGCGTCTCCGACAGGAGAAGGGCGCTAAGAAAAGAGATGGGGAGAGTTCTAGGGAATGATGCGCGGATTGCTGTATGAAGTGTTTTAGTTGCAAAAAGGATGTGATTTCACTTTTCACACTTCATACAATGAGGGAAAAGTTATATTTTGATTCTAGCTATTTGCTGTTGAGTTTTTGCAATTGTTCGGAGTATTTTTGGGAATAACAGTTAAACCAAGTTTCCCAATAATCTGGTTCTTTTTTGAGATTTTTGACTATATTGTTGTAAGTGTCAAACCATGATTCCCAGTAATCGTTTGGCTGTTTTTTGCAGCCGTTGCAAGTGGGACAACCTGCTTTACATTGAGGCACGCTATAAACACTATCAACGCAGTTTGTGCAAAGGTCGGGGTCAATCCAGTGGTTTCCGTCAATTATTTTAATTGCGCCAACTGGACATACAGATGCACACAGTTTGCAGGAAATACATTGGCTGGTAATTTTGTAAGCCATGATTATTCTCCTTATTATATTAGGGGAATGGGGAGTGGGGAGTGGGGAGTGGTGAGTGGTAAGTGGGGAGAAAATTCCCTACTCCCTACTCCCTACTCCCTACTCCCTAATCCCTAGCCTTTATTCCATTGCTGGTAAAACTCTAAAGCAACTTTTTCGATGATGTCGTAGCTTTCAACAGTCTGTATTCCGACTGCTTGTAATTTTTCTTTGGGACATTCGCCAATTTTGGAGACTAAAACCGCTTTGCAATCTGCGATCGCTTCAATAATTTTTTCTAGTGTGCCTTCTTCTCCATATCCACCTTGGCAGAAGTGGTCTATTTTGCGATGGCTGACAAAGCGAGCTTCGTTTGCATCTACTTCGTAAATTTGGAATTCTTTCGCATGACCGAAGTGTTGATTTACCAATCCGCTACCTTTGGTTGCAACTGCAACTAAGATTTTGGGACTGTTAGCAACTTTCTTGTCAGCTTTGGCTTTTTCTTTAGCTGCTTTGATTTCTTGTTGGAATTTCTCAATTCCTTCGTGGACTTCTTGACGTTTGCTCAAGTCGTATTCAGGTGTTATTTCCAAGATTTTGTCTTTGGTAAATTCTTGGCTGCGGTCTTCTCCTAATAATCCTACCGCATCTGCACGACATTGACGACAATGGCGCATCATTTTCATGTTGCCGGAGCAATCATCTTGAACTGCCTTGAGTTCTTTTTGGGTAGGACCGCGCTGCCCGGTTAAGCCGAAGTGTGTGCCGTGTTCTGGTGCAGAAATCAACGGCATAATGTTGTGCAGAAATGCACCTTTGGAACGAATGACTTTATTTACTTCTACCAAATGCTCGTCATTGATTCCCGGAATCATCACCGAGTTGACTTTGCACAAGATGTCAGCTTCTCTCAAAGCGTCGAGTCCTTCCATCTGCTTTTCGTGCAGAATCTTAACTCCTTCAATACCTCTGTAGCGCTTGCGGTTGTAGTGAACCCAAGGATAAATCTTTTCGCCGATTTCTGGGTCCACCATGTTGATGGTGATGGTGACGTGATCGATATTTAGTTGTTTAATGCGATCCACGTATTCGGGAAGCATCAATCCGTTGGTTGACAAACAAAGCTTAATATCCGGTGCTTGTTCGGCAATCAACTCAAATGTGCGGAAGGTCTTTTCTGGATTCGCTAGTGGATCTCCAGGACCGGCGATTCCCACAACTGTCATTTGGGGAATCTTACCTGCAATTACCAAAGCTTTGTGTGCTGCTTCTTCGGGAGTTAGCAATTCGCTAACTACTCCGGGACGACTTTCGTTCGCGCAGTCATATTTCCGATTGCAATAGTTGCATTGAATGTTACAAGCCGGCGCAACTGCAACGTGCAGCCTAGCGTAGTGATGATGTGCATCTTCACTATAACAAGGATGTTTGGCGATGCGCTCTTTGGTCTTTTCGTCCATTTCCACGATGTGGCTAGTATCGCTCTTACGTCCGCAACCACCGGATTTTGCTTTGGTTGGTTCTGTGACGGTGGTGTTGATAACTTCTGTAGACGGTAGTGTCATTGAATCTCGCAAAGGATCGGTGGACTGTGGCTGCCACTGTGGGAGATGGAAGTACTACCTGTAGAATTGAAGTCGCGTCTTCTACTCACTTTGTCTAATGACGAAGGTTGTAAAACCCTGGTTTACGTCGGCTGGTGTGTGTCAACGTTTGAATCTTGGTCTGTACAGCCGCGACTTCTATTTACAGGATATGGTGCTATCTCATCCCTCCACTCACTAATCGCTCTTCTATCTGGGAGGAAAATAAGCTGTTGTCGTTGTCGGAGCGCTTAGTGATTGGCGATATAAGATTTATAGCAGTCGTTTTTAAGAAGGTTGAAGCGGCTGTTCTGAATAGAATTTATTGAATTAATTATGCTTGTACTCAAAATATCCAAACCTACATCTCGTCTGGGTTTAGAGATTTCAAAAAAATTTTTTCGGGGTTAGGTACTAGTATTTTTCAATAGGGGTACTAGTATTTAGGGAGGAGGGTGCAGGGGTTTGATGTACTCAACTCTAACCCAATCCTCATAAGGATTAAAGCAGAATTTTAGCTTTTTTTTATCTCTCTTAGGTTGTACTCAAGTTACCCTTAAATGCATCAACAAATACCATTTATGGCAGATTTAAGGGGCGAAAATCTGGAGTAGGCTTGTCTGGACTACTCCAGAAAATTGCGAAATTCAATTCTGTATACAGAATATCATTTTTTTTAATGAAAAAATGCCGTTTATTTTTTTTTAAGATTTGTCGGAATGTTAATGAGATTAAATTGCACATAAAAGTGGGTTTTGATGGCGCAAAGCCGCTTGTGTGGGGAGATGCAGCGATGCGGATATTTTGCATTTCTGTCGGGCGATCGCGCTCAAAAGCATTTGGGATAATCGCCTTGCACTAAAAACTTACAGATAAAATCTGTAGTGTTTCACTTTTGTTGTAAAAGTTATGCTAGGCATAACCGACGTTGAATAATAAAACCAATGTTGCAATCAGTAGAAGGAATTTATCAAAACGGCAAAGTTGAATTGCTGCAAGTTCCCACCGATGTAGATCAAGCGCGAGTGATTGTCACTTTTCTTCCGAAATCTGGTTCTGTTGATTTGCCATCTCGCGGTATCAATCAGGAACAAGCCGCAAATTTACGCGCTAGGCTGCAAAGTTTTGCCCAAGATTGGGATAGTCCTGATATGGCAGCTTACGATGCCTTATAGCCGTGGAGACGTGGTACTGGTTTTCTTTCCAGATTCAAATCTCCGAACTGCTAAACGTCGTCCTGCAACAACCCACAGGCATTTGGGGACAGCCTTGTTTTGTAGATCCTCGATCCTTCACGAATATTTTTGATGAAGGCTGTCCCCATTTGTCTAGGGAAGGACTCGCTCCCGCTTTGGTTGTTCAGGCAGATCGTTTGGGGACTAATTTA
The DNA here is from genome assembly GCF_000817785.2 of Hassallia byssoidea VB512170. Lineage (GTDB taxonomy): Bacteria > Cyanobacteriota > Cyanobacteriia > Cyanobacteriales > Nostocaceae > Hassallia > Hassallia carrinoi. The sequence continues at coordinate 55,218 of NZ_JTCM02000013.1, read as the reverse complement.
CCGCAGACCATTGTGGCTATGATTACCAGCAATTTTGCTCGTGCAGGACATCCTAGCCGAGTGTTAGTGCAGCTAGCAACTCCAGAAGGGCAACAAACAGGATTACTAACAGACTCAGTTATTATGACCGACAATCTTGTGACTGTTCTTGATGTAGAAATTGATCGGACTATTGGTGTTTGGTCGGATATGCTTTGTGTTGATGCTGCGCTTCGCTACACTTTTGGGCTTTAACAAGACTTTTACAAAATGTTTTTGAAGGTTGCAGGAGGGAAATTTATGAAAGCGATCGCTATTCGTGGTTATGGTTCGGCTGATGTTTTGCAGTATGAGGATTTACCAACACCGAAAATCAAATCAGATCAGTTGCTGGTGAAGGTTCACGCTGCTAGTGTTAATCCGGTTGATTGGAAAATCCGCCAAGGAATGTTGCAATTGATTACGGGTTATTCTTTCCCGAAGATTTTGGGGTTTGATTTGTCGGGTGAAGTGGTAGAAGTTGGTTCTGCTGTCACGCGCTTCAAACCGGGAGATTTGATTTATGGTTGCTTAAGCGCAGCTTTCGGTGGTGCTTATGCAGAATACGCTGCTGTTCCTGAAAAAGTTGCGGCAATCAAACCGGCGAATATGACGTTTGAAGAAGCAGCTTCTTTACCTGTGGCAGCGGGGACTGCGTTGCAAGCTTTGCGAGATTTGGGAAACATCCAACCTTTACAAAGCGTCTTGATAAATGGTGCTTCGGGTGGTGTAGGCGTTTTTGCGGTGCAACTTGCGAAGATTTTCGGAGCGGAGGTGACGGCTGTTTGTAGTAGCAAAAACTTTGATTTGGTGAAGTCTTTGGGAGCCGATCGCTTGATTGATTACAAGCAACAAAATTTCACTCAAGATGCTGCCAGATACGATATTATCTTTGATGCGGTGGCGAAAGAATCGTTTTCTAGCTGCAAAGAAGTTCTTAAACCTAACGGTATTTACATAACTACACTACCAAGTCCTGATACTTTTGTGCAAGGTGCTTTGACTGCGTTGATTCCTGGTAAAAAAGCCAAATTCATTCTTCTCAATTCCAACACTGAGGACTTTACTTACCTTAAGGATTTAGTCGAAGCTGGCAAAATGCGAACTGTAATCGATCGCACATTTCCTTTAAATGAGTTAGCAGCAGCGCATACTTACAGCGAAAGCGGTCGAACTGTGGGGAAAATTGCGATCGCGATCGGCTAGAGGAGGAGACAAGGGGACAAGGAGACAAGGAAGACAAGGGAGACAAGGAAGACAAGGGAGAATTTCTCCCCCTGCTCCCCCTGCTCCCCCTGTCCCCCCCTGTCCCCCCTGTCCCTCCTCCCCCCTCTTCCCTTCAGCAGATGCGGCGATGAGATTTTAAATGGTATTTGTACATACAGACAACAGAAGCCTAAAAGAAAATAAAGAAAGTCGTTTTTTCCTGACTTGAATAATAGGATATATTTAGTAACTCGATATACAGAAGTTTTATTTTTAAGGCGAATACTTCATCTTTCAGTGAAGATGAGTACAAGTGAAATTTTCAGAAAATATTTTGCAGAAATGCTTACTCAGCCTTACATTAAAGAAGCATCAGATTGAGTGCAGAAATACTTACTCCCCTACCCATAAATACTAGTACCCCTATCCTAAAATACTAGCACCCCTACCCCAAAGGAAATTTTAAATTTCCCTTAAGTCGGGGTTTGGGGTTATGAGTACAAGCTTAATCAATTCAATAAATCCAATACGCATCGGATGCACTGCCCTATTTAGAGTCGCCTGCTATAAGCATAAAAACAGCACACGGCTCTTTTACTCAGACAGTACCGATGCAACAGCTTTTGGACAGTATTAAAAATTCACCCACGCCGGATTATACGAATACCGACTTGCGGAAAAGTCTGCTTTCTAGAGCTTTTTTTGAGCCGATATTGAGTGATTTTCGCATTATCTTTGAGCGCGATCCGGCGGCACGTAATTGGCTGGAAGTGCTGTTTTGCTACCCAGGATTACATGCACTTTGTTTGCATCGTCTTGCTCACTGGTTGCACTGTCGGGGAGTAAGTTTCATTCCGCGTTTGATTTCACATTTTGGGCGGTTTTTCACCGGAATTGAAATTCACCCAGGTGCAAAGATTGGCAAAGGTGTATTTATCGACCACGGTATGGGCGTTGTGATTGGCGAAACTGCCATTGTCGGAGATTATACGCTGATTTACCAAGATGTGACTCTTGGCGGTACTGGAAAAGAAGAAGGTAAACGCCATCCCACTTTAGGCAAAAACGTTGTGGTGGGTGCGGGTGCGAAAATTTTAGGTAATATTCAAATTGGCGATCGCGTGCGTGTCGGCGCCGGTTCGGTTGTTTTGCGCGATGTCTCTTCAGATTGTACCGTCGTGGGAATTCCCGGACGCACCCGGAGCCGCAAAAAGGAAGAAACCCTCTCCCCCTTAGAACATGGAAAGTTACCCGATGTCGAAGCGTCGGTAATGCACACTTTGCTCTCTCGCATCGAGCAACTTGAAAAAGAATTGCAAATTCTCAAAAATCATCAGTCAAAAGTTAATAGTCAATAGTTAAGAGTCAAGAGTCAAGAGTCAAGAGTCAATGGTCAAGAGTCAATAGTGAATGTTTATTCTCCTTTTTGTCTCCCTTGTCCCCCTTGTCCCCCTGTCTCCCCCTCTCCCTGTCTCCCCCTCCCCCCCTCTCCCCAATCCCTAACTATGCCACCTTGTAGTAATTCCGATGCTTTAGGCGATCAGATTTTGCAAATTCCTTTATGCGATCGCTGGCGAATTCATCACCGTTTACAAGAGTTAATGATTCCTTGTTCTTGTCCGGCTGATGGTTCTTTGCGGGTACAAGTAAATAGTTGTATAACCGCGATTCTTGTGCGTAGTATCGTGATGCAATTTGTTGCTTCACGTCACGAGTTAGTTCACTGGTTAGAGCGTTGCTGGAATTACAGCGATAATTACTGAGTATCCGGACAATTTTAGCAGAAAAATAGCATACATTTCGCTGTTATTCAATCTGTTAAAAATGAACATTTTTCCACATATCCCAGTGATTAAAAAGGTGAAATTATCAAACTTGACTTTTAATTTCAAATTTTTAATTCTTTATTCGGTGAAGGAGTTGAATTTTCGATGATGGTAGCTCGCAGCGATACAAAATTTATCAATTTTTTGCATCAAGAACTTTCGCTTACGACTGCCGATATCGCTGTGGCACTGCGACATCGGGAATTAGATAGAGGTCCCTTACCGATGCTTCTTTGGCAATATGGTTTAGTAGACCTAGAGCAATTAGAAAGAATTTTTGATTGGCTGGAAAACCAAATTTAGGAAACTTTCGCTCTTTAACTTATAGCCATCGGAATTGTCTACCCTAAATGCCAAAACTTTGGAACTACATGAGGATTTTGCAATGATTTTCACTTTCTTAGCTGGAATTAGCATCAAGTTTGTCCGGCAATTGCTAGTAGCTGTATTAGCTACCTGCTGCTAGAACCAATAAAGTATCCTACGGAAATAAAGAATTTGTAATTTATACCCTTTTTTCGTTCTATCTCATACAGATGTGCTGTTGGTATTCGGTTAATAATGGAAAAATATGAAATGTGATATTTTTCAGCATTTACCGTCGAGCATAAACAGCCATTACCAGGAATTCTTTGAAAAGTAGCACCGCAATCAACAAAGGGTATTAGGAAAGATTCCTAAGAGGATATTAGATATGAATCAAGTCATCATTAATGACACGACGCTGCGTGACGGTGAGCAAGCGGCAGGTGTTGCTTTCAATTTAGAAGAGAAAGTAGCGATCGCCAAATTTTTGGATGCAATGGGTGTTCAGGAATTAGAAGTCGGAATTCCGGCGATGGGCGAGGAAGAAATACGCGCTATATCTATAATTAATAATATGGGTTTGCAAGCCAAACTATTAGGCTGGAACCGCGCTGTTATCTCAGATATTCAAGCTTCTATGGCTTGTGGTTTGCAACGAGTGCATATTTCGATTCCCGTCTCCGGAATTCAAATTGCCGCAAAATTTCACGGTCAGTGGCGGGTAACTTTGCAACAATTGAGAGATTCTATCAGCTTCGCCGTTGATAAAGGTCTTTGGGTTGCAGTCGGAGGCGAAGATTCATCTAGAGCCGATGATAACTTTCTTTTAGATGTCGCGCTTTATGCTCAAGAGTGGGGTGCATCTCGCTTTCGCTTCTGCGATACCGTCGGGATTCTCGAACCATTCGGAACTTTCACCAAAGTAAAGCGATTGGTGAATGCTTTGATGATTCCCGTGGAAATCCACACTCATAATGATTTTGGTTTAGCGACTGCTAACGCTTTATCTGGTATAAAAGCTGGTGCGTTATCAGTAAATACCACAGTCAACGGGTTGGGTGAAAGAGCCGGAAATGCAGCTTTAGAAGAAGTTGTCATGGGGATGAAGCGCATCCATAATGTTGATTTGGGCATTGATACACCTAGGTTGTTGGAACTTTCCCGACTTGTGGCATCAGCATCAGGTTGCAGCGTACCTCCTTGGAAAGCGATCGTTGGTGACAACACTTTTGCTCACGAATCCGGTATTCACGCTCACGGTGTCCTACAAAATCCTATCACCTACGAACCATTTGCCCCCGAAGAAGTAGGTTGGGAGCGACGTTTGGTTTTAGGCAAACATTCTGGTCGTCATTTGGTATCTAATTTACTTCAGCAGCACGGTATTAGCCTGAACTCAGAAGAAACAAAATCTGTCTTGGATGCAGTGCGACAGCAGTCAGTTCAGAAAAAACGCAGCTTGACTACACAAGAACTTTTAAATTTGGTCGAACAACAGAGGTATTCTCATGCAGCGGGATGAATTAGAACTGGATTTGCCACCAGTTTTTGAAATCGGTCAAAAAGTCCGACTTCGCAAGTTAATTAAAAATGATGGCACATTTCCCGGTCAAGAAATCGGGGCAGTTTTAGCGAAAAAGGGAGATATTGGCTACATTGCCAGTATCGGCACTTTTTTACAAAGTTCGTATATTTATGCGGTGCATTTTTTGGAAACAGGATTCATCGTCGGTTGTCGCAAAAAAGAATTAGAAGCTGTTGAGGAAACTAAATGAAAGTAATGCTGCGGATGAATGATGCCGGAAATTTAATTGCCTACGTTGCTAAAAAAGACTTAGAAGAAGAAGTTGTTAAGCAAACAGCCGGCGACGACGGAATGATTTTTACTTTAGCTAACGGTTGGGAATTAGAATTTTCCAACTTGCCAGAACCGCTGAAATTACCACAAACTTTTGAAGCGAAACGGCTGGCGTGAAAATGGGTAATGGGTAATGGGTAATGGGTAATGGGTAATGGGTAGTGGTTACAACTATCCACTATCCACTAACAACTATCCACTAACAACTATCCACTAACAACTATCCACTATCAACTATCAACTAACAACCAACAACCAACAATCAAAAATGAGCGACAAATACCTGACGATATCAGAATTTAATCTTGAAGGAGAATTACTAAATTTTATTGGTGATAAACCAAGAAAGCCGAAATATTTGCGCTTAGTAGTTTCTTCTGAAGAGGTAGAAATTAAAATTCCTAAAGAATTGCGTACCTCTATTAGTGTATCTTTAGTACCAGGTGATAAAATTCGCGTTGTTGGTGTTAGTAAGTTAAATAAGGTGACAGGCGAACTTAAACTTAAGGCTGATGGTGTGTCTCGAAGTGGTGTTTGCCCAAAACAAAATGCACCTGACCAAAAAGCACGGATTATGATATGTCAAAAATCCGGTTGCTTGAAGCGTGGTGGTAAAGGTTTGTTGTCAGAATTAGAACAAACTTTATGCGATCGCGGTTTGTTAGATCGAGTTACAATCGAACGTACCAGCTGCCAAAAACGTTGTAGCAGCGCACCCAACTGTATTTTACAGGTTGGGAAGAAGCAATACAACAAAGTGCGCCCGGAAGCGATCGCCTCTCTGTTAGAAAATCACTTCACCTGCAAAAGCGATGAGTGCTAACTCACTCGTAGAAAGCTTTTCATCAAATGAATATACCACTGTCTAGGGGCATAACTATTGTTATGTCCCTATAAGTTGTTTGTATGAAATCGCAGATAACATATTAGAAGATAAATATTACTAGAAATAGGATCTGGTGGAAAGAGCGATCGCTTAGTAATATTAATAGAACTCCTATTACCAGTGCATAAGTTAGATCATCATGGCAGACAATCAAAATCAATCTTGGAATCTTCACGAACGATTGGAGAAGTATCCAGGATACAGAGGTATGCACGTCTCCACATTTGCGAATCGGCAAGTTGTCGAATACAATCCAGAAGTTGCTATCAGCGATTTTGTTAACACCGCATACGCCATTCGATGCGAATATGATGCTCAAGAAGATGCTATAGAGAAACTGGCAGAACTGCTGCAAGATTCCCAAGCTAGTAAACTAGAAGCTTTAATTTTCGGAATGTGGCATGGAGAAATGTATGCTCACAGTTCTAAACTTGTAGTTGACGCCCTAATTGCTGCCAAAGATCAACTAACTAATTTAAAAGCGCTATTTATAGGAGATATTTCTTACGATGAAAGTGAAATTTCTTGGATAATACAGAGTGACATCAGCCCTGTTTTAGAAGCATATCCCAAACTAGAAGTATTGCAAATTCGCGGTGGTGATAGTTTAGCATTTAGCCCCTTTGTCAGACATGAAAATTTAAAAGCACTAATTATTGAAACTGGTGGCTTGAGTAGTGCAACCATTGCCCAAATTTGCGCTCTCGATTTGCCGAAATTACAGCATTTAGAATTATGGCTGGGTTCAGATAGTTACGGTGGAGATTCGACCATTGAAAACTTAAATCCAATTTTAGTTAATACAGTATTTCCTAACTTGATTTATTTGGGATTGCGAAATAGCCAATACTCTGATGATATTGCCAAAGTTGTGATAAATTCACCTTTAATTAACTCAATTAAAATTCTCGATTTATCACTAGGAACGCTGAGTGATGCTGGTGCTGAAGTATTGCTTAATTGTTTCGCTGTTCATCAACTTAATATTCTCAACCTTTCCGAAAACTTCTTATCAAAAAAAATGATAGCATCTGTGCAAGTAAAACAGGATGATATGCAGGTTCGCATCATCACTGATGGACAGAAAAAACCGGAAGAAGATTATGATGAGGATGATGCTTATCGTTATTGCTCTGTTGCCGAGTAAAATCATGTACGCTTTGTAATTGCACTGCACTCCACCTCTCCTGACTCGCGAAGAGACTTTAGCACAAGACAAAGGTAGGGTGGAGTTTTCTTTTAATAAAGCGCTCGCAAACTATTAAATTAAAATATGAATAATAATCCAAATCAGCCAAAAGAATTTGACTTTTTTATTAAGTTGCAAGATTGGAAAGCTAAAGAATTTAATCCTCCAGTAGGCATTACAGATCCAGTTGGTACGGCTTATATTGTAAATATCGAGCAACTGAAATTATTACTACAAGACCCACATGCTAGTAAGGTTGAAGCTTTAATCTGTCAATTGTGGGCTTATGAACACAATTATAATGTGCAGTTCTACACTTTCGTAAATACTCTCTCTGACGCTTACGAGCGATTAACCAATCTTAAGGCTTTGTTCATTGGTGATGGTGAAGAATGCCCATATATGAATTCCTGGCTAGAACTAGGTGAAATAACCCCAATATTGAAGGCTTTTCCTTATTTAGAAGTTTTACAAGTGCGTGGTGGTTGGGGTTTACAGGTTAGACCTTTACAACACGAGTCCTTAAAAACCTTGGTTGTTGAAACAGGTTTGATGTTTATTGAGCCTGATACTATAAATCAGATTTGCTCTCTTAATCTACCAGGACTAGAGTACCTTGAATTGTGGCTTGGTGGTTGTCATAGGTATGGAGATGATGTTGGAACCGAACACCTATTGCCAATTTTAGCCGGAAAGGTTTTCCCTAGTTTAAAATATCTGGGATTACGTAGCAGCGACTATTCTGACAATATTGCTTTTTGCCTAGCGGAATTGCCCACAGTCATTGAACACCTTGCAATACTTGACCTTTCAATGGGAACTTTAACTGATGAAGGAGCTGAAGCTTTATTGAATTTTCCACCAGTTAATCAGCTTCATACGCTCAATGTTTCATTGAACCAATTATCTGTAAATATGATTCAAAAATTTTCTCAACTTAATTGTCACGTAATAGCAGAACCGCAAGACGATGAAGAAGAACGCTACTGCGCCCTTTACGAATAAAGTATAAGCAATAAAATGCTGAATGTCATCATCGCTAACCCGGAAAATCGGCGGGTTAATTTCTTTCAACAAGCGCTTAAAAATCTCAATTTACCACCTGCAATTCTCATAGCTTATGCAGATTTAATTGCAGGTAAAACTCTCGAACATTTTAATACACCCGATACTATCATCCGGTTTGATTCCCCTGAAAAAAACTTTGAAGTTGAGAAAGCAATCATTGCTGTTGGTGCTGAAATTGCAGCAGGTAAACATCAACAAATTAATTCTCTTGAAGCTGCAAAATTAGTCTTTGATAAAGGACGCATTCTTTATCCCCGACAATGGTATTTAGGCTGGCAATATCTACTTCAGGAATGGGAAAAGCAACTCAAATGCTCAATTATGAATCATCCGCAAGACATTGCGACGATGTTTGATAAACCGTTGTGTCATGAAAAATTTAATCGCAACGGTATCCCGGTTCCGCGCTCTTTAGGTATTATTGAAAACTACGAACATCTACGCCAAAAGATGCAGCAGCAAAAGTTAGAGCGAGTATTTATCAAGCTTTCTCACAGTTCAGCTGCGTCTGGAGTCGTTGCCTATCAAGCAAATTCGCGCTTTGAGTCTGCTATAACTACGGTGGAACGAGTGCAGAAAAACGGGCAAACACTGCTTTACAACTCGCGTAAAATTCGTAACTATACAAAAAGAGAAGAAATTGCCGATATTATTAACATTTTAACATCTGAAGGCGTTCAAGTTGAAGAATGGCTCCCTAAAGCACGCTTGCAAGGATGCGGTTTTGATTTGCGTGTGGTGGTTATTAACGGTGAAGCGCAACATATCGTTGTTAGGTTGGGAAAAAGTCCGATGACGAATTTACATCTTGGTAATGAAAGAGGAGATAGTGAGGAATTTTTTGCGAAAGTTAAAGTTGAAAATTGGCAAGTGATGAAGCAAAGTTGCGAAGCTGTAGCAGCGTTGTTTCCTAATAGTTTATATTGCGGTGTTGATTTGTTGATTTTACCTGATTGGAAAAATCATGCAATTTTGGAAGTTAATGCTTTTGGTGATTTATTACCTGGGATTAGTTGGAATGGAATGGATACTTATGCGAGTGAAATAAAGGCGATTTTTTCTAGTTTTCTGTTTTAGATAGGGAATGAGAAAATGAGAAGATGAGAGCGCTAAAGCGCTCACTACGAAATACTTTTATGCTGAATATGAATCAAGTTGTCGGTACACACGATATTCTGTTTATTACTTTAGATACTTTGCGTTATGATGTTGCAAAAGATTTACTTGTAAAAGGACGCACTCCTAATTTAGCGGCAGTTTTACCCGAAAGTGGTTGGGAAGAACGTCATTCTCCGGGAAGTTTTACTTATGCTGCTCATCATGCTTTTTTTGCCGGTTTTCTACCAACTCCTGTAAAACCTGGAGTACACCCAAGATTATTTGCTTTGGGTTTTGAGGGTAGTATGACTACTACTGAATGTACTTGTGTGTTGGATGGTGCTAATATTGTCAGTGGATTTGCGGCTAAAGGCTATCATACTGTTTGTATTGGTGGTGTCGGCTTTTTTAACAAACGAAATCCTTTGGGTAATGTGCTTCCTTCAATGTTTGCTGAGAGTTATTGGAGTCCGGAGTTGGGTGTCACCAATTTTAACTCTACAGAAAATCAGGTAGCGATCGCCCAAAAAATCCTTGCCCAAACTCCCAAAAATCAACGCTTATTTTTATTCATCAATATCTCAGCTTTGCATCAACCGAATTATTTCTACCTCCATGATGCTAAAAAAGATACTATTGAATCTCACGTCGCTGCCTTGGAATATATCGATAGTCAGTTAGGTAAACTTTGGGATGCCTTACAGCAAAAGGCTTCTACGTTTTGTATTCTCTGCTCTGACCACGGCACAACTTATGGTGATGATGGATACACTGGTCATCGTCTCAGCCATCCGGCAGTGTGGACGGTTCCTTATGCGGAGTTTATTTTGGGGTGATGAGGAGACATTAAAGGTAATTTGCCCCAGCTACACTTGTTTTGGTGAACATCTAAAATTTGCAAGTTTGACAATTCCGGTTTTGTCAGTGAAGAGGATTTGCCAGCGATATTTTATAATCATTGTATAATGTTAAAATTTATATTCAGTAAAATGTATTCACATATGGTATGGCAAATTAATTTTATTTAATTGTTGCTATTTATACAATAGTTAGATATTTGTTTCAAGTTCGTAATAAACTAAACTCTTTTCTGAGTTCAAGAATATTACTATGTTTTTACAAAATAAAGAGATTACAGGAATATCAAACTTGGCGTTAAAAAAAAGCGCATCATTAAACAGAGCAAAGTTTACGAGCTTAAATGTAGAAAAGCTTAAGGGGGTTTTATCTTACTTTTCTTATTTACGTGCTAATGGAGAAATTAGCGACAAAGCATTTGAAAGTTTAGTTCACTATGCCTGCTCTATTTTTATTGAGAATGAAGTAGAGGAAATAGTTCAAGAAACTTTGGAGCGTAAACTTATGCAGTTTGTACGCTCTAAATTTTCATCTACAGATGAAGCTTATGATATAGAAAAAGTGATTTACGGCTTGGATATATCCCGGCTGATAAGGAGTAGATTATCAGATGTCTAGCAACCAGCCTGAACCGAATGAAAGCTTGGATAAGAAAAATAAAAAGGAAGAATTAGATAATACTGGAGACTTAGAAAATCTGCCTGATGAATTAGAGGATTTACCTCCACAATTAAAGAGAGTTGTGGAAGCAACTCTCTCAATGCAGCGTATTTCTGCAACACCTTATTTATCGCCACTTCAAGAAAAAATTAATGAATCACATATCTCAAAAATACTTGAGATTGTTGAGAAAGATGATGAAAGGACATTCGCTGATGCCCAAGCATCTCGGAAATATACTTTAATTAATACTATTGTTGTTTTAATATTTTTTGGATTTATCACAGTTTTCTTAGTTTATAAAGACGTAGAAAGTTATCGAGAGTTACTTAAGCTAGCTATTGCATTTGCCGGCGGACTAGGTAGCGGTTTTGGATTGAAAGGATATTTAGACAGAAAAAACAAGTAGCATTGCTATTAGCCTACTCAAATCCTGGTAACAAGTGCGGAAATTAACTTTAAATATTGCTGTTTTGCCTTATTAACATATCGCTATCTAGTCTTACTGCCATTTTCAAATGTATAGACTACAGTCAAGGCAGAAAGTGGGGAGTAAAAAACTCAATTTATAACAAAAATCCAAAACTAAAATTGACAAGATGATCGCAACCAAAATCCAAAATTTAAAATCCTTTCTTGAGAAATCGCCTTATCAAGCTTACGTTTACTCATACCCGCATAAGACAGCTTATCGTCCTCTCACCCCGCCTGTCAAACTCGCAGATTTATGGTCAAAGCAAGATAGACAAGCGCTGTTTCTCTACATTCACATCCCGTTTTGCGAAATGCGCTGCGGATTTTGCAATTTGTTTACCACCGTCACCCATAACGAAGATTTTGTTAGTCAATATGTTCGCACGGTTGAGCGACAAGCGCGACAAGTAAAATCATTGTTAGGTGAAGTGACTTTTGCTAGATTTGCTCTTGGTGGCGGTACACCAACTCAGTTACCAATTAACCATTTGGAAACAATCCTTAATGTTGCGTCAGAAACGATGGGTGCAGATTTGCAGAATATTCCTGTTTCTGTAGAGATGTCACCAGAGACAGCAGACAAAGATAAACTAGAATTGTTGCGATCGCGTGGCGTAGATAGAGCAAGCATTGGTGTCCAAAGTTTTATTGAGTCAGAAGTCCTCGCAACCGGTCGCCGTCAAACCACCGCGCAGGTAGAAACCGCACTAAATCGGATGCGCGAGGCTGGATTTCCGACAATTAATATAGACTTAATTTACGGACTTCCCGGACAAACTGTAGAAACCTGGTTGTATTCGATACGTGCGGCTTTGCGCTTTCAGCCAGAGGAAATTTACTTATATCCTTTGTATGTGCGACCGCTGACAGGTTTGGGACGCTCGGATAAAGAATGGGATGATATACGTTTAGCATGTTATCGCCAAGGGCGATCGCTCCTTTTGTCATCTGGATATACTCAAGTTTCCATGCGAATGTTCCGACAGTTGGGACAAGGGGGCAGGAGGCAGGGGGCAGGGGGCAGGGGGCAGGGGGAGTTTGTCTCTCCATCTCCCTCATCTTCCCATCCCCCACTCCCCCCCTCCCCCACTCCCGTCTACTGCTGTCAAGCAGATGGAATGGTCGGTTTGGGTTGTGGGGCACGTTCTTACACTGATACGTTGCACTACTCTAACGACTATGCTGTGAATTCTAGGGAAATTCGCGACATTTTGCTTTACTTTATTCAGACACCTGATGAAGTTTTCGAGTATGCTAATTATGGCTTTCAACTGGATGCTCAAGAACGCCGTCGTCGCTACATTTTATTATCTTTGTTTTCCGATGAAGGATTGAATCTTGCTGACTATCAAAATCAGTTTGGGACAGATGTAATTGCATTTCCAGAACTTTCGCAATTGCTATCTTTGAATTTGGCGACACAAGATGAACAAATCTTGCGTTTGACTGAAGTTGGTATTGAGAAATCTGATGTAATTGGTGCTTGGTTATTTTCAGAGAAAGTGAACCAATTAATGCAAAGTTATGAGTTGAAATAGCTACGGAACATAGCAGTCTCTCTTTTTTTCAAGGTAAGAAATAAATAGAGAATCTCACAACTCAAATAAGACCTTTTAAGTTTTTAATTTACCATGCATATCACAATTCTCTATCGCGGTTCTTTGATAAGTTGTAACTACGGCTGCGAATATTGCCCTTTTGCGAAACGCCAACAAACAGCCGCAGAATTAGCTATAGATAAACAATCTTTAGAGCGGTTTGTAAATTGGGTTGCTGAAAATTCACAACACCAATTCTCAATATTATTCACACCTTGGGGTGAAGCGCTTATTCAGAAGTGGTATCAGCAAGCATTGATAAAATTAACTCAAATGTTTCACGTTAATAAGGCAGCAATTCAAACTAATCTTTCCTGTAATTTAGATTGGGTGGAAGAGTGTAATAAAGAAAGATTGGCACTTTGGGCAACATTTCATCCAGAATGGGTATCACGTCAAAGCTTTCTAAATAGATGTTTAGAACTCGATAAGCGAAATGTCCGTTTTAGTGCGGGTGTTGTCGGTTTTCCTCAATTCAAAGATGAAATTGCTGCTTTACGTCGCGAGTTACCTAAACACATTTATTTGTGGATTAATGCAGTTAAGCGAGAACTACCAAATTTGTCTGATGAAGACCGGAATTTTTTCGAGTCAATCGATCCGCTGTTTCATCTGAATACTCAGCATTATACCAGCTTCGGTCATCAATGCCGCGCTGGTAAATCAGCGATTTCAGTTGATGGTGATGGGACGATGCGACGTTGCCATTTTATTAAAGAATTAATTGGTAATATATATGATTTGAATTGGTCAGATAATTTGTGCGATCGCTCTTGCATTAACCAAACTTGTCACTGTCACATCGGTTACGTTCATCTTGAGTATTTAGAACTAGAAAAAGTATTTGGTTCTGGCATTTTAGAACGCATTCCTATCAACTTCCAACCATTAAAATAAAAGTAGCCCTACACACCCATAACTGTTATGACTATCACCACTAAACGCTTTACGATAAATGAATATGAACGTTTGGCAGAACTCGGATTTTTCAAAGAAAACGACCGATTTGAGCTAATTAGAGGAGAAATAATCCCAATGGTAGCTAAAGGTAAACCGCACGCAGTTTGTGAGACACTTTTGTTTAGGGAGTTAATCAAGCTTTTGGTAGACCGCGCTTTAGTGCGAGGACAACAGCCGATTATTATACCATACAGCAGCCAACCTGAACCAGATTTAACCATTGTCCGTAATGTCAATGATAATTACCTTTCTGCTCATCCCAGTCCGGCTGATATATTACTTTTAATTGAGATTGCCGATTCTTCTTTAAAATATGACCAAGAGGTGAAATTATCACTTTATGCTGAAGCCGGTATTTGCGATTATTGGATATTTAATTTAGTAGATAATTACCTGGAATCTTACAGCGAACCTTATCAAAATCTACCAGATAAATTTGGCTATCGTCGCAAATTTATTTCTTTGCCAAACGAATCAATTAATTTACCGTGTTTTCCCGATTTAACTCTTGATTTATCTAAAGTTTTTCCGGGATAATGTGTCACTCGCAGCACCATACATATATAAAGAACTCTGCGAACCTTAGCGAAACCTTTGCGTTACTCTGCGTTAAAAAATGATTTCGACGGCAATATAATCAATCTAAAATAAATGACTCATCATGCTATACAATACACCTGAGTATGAGTATTTACCCTCCTCAGAAGAGTTACCTTGCTCGGACGATACCCCTGTGGATAATGAACTACAAAACCTGATTCCCAATTTGTTAAAAGCCATTTTAGCTTTAATTTGGCAAAACCGATGGGACTGGTTTTTTGGTGTCGATATGGGAATTTATGACCGCACAGGTCAAATTCGACGAACTCCAATAATTCCTGATGGTTTCTTAAGTTTAGGAGTACCGCGTCGCAAAAATGATCCCAAGGGACGTTTAAGTTACGTTTTGTTAGAAGAAAATAATATTGCTCCCATTTTGGTGTTAGAACTTGTTTCTCAAACCTACGGGAAAGAATACGAAGATAAAATAACCGCTTATGCTCGGCTGGGCGTGTTGTATTATGTGATTTACAACCCTGAATATTATCAGCGTGACAAGCATCAACCTTTTGAGGTTTATCGCTTAGAAAATGGCGTATATTTGCTTTGTTCTGGTGAACCAGTGTGGATGCCAGAAATAGATTTGGGAATTGGTAGAGGTCAAGGTGTTCATGAAGGATGGCAGCGTGAGTGGTTATACTGGTTTGACGAACAAGGAAACAGATTCCCCACTCCTGAAGAAGTTGCACAACAAGAAAGTATTAAAGCACAACAGGAAAGACAGCAAAGAGAGTTAGTTGAACAACAAGCAGCAGAAATGCAAGCTTTGTTACAGCGTTATCGCGATCGCTTTGGGGAATTATCTTAGAATAGTGGTTTAAGCGCTGAAGCGCTTACTACATTTTTTCCATCGCTTGTTGCAAATCTTTCGTCAACTCAGTAACTGATTGTCTCGCACCTTGACGAGTTGCTTTATAAACAGGATAACGTTCAGAAACTGATATCGGTTCACCGATAGTAATTCTTGCTTTTTGCTTACCTAATTGCGGACGCTTGAAGGGATTGCTACCTTTAATTCGTGTTACCATATCCCATAAAAGTAAAGTTGTTTCCGCAAACCTTTCTGCTGTCGGTTTTTCTTGAATGTATTTTCCTGTAACTGCAACGAAGCTTTCTACAAGTCGCATGTGCCACATTCGTAAATTTGCTTCTTCGGCAATACGATCGCCTAAACCTTTTTCTACAGCAGACAGCTTTTTTACATCTTTAAATTCTTCTCTAAATATATAATTCCATCCTGCTTGTTCTACTCGACGACAGCGATCGGTTAAATTTCCTATGGGGTGCAAGTCAAAATATTGCTCTGGTACTTGTAGAATTATATTTAACATCGCTTGCAGTCTAGCTGCTAACGCTTCATTTCTATCTTGTCCTTCAACAATCTTAATATCTGGCAGCTTTTGATGATAAAACCGCGTGTAAAACTTTTCCATCAAAGACATTAAATGTTCAGCCACATTTAACAACCTGGGATAAAGCGACTCGAAGCTAGGATTATTTCCTTGTACAGGTAAACCGCTATCCGCTTCTAATTCACTTAATAGAGTTGCGATCGCTTCCCAAGGCGCTTCGACGTAACTATATTTAATTCCAACTGGTACAATTAAAACTTGTTCCGAGCGTTGTGCTTTCTGCAAATCTTCCGCGCACCAAAAGCTTAATTGCGCGATTCCCGGTTCTAATGGACTGATAAACTCACTCAAACCATTAGTAGCACCTTCTGGCGCCGCCGCCATCGGGAATTTTCCATTTACAAACAACTCACGAGCCGATCGCAAACCCGTCCAATCAGCTTTACCCCGTTGAATTGGCGTACCACCCAAATTAGAAGCGATCCAACCGACATGGGAACCAGCCCATAAAGGAATACCGCGATCGTAGATAAAATGAGCATGAATCGGCGACTCTAGTATTGTACCCTGATAACGTGCTACCTTGGGCACGAGTTGCGAAAGTAAATAACCCAAACAAAATGGATCGTCCACCTTGGGATGACGAAACGCCAACATAAAGCGGATTTTACCATCTTGAAATTGGCGATAGAGATCCACCAAAATCTCTACTTTATCTGCTTCAACATCAGCGATCGCAGTTTTCCAACGCATCCAACTCGGTAAAAATAGATGGACAAATCTCAAAAATAACGGATTCAGCGCTGGGGGAATGAATTCTAAGGGTGGTTGTGCTTGATAAATTACATCTGACAAAGTGGTTTTCTCCTGGATTAGGGACTGGGGATTGGGGACTGGGGACGCTTGGATTGAGAGAAACAAGAAAAAAATTAGAAATTCCTAAAAGAAAAAATTGACGCAGAAAGTTTAAGACTTTACACTTTATACTTCATACTTGATACTTCAATAGACTTTAACTGAGATAGAAATTATCGAATCTAAAAAAGGACAAACGATGCGACTGTCACAAATGTTATTCGTTACACTCCGGGACGATCCAGCAGATGCCGAGATTCCCAGCCACAAATTACTAGTCCGTGCAGGTTATATTCGTCGCATCGGTCGAGGTCTCTATGCGTATCTCCCCTTGATGTGGCGTGTTTTACAAAAAGTATCTCAGATTGTGCGCGAAGAAATGAACAAAACAAACGCACAAGAATGTTTGTTACCGCAATTACAACCCGCTGAATTATGGCGCGAATCTGGTCGCTGGGATACTTATACTAAAGCTGAGGGAATCATGTTTTCCCTCATCGATCGCAAAGACGAACAATTGGCACTAGGTCCAACTCACGAAGAGGTTATCACGGCGATCGCTCGTGATATGATTCGCTCATACCGCCAATTACCGCTGCATCTTTACCAAATTCAAACTAAATTCCGCGATGAAATTCGTCCCCGCTTTGGTTTAATGCGCGGACGCGAATTTATCATGAAGGATGGCTACTCCTTCCACGCCGATGAAGAAAGCCTGAAAAAAACTTACCAAGATATGTACACAGCATACAGTAATATGCTGCGGCGTTCTGGTTTAGCTTTCCGAGCAGTCGAAGCAGATTCTGGTGCGATCGGTGGATCTGGTTCTACAGAATTTATGGTATTGGCGGAAGCTGGTGAAGACGAAGTTCTCTATACTGAAGATGGCAAATACGCGGCTAACGTCGAAAAGGCTGTTTCTTTACCCGCTGATGCTGAACCTTCACAGTTTACCACCTTCGAGAAACGCGAAACACCAGGGACAGAGACAATCGAGACGCTTTGCCAATTCCTGAAATGTTCTCCTACCCAAGTTGTCAAAAACGTTCTTTATCAGACAGTTTACGATAATGGTACAACAGTATTAGTACTGGTGAGCATTCGCGGCGATCAGGAAGTTAATGAAGTCAAGTTGCAGAATGAGTTAACAAAACTAGCTTCGCAGTACGGCGCGAAGACGATTATTAATTTAAGCGTACCAGATGCAGAAGCGCAGCAAAAATGGGCGGCAAAATCTCTTCCTTTGGGTTATATTGCCCCCGATATCGCCGATGATTATATTCAGTCTACCCTCGATGTTTCACCGAAGTTTGTCCGGCTGGTAGATAAAACCGCAGTCGATTTAAAGAACTTTGTCACAGGTGCGAATGAATCAGGCTATCACGTAGTCGGGGCAAATTGGTCAGAGCAAATTAAGCAACCAGAATTAATAGTAGATATACGCAAGGCAAGACCAGGCGATCGCGCCCAGCACAACCCCGAACAAACTCTTGCCACAGCGCGGGGAATCGAGGTAGGGCATATTTTCCAACTCGGAACCAAATATTCCCAAATCATGGGAGCAAATTACACCAACGAACAAGGTGAAGAAAAGCCTTTATACATGGGTTGTTATGGTGTGGGTGTATCTCGTTTGGCTCAAGCCGCTGTAGAACAATCTTATGACAAAGACGGGATAATCTTTCCAGTAGCGATCGCACCTTATCACGCCATAGTCACAATCCCTAACATAAAAGACGCTCAACAAGTCCAAATCGCCGAAAAACTTTACAAAGAACTTAATCAAGCGGGGGTTGAAACCTTACTTGATGACCGTGATGAGCGTGCAGGCGTTAAATTCAAAGACGCCGACTTAATAGGCATCCCCTACAGGATTGTAACAGGAAGAGCGATCGCAAACAACAAAGTCGAAGTAGTCGAACGCCAAACTCGCCAATCTCAAGAAATTGCCATTGAAGAAGTTGTGACAACCCTAAAACAGTGGATTTCCGAAGCAATAGAAGTTAAAAAATAAACGCAGAGGGACACAAAGGCTTACGCATTCGCCGTTAGGCGTTCCCGTAGGGTAGGTTCGCAGAGAAATACTCCGCGTTCCTTTGCGTTATCCTCAGCGTTCCTCTGCGTTAAAAAATATCTTCAAAAAAATGGAATTCCTCACAATCCTTTTATCAGGTTTGCTGGGTTTAGTTTCCCCCGTGGGAATCGCAGTCGATCGCACTGCGGAAAATGCCATCCGTTCTCAGTTTGCGAAAGTGGGAGAATTACAAGTGCGTGTAGATAACGCACCCAGTTATCAATTATTGCAAGGTAAAGTAGAACGAATAAGAATTGCCGGACGTTCTTTGCAATTGAAAAGGCAAAATATCCGGATTGCAGTTTTAGAATTAGAAAGCGATCGCATTGAAATCAAACCGCGTAGTTTAACTCGCTTTCCTCAATTAAAGAAACCTTTACAAGCGGGGGTGCGATTAGTTTTGGCTGAAGAAGATATTAATCAAGGTTTGCGATCGCCACAATTAATAGCTAGGCTACAAAAACTAAACATCAATTTAAAAGATTTTACAAATACAAGGGCTAACACTGTATACAATTTAGTCAATCCACAGGTACAATTTTTACCTAATAACCGCCTGCAAATCCAAGTAGAATTACAGGAAAAAGGAAAAAGCAAACCACTTTTAATTAAAGCAGAATCACAAGTGAGTATAGTTAATGGCAGACAAATCCAGCTAGTTAATTTAGTTGCCCAAGTCGATCAAGTAGAAGTTCCACCAAAACTTATTAATCTAATCCTAAATAACATCAACAAACGATTAGATTTACGTAACCTAGAAGGTGGCGGACTGCAAGCGCGAATTCTAAAATTGAAGATAAGCCAAGGAGAATTAGAGATGGCAGCATTTGTAAGGATAGAGCCATCCTACTTAGCGCTTTTGGAAACTCCCCGTTTATAAGTATCGTCGTTACCCAGGCTTCTACTCACATAAATATTATCTTAGCTCTCAGGAAGCTTTTAAGCATGAAAGACCAACAAGGATCTAAACGTATTTCTTCAGGTGTAATAGCAGCTGTTTCAGCCGCAGTTATAGCCGTCAGTGGTGGTGTAGCTTGGCTAACTTGGAATGCCAATCATTCTGGAGTGCCAACTCCTGCACCTACAGGCTTACCAAATTCAGGCAATACTATACCAACCCAGCCTGTTGAAAAAGCAACTAATATTTATTGGTTGAAAGATAATGGTAGAAACTTTGAATTTGTTCCCCAGCCAGTTCAAGTTCAAACTAAAGCATCTGGTAACAAGCCCGACCAAGTTTTAGAAGAGGTTTTCCAAAGTTTGTTAGCAGGACCTACAGAAGGAACAGGTTCCACCACCATCCCCAAAGGAACAAAACTAGAAAGTTTAAAAGTGCAAAATGATGAGATCCACGTTAACTTATCGAATGAATTTACTAGTGGAGGTGGTAGTACTTCAATGATGGGTCGCGTAGGACAAGTTGTCTACACAGCTACCACATTGAATCCCACCGCCAAAGTATACATTGATGTGAACGGCAAAAAGTTAGAAACTTTAGGCGGTGAAGGTTTGGAAGTAGAACAGCCATTAACTCGCGAAAGCTTTAAGAAAGACTATTCGCTTTAATCAGGAGTCAATAGTCAATAGTCTTGAGTTAAGAGTCAAGAGTCAATAGTTAACAGTCAAGAGTAAGTATTTGGATTGTGGACTTTTGACTGTGGACTAATGACTATTGACTCTTGACTTACAGCTTGCTATTCAAAATCCGAAAACTACGAGCTTGCTGTTCTAACCTAGTGGCAAGGCGATCGCAAACTCGATTGCACAAATCAAAAATCATTTGGTCTTCCACGCGGTAATAAGCGCAAGTTCCTTCACTGCGACGGCTGAGAATTCCCGCTTGCCACATTACCTTCAGGTGTTTTGACACATTTGCCTGAGAAGTTTGTGTTGCCTCTACCAACTCTTGCACGCATTTTTCATCATCCCGTAGTAGGTGCAACAGCCGCAAGCGCATCGGTTCACTCAACAGGCTGAAGTATTCGGCTACTTGTTGCACCACTTCAGGGGGTATAGGCAACACTTGTTTCATTACTGTTTAACCCGCAAGGACAGAAAATATCAACAATTACTCATTTCATATATAGATTAATACTTAATCAGGGTTAATTCTCATCAAAGGTTGACCATATTCGACCGATTCGCCATTTTGCACCAAAATTTCCATCACTTGTCCGGATATTTCGGTTTCGATCTCATTCATCAGCTTCATTGCTTCGATAATACAGACAGTTTGACCGCTCTTGACGCGATCGCCCACTTCTACAAAAGACGATTCACCTGGAGCCGGAGCGCGATAAAATGTTCCCACCATCGGGGAAGGCACTTCTACTAATCGCTGGTCACGCGTCGAGTTTTGTGCTGACGACGACACCCCAGTCCCGGCATTTTCTGTAACGCGACTTATGGCAATTTCCGGTAACGGAGTAAATGCCACTTGGGGTGCAGCTGGTGTCGTTGTCAATCCCTCACCAGCTGCACCGCTAAGGTGCTCTTGATTGCTGACGTTAACCCCCCTACGTACCGTTAATTCAAAATCGTTACTTTTAAGGGTTACTTCTGCAATATCTGTTTGTGCAATAGTTACCAGCAATTGGCGGATTTCATTAAAGTCCAATGGCACAGTTTTTCTTACCTCAACCTATCCGTATGAAATATTTTTCGTGGCAAAAAGCTCGCATCCCGATTGTGGTGGAATTCCGCCTTCAGATAAACCAGGTGAGATAAAAATTATTCCCTACTGATATATTTATCTTCCTGAGTATCAATTCGGATGCGTTCTCCCTGAGCAATAAACAAAGGAACCATGATAATTGCGCCAGTTTCGAGAGTTGCTGGTTTTGAACCACCTGTGGCAGTGTCACCTTTGACACCTGGATCTGTTTGGACAATTTCCAAAACCACAGACTTAGGCAATTCCACACCTAGGACTTGATCGCCCCAGCGGATGACTTCAGCTTCCATACCTTCTTTGAGGTATTTTACGCGATCGCCAATTTGTTTAGCGCTCAATCTGCCTTCTTCATAAGTTTCCATATCCATAAAGACATACTCATCGCCTTCTTTATAGGTATGTTGCATCGTGCTTTTTTCTAGATTAGCCTGCGGCACAGTTTCCCCGGCTCGGAAGGTTTTTTCTACCACACTCCCACTCTGGACATTTTTCAGCTTTGTTCGCACAAACGCAGAACCTTTACCTGGCTTAACGTGCAGGAATTCTACCACCCGCCATACAGATCCATCTAAAACAATTGAAACACCGGGTCGAAAGTCGTTACTAGAAATCATGAAGCTTTTACTCTTTGGAAGACAATCGGCATTTATTGTACCCCTCAAGCGGAGGAATTAGTCATTTTGTCATTGAGAATTGGGAATTGGGCATGGGGCAATGGGCATTGGGCATTGGGAACGTGGGAACGTGGGAACGTGGGCATTGGGCATTGGGCATAGGTTTGGCTGTGCGGGGAGCGGGGTTCACCTGCAAAGGAGCACCTGCCGTCATTGGACATCGGTAATAATTCTTTCCCATTCCCCATTCCCCATTCCCCATTCCCCATTCCCCATTCCCCATTCCCCATTCCCCATTCCCCATTCCCCATTCCCCATTCCCCAGTCCCTGTACTGTGGGAAGATTATTCATGGGTTACGCAAGAAGTCAAAAATTTAGATGCCGTATTTGAGCAATGCCATGTTCAACTTATTAAAATCCTGGCTGAAAAAAAGCCTAATTGCAGTGTTGTTGGTGACAATAAGTTTAGGCATAAGTACAGCTGGGTGGACTCCCATGAGTAGAGCCGCGCTACCAGCTGGAAATGCAATCACCGATGGCAACGCCTTGTTACGCTACGCCCTTCCCATAGATAATAAACCCGTGCGGGACTTGCAAGCTTCTTTAGAAGACATTGCCGCGCAACTGCGAGCAAATCGCCGCTGGGGAGCTATTTCCAAAGACCTTAGCAAAGCATCGCGGATTCTGAATAATCCCGACAAAATCCTAGCAAGTGTCCCCCAAGAACGCCAGCCCCAAGCAGAAGCTTGGATTGCTGAGTTAAAATCTGGCGTGACTTCTCTGGATGAAGTCGTTAAAACCAAAGATAAAGAAAAACTTCGCTCTGAACGAGCCAAGCTGTTGAATCTCGTTACTTTGTTAGAAGAGTCAATGGTGAAAAAATACCCCTTTGAAGTGCCTGCTGAGTACAGCAACCTACCTCAACTCAAAGGTCGTGCCACCGTAGAAATGAAAACCAACAAAGGTAATCTTACTATGATTGTGGACGGTTACAGCGCCCCTGTCACCGCCGGAAACTTTGTTGATTTGGTGCAAAGAGGGTTTTATAACGGTTTAGAATTTACCCGCTCTGAAGAATCTTACGTTTTGCAAACCGGAGATCCCGCAGGTAAGGAAGTCGGTTTTATTGACCCAAAAACGAAAAAATACCGCGCTATTCCCTTAGAAATTCTCGCTGAAGGCGATAAAGAACCGACCTACGGGATTACACTAGAAGAAGCTGGACGTTATACTGATATGCCAGTTCTGCCTTTTTCTGCCTTTGGCGCGTTGGCGATGGCTCGTCCGGAAAATGAAGTTAATGGCGGTTCTTCGCAATTTTTCTTCTTTTTGTTTGAACCAGAACTTACCCCAGCTGGACGCAATTTGTTAGATGGACGCTATTCCGTTTTTGGTTACCTCACCGAGGGTAAAGAAGTTTTAGATCAACTTAAGGCAGGTGACAAAATCGAATCAGCAAAAGTCACCCAAGGCATAGAAAATTTAGTCGAGCCGAAAACAGCATAATCGATTTTGGATTTTGGATTTTGGATTTTGGATTTCAGATTCAATCCAAAATCCGTCTTGTAAAGTTCTGATCGCAGGAAACCTCCGCTTGTGACTTTCCGCAAAATCTAAAATCTAAAATCGCGATGAAAGTTCGAGATATTGGTGAACAAGGTCTTTTAGAAAGATTGCAGCGCTTTTGTCCACCGGAGATTATCGGGGATGACGCTGCGGTGCTGGTGACTAAACCAGGGGAATCTTTGGTGGTGACAACCGACGTGCTGGTTGACGGCGTGCATTTTAGCGAAGTTACTACTTCTGCTGAAGATGCGGGTTGGCGGGCTGCTGCTGCCAATTTATCAGATTTGGCGGCAATGGGCGCTACGCCATTGGGAATTACTGTTGGTTTGGGACTTCCGGGAGAAGTTAGCGTCAGTTGGGTTGAGGAATTGTACCAGGGTATAACACAATGCCTGCAAAAATACAATACCTCAATTGTGGGTGGTGATGTAGTGCGATCGCCTGTCATCACTTTATCAATCACCGCTTTTGGTCAAGCTCATCCCCATCAAATTATCCGCCGCAATCAAGCCCAAGTCGGGGATGCGATCGTTGTCACAGGTGTTCATGGAGCCTCCCGCGCCGGCTTAGAACTGCTGTTACATCCAGAATTGGGGCAAAACCTCACTCAAGGGGATTATACGGCTCTCATCCTCGCACACCAGCGCCCACAACCCCGTTTAGATGTCTTACCCATCCTCTGGGAAATTTTATCTGACTCAATTCCACAAGGGCGAAAAAACCCCGCCCCTACTCCCCCTATCCCCCCCTCTCCCCATCCCCCCCTCTCCCCCTCCCCCCCTCTCCCCATCTCCGGTATGGACAGCAGCGACGGTTTGGCGGATGCAGTTTTGCAAATTTGCCGCGCCAGTGGTGTTGGCGCTGTTCTAGAATCTACGCAAATTCCTTTACCAGATGCTTTCAACTACTGGCTGACAAAAGAAAAAGCGCTCTTTAACGCTCTTTACGGTGGCGAAGACTTTGAATTAGTGCTTTGCTTGCCAAAACAGCCAGCTTATGCATTAGTTCAAAAACTTGGTAAACGGGCAGCGATCGTCGGAACAATTACATCTGGCTCCAAAGTCATTTTGCACGACCAGAACGCAAAAAACCCCGACCAAGTTCTCACTCTTGGTCGAGGGTTTCAACATTTTGGATTTTAGATTTTGCGGAAAGTCACAAGCGGAGGTTTCCTCCGATCAGAACTTTACAAGACGGATTTTGGATTAAACCTAAAATCCAAAATCTAAAATCTAAAATCCAAAATTCTTTAATTAGTCCACTTTTCGGCTACTAGCTCTGCCAAATCCAAGACTCGCTGGCTGTAACCCCACTCGTTGTCATACCACGCCATCACCTTCACCATGTCGCTGCCCATGACCATTGTCAAGCTAGCATCGACAATCGAAGAAGCTTCAGTACCTTGGTGATCGGATGATACCAAGGGGAGGTCGCAATAGTCTAAAATCCCCTTGAGTGGACCTTCAGAAGCATCTCTCAGGGCTTGGTTGACTTCTTCGGTAATAGTGCGCTTCTCGACGTTAACGACGAAATCCACCATCGAAACGTTCGGGGTGGGTACGCGCAATGCCACACCATTCAGCTTACCTTTGAGGTCTGGTAGTACCAACGCTACAGCTTTTGCCGCACCGGTAGAGGTGGGTACAATGTTCATTGCCGCAGCACGAGCACGTCGCAGATCCCGGTGGCTAGCGTCTAACAGACGTTGGTCGCCGGTGTAACTGTGAGTAGTGGTCATTGTGCCTTTGATGATGTTGAACTTTTCGTGCAACACCTTGGCAACGGGAGCCAAACAGTTGGTAGTACAGCTGGCATTACTGATGATGTTGTGTTTGTTGTGGTCGTAATCGTGATGATTCACGCCAACTACAAACGTACCATCTTCGTTTTTGCCTGGGGCAGTGATCAGAACTTTTTTGGCACCTGCATTTACATGCTTCATTGCCCCTTCTTTGCTGGTAAATACACCTGTTGCTTCAATAATCAGGTCTATTTCCCAGTCTCTCCAGGGCAAGTTTTCTGGATTGCGATCGGATACGCACTTCACGGTTTTACCGTTAACGATGATAGAATTATCATCGGCAGAAATGTCAGCATTCTGTAACTTTCCTAGCATCGTGTCATATCTGAGCAGATGCGCGTTGGTTCTTGGGTCTGAGGTGTCGTTGATAGCAACCACGTCGATGTTGCTATGTTCTCTACCTACCCAGCAGCGCATAAAGTTACGTCCAATGCGCCCAAAACCGTTGATTGCAACTCTAATCACAGCGTCTTGCCCCTCTGTATTTATGCCTATACATTAATATCGTTGACCCCGATCATACCGCAAAGCGGGAGGGTATTTATAACTATAAAGTGCTGAAGCAACAAAAAAATACATATTTTATTTAGATTTATCGAAGTAGAGGTTTTGGGCGGTGATGTACAATCTAACCGATTCCGGGACTAGATAACGAATTGACTGGCGATCGCCGCACATCTGCCGAATTATAGTTGACGAAAGTCCCACTAAAGGTATATGCAATAATTGCCAGCTAATGGTATAGGATTGTTTTTGCAGTTGTTGTACTTGCTTGCAGATCAACTCGCTTTGAGCTATATTCTCACCACCGACTAATCGGGGTGCGACCAACAAATCACACATTTGTACTAATTCTCGTCCACGATACCAACGGGGCAAAGTCAGGAAGGCATCCAAGCCTAGAATCCAGTACCAGTGAGTATTAGGGTAAAAAGTAGATAACTCAAGTAGGGTATCAATCGCATAGGAAGTTCCGGAGCGATTCATCTCAACCAATGAAATAGTAAACGAGGGGTTGTCTTCGATCGCTAGTTGGAGCATTTCTACTCGATGCTCAAAGGAAGTCGCTTGTTTATGAGGAGGATTTAACGATGGCACCCAAATTACGTATTCTAAGGGTACTTGATGCAAAGCAGTCTCGGCTAAAATCAAGTGTCCCCAATGAACAGGATCAAAAGTGCCGCCGAAAATTGCAATAGACCGCATATGCTTAGTGTGAGTTTTATTTCAGTTTAAAAGCAGTTTCGCATCCTAATGTACTATTGAGCGATAATTCCAGTAACCAAGGCAAAAAATGTATTTGAAATTACAGCCATTTATTTCCCGATGCGGCGGAAATTTTCAGAATAAACATAAAAACAGTTCAGAAAAAGAAAAAATCGCATGCCTTGGTAAAATCATTCTGAATATGTAGATGTTTAGCAAACAAAGCAACTGAATTATCAGGCAGAAAATGATGCATAATCTGTAACGGTAAAAATCAAATTCCTGTTATGATACGCGTGTCATTTGTGAATATTGGTGTGGTGTGGTGTAAGAGGATTAAACAATGAGCAATTCTGTAGACTTTAGTGGTAGACCATTTCACTTTATTGGTATTGGCGGTATAGGTATGTCTGCTCTGGCATACGTTCTGACAAAACGCCATTTGCCAGTGTCAGGTTCGGATCTTCGTCCCAACCACATTACGCGAAAGTTAGAAAGTATCGGCTCTCATATATTTGGGACACAATCAGCAAGCAATCTCGCGTTTTTTCATCCTCAAAGTGAGGTTATTACTGAGAAGAATACAGTAGTATTAAATTCACCAGAAAAATTGCCTACTGTAAGTAAAGCAATACTGCCCCAAGTCATTTGTTCAACAGCAATTAATACAAATAATTTAGAGTACAAAGCAGCACTAGAATTAGGTTGTCCAATCTTTCATCGGTCTGATGTACTAGCCGCATTAATTGCGGAATATTACAGTATTGCAGTAGCAGGAACGCATGGTAAAACTACTACTAGTAGCATGATTGGTTATATGCTATTGCAAGCTGGTTTAGACCCAACGATTCTGATAGGTGGCGAAGTAAAAGCTTGGTCTGGCAATGCCCGATTGGGAGAAAGTAAGTATTTAGTAGCTGAGGCAGATGAATCAGATGGTTCTTTGGTGAAACATGCCCCGGAAATTGGCATCATCACCAATATTGAATTAGATCATCCCGACCACTACGACACATTAGAGCAGGTGGTGGAAACTTTCCAGACATTTGCTAAAAGTTGCAAAGTATTGATCGGTAGTATTGATTGTCAAACGGTAAGCGATCGCCTCAAACCAACTATCAGCTACAGCTTACACTCAGACACCGATGCTGATTACACTGTCACCAATATCGAATATCGCGCTGATGGTACTACAGCTTTAGTTTGGGAACGAGGCAAAGCCTTGGGCGTGTTAAACTTGCGTTTGCTCGGTCGTCACAACCTCAGTAACTCTTTAGCCGCAGTCGCTGTTGGTCGAGTCTTAAATTTAGAATTTGGCTTAATTGCTGAATCTCTCGCCACTTTTGAAGGTGCAAGACGCCGCTTTGAATTGCGGGGTCAAGTCAATGGTATTACCTTTATTGACGACTACGCCCATCACCCCAGTGAAATTCGCGCCACTCTTGCTGCCGCACGTCTCCAAGCTAGACCCGGACAAAGAGTAGTTGCTATCTTTCAACCACATCGTTACAGCCGCACGCTCACCTTTTTAGAAGAATTTGCCGAATCCTTTAGTTATGCTGATTTGGTCGTCATCACTGATATTTATAGTGCTGGCGAACCAGATTTAGGACAAGTCAGTGGTGAACAACTGGTGGCGAAAATTGCTACTCACCAGTCCAACGTGACTTATCAACCGACTTTATCCTCAGTGCGTGAATATTTACTTTCTAAGCTGCGTCCTGGAGACTTAGCTTTGTTTTTAGGTGCTGGGAACTTGAACATGGTGATACCCGAAGTAATTACAACTCTTTGCGAACCAGCTAAAGCTACATCCTAAAAGCTGACACTTGTTGCTTAATTCCAAAAGCATTGTGTCTGTCTCGCGAGAGTTTCCTTACTTCACCTTTTTGCCGTATCTATACGGCATATAAATGTAAAAAAATCACCAATTGAAGTTATATGACAATTTCCCAGGCAGCTAAAAACGTCTGCAAAGTTTCTACCTTAGCGACAAGTAAGCAAGAAACAGTTAATTCTATCGACAAGAAAGTTTACATAATCGGTAGCGATTTTGCCATCAAGTCTCAAGCTTCCCTCGCAGCAGTTACTTCCTACAGAGTTGGCGGACCTGCCGAATGGTACGCAGCTCCGCGAAACTTAGCAGCACTGGAAGCGAGTGTCAAGTATGCAAAAGAACATGATTTAACAGTAACAATACTCGGTGCAGGCTCTAACTTGTTGGTAAGCGATCGCGGTATATCCGGTTTAGTTATCGCGACTCGTCATCTGCGCCACAGCCACTTTGACCCCCAAACAGGTCGATTAACAGTTGCAGCGGGAGAATCAATCCCCAGCTTGGCTTGGCAAGCAGCAGATTTGGGTTGGGAAGGATTAGAATGGGCGGTTGGCATCCCCGGAACCGTCGGCGGTGCGGTTGTGATGAATGCTGGGGCACACAGTAGCTGTGTAGCTAATATGTTAGTCAGCGCCGAAGTGCTTTCACCTGATGGCACATTAGAAATTGTCACCCCCGATCAGTTGGGTTACGCCTATCGAACTTCGTTACTACAAGGAAGCGATCGCATAGTCACCCAAGCCACCTTCCAACTTAAGCCAGGGGCAGATCCGGCTTTAGTTGTAGCCGCAACAAAACAACACAAACAACATCGTTTGACCACTCAACCCTACAACTTCCCCAGCTGTGGTAGCGTATTCCGCAATCCTAAACCTCATAGCGCAGGCTGGTTAATTGAACAAACCGGTCTTAAAGGCTATCAAATAGGCGGAGCGCAGGTAGCACAACTCCACGCTAATTTTATCGTCAATCGTGGCGGAGCAAAAGCTAACGATATCTTTGGTCTAATTCGCCACATCCAGCAGCGGGTACAAGACCGTTGGTCGATTTTGTTAGAGCCAGAAGTGAAAATGATCGGAGATTTTCAACCAGTTTGAGGGAATGGGGAATGGGGAATGGGGAATGGGTAATGGGGAATGGGTAATGGGTAATGGGGAATGGAAAAACAATTACCAATTACCAATTACCAATTACCAATTACCAATTACCAATTACCAATTCCCAATGCCCCTAATAGGTAAAAAAACAGGCAACTTGCCTGCGGCATCTATAATTGAATTTGATTTGTTATTCAACGCACACGCGGACAATCAGTTATGGCAGAAAAAGGACAGGGATTTGGCTTCGGCTTAGGAAAAATGAAAGAACTCGCCGAAGCGTTTAAAAAAGCGCAGCAAGTTCAAGAAGGCGCGAAAAAACTCCAAGAAGAATTGGAGCAAATGGAAATTTTGGGAGAGTCTGGTGGTGGTCTGGTCAAGGTGATTGTCAGCGGAAACCAAGAACCAAAGCGCGTGGAAATTTCCCCAACTGCTCTAGAAGAAGGTGCAGACGTACTTTCCGACCTTGTGACAGCAGCAATGAAAGATGCTTACAACAAGTCCACTGCGACAATGCGCGATCGCATGGAAGACTTGACCAGTGGGCTAGAACTTCCCGGATTTTAGTAAAGTGTCAATAGTCAATAGTCAACGGTTAATAGTCAAGAGTCAAAAGTCAAGAGTCAATGGTAAAGGGTCAACAGTTAAGAATTTTGGACTTTGGACTTTGGACTATGGACTATTGACTATGGACTATTGACTCTTGACTCCGTAAAGCGGATTTTTATGCCTTATAAGCTGCTTTTTGTCTGCCTGGGGAACATTTGCCGTTCGCCATCGGCAGAAAATATCATGTATCATTTAATCGAGCGTGCCGGCTTGAGCGAAAGCATCCTCTGCGACTCTGCTGGGACATCTAGTTACCACATTGGTAGCCCACCTGACAGACGCATGAGTGCTGCGGCTACTCAAAAGTTGGGAATTAAACTACGTGGTTCAGCCCGACAGTTTCAAAAGTCAGATTTTCAAGATTTTGATTTGATTTTGGCTATGGATCGAGAGAATTATAAGGATATCCTCTCTCTCGATCCAACTGGGCTATATCGCCAGAAAGTGCGCTTGATGTGTGATTTTTGCTCTAAATACACCATCAAAGAAGTTCCAGACCCTTACTATGGCGGTGAAGAGGGATTTAATCAGGTGATTGATTTACTCGTAGATGCTTGTCAAGGTCTGCTGAAACACCTTCGCAGCCAGTAATCAAGGTGTGATTAGCTGTTATTTAACTAAACCGTGCGTAATCGCAAAACGCACTAGTTCGGCGCGGTTGTTGGTATCAGTTTTCTTTAGTAAGCTGCTAACGTACTTTTCTACTGTCCGAGGACTTAGATGTAACTGATTACCCATCTGGGCATTAGAAAGACCATGAGTTAACAGGTAGAGGACTTCCTGTTCTCTAGAACTTAAAGATAAAAGTACTTCTCCCTTCTCAAAATGATTAACATGATTATGAGAGTCAGCAACTTTAGGCGCAGAATTAGCTGGATTTTCTTGAGGAGAAAAGCCATACTCTGATTTCATGATTTGCGATCGCTCTAATAAATTCCGAATCGCTGCGGCTAACTCTTCTAACTCAAAAGGCTTGGGCAAATATAAATCGCACCCTGACTGATAGCCCAAGATTCTTTCCTGAGTCTTAATTCTTGCCGTTAACAAAATTACCGGTAACAAACGAAACGCTGGTTTTTGACGCACCTGGCGCACCAATTCATAGCCATTCATTCGTGGCATGACAATATCGGTGACAATCAAATCAGGATGGTACTCTTCCACAATCTCCAGAGCCTCTTGACCATCATCAGCTGTAATTACTATGTAGCCAGATAATTCAAGATAATCGCTGATAGACAGACGAGTGCCCAGGTCGTCATCCACTACAAGGATCGTCAAGGGCATGGACAGTACACCCCTAGCATTTTTTTGAATAAACAATTTGCTTCTATGAGCAATATCAGTAGACTTAAGCAACAATAGTACTCTTATGTTTCATACTATGACAGGATTAATAGCTAGTAACTGCCTTTGGGTTGATTTATAAATAAAATCTTAAATTCTTACAATAGCTTAATAAAGTTTAACTCATTTTCTTCAGGTGTGTGATGCGGGCAGATAGTTTTATGATTTGTCATCACTAAACGAGTACTTGAAGGCGATCGCCCATTCGATGACTATAAATTAATACTTACTAAATAAATCACCTCGCACGTTAAATTAATAAGATAACACTGATATCTATCCAGTAAAGCATTTATAGTGGTTTAATATCCCCCACTAAAGTTTAGCAACAACTAAACACGAATTTTTAGGCAAATTTGACGCAAGCAAAATACTCAATGAGCGAGAAAAGCGACAGTTACAAAGTTGTAAGCGATAATCGGCAAGCCCGTTATTTGTACGAAATCCTGGAAACCTACGAGGCTGGAGTTCAGTTGACAGGCACCGAGGTTAAGTCAATCCGTGCGGGAAAAGTTAATCTCCAAGATGGCTATGCTTTGATTCGCGATGGCGAAGCATGGCTTTTGAATGTACATATCTCCCCTTACACTGCTAGCGGACAATATTTTAACCATGAACCGCGCCGCACGCGCAAGCTGCTGCTGCATCGCCAAGAAATCCGCAAGCTAATTGGCAAGGTGGAACAGCAAGGTTTAACTTTAGTTCCTTTGAAAATGTATTTGAAACGAGGTTTAGTAAAAGTAAGTATCGCTCTAGGCAAAGGTAAAAAGCTGCACGATAAGCGAGAAGACTTGAAACGACGCCAAGATCAACGCGATATTCAACGGGCGATGAAGAATTATTAAGCCGCAGGGTGACAGACAGAAGTACTACATCAGAGGGAGAAACTTACTTTAAGTTACCAACATTTGTCTATCCTCAGCGTGAGTTGAGAGAAACTTAAGTTTATAGCTGTAGATTGATTCAATTAATCTTTGGAGTAGATAAATTGGTGAGTAACAAAGGAACCGAACAGGAACAAACATTTATGAAAAGTAATCTCACCAAAGTTATTGGCGCTAGCGTTTTTGCCTTGAGTATGACAATGTTGCCCTTAACATTGCCTGCACAAGCTCAATCTAATGGTGGAAACACCAACACCACCACAGATGGAACCACAACAACTGCCCCAAGCACAACAACAACAACTTATGAAAGAAATGATTTTGATTGGGGTTGGTTAGGATTAACAGGTTTATTAGGTCTAGCAGGTTTGGCTGGTAAAAAGCGCAGCGAAGACACAACCCGCTATCGCGACCCAAACACCGTAGGTACTTCGACGACTTACAGAGAATAAGATATTCGCCGCTTCAGTTGCTTATTTTGGATAAAAATAGGGGAATCACGAAAAAGAAGAAAGAAGGGATTCATAGCCTCTTTCTTCTTTTTTCACATCTGTCCTATATTGGGACACATATCGTAGAGACGTTCCATTGGAACGTCTCTACAACGGTTGGATTATTCTAGGGTGCAGGTGCAAGATGTGAATTTCCTTCTTGACTTTGGTCTTGAGGTGTGTATGTGTAATAGCTGGCAATCAAACCAACTACTAGCCACCAAACGCTATTGACTTCAGGACGATAAAAGACAGTATCTACTGTGCCATGAGCGAGCATACCTGCCATTGTGGCGATCGCTCCAATTAACCAAAAGCCATCGTTTCTTCTCAATTTTCGCAAGCGTTGCATTTGTAAAAATGCTGTATTAAAAGTTACGATTAGCAACCAGAGGAAAGCGGCTAAACCAATAAAGCCAGTTTCTACAGTCACCTCCAATAAAATCGAATAAGCACTTAAAGCAGTATAACGAGGGTGTTGGTAAAGCGGGTAAATTTTATTAAAAGAGCCGTGACCAGGACCAATACCGATAATTGGGCGATCGCGAATCATCTCAAAAACAGCATCCCAAACATTGCGCCGAAAATTATTACTGCTGTCTTTGCGATCAGCAAAAATACTCACAACCCGCAAGCGCACCGGCTCTACAAATATCACCGCTAGCAGCAATACCCCAATCAAACCTCCTAAAATAATCGGTAGCGACCAAGTTCGCCAAAAAGGAGGCATTTCTATACTCCACCAATAAACCAACAATCCCATCACAATTAAAAGTGCCACAACTAGCCCAATCCAGCCACCACGACTAAAAGTCAAAATTAGGCAAGCAGTATTGACAACAAACATCGTTAGTGCTAAAGCTTTCTTGATCCAGCCTTGCCATACAAACACGGCAACTAAGCTGAAAACCACAGCGGGTAGAAGGTATCCGGCAAGTAAGTTAGGATTGCCCAAATAACTATAGACCCTTGTAGTTTTAGCAAAACTAGATTCTTGATCGACCCAAGTTGCTAGGGGAGGAGCGCCAAAAAACCATTGCCGCATCCCGTAAATACTGACAATTAGGGATACGTGCAAGTAAAGAACAATCATCCAAGAGCGGATGCGAGGCGACCTCAACACCCTAGCACAAAGGACAAACAGCAACAAATAGAGCGTTAACGTTGCCAAATCGTTAATCGCCGCCTTTTTTACTGGTGATAGTGCCGTAGCTGTAGCAGCAACAGCCCAGTAAAGCAATACCAACAGGTGAATGGGAGTGACAGATGCCAGATTTCCTGGTGCGGCTTCATCTGATAAAGTCAACAACAGCCAAAATCCCACACAACCCGTCAGCAATAACCCGATAAGTGTAGTCGATACAAAAGGCGCAAGACCGTACACCAGACTCAATAAAGCAGCCGCGATTGTGTCTCCCCATTGCATTAGGATACTGCCTTGCCGCCAGGAACTCAACAACCCGACTAGAAAACGGTGCAGGTAGCTAGTGGTGAGATATTGTTTGAGCGGCAAGTAAGATAAAGTGAATCTTTGCCAGACTAAATTCATAAAGAAAACTGCGATCAATTAACAATCAGCTCTCGCTTGGACTCTATCGTAATGCGAGTAGTTCCTTTCATTAGGAATTAATTGCTTAAAATTCCTAATGGGAGATTTTACTAGATGTAGGCGATCGCTACAAACGTAAGTGAATTTTGACTAACTGATTTTGAACTTACTTACATTTGTTTGCAATTCCTGAGCAATGTCTACAGTTTTTTGCAAAGATTGAGAAATTCTCTGGGAACTACTAGTAATTTCTGATACTTGATAAATTTCTTCTAGAAGTTTTGTAACTGCTTGGGATGTTTGCACCTGAGATACTGTTGCCTGAGAAATAGATTGCACTAACTTATCAAGTTGCTGGGATACATTCAAAATTTGATTTAGGGATTTTTTCACATCTTCTACAAGGTGCGTTCCTTTCACCACTTCCGAAGTTCCCAACTCCATCGCGTTGACGACTTGTTGTGTATCCCGTTGCGTGTTTTTCGCTATTTGCTCAATTTCTTGGGTAGCACCTGTACATCGTATAGCTAGTTCGCCTAACTCTGTAGCAAATACCAAAAAACTGTTATTGTCTTGATTAATTCTGGCAGCTTCTAATTCAGCATTGAATGCTAATATGTTGGCTCGCGTTCCTATCTCGTCAATCAAAGAAACCATATGGCTAATTTGTTGTGAAGATTCTCCTAAGCGCTTGATTTTTTTTGCCATATCATCAATTGTGGAACGCAAATTGAAGATGTTTTGCATCGTCAAATCTATAGCCGTTCCGCTTTCTTGAGCATTAAAAGTGGCTGTCTGAGCGAAGGACGCAGCTTTTTGAGCGTTTTCTGACATTGATTGCAGATCCCGCTTTATTTGATGAACGCTATCTAAAGTCCGGTTGATTTTAGTGTCTTTTGTAAGCGCTTTTTCAGATAGTTGTCGAATTGCATCTTGGTTTTCATTAACAGCTATATTTACCTGAGAGGTAGATGATTGTACTTTCGCCACAATTGCTCTGAGATTATCGATTATGGCATTAAAATTTTCAGCGATAATGCCTATTTTTCCAGATATTACTTCTGCCTTAACTGTCAAATCGCCTTGAGATGCTTTGTCGATATCTTTGAGCAATTTGAGAATTTGCTGTTGTAGTAATTGTTGTTGTTGAGATTGCTCATCGTAAAAAATTTCCGCATAAGAGTTGGCATTTTCAACTTTTTCGATGAGTGATGCTTGCTCTAGAGCATAACCAATCGGAATTGTCACTTGCCTCAACAAATTAATTTCTAATTCTTGCCATTGACGGGGACGAGAACATTGATGAGCGATGAGCAAACCATAAAGTTTATTGTTAATTAAAATTGGTGCAACTAAATTTGCTTTGACTTCAAATTGTTCCAACTGAGCTAGGTGACAATCAGTCAAACCAGCTGCATAAATGTTTGCGATCGCTTGCACGCGTCCTTTCTGGTACTTTTCTACATAACTGTCGGCAAAACAAGGATCGGCGATTTCTGCTCCCAAAGCTACCGGGAATTCAGGATTTAAGGATTCAGCAATTATCTTGCCTTTCCAAGTTTCATCAAATTTGTAGACAATAACTCTATCTGCTTCCAGAGCTGCTTGTACACTCGTCACAGCAGCATTCAAAATGTACTGAGTGTTCAGGGAGCCACGGCAACGCCCAGTAATTTCATTAACTAGTTTTGCTAGTTTTACTTCATCTTCTTGTTGACGGATTTGTTGATTAATCTTGTTTGCTAATTGGTTGAAACTGACAGCTAATTGTCCAACTTCATCAGCTGAAAAAATTTCTGCCCGAGCAGCGCGATCGCCTGCTGCATATTTTAACGCTGTTCGCTGTAGCTGCTGAATCGGTTTAATAATTGTCCGTCTCTGAATCAAAGTCCAAATCAAGATAATCGCTAATGCCAAAATAATCGTCAATAACTGCACCCAAAAACTATCTGCAAGCAATTTATTCAACGCTGTTTCTGGAGTTACCCGCACTAAAATAGCCACAGGCTGCTTACTAAAAATAGCAATCGGCTCATCATCTGCTTGGATAATTTTGTAGGGTACAGCCTTCGTCGCTACAGTGTAAGTTTCATTGTCAATTTTCATCCGTGCCGTGACTGCTTCACCTGCCGAATTTAATGCTGTTTCTAGTAACGATTTACCTGTTTGAGGTAAGTCTAAATTTGAGAGTTTCTCCGATTCGCCTTGAGCTAAAGATGTTGCTAAGGTAAATTCTCCTGTTGGTTGGCGAAAATAAATTGCGCTATAGCCACCAGCAGTAGTTGTCAATGCACCTCGGAAAATTGAGTTTTTGCCGTTGACTATATCCCCAGAAACTAAAGCACCGATTACTACGTTTGTTTCCGGATTTTTTACCGGGGTAACTGTGTAACGAATCAGTGCATTTTTATTTCTAAACCCACTCGGTAAAGGTGGCGATTCTCGCCTTAGTTCTGACCATTTGACAATGCGAGTAGCTTTAACCTGTTTTGGATAGTTGAAAACTTCACTCACTAAATTGTCGGGATTAAAAATTTCCCCTTGACGGTCAGCATTGGCATTGACTATAATCTTAAAATCTTTGCCAACAAGCGTAGCATATTCTATTCTTCTTGCTTTGATTTCATTTGTCAGAATTTGCTTGACTTGTGCCTTCAAGTATGGACTTATAAGTTGACCAGAAGCATTCAGCTTTGCCGCTCTAATAATTGCAGTATTATCTGATTGCCCTCGAAAACCATAGCCCATTTGATCAACTTTAATATTGTAAGCCATATTTGTAACTGCAACTTCTGACTTAGCTTGTTCCAGTGACAAAGCTTGAAGATTACTTGTAGTTAAATATCTACTGACAACACCCAGCCCCAAAATTGCTATTAGTTCCGAAGCAATCAATACAATCAACTGTTTGCGAGCAATAGAAAGATTAGCAAACTTTTGCCATAAAGAAGGTTTGACTCGCAACGAACTAAGCTTATTGATAGATTGTGTAAATTTTTTTAATCCAGAATCTTGTTCGGAGTTATTTAACAAATGTGTTTCTGAAGTAAATTGACTATCTTTTGTTGTTAAAAAATGTTTACTCACTTCAATTTTCCTCTTAATTCAGTAATTTATAAATCTTGTTCGCAGCACAAATTGAACAGTTATAGCACTAAGCTTAATAACTGCCGAAGAAATCAGACTTACGCAATCGACAAAGTTGTAAGTAGCGGTAATTCATGAATTACCGCTACGGAATAATGTGCATGCACAATTATTTTTGCGTAAGTCCTAGAAATAACGAATACATATTTACACACTGATATTGACTTAAGCGATGATGAAAACGTTAAGCCTACGAGCGTAAATATCCGTCATCAATTGAATCAATCGAAAAGTGAACAACTATACATTTCACTGATTTCTAACCGGGAATCTAAATTGGGGAATACATAACATCGAAAAGAAAATTAGGATGCACTCTGATATCCGAAGAAAGTTCTGCCGGATTTGTCTGATATAGCTCATGAGTCAAGTAATTAATTTATCATGAATGCAAATTTTCTACAATAAAACATCAGTCTTAAGTTATATTTTTGACAAAATTAGCTGAAAACAAAGACACATAAGGTCTTTGCTCATTCTAAATCGACGCTATCATAATAATTTGATACATGTTCCTACTTACGTATAAGTTAATAACCCTATGATATCAGCATGGGGGAGTGTTAATAAGGTATATTTACTTTGGAAAATATATACTGCCAACTGTGATGATAAAAGTAGGACTTACGCACTTCCTTCGTCGTCACCATTGAATTGACGTAGGGGCAATTCATGAAGGGTCCCCTACAAGACTTTAGGAAAAGCGCTCATTCCTAAAAAGTAGATCGCAGCCAGTAGGAAATAAAATATTTATAGGACTTACGCACTCATTAGGAAAACCGAACCACGTTCTTTCTTGATCTCCGTGATTGAGAAGACACGAACGCTCTTTGCGTCTTGGAAAAAGACGAGAAATCTACTTTGGTAATAAAAACTTGCGCGATCGCAGTCCAAGCAAAAGCAAATTTTACTTTCCTCGGTGACGACTAGTTTCGCAACAATCAATCATGAACTACCCCGCGCCCTCGACGGGTGGGGTTTCCAACTTCACAGGGAACAGCATCTAGCAAAACAGAAGTTTTGCGCCTTTTGACTTACGTTCCCTATAGCATATATCTAGAAAATAATGTTGCTTCGCAATTTGTTTTTTGGTCGCTATCCATCCCCACCGTATAAGACGGTGGGGAATTCCGCGACATTTAGGTTAAGTTTTTCTCACTCTTGTGATAAATAGACTAAATAGCTGATTTTCGACGCATAAGAGCGAAACTTCCAGGAATCAGTGCCAACATAACAAATGTTTTTGCCATCCTCAAACGCGATCGGCATACGATCTGCATCAGATATCGCTAACTTTTTCTGTTGTCGCTATTTTTAATGGTAAACAAAGCACATAGCGGTATCCTGATTCTGGTGAACCTTGAATCGAAATTTGCCCACCATGCAAAGAAGCCAGATGACAACTAAGCAACAGACCCAAACTTTCGCGAGACATGCTTTTATGCGGCTTAGTTAAATCTAAGTTGGAATCAACACCAAATTCGTATGAATTTGAATCATCCAACTCTACTAATGGCAAACTCCTTACTTGCTCTTGATTTTTCTGATGAATATTGTAGCTTGCAGCCTCAGCAGTCAGTTCCACCAACGCTAGTGGACTTAGACGAAAATAAGGAT
This sequence comes from Hassallia byssoidea VB512170, assembly GCF_000817785.2. Classification (GTDB taxonomy): domain Bacteria; phylum Cyanobacteriota; class Cyanobacteriia; order Cyanobacteriales; family Nostocaceae; genus Hassallia; species Hassallia carrinoi. Next base: position 15,892 of record NZ_JTCM02000013.1, on the reverse strand, counting down.
CAACCTCGGTTATACCGTCTCCCAACCAGGGATGCGATACCCAGACAGTAATGTTGAGTGTATCTTCCTTGTTAGAAACATGAATGCGAACAACGCTACCTGTAGCAGAAAGTTGAATCACGCTGAAAACCAGGTGATAAAGCATTTGTCGCACCTTGTCTTTATCCAAAGTCCAAATGCGACTGCGGTTTGGTTCTATCGACAAGCGAATATCTTGCTCTCTCCGGTTGGCTGCTTCTTCTAAAGTATTGATAGCTTGTTGACACAGCATTTCAATATCCATAGGAGCTAGATTCAGCACATTCGGACTTTCATCCACTGTTCCGAGTTCGCTAATTTCATTTACCAACGAAAGCAAGTATCGACCACTGTGTTGAATAATCTCTAGATATTCTCTTTGCTTAGTCGTCAAAGGTCCATAAATCTCACGTCCCAAAACACTAGCCATACCTAACACAGATGTCAACGGTGTACGCAACTCCTGAGTTAGCTGCCCCAATAGTTCCAACTTCAGTTCCTTGGTAGGATCGGTGTCTTTTTCTATTAGGGGTGTGGTGATTCTGATTTCGCTGTGCTGCTCATCCTTAAATGAGAAATGAGAAACGTTATTATGAGCGCTTTCTGGCTTTTGTTGCAAAAGTCGATTGCGCTCAAATTCACTCATGCACCAACGAGCTATGATTTGTAGAAACTCAATATCTCGATGGGAAAATTCGTGTTCCTTGAGATACATGACTGCCAGCGAACCCAGACAATGCCCAGAAGCATCAATTAGCGGTGCTCCCATGTAAGCGCGAATGCCATAATCTTTTACCAATTTGCTACTTTGCAGTTCTGCATCCGTGATTTTTCGCGTATCGGTGATAACCACTATTTGCGAAGACTCTACCACCTGGGTGCAAAACGATTCCCGGCGTAACAGTTGACGACTTTGCGCCAGCTGATTCATGATTCCCAGTCTCGATAAGCCTACCGCTGACTTGAACCAATGACGGTCTTCATCGACAAATCCCAATATGGAAATTGGGGCATCCAAAAAGTGGGCAGCAGTTTGAGTCGCTTCTTCAAAAACAGGAATCGTTTCTGATTGCCGCAAACCTAGTTCCAACAATGCTTTTAGTCGTTGTTGTTCTTTCGTTTCCTGGGAAGCCCAACCATCCTTGAGGGCAAACAACTTGTTTTCCGGCTCTACCATTGCCACTGTTACCTTGATAATTGTTTGATACTGTAATTTATATAACCCCTATTTATGGGTTATTGTTTGCTAACTTAAGCATTCCCCAATTTTGCTGCCGATAAACAATTTTGCCAGAAAATTTTTTACCTTACTTAAAATTATTGAGTGCTGAGTAAAACAATAAATACTTTGAGAATGCGACTCGTGTATTAAGTTTATGGTATGTGAATGCATTTTGGTAAGCAATGCCTGCACGTATAGTGGCTTGTTGGTAGACATCGCCGTTGCAGTTCACTAATTATCTAATAGACGAATGGCAATTATTTGGGGAAAGGGTAAGAAAAAACATGCACTTCTTTTCGCACTGCAAGGGTGTTAATAAAGGCGCAGGAGCTTTCTTTGAACTCGCTGCTGTACCTTACTTTAGGTTTTAATGCCACAAGCGCGTTAGTTTTGCATTTGATGTGGGTACGATAACGCTAAGGATAAAATTTTCCGATTCTTAATATATAAAGGGAAAATTTTCCGTTTATATACTCAATCCCATTTAAGGAAAAATTATTTTTTTCCTGGAATTTACTGAGGCTGTTTTCTCGAAAATTCTGAAAGCGATCGCGCTTCACATTTATAGTGATTTTTTTGGGTAAATAAATAAAATAAATATTAAATATAATTTTTTACTTTGTCGGTAATAAGTTGAGAAAATCTGACAAAAAATCAAAGATACAATCCTTTTTTGCTACAAATAAAAATGGTAACTAAAGACAAACTTAATAAAAAGTTCACAAATACTTCATAATCAGAAACCACCCAAAAGTTGGGTATTCAGTCAAAAATGGATTAGATGTGAAAAAACCGGATTTTGAGATTAATTTTGAGGCTTTCTGAAAAAGAATAATATGACAATTAGAATTCCTTTTGTAGACCTGAACTTACAACACCAATCGATGAAAACTCAATTGCAGCAAGCAATGCAGGCTGTATTTGAAAAGGGAGATTTTATTTTAGGGCAAGCATTGAAAGATTTTGAGACAGCATTTGCAGCGGAGTCTGGGACAAAATACGGTATTGGTGTTGCTTCCGGAACCGATGCGATCGCTCTCGGCTTGCAAGCGTGTAATATTGGTGCCGGACATGAAGTAATTTTGCCAGCAAACACCTTTGTCGCTACCCTAATTGGCGTGCTGCGAGCGGGAGCAAAACCGGTTTTTGTCGATTGCGATCCCAAAACAGCCTTAATTGATTTAGAAGCGGCAGCAAGAGCAATTACGCCCCATACCAAAGCGATTATCCCCGTGCATCTTTATGGACAAATGGTATCGCCACAGCAGTTGTTAGACTTTGCCGATAGATACAAAGTACTAATTTTTGAAGATGCAGCACAAGCGCATTTAGCCGAACGCGATGGATATCGCGCCGGTTCGGTGGGGATAGCAGCAGCATTTAGTTTTTATCCGAGTAAAAATTTAGGCGCATTTGGGGATGGGGGAATACTGCTAACAAAAGATGCAGATGTTGCCCAGAAAATGACACGCTTGCGGAATTACGGCGCATCCTCGAAGTATTATCATACCGAAGCGGGTACGAATAGCCGTTTGGATACCATGCAAGCGGCAGTGTTGCTAGAGAAACTACCATACTTGCCGAATTGGAATAGCGATCGCCTGAACATTGCCCAACAGTATGATGCTGAATTAGCACCCTTAAATCGGCTAGGTATCATCCCCATGCAAAACCAAAGTGGCACAGGACACGTTTATCACCTTTATGTCATCAAAATCGATGATTCTTGCGTGCTTGAACGCCAACAAATCCAGGAACAACTCGCAGCAGTAGGAATTCAAACAGGCATTCACTATCCAATTCCCTGCCATCTCCAGCCGGCATTTACCGACTTAGGTTATCAAATTGGAGACTTTCCCCAAGCAGAAAAGCAGGCAAAGCAAATCTTATCATTACCCATGTACCCAGGCTTAAGCCATAGCCAAGTCAAAGAAGTTGTCGCAGCCTTGGCATCAATCCTCAGTGGCGAACAACAACAGTTGTTGTGCATTTAATCACCAATGGCTAATTGCTCATTATCATTTAACTATGAGCTCTTAGCCCTTCGCAAAAACTGTCCTGATTCGTAGTGAGCGGTTTACCGCTCATATCTTCGGTATTAAGGGCACCTATCCCTTACTACATTCAGTCCTTCGTTTATTTATGCCCATCTACTTAACAAATTTGAAATATTTAATTTTAAATAGCTGAAAATTATGACATTCCAGCGTCAAATTCAAAACAGAAACGCAACACAATTGTTCAGCTTTGCCATTCTCGGTGTATTAGCGCTGCTTTATGCGCCAATATTGCTACACTGGTTGGATGGTTGGCTAAACAAAAGTATTAGTACAGAACACGAATATTTTAGCCACGGTATTATTGGTATACCCTTTGCCGCTTATCTGGGCTGGATAAACCGAAAAAAATGGCAACGACTGCCAGATGTCAATCATCCTTTGGGTGTAGTCTTGCTGATAATCGGGGGAATTTTTTATCTTAGCGGTGTCACCGAATGGGTTAACCTTTCCTTCCCCGCCATCCTAGCAGGATTGTGCTTGTGGTTAAAAGGAATTGCCGGCTTTAAATTGCAAGGATTTCCCCTAGTATTAGTATTTTTGGCAACTCCAACAGCATTACCTTACCTCATCGCTCCCTACACCTTGCCTCTTCAAAGCTTCATCGCTGGTACCGCTGGCTTCATCCTAAGTCAGTTTGGTCTGGAAGTAGCTGTCGATGGCACAAATATCTTTGTCGGGGGACGCATTGTGGAAGTTGCCCCTTACTGTGCGGGGTTGAAGATGTTATTTACTACCTTATACGTCTGCTTAATGCTGCTTTATTGGACAGGTGCTTTATCATCGCGTCGCACAACTATTTGGTTTTTATCTACTGCTGTTGTGGTAAGCATCACCGCGAATATCATTCGCAACACTTTACTGAGTTTCTTTCATGGCACAGGACAACAGGCAGCTTTTGAATGGCTGCATGACAGTTGGGGTGGAGACTTATATTCTGCCATTATGCTGCTTTTGTTAGTGCCTATTCTCAATCGACTTGATAGATATTTCTCAGAACCTGAAGCAATTCTGCCAGAAGACGAAAGGTGAACTACCCACACTTACCCTTCGGGTAAGTGTAGGCTTCTGGCTTCAACGACAGATGCCTTTCCACCTTGCGGTTTATTGGTCTTACTCTGCCTCGGCACAGCAATAACTCTCTTTCCCTCCGCGAGCGCGATAATATCCAATGGGTGTACGAGGTAATGTCCAAAAGCTTTGTGGTAATAAACTGTAAATTTGCTGTTCATGGCGGTGTTTTTCGCTCATTGCCCTAAAAAATCCCCCATTGGGGGAGTGATATTGAATTGGGATAATTAGTATTGTTTGTGTGGGAATATGTGTCCCAGTAGTTGATTAATACCGATTCATACAGTTATTTAGCAACGCCAAAATTTTTATACTCCCTAATATACTTAAATGGAAAAGGGATTACGGTACTTTGCCCCGTGCGGACAAAATCAACATTCATAGTTTGAAGGAGTTGTCTGAATATCAATTTTGAGTTATTCACCGCAACAATTTTACGGAGATGACAGGCATCGTTGAAAGAATAATCTTTTACATTTCCATCTCCCACGAAATAATCTGCTTCTTTTTCAGTTTCACCGAAATATTTTATATTGAGAGAAGCGTCAAATAAATCTTCAATATTTTCCTTATTTTTTGAAAAAATCAGCCTTATGTTATGTTTGTTTAGAAGATAGTTCCGTAATTAAGATGAAATATTTGAACTCTTTCCTAGCCTTTGATTCAGAAGTTTTTTGAAGCTTTTTTTGTCTAGTTCATTGCTACCCAAAATTTGCAATTCATCGGAAAATATCACAAGTTCTTCATTATCTTTCCTAGAACTTTCAGTCATAAATTCTTGTATCAACGCTGCCAAAGCGTTTCCACTTCGCTTATTTTCGGGAAACTCAGTTTCGACTTCGTTGATAATAGCTTCAATTTTAGAAAGCTCAGGAATGGTGATTTCATCGGTACGGAATATCTGATTTATATCACCTGCATCAGAAATAACAAGACCTTCCAACGTCCTGATTTTATCTCCAGAGCTACTATCTGTCATGAATTTTCTATATTTCTCAAACTTTTCCCAGTTAAATATGTTTTGATCTTTTATTTCATAGAATTCAAAATTACCATTCGGTTCGATTTCCATAAAAATAACGTGATTTTCATCTTCATCCCAAGCAGCAAAAGTCCAAACTCCTTTTAATTTAAGTTTAGACCAATCAAACATGTTCAATGTTCGAGAGCTAATATCACGCTTTATAAGCTGTTCTTTTATGATTGTTTTAACAATAGCTTCAGTGACATTTATGGTTGATTCAATTGTGAGGTGCTGCCGCTGAAATTTATCTGTTGAAGGGAGATATTCGTCTTTTTGTCCCGTCTTTTCATAAAAGTCAGCATCATGAAGAATTCTAAAATTTAGAGCGTCTTTTTTATCACCTTTACCAACAGTAATTAGCTTTTCATCAGTAATATAAGGAAGAAGCAATTCTTTCAGTGTGATTGCTAAATCAGCAGAATCTTCATCATTCACTCTATCAACTATATGTATTGCCTGACCATCAAGTTTTGAGTGAAGTTGTTTTGGACTTTTAAACAAGGTGTTTGTAAGTGGTAAGTTGTCGTCAATTTCACGGCAACAAAAGTTAACATCCATGTATTTTGATAGATGTTCCTGAATGCTGATCATGATATGGTGAAAAACACCAGCGCTACTTTTATAAAAATTATCAATACTTACAAACTCCAGAAATGGAGTAGATGCTTTTTTACCTTTTAAACCACATTCGATATATATTAATTTTGCATCAATTTCACCATCACGTGGTAAATGTCTCCGAAGACTTCCAGTTGATACTTCAAATATATAATTAGGCTTATCAAGAGCATTTTTAAGTTCCTGTTTCCGTTTATTATCAATAGTATTTTTTAGCTCTGTAAGAATAGAAATTTTTGTTCGGTGACGAGCAGTTTTAATCTCTAGCAAGTATCCAGAATGGAGAGTGATTTTTGCAACATCAAGACAGTCTTTGTTTTTGCCTTCAAAATCTCGTACAAGTAACAATGATCCGGTTAGATTGCAATAATGATATTTAGCAAAACGCGATCTAGAGGATGAAAGCGAGTTTAATAAAATCTGAGCTAGCCATGCTTCACAAATGCACTCTTCAGAGCCTGCAAGTATAGCTTTCGGAGTAACTTCAATAACAGCATTGTTTTTGAATTTATCATTTTCCCTAATCTTAGAGAGAAATTGGTAAACATCAAGCGGTTTCTTGAACATGGCATAGGCATATTTTCCATACTGAAACATGACAGCAGCAGCATTGAAATCTTTACCAATAAGATAATCTAATTCTCTAGTTCCATACCATTTACCATTTTGTTGTCTTTCTAATCGAATAAACACAAAGTCTTGTTTAATAGCATCAATGTTAAAAGTGATTTTCAGACGATTCGTGAGAATACTCATTTGCAAAATTCCTTGAGAATAAATTCAATTGCTTTATCGTCAACTTTATCGTTTTTACAAAGATAAGGAACTTCGACGATTTTCCTGTCACGTTGAATAATCTCACCAAAAGCTGTATCTGAGCTACCAAGAATGTTAATCACAAAAACCCGATCTGCCCCAACGATCGCCATTTTCTCACGGATTTTATCAATTAATTCATCAGCTGGTACTGCAACCTGATCGTTCCATAACTTGAAGTCTATATAAATGTTCCGATCAGTTTTGAAGTCAAAGCATTCAAATTCATCCACATCAAGTTCTAGCAAGTGAATATTTAACTGGCTTTGAAGAATATGTTTCCCGCATACTTCGCCTAATGCCCCTTTATAAATATTGTTGAACATCGGAGGTGTAAGCAGAAGTTCAGATTCAGGGAATGTTGTTGCCCAGCCAGAATCAATGAACAATTTATGTAGGATATTGATTCTCATCAAATCTGAAAGACGGGCAGTTCGTTCACTCACTTCTTTAACTTCTTTTTTACCGTATTCCTCAGAAAATAAAACTTCAATTTCCCTAAAATCATATTCTTCTGAATAACGATATAAAGAGGCGGCTTTCGGCAATTGAATGTAGATACTATTCCATTTAGGATTGCATTCTGACTCTTTGGCAATAGCGGGTTGACGGAGAACTTGCTCTCTAAGATCCTGCCATGCTTTAACACTCTGAGATGTCCACGGCCTATTCAGTTGGCGGCGTATGTAAGCAGAAGTCTGATTGCTTGTGTGGGATGCACGGTTTTGGGCTTCTATCAAATCTTCAGATTGATTGGTCGATTTAGTGACTGATTCAAGGAGAGCAGTATATTCACGAACAGGAATTACATCCTCTGGTAGAGAAAATCTAGTTAGATGTTTTCGGATTGAAGCATCAGCAAGAATATGGATTGTTGGAGCCTTCATATTGGTGCGACATATCCGACCTATTGCCTGAATAATTATTTTATTCAAGAAGCGTGAATAAGTATCTGTATTGTATAAGCTGATGAAGTCCTCAGCCTTGCGCTTAGGCTTATCTCTTCTTATATATCTCTGAAAAGCTTCATCCAACTTGCTCTTAAATGTGTTGAGAGAAAAAGCTCCATTCTCACGATAAAATTCCAATTGAAAAATGTATTTTATAAAATTATCATTTTCGAGTTCATTCCCAAAAATATTCACAACTAGATTAGTTGGATTATCTAAATAAATACCGTTAATATCCATATCTGAATGCTTTGGCAAGCTGTTAATATGTATTGGCTCTATAGAAGAAGGAATGGGAAATTGTAGATTTTGTCCGACTCCAATTGTTTGGTAGGCAGAGATAATGAATCGACGTTTATTATCTTTCAGTTCATTTAGCAGTTGCTCTTTATTTTCCTCAAAGTTATCTCCACTAAGCAGGAAAATCGTATCATGTACACTACCATCTATGACATCTTTATTGTCATCCAATAGTAATTTGGCGTAATTATGTAATATATCCAGGTCGAACTCTGGATCGGCAGGCTTTGGCAATTTATTAAAGAGGCAAAGAAACGCATGGCAATCAGGGTGATCCAGAAAATATTTCCATGCAGTCAACGCTCTCACATAACGGTCAAACAAAAATTCAATATTCTTCTTCTTATCAGTATTTTTATGACGAAGATCGTTCCAGAAAGCCTGTGCTGCTTCTCGGTCACGCAAAAGCTCCTCAAGCTGTTTGATTGCTTCCTTCTGCGAATCTGTTCCAATAAATTCAGTTTTTATGACAACTTGATCATATCCTTTAGTTGCTTCAGAATATGCGTTTTTGAGCCTGATAATAGCATCTTCTTTAACACGTATAAATGAATTTACCAAACGGGATTTCAGATATTCAAGATCGTAATTTCCAATGTTGGTATAAAGTCCAGCAGTCGCAGAAATGCCGACTACCATAGCCTTTGAGCAAACTCCAGCCAAAAAGGATTCGGGTGTACGGCTGAAGTTGAACATATATATTTTCGATAACGTATCATGCTCATCACTATCGACGATATCGTGGTAACGAAAGCCTGTATCATAGAACCCCTGACGCTGGATTGTTCCTTTGTCGGTTTGCAAGTCATACGGTAAGTCATCTTCGAGAATTTTACTGGTCAACAATTCGACATCTGTATTGTCAATGTGAAAATTATTAAGAACGGTCGTAACGGCAAATTCAAGGGAAAAGGCTTCGTTAATGCTGTTATTTTCGTCTTTCAAATGACGATAGTTATCGGCTAAATACTTAATTCCTCTCTGAAAGTAGGTTAAAAATCCAGTAATCTCACTCAGCAGTTTCTGTATCTCGACACCAGAATTTTTTGTTTTAATATCAAAAGCCTTAATCCAATTTGTACGGTTTTCTATATCTTCAATAATCTCGATACGCTTATCACGATCCATCACATTATGGAATTGATAGTCATAGAACAGAAAGTTCCTTTGCTTTGTTGAAAAGTCCTCATGAGATTTACAGGTATGCTGTAATTTATATGTGGTGAATATGTAATTAGCTTTATCTCGAAAGGTTTCAATGTGTTGTCGCGGGGATAACCAATTTTTACCGGAAGATTTTTTCTTGAACGTTTCGGATTCTTTAATAAGCAGTTCAGGACATTCATTTTGCATAAGATGGTTATGAATATTCAAGAATAAATCAAGAAGATCCACTCGATGGTGTAAGCCTGATTCAATGATCTTTTTGAGTACAGCTTCTTTGGTAGTATCAAACTCATCAATAAAAATAAGTGCTTTCTCAATAAACCGTTCATTAAAGTAATATGACGGCTCAACAAGTGTCGTATTTTTAGCGACGAACTTATCTATACTAAGGAAAAAAACAGTTTTTTCATCTGTAAATACTGCGGGATATAATTTCCCAATCCATTGATAGTCTTGATCGTTCTTTATAGCTGAAAGGCGGGCTTTTTTTGTTTTGAAGTTATTCTCCAGTTCTTTTTTAATAATTTGTCGGAATTTTGGCTCAATATTTTTGCGAATTTCTGTTTCCCAGCTATCTTTAACTTCTTTGGGAAGTTGACTATTTTGGAGTATTTTTATATGAGATTTTAATTTATTATAACTTTCTGTCTTGAATTGATCGGGAATTTCATCATCAATGGCGAGTAGCTTTTTAATAACCGTGTCAACATTAGAATTAATAAAAAGAACATACTTATCAAATTCATCTTCTTTTCTGTCAGCAATAAAACGCTCTTTTAGTTCGTTAATTGGCAAGTTTTTCTTGAGGTTGGTAATAAACAGTATTTTTCTTTTTTGAGTAGCAAATTCCTCGTAATTAGAATAGATAAAGTTAAGGACATTGTATGTTTTACCAGAACCAGTCGGCATACTCAAAAGAAGCAGCCCCGGATTAAATTGTTTACAGTATTCGTTTAATATTTGTTCCATATCCCTGATGATTTTAGTAGATTAATAGACTTTAAGTTTGAGATGATTACCCCAGCCAGAAATTAATTTATTAAATTAAAAAATATCACTATCACATCGATAAAAATTATTATCATAGTCCGGGGACGGCACAGGCGTTGTTGAGACTCTTTATGATGCTTATGATTTTTCCCAGCAGTTAAATTCGCGTTATTTTCAAAGTCACTAAATAGTCAACAAAAGAAGGTTTTTGTGAAGTTCCTGAACCTGATTTATCCGAATAATTTGATGAGATTGGAGTAATAAAAGCGGAGGAACTATTCGAGGGAAAGGGGTTTAACTTAAAAATGATTATAAATATTTGCACGACCCATGTATATAAAAATCTACCAACATCATAAGGTATAGTTACAAATTAAAACGGACTGTAACATTAATTAAATAAAAGTTAAATATGGGATGGTGGGCAACAGGAGAAGATGAGGATATTATCGGCGATCGTCCTGCCGATACTCTGGACTTTACATTAAAGGCTATTGCTGAACACTACGAAGAGCTTCAACAACCCAAGCCAACACTACAGCAAGTCTTGAACGCGATCGCCTCCGTAGTTCGTATGAAGTTAGGAGATTTAGTCGAAGACGCACTCTCAATTTCGATTCAAAAAAGGGGGACTGTCAAGATTACTGAACTCAGAAAGTGATATTATCTTGTTCCCAGGCTCTGCCTGGGAACGCTCTACCTCCGGTTGCATAACAAGGCAGCAGCCCAGTTACGAGAGATATCAAATCAGCAATCGGCAACGCCAAAAGCCGCTATACGGTTTACTCTTGGGGAAATACGTAGGGCACTGTCAAAATTACTGAACTCAGGAAGTGATTTTAGCAGGTAAAATTTTGCGTAAGTATTGCAAATTTTACTTATGATATCCTTTTCTAAATTACTCAAAGAAAACCAATTTCCTAAGCTAGCAGCGCTTTTGTTGTTACTAGTACTGCTGGTGATAGGAGCTGTTCCCGGATATATGACAGGACACTGGCAATGGCAAAAGCTGCCTCCTATCACCAGTATCAAGCAGTTGAGACAGTTGCGGCAGCAAGGGTTAAACCTTCCTGGTTGGGAAACAATTGAAAAAAGCCAACAACAAATTGGCGGACGCAAATGGTTAATGCAAATCAACAAAAAACAAGGCACACAAACTCAGGCTATCTTGCTTTTGCTGCCGCAAACTGATGACAAAAATCAACCAGAAGTAGAATGGACAGAGATTCAAAGCTGGCAGCAGTGGAACGTAGCTCAATTTCGTCCGGCGGAATTTACGGTAAAACTTGCATCAACCGAAGTTAAAGTCGAGGCTCAATTTTTTCGCGCCTCCACTATGAAGCAAACATTTGCGGTTTTGCAATGGTATGCTTTCCCTAATGGTGGAAACCCATCACCTTTACAGTGGTTTGTGGCAGATCAATTAGCACAGTTACGCAAGCAGCGTGCTCCTTGGGTTGGCGTGAGCATTATGATTCCGATGGAACCTTTGGGGCAGGTAGAAACAACTTGGTCTTTAACCAAGTCTATTGGTGAAACAGTCCAACGGGCATTAATGGCAGGTCCTTTATAAAAAAGTTAGGAGTTATGTAGAGACGTTCGGTCCGGAACGTCTGTACGGGCAGTTTGGAGAACTTGATCGCTTTATGGGTGGAGTTTCAATCTTTATATTTATTAATTTTTTCTCGTCCACTCATAGATGAGGCTTTAAACCAATCTTTATGGTGTCAGTAACATACCTATTCCCATCTAACTTCTGACTTCTGACTTTTGACCACTTCTTTATCAAACAGGTTTCGCTCTTAGGTTATGCAAAAAAAGATAAATTGTATAAAAATACCTGCGATTAAGAGCGGACACTCAGAGTATTTCCAGAGTAAAATAGCGAGTCGGCGTAGCATTTCTTAACTTAGCTTGATTGCATCGATGTTCATAGTTCCCAGTTCTTCTAGGCGTGTATTTAGCGCTTTGTGTCTTGTCAGTCTTCAGGTAGGGGTATTCTGTACAATATCTGTCCCGGATGTTGTGGCTCAACCTTTACCCTCCCCAGGACAGGGGCAAGGGCAACCTCCCTCACCCCCGTCGAGTGTTGATTTTGCACCTGCGGGTTTAAATGAGGGAATATCACCCCAACTCGGTCGCTATCTTTTAGGACCTGGAGATGTATTGGGGATAACGGTTCAGCGTCCTCCAGGTCGCTACCGCTTAGGACCTGGAGATGTAATTACCGTTGTGGTTCAGCGCTTTTCCGATTTGAGTTTTCAAGCTCAAATAAATCCCGAAGGCAATATTACAGTGCCGCTACTGGGAACAGTGTCCCTACAAGGTTTAACTTTACAACAAGCACAAGGAAAAATTCGCTCTGGTTTAAATCGGTTTGTCGTCGATCCAATTGTCGCTTTATCACTGACAGGGCAACGTCCTGAGTTGAGTTTTCAAGCGCAAATAAATCCCGAAGGCAATATTGTAGTGCCGCAATTGGGAACAGTTTCGGTACAAGGCTTGAGTTTGGAAGAAGCTCAAGAAAAAATTCGCTTGGGTTTAAGTCGCATTTTGGTCGATCCGGTTGTGGCAGTCGGGCTGGCAGGGGCGCGACCAGTTCAAGTTACGATTAGTGGCGAAGTGCCGCGTCCAGGAATTTATCCGATCGCTTCGCCGACACCTCGTCTTGGTGATGCGCTGCTGATAGCTGGGGGTTCGACACTAAACGCAGACCTGCGGCAAGTGCAAGTGCGGCGGAGATTAATTGATGGTTCTGTGGTTTCACAAACTATTGATTTGTATGCCACGTTGCAAAATGCTAGCTCATTACCTAATTTACGGCTGCAAGATGGTGATGCGATAATTGTACCGCGTCGAGAAATCGGTGCTGATGACGGTTACGACCGAAATTTAGTAGCTCGTTCAACTTTAGCTCAACCGCAAATTAGAATCCGCATTTTAAACTATGCGGCGAGTGGAATTGGCACTCAAGTACTGCCTAATGGTAGTAGTTTTATAGATGCTTTAGGAGGAATCAATCCGGATACTGCCAATCTCCGAGACATTGCTCTTGTTCGCTTCGATCCAGAACGAGGTAAAGCCGTCACCCAGAAACTTGATGCGAAAAAGGCGCTTTCCGGCGATGCGTCTCAAAACGTGCCGCTGCAAGACAATGATGTTATCGTTGTAGGTCGAAACCTTATCGGTAAAATCACTAATGTTTTGACTACAATTACTCGACCTTTCTTTAATGTTGAAAGCTTTATCCGCTTCTTTGACACTTTTAGTGGTGACAGAAGGTAGTTACTTTGTTGCTTGATTGCTGTTGGTCACAAAACTTGTTTAAAGTAAGTAAAAGATGTGATTTATCTGGTTCGTGCTTCTGCCTTTCTGCTAAAACCTGCCTAAGAATTGATTATTGTCATGGCTCCACCGATTGTTAAGCGCTATCTTATTGCTTTTGATAAATACAAGTGGATTGGATTAGCCAGTTTTGGTTTAGTTGTAGCGGGGTCAACTCTGGTGGCTGTGCAACCAGATCCAGCCCCTAGCTATCTAGCCAGTGCTGCACTTGCCTACACTCGTCCGCCAGTTTCTTTCTCGGCAACTGGTACGCAAATTCAGCAGCAAGGACAAGAACTGTCTCAAGAAATTTTGCTCTCAGACCAGATCATTGAGTCTGTGGCATCGCAAGTAAAGGTCGAGCCGAAAACAATTGGTGAAAATGTGGCGCTTAGTGTTCCGCAAGCAGCCAAGGAAGGAGAAGCAGCAGCCCCGGCAATTATTCAAATCAAATATAAAGATAGTGACCAAAAGCGGGCACAAGAGACTGTGCTGGCATTAATGCAAGCAATGGTCAAGTTAAGCGGTGAGATTAATACTGGGCGATTAAAGGCAATTATTGCCAAAATTAACGAGCGCTTACCACGAGCGAAGATAGAATTACAAGCTGCTGAACAGAAATTAGAAAGGTACGATCGCCTGCAACGACCTGCTATATTAGCTGCTGAAAATGGCAGTTTGCTAAACGCAGTCACTATCAGCCAAGGTCAGCAACGGCAAATTCAATTAACGCTGTCTGGTATTGATGCTCAAATTGCCAGTTTACAAAATAAGCTGGGGTTGACAGTTAACCAAGCTTATGTATCTTCGGCTTTGAGTGCCGATCCGATTCTTGCCAACTTGCGATTGCAAATTTATCAAACTGAGTCGCAAATTGAATTGCTTAGAAAAGACTTGCGCCCAGAACACCCGACAATGATTGGATTGCGACGTCAGAAAGAAACTTCGGAAAAACTGTTGCAACAACGTGCAGCTGAGGTTGTAGGTGGTGGCGGTACGGCAGCGGCTTTGACTCCTAACTCTGGGGCTATTCGTAGCAATAGCAATTTAGACCCAGCCCGTCAACTGTTGGCAAATCAACTGGTGGCTTTGGAAACCCAACGGGATACTCTCCGAAAGCAACTAACTGACGAAATCAAACAAGAGGCGCGATTGCGGCAAGAGTATTCTCTGATACCTAATAAGCAATTGGAGCGATCGCGTATAGAACAGGAAATTCTCCTCAAAAAAGCCGTATACGATCAAATGCAAGCAAAGCTAACTGATGCGAGAACCGCAGAAGCAGAAACTGTTACTAGTCTTAGCATTGCTAGACCACCAGTAGTCATTAGCGACCAAAAACCGCCTAAGAATGTGCCAGTTACTTTGGGTGTAGGTGCAATACTTGGATTGTTGGTTGGTGGTGGGGTAATATTTTTGTTAGGAGCGCTGGAAGGGACTTTCAAAACTCAAGAAGATATCCGCAACAACCTCAAACAACGAGAAGTCAATCTGCTGGGCGAATTGCCTTTAATGCCAGTTGATGATTTAAGTTTAGATGCAGTGCCAACAATACTTTCTGCGGAGTCTCCCTATTTAGAGTATTATGAAAAGTTCCGCAGTAATCTGCGCCGCATTGGTGGGAAAAACTTGAAGGTTGTATTGATTACTAGCACCAGCAGTTCGGAAGGAAAAACGGTGAGTGCTTATAATTTGGGCATTGCCTCTGCGCGTGCTGGCAAACGAACTTTGATTATTGAAACAGATTTGCGATCGCATAGCCGTTGCCAATCCCTCAATGTTACTCTCGACTCCGATGCCACTGTTGAACCCCTACGCTATTACGGCAGCTTGAGTGAGTGTATTTATTTAGTCCCCGGAGTCGAAAATTTATACATTGTTCCTAGCGCGGGTCCTGTGCGCCAATCTGCCGCTATTTTAGAATCTAGCGAAATGCGAAAGCTAATGGAGGATGCTCGCCAACGTTATGATTTAGTGATTTTAGATACTGGCACTCTCAGTTTATCTAATGACCCCTTGTTAATTCAACCTTACAGCGATGGCATAGTGTTGGTAACACGACCAAACTATACACAAGAAAACATGCTCGGTGAAGCTGTCGATCAATTGGTTGAATCTGAATTGGGGCTATTGGGAACCGTTATCAATGGCGCTGATATCATCGTTTCTATGCCTCAACCAATTGCACCACGAGTCTATCCACCTGAAGAACGAGAAGTGTCTGTTGGGTGATGTCTAGGGGTTTCACAAACACTCTTTCACTCATTGACAGCCAACATCTGTAAAATGTCGTGGGGTGTTGAGGATCTAGTAAACGAACTATGAGTGCCATTTT